>CABXIU010000006.1 GCA_902512305.1 uncultured Gammaproteobacteria bacterium
TTGTTTTGATAACCCACATGATTTAAGTTCTTCGAGGCTCAATACAAGAACATTTTTAGGTTCAATTATCTCAATTTTTTTTTCAAATTTCCCCCAAACGCTGGCAGCTGCCTGCACAGAGATTTGTTGACCAATAATAGAGCGAAGCAGTGATTCAAGTGCATCGCCTCTTGAAGAAATACTATATTCTGGGTGGTTTGAAATTAATTTTGCAAGTTTAGGGTCAGCATTCGATAAGAATTCTTTTGATTGTTTCCAGTAGTTAGGAGAAGGCATAATTAATTGAGTATATAAAGAATATTTTTTAAGATATTTGATTTAACTGGCAATTTAGTATAGAAGACATTGTCGTATAATTCCAAATAATTATATAACTAATTAGGGTATTAGCATGAGTAGCAAAAAAAATGTAACTTTTATTGGCCTAGGAACTATGGGCTATCCTATGGCGGGGCATTTATCAAATTCTGGGCTTTTTAAAGTCAGGGTTTTTAATCGATCCTCAGAAAAATCAACTAAGTGGGGAGATGAGTATCAAGGTAGGGTTGCAACAAGCATTGAAGATGCCGTTAAAGATGCTGATGTAGTAATTACATGTACTGGTCGAGATGAAGATATGATGGAAATTGTTTTTTCTGATGGTGGGATGATGCCTCATCTTAAAGAAGGCTCTATTTTTATTGATCATACAACTACATCTTTTAAGCTGGCAAAGCATTTAAATGAGTCTTTAAGATCTAAAAACATAGATTTTATCGATGCTCCAGTAAGTGGGGGAGAGGCTGGCGCTGTCAATGGTGTTTTAAGTGTTATGGCTGGTGGGGATTCGGATGTTTTAGAATCATGTGAGGCAATCATGCAAACATATTCAAAAAGTATTACCTTGATGGGAGATGTTGGTTCAGGCCAACTCGCAAAAATGGTTAATCAAATTTGTATTGCTGGATTGTTGCAAGGACTATCCGAAGGGTTGCTTTTTGCCGAATCTGAAAATTTAGATATGGATAAGTTATTATCAGCTATCTCGGGTGGTGCAGCACAATCTTGGCAAATGGTCAATAGAGGCAAAACAATGCACCAAAGAGAGTTTGATTTTGGTTTTGCTATTAAATGGATGGTTAAGGATTTAGGCTATTGTTTAGATCAAGCAAAAGGAAATAAAACAAATTTGTCTTTTACCCAGGAGATCTATGATCGATATATTAATCTGATGGATAAAGGACATACTTATAGTGACACCTCAGTCCTAATGGTTTTTGACGAGTTGAATCGTTAATTCAGAAGTCAATCTAGGAGTCCTTGGAATGATTCAAGCTTCGATAAACGAAGAGCAATTAAAAGATTTTAATAGGAGTGGATTTCTAACTATTGATAAATTTATTGATTTGCAATATATAGATGATCTAAAAAATAGAATTGCGCTTCTTTTTAAAGGTGATTTTGAAACCGGTGTGGAGCCTGATGAATGGAACTGGAAGAAGGATAGAGACCCTGATGATCTAACAAGACAAATCTGTAATGCATGGAAATCAGATCTACTCATTAAGCAATTAGTATGCAGTCCAGTTATTGGAGAGTGCGTTTCAAAATTAATGGGTTGGAGTGGAGCAAGATTGATACAAGACAATGTTTTATGGAAGCCTCCGCAAGGAAAGCCATTAAATTATCATCAAGATGCAGCTTACGATGACTGGATAATTCCACAAACTATGGTGACTTGTTGGATGTCTTTAGACGATACTAATATAGATAATGGAACTCTTGAATTTGCTATAGGCTCGCACAAATGGGACTTATCTCAACCATCTGAGAATTTTCATGCGCCAAACAATTATAAAAAAGAGCTGCATAATTACGTCAATCAAAATGATAAAACTCTTCAGATTGCTCCAGTCAATATCCCTGCTGGGGGTGTTTCATTCCATCATGGCTTGACATGGCATGGGTCAGGAGTCAATAAGTCAAATAGAGATCGGAGGGCAGTTGTTGCGCACTGCGTCCCAAATAATGCTAAATTTCATCCCACTAATTGTGGCGGAACTGGACCAATTTATCGAAAATATAAATTGAACGAAAGTGATGAGTTAGATGACAATTTTTTCCCTCTATTATGGAAAAAGTAGTTATTCATTTATTTGCTCTTAATGAGGTAATTATTCATAACCAATGGCATAATGTTTAGTATGAGAAAAAAGCCTAAAGTTACCAATATTCATACCGTAGCCCAGAGTCGAATTTTTAATCTTGAGTCGATGGATGTTGAGTTTTCTAATGGAGTCACTCGAGTTTATGAAAGATTAATGTCTAGAGGAAGTGGTGCTGTTTTGGTTATCCCGATGCTAGATGATGAGACAGTTTTAATGATTTATGAATTTTCTGGAGGAACTGAACGATACGAGTTAGGATTAACCAAAGGAAAGATAGATAAAGGTGAAACTCCAGTTGAGGCTGCTGAAAGAGAGTTAAAAGAGGAGATTGGTTATGGAGCAAAAAAATTAACTTTTTTAAAAACTGTTACTTTAGCGCCTGGCTATCAGTCTAGTGAAACACATATTGTTCTTGCTGAAGATCTTTATGAAGAGGCAGCAGAAGGAGACGAGCCTGAACCTTTGGAGGTTGTCCCTAAAAAACTCTTAGACTTAGAAGAATTAACTTATACAAAAGATTTAACAGAGGCTAGAAGTATACTTGCACTCTATATGGCAAGGGATATTATTAATAGTCGAAAAGAGTGAGCGAAATACCTTCTTCATTTTGGCTGGATGCCAATGAAATTCAGTTTCCAGAATTACATTTAGCGTTAAAAGAACCAAATGGATTAATTGGTATAGGTGGAGATTTATCTATTGATAGATTGTTGCATGCTTATTCAAAAGGAATCTTTCCATGGTACGGTAAAGATGAGCCAATACTGTGGTATTCTCCCGACCCAAGAATGGTAATAACACCTAATACTTTCCATCTTTCAAAAAGCTTAAAAAAGACTATTAATTCATCAAAATTTGATGTGTCGGTTAATACTGTGTTTATTGATGTCATAACTCATTGTCAAAAAGTAACTAGAACTGGGCAGCCTGGAACTTGGATAGGCGATGAAATGATCCATGCCTACTGCAATCTTCATAAGGCTGGATATGCACATTCGTATGAGGTTTTTTTGGATGATGAGCTTGTAGGAGGTTTATATGGAGTGGCATTAGGAGGTATTTTTTTTGGTGAATCTATGTTTTCATTGGTTAGCAATGCTTCAAAAGTTGCTTTTGCTTACTTACTCCAAAATAGCCACTATCAGTTGATAGACTGTCAGGTAGAAAATAAACATCTAGAGAGTTTAGGTGCCTTCAAAATGCCTAGAGATTTGTTTATGCAACAGCTTAAAGCCTTTGATAAAGGGATGGTGACGCAATGAGAAACCAAATTAAATTTATTTTACTAGTTTCATTTGTTATTACTATAACAGCGTGTGGCCGAATGGGTGATTTAGTACCAATTGATGAATCAAAAGTTGATTCTATTGAAGCAGATACTAGTAGTTAATAGTTAAAATCAATTGAACGCATTCAGTTTTCAAAATAATAACCTTTATGCTGAGTCTTTGCCTGTTTCAGACTTAATAAATTCTTATGGCTCACCGCTTTATATTTATTCAAAAAGTCAAATAGAGTTTAATTGGAATTTATTCAAAAAGTCTGTTGGAGGACATCCACATTTAATTTGTTATGCAGTAAAAGCAAATTCTAATCTTGCAGTATTAAATATTCTTGCAAATCTAGGCTCTGGTTTTGATATCGTTTCATTAGGAGAGCTTAAGAGGGTTATAGCGGCAGGAGGAGATCCAAGAAAATGTGTTTTTTCAGGGGTTGCTAAAAGTGAATATTCAATCCGTAAGGCTCTTGAATACGGTATTTATTGTTTTAATGTTGAGTCTGAAGATGAGCTAGATCGAATTGAATTAGTTGCATCTACTATGAATATGAGTGCGCCTATCTCAATTCGCGTAAATCCAAATGTTGATGCAAATACTCATCCTTATATTGCTACTGGACTTAGTGAAAATAAGTTTGGCGTTGGAGCTGATATTGCTTTATCAATGTACAAAAAAGCAAATATTTCGGATTATTTAGAGGTTTGCGGTCTTGATTATCATATCGGGTCTCAAATTACTGATGTTTCACCTTTTCTAGAGGCACTTGACAGGGCATTAGAGTTGATTGATAAATTGAAATCTGAAAATATTCTAATCAAGCACTTAGACATTGGTGGTGGAGTTGGAGTAAGCTATGATCAAGAAAAAACTATCAACATTCAAGACTATTTGAATTCTGTAACTACCAAAGTGGACAATATGAAGATATTGGTTGAACCTGGTCGTTCAATTGTTGCAGACGCAGGAATCTTTGTAACAAAAGTTGAATATCTAAAGCAAAATGAGATTAAGTCATTTGCAATTGTGGATGGCGCTATGAATGATTTGATTAGGCCTTCTCTTTATGAATCATTTCATCAGGCAGTTTTAATTGATGACAATGCTAAAGGTATTACTGATACGTGGGATATTGTTGGTCCAGTTTGCGAGACTGCAGATTTTTTAGCTAAAGATAGAAAGCTTACCCTAGAGAAAGGAGATTATATTGCAATCATGACAGCTGGTGCATATGGGTTTGTTCTTAGTTCTAATTATAACTCTAGACCAAGAGTTCCAGAAATAATGGTTTGTGGGAAGAGTCATACTTTGGTGAGAAAGAGAGAAACAATCGAATCCCTTTTTGAAAATGAGACTTTCTATATAGATGAAACTAACAAATAATCAAAAGAAGTATTTAAGATCATTGGCGCACAGCTTAAAACCATTTGTAATGATTGGGCAGAACGGTTTAAGTGAGTCAGTTCTAGCTGAAATTGATTCTACAATGCATAAGCATGAGCTAATTAAGATCAAGTTAAGAGTAGATAATCGTGATGAAAAGCAGCAAATTGTTGACAAAATTATAGAATTTTCTTGCGCTGAATTAGTCCAAGTAATCGGTGGAGTGCTAGTGATTTATCGGTCTTTTGAAGATAACCCTGATATTATCTTACCTAGAACTTAAGAACTTGATTAAAGCTTAATATGTCCTCTTGATAGTTATTTGAAATGAAAATTGCCCTCAGTGCTGCAGAAACTTCAGGTGATTTAATCGCCTCTTCATTAATAGTTGCTTTAAAGCAAAATCAACCTAATTGTGAAATAGATGGTTTGGCTGGGGATAAGATGGTAGAAGTTGGCTGTAATAGATTGTGGAATATGAATGAAGTCAATGTAATGGGCTTCAGCGAGGTTGTAAGAAAGTTGCCATCCATCTTAAAGCTAAGAAGAAAAATAACTAGACACTATATTTCAAAAAAGCCCGATGTTTTTATTGGAGTCGATTCTCCAGACTTTAATTTTAAAGTGGAGCAAATCCTAAAGAACAATGGTGTTAAAACAATTCATTTTATTAGTCCATCTGTATGGGCATGGCGCTCTGGAAGAGTCAAAAAAATCAAAGAATCAGCAGATTTAGTTTTATGCCTATTTCCTTTTGAAGTCGATTTCTATAAAAAACATAATCAAAAAGCTATTTTTGTTGGTCACCCATTAGCTGAAATTTTAAAACCAAGGCAAGATTATAAGTCCAATAAAAATGTTCTGCTGATGCCAGGCTCAAGAGACTCCGAGATTAAATCTTTATTGCCAGAGCTTTTAGAGGCAGTTAAATTAATGAAAGTAAAAGATCGTGATTTAACATTTAATTTATCTCTTGCAAGTAATCAACATTTAGACTGGGTTAAGCAAAGTATTAAGGAGTTTGATATAAAGTTGAGTGTTGGTGATGCACATAAAAAAATTAGTAATTCAGATTTAGTACTTGTAGCATCTGGCACTGCAGCACTTGAAGTTGGTCTGTTGGCAGTTCCAATGATTGTAGTTTATAAACTTTCTTATATAAGCTATCAGATTGCAAGTCGACTCCTTAATACCAGTGAAATATCGCTGCCAAATAAAATATTGGGTAGTAAAGTAGTGCCAGAATTAATTCAAAATGAGGCTAATGGCAAGAATATCTCTGATCATGCTATGAAATTATTACAGTCTGATAATAGAAAGCTTGTTCAGGAATTAGAAAGGATTCATACACTCTTAAATCACCAAGCAAGCTCTAAATCAGCCAAAGCAATCATTGACTTTATAAATGAATAATGATATGAAAAAAATTGTCAAATTAGCAATGTCTGAAGATGTTGGAGATGGAGATCTAACTTCAAGTTTGCTTGAAAATAAAATGATTGAGGCTGAAATAGTTTGTAGAGAGAAGGCAGTTATATGTGGGATTGAGTTCTTTAATTTGTGCTTTTTATCAATCGATTCAAAAACTCAAATAAACTGGAATGTTGAAGATGGCTCTATGGTTAATTCTGGTGAAATTATATGCAGAATTAGTGGACTTGCCAAAACAATCGTTACAGCCGAAAGAGTTGCACTTAATTTTTTACAGATATTGAGCGCTACATCAACAAAAACTGCAGAATTAGTGGACCTAATTGCTGATACAAAAGCAAAATTACTTGATACAAGAAAAACAATACCAGGGCTTAGAAAAGCCCAAAAATATGCTGTTCAGTGTGGCGGTGGAGTTAATCATAGGATGGGTCTTTATGACTGCATTATGTTAAAAGAGAATCATATTCTGTCTGTTGGTTCTCTTGAAACATCTATAAAAAATGCTGTTAGTGAATTTCCTGAAATTCCAATCATAGTTGAAGTTGAATCTATGGATGAGCTTCGATCTGCACTTGCAATTAAAGATATCACTCGTATCCTATGTGATAATTTTTCTCTTGAAGAGCTTCTAGAGGCTGTTAATATCTCAAGAGGAGTCTATCCTTTAGAGGCTTCTGGAGGAATTAACGAGAATAATATTAAGAAATATGCTGAAACGGGTGTTGACTATATATCTATCGGTTCACTTACAAAAGACATAAGATCGATTGACCTGTCTCTAAGGTTCTCTTCTTAGGCAGTTGCTATAAAAGCAGGGCTAATAATATCTTTTGTTGAGTTGTATTTTAAAGAGTTATTTTCGAGGTCGACCACTTTCCCACCAGCACCCTCAAGTATACAAACACCTGCAGCAGTATCCCATTCAGAGCAGCGTCCAAATTTTGGGTAGTAGTGGTAAATCCCCTCTGCAATTAGACAAAACTTAAGAGCACTCCCAAGTTTAAAAGTTTCAAAATTTGTTTTTAGTTTAAGATGTTCTTTGAGTCCTTTGTTATTAATTGAGTATCTTCCAACAACAATTTTTTCCCATCTTTTGGGCTTTTTTGTACGAATTTTATATGTTTTATTGTTTGCAATCTTTATAGAAGATTTATTAGCTAGTCGATAGTAATGTGTTTTATTAAAAGGTGAGTAAATTAATCCAAAAGTTGGGTAGTTGTTTTGAATCAGAGCAATACTAATGCAAAAATCAGGAGAGCCATCTATAAAATCACGAGTGCCATCTAAAGGATCAATTAACCAGTATTTCTTCCATGATTTTCGAATAGAAAATGGAATATGAGATGACTCTTCAGAAAGAATCGGAATTTTCGGTGTTAATTTTTCTATAGCGTTTACTAAAAATTCATGTGAAGCTTTATCAGCATAAGTGATTGGAGTGCTATCTTTTTTAATTGCATAATCGAATGAATTTTCACGAAGTTTCATAATGATTTCACCTGCTTCAGAGGTTAGCTTTAGAAGCTGTGGAAGAGTTTTAGAGTTCATTAATTAATTATAACATTGAGCATTGTAATTATTCATTGTCAGCCCTTATCTTAAGTAAAATTTATTTCTTCTTAAACATATTTTTATTTTCAAAATGAAAAAACAAGTATTAGCTATGGGTGGAGGCGGCTTTACCTCAAAACCTGAAAATCTGAAGTTAGATGAATATCTTTTATCTTTATCCGATAAAAAAAATCCAAAAGTTTGTTTTATACCAACAGCAAGTGGAGACGATGAGAGCTATAGAAGACAATTTTACTCTTCATACAAAAAATTAAACTGTGAGACGAGTCATCTTTCACTATTTTGGCCTCCAGAAGGAGATTTAAGAGAGTTTGTTCTAGATAAGGATATTTTTTATGTCGGTGGAGGGAATACACGCAACCTAATGGTTCTTTGGAAAGAGTGGGGGCTTGATAAATATTTATTTGAAGCCTGGAATAATGGAGCTATTATGGCAGGGCTAAGTGCTGGTTCGATTTGTTGGTTTGAAAAAGGACTGACTGATTCAGTAACCGGAAAGTTATTACCGTTAGACTGTTTAGGTTTTTTGCGAAACAGTAATTGTCCTCATTTTGATAGTGAGCCACAGAGGAGACCAGAATATCACAAAGCTATTTTAAATGGCTCAATGATGGAAGGTATAGCTTGTGATGATGGCGTTGCAGCTCACTTTGTTGATGGGGAGCTCAAGTGTTGTGTTTCATCTTTACCAAATGCAAAAGCATATTACGTAAGTGAAATGAATGGGTCTATTGACGAAGCAATAATTGAGCCAAAGTACTTGTAAGGAATTCTATTTAGTTTAGTCAATAAAAAAACCTAGCTAGGCTAGGTTTTTTGATATTTGGTGGGCCTACTTGGACTTGAACCAAGGACCAATCGATTATGAGTCGACTGCTCTAACCAGCTGAGCTATAGGCCCGGGTAAAGAGCTACTCTAAGAAACTTTGAAGTTTATGAGCGCGAGAAGGGTGACGCAATTTTCGGAGCGCCTTAGCTTCAATTTGACGTATTCTTTCACGAGTTACGTCAAACTGTCTTCCTACTTCTTCGAGAGTATGATCCGTGCTCATATCAATACCAAATCGCATTTTTAATACTTTAGCTTCTCGAGGTGATAAATTTGCTAATAAATCGCCAGTAGTTTCTTTCAAGCTTTCTCGTGTAGTTACCTCAACGGGCGAAGATAATTTTTCATCTTCAATAAAATCACCTATTGTAGAATCTTCATCATCGCCAACAGGGTTTTCCATCGATAATGGTTCCTTCGCAATTTTTAGAATCTTGTTGATTTTATATTCTGGTAGCTCCATTTCAATAGAGAGCTCTTCAGGTGTTGCCTCTCTTCCAAATCGCTGAAGAAGTTGACGTCTAACTCGATTAAGTTTATTAATTGTCTCAATCATATGAACTGGAATCCTTATGGTTCTAGCTTGATCAGCTATTGATCTAGTTATTGCTTGGCGAATCCACCAAGTTGCATAAGTTGAAAATTTATAACCTCTACGATACTCAAATTTATCAACAGCTTTCATGAGTCCAACATTACCCTCTTGAATAAGGTCTAGGAACTGTAGGCCACGATTTGCATATTTTTTTGCAATTGAAATAACGAGTCTTAAATTAGCTTCGATCATTTGACTTTTAGCATTCTTTGCTTTTCTATCTCCTTGTCTTAGTTTTTTATTGATTTCCTTAAGTTCTGTAATAGTTAGCTGCATTGCTTCTTGGTTCTCTAAAAGGCTTTTTTGAGAGTAATAAATCTCATCTTTAGATTTTTCTAAAGACTTTAAAGTTTTTTTGTCAATATCTTTACTTTTGAGCCAATCAAAGTTAGTTTCATTTCTTTGAAATAAGTTATAAAACAGTTCAGAAGTCATGCCAGCGTCAAGACAAGCTCTGCGAATTAAATTTTCCTCTTTTTTAACGATAACAACCCTACTGGAAACAACATCCATCATAGTGCTAACGAGTTTAGGGGCAAGTCTGAGTTCAGAAATGCAGCTGGCAAATTTTTGTCTAGCTTTCACTGTTTTGGAGTCTAGATAACCATTTTTTTTGGAAGAATTAACATAGGTTTTGTAAGTTTTTTGTATTTTCTCAAAACGCTCATACACTTCATCTTCATTAGGTCCAGTGTATTCTAGTTCATCAAATTCATCTTCTTCTTCTAATTCGTCAAGATCCTCATCATGTTCCATCGCCTCTAATTGAGCATGTTTTTCATCAAGTAGAGCTTGTTTTTCAACAATAAGTGCTTGTTTTTCTTCAAATTCTTCTGCATCTCCCTGATAACCAATAACTACATCAGTCATTTTACATTTGCCTTCCTCAAGCCTTGTATAGGCCTTGAAGAAGTGATCAGCAATCTCAGGGTAAAGAGAAATAGCTTGCATAATTTCATAGACACCGGCCTCAATTTCCTTAGCAATTCTTACTTCGTCACTTTGCTCTAAAAGCTCTACAACACCCATTTCACGCATATACATTCTGACAGGGTCAGTTGTCCTGCCAAACTCTGAATCAAGAGCAGCTAGTGCTGCAACTGCTACCTCTGCAGAATTTGCTTCTGCCTTGCCGCCTTGATGCATAACCAGAGTATCTGCATCTGGAGCTTCATCAGCAACAACAATATCAAGTTCTTCAAGAATGGTAACAATGGGTTCAACTTGCTCAGGAGTTAATAAATCTTCTGGCAATATATCATTAATTTCAGAGTAGGTTAGATAGCCCTGCTCTTTTCCAATAACAATAAGACTATTTAGGGCAATTTTATGAGCTTCAGTAGTTGTTTTCATAGCATTGTTTTTTAAAAACAGAGGGGGAATTATACCTAATTCATACCATATTTTTAGTCATTAATTGACTACGCTAAAAGCTTTGAATTAGTTTGATTCAGAAAAAATTTTACTTATTGATTGTTCTTCACTGATTCTGCGAATAACATCAGCTAGTGTTTTGGCAATAGATAGTTGCCTTATTTTTTTGCATTTGTTAGCATTACCATTCAATGGAATAGTGTTCGTAATGACTAATTCATCTAACTTTGAATTAGAAATATTATCTATAGCGCCTCCCGAGAGAACTGCATGAGTTGCATAAGCAACCACTTTTTTAGCGCCTTTTTCTTTTAAAATTTCAGCCGCTTGGCAAAGTGTTCCAGCAGTATCAACCATATCGTCAATCATAATGCATGTTCTTCCAGAGACATCACCAATTACATTCATCACTCTTACCAGGTTTGGTTCTGGACGTCTTTTGTCAATAATAGCAAGATCGGCATCATTAATTCTTTTAGCTGCAGCTCTTGCTCTTGCAACTCCGCCAACATCAGGTGAAACGACTACTACATCTTTATAGCCACAATCTAATATATCCTGGACTAAGACTGGTTGAGCATAAATATTATCTATTGGTATGTTAAAGAAGCCTTGGATTTGATCTGCATGAAGATCCATTGTTAGTATTCGATTAACTCCAGATGTTTCAATCATCTGTGCAACTAGTTTGGCAGTAATTGGCACTCTAGTAAGGCGAGAGCGTCTGTCTTGTCTTGAATATGCTAGGTAAGGAACTACAGCAGTTATTCTGCCTGCAGAAGATCGTTTAAGTGCATCAACCATTATCAATAATTCCATTAAAGTCTCTGCGGTTGAAGGTCCACATGTTGGCTGAATGACAAAAACATCACAGCCACGAACATTATCAAGAATTTCTACTTGGGATTCACCGTCACTAAATTGACCAACAAATGCCTTGCTTAGGCTAATATTAAGATTTGCAATAATTTCGGATGAAAGATCAGGATTTGCGTTACCGCTAAAGATTTTAATTCTTTCTAAAGACATCTATTCAGATTCTTATTGTTTGAAGCTCTAATTATACTTAGAAATCATACGATTGAAAATAGTAGTTTTTATAGTAAATAAATTTTTTTTATTAAATTAAATCAGTTCTTCAATAAATGGCTTTATATTTTCAGGCTCAGCTGTTGAGCTAAAGCGCTTAAAAGGAACTCCATTACGATCAATTAAAAACTTAGTAAAATTCCACTTGATGCTGTCATTTAATTTGCCTTTAAGCTCAGATTTAAGATATTTATATACTGGGTGGGTGTTTGAACCATTTACCTCAATTTTTTCAGACAATGTAAAGGTGATGCCATACTTATCATTACAGAAATTTTCTATTTCTTTAGCCGTTCCTGGTTCTTGCTTGCCAAACTGATTGCAAGGGAACCCAATAACCTCTAGGCCATCATCTTTATATTCTTGATATAGGCTTTCTAGGCCTTTGTAGTGATAAGTTAAGCCACAGTTACTAGCTGTATTAACTATGAGTACAACCTTGCCTTTAAGGCTTTTAAATGAAATCTCTTCACCATTAATCTTGTTGAAATTGAATTGATATAAATTCATCGCCATTCATGTTTCCTAACTGAATACATAAAGATTTTACCCTATAGGCTTATCCATTTCATTTATAGATTGTTGAGAAGAACTTCGAGGGTATGAGTTCAAAATGTTGGCTGGGATGGCAGGATTCGAACCTGCGAATGACGGGATCAAAACCCGTTGCCTTACCACTTGGCGACATCCCAATTGTATAACGGCGATTGATTAATTGCTTTTGCGACAAACCCAAGCCATTTTGATGGCAACTCATCCTTTGCAATCAATGCATCATTTTCATTTTCAAATGCAACAAAAACACACGAGCCACTCCCAGTCATTCTAGCTTGATCAATATGGTTTTCAGTTAAGCTAAGATGCATTAAAGCATCTTTTATCTCACTTTCTAATTCTATTGCAGCATCCAAGCAGTCGTTATGTGGATTTGAAACCAATGAAAAATCAGTTATTTTCCTTTGTACAGGAGACATTGTCAATGCTTTATGCCTGAATATTTCTTGAGTTGAGATATGTTTTTTTATGGAGACAACCAAATAGAAATACTCTGGTAAATTTATTGGAGATAGAATTTCCCCAATGCCTTCTGCCCATGAGCTTCGCCCATCTATAAAAACGGGAACATCTGCTCCAATCTTTTTGCCAATAGAAATCAACTCTTTTTTTTGCAACCCAAGATTCCAAAGCTTGTTTAAAGCAATAAGAGTTGTTGCTGCATTGGAGCTTCCACCACCTAGACCTCCTCCTAAAGGAATTTTTTTTGTGACTCCTATGTCGACACCTGAATTTGAAGGCGCTAATTTCTGCATCTTGAGAGCACTTTGTATGATTAAGTCTGCATCTGTAGAAATGTCTTCATTGCCATAGATGCGATTGATTTGTCCATCATTCCTTTTATTAAACTCTATTTCGTCACCATAATCCAAAAGTTGAAAAATTGTTTGCAGATTGTGATAACCATCATTTCCCTTAGAGGTTATATGAAGAAACAAATTTACTTTGGCGGGCGATAGGTAAGTCAATTTAAGCTTTAATGAAATGCTCTCTGTAGTATTTTAGTTCGTCGATAGAGTCGTAAATATCGGACAAAGCCAAATGTCTTGAATTTTTAAAGGAGCTAGAGATAATGTCTGGCTTCCAGCGCACTGCTAATTCTTTTAAAGTGGAAACATCAATATGTCGATAATGGAAAAATTTTTCAAGGTTTGGCATATAGTTTGACAAGAATCTTCTGTCCTGGCATATTGAATTGCCACACATCGGTGATACTCCTGAATCGACATGTTTAGAAAGAAATTCAAGAGTTTGAGACTCTGCTTTAGTAACAGTAATTTTGCTTTCCATGACTCTTTTGACTAGGCCAGAGCGATTATGTTGGCTTGTATTCCATTCATCCATTCCGTCAATAAGCTCTTTGCTTTGATGTATCGCCAGCGAGGGGCCTTCTTCAATGACATTTAAGTTAGCATCTGTAACAACTGTTGCTATCTCAATGATAACATCAGTCTCAGGAATTAAACCTGTCATTTCAAGGTCAATCCAAATCAGATTCGTTTTTCTATTCATTGCTTAGTTGTTGCTTGCTAAAATATAGGCATCAAGTTTATCTTGCGCACTTCCATCTGATAATACTTGACAAGCTTTTTGAATACCATCGTCTAAAGAGTCAGCAAGGCCACTCACATAAATTGCTGCTCCAGAATTCAATGCAATGATGTCTCTAGGAGCACCAGTATTTCCGGAAAAAGCATCTCGAATCATTGCGAGAGACTCGTCAGCATTTTCAGCTTTAAGCGTATTTAAGTCTCCCTTAATGAGCCCAAAATCATTTGGATGAACAGTGTATATTGAAATATTATTATCCTTAAGTTCAGCTACATATGTTTCTTTGGCGATTGAGAATTCGTCTAGCCCATCTTCAGAATGAACCACCATTACATGCCTTGAACCCAAGCTTTTAAGTACGTTAGCAATAGGTTCAACGAGGTCTTTGTCGTACACCCCCATCACTTGATTTGGTGCTTTTGCTGGGTTGGTTAAGGGCCCAAGAACATTAAAAATAGTCCTCACTGCTAACTCTTTACGAGGTCCGATAGCATGTTTCATAGCGCTATGATGAGCCGGTGCAAACATAAATCCAACTCCAATGTCTTCAATACACTGACTGATTTTTTCTGGATCTAAATTAAGATTAATGCCAGCAGCTTCAAGAACATCTGCACTGCCTGATTTTGATGATATGGAGCGGTTACCATGTTTTGCAACCTTGCCTCCCGCGGCTGCAACAACAAATGCAGAGGCAGTTGAGATATTAAATAATCCTAAGCCATCTCCTCCCGTACCGCAGGTATCGACTAAGTGATCCTCGCTTTTTAATTCTACTGAAATAGCAAGAGAACGCATCACTCTAGCACTAGCAGTAATTTCTTCAATCGTTTCACCTTTCATCGATAAGCCGATCAAAAACGCACCAATTTGAGCATCCGTTGTTTGTCCAGTCATAATGCTATTCATAACATCATGCATTTCACTTTCATTTAGATTCTGTCTTGAAATGACTGCTTTGATAGCTTCGTTAATATTCATAGTTCGAGTTAACTCATTAAATTTTCAATTGCATCAATATCCTTAACAGCTTTTTCAGATAGGATATGATTTCCTGACTCAGTAACTAAAACATCATCTTCGATTCTAATTCCTATGCCCCAGTACTTAGACTCAATTTTATCATCCTTACGTATATAAATGCCAGGCTCAACCGTTGTAACCATTCCGCTTTTAAACTCACGGAAATTATCATCAATTAACTTACTGCCAACATCGTGAACATCTAGTCCAAGCCAGTGTCCAGTGTTATGCATATAAAATTTAGTTAGCTCGCCATGTGAGCCCATGATTCCTAATTTTATAAGACCATTTTTTATTATTTCACATGCAATTTCATGCGGCCTATTTGAACTAGCTCCAGGCTTTATAGAGGCAATTGCTGATTTTTGAGCCTCTAGAACAATATTATAAATCTCTCTTTGAGCTACATTGAATTTGCCATTAATTGGAAACGTTCTTGTAATATCTGACGCATAGCCATTTATTTCACATCCCGCATCTATCAGAATAAGATCACCATCTTTAAGCTCTTTATTGTTTTCAGTGTAATGCAAAACACATGCATTTTCTCCACTAGCAACTATAGGTGGATATGCATGTTCAGAGTTTTCATTTCTAAACATGGAGTCGAAACCTGAAGCAATGTTATGCTCATAAAGCCCAGGTCGGGAAGACTTCATTGCGTTTAAATGCGCTTTTGCTGCCAAGTCGGCAGCCTCTTGCATGCTTTGAATTTCATTTTTATCTTTGATTAGGCGCATTTCTGAAATGTGTGGATTCAAAGGTTGCAAGACACTCTCATATAGGGAATCAATCTTATGGTTATGAGCATTGGTGCTAGAATTATCTTTCCAGACACTATTTCCTGGGGCGTCAAAATAAACAATAGAGTCTTTTTTTATTAGAGAGTCAATATTTTCAAAAAAAACATCAATATCAAAGGCTTTGTCAACTAATAGGGTTTTCGGGGCAAGATCTACACCCAGCCTCACTCCATTCCATATCTCTTTTGTTTGGTCTTTCGGCCTTAAATACATGGTGTAGTTATTCTTGCTGAATACTGCAATTGCATCAGGCTCCTCAAAGCCAGTAAGATACCAAAAGTTACTATCTGGTCGAAAGGGGTAGCTTACATCACTGTTTCGTTTTTGTTCACTATTGGTTGATACAATCACTACAGCGTCTTCTGGTAATCTGCTTAGCAACTCCTGTCTTCTTTTTTGATGTATCATTTTATTAGGTGTATTAATTCTTAGATAAATAACCCAAGAAAGATACCATGAAAACGATTCGACTTTATCAAAATACACCTTTTGCTGAAGGTATGAATACTCAGCTTGATAAGGAAAATAGTCACCATTTAAATAAAGTTTTGCGTTTTCCTGTTGGAAAGAATATCACTGTATTTAATGGCGATGGCTTCGACTATATTGCAGAGGTTGAGAATGCAAAACAAACGACGAACCTAAAAATAATTTCTAAGAAAGCTAATAACACTGAATCAAAATTGGATTTAACGCTTGCTCAGGGAATTGCGAAAGGCGAAAAAATGGATTTCTTGATACAAAAAGCTGTCGAATTAGGGGTGACAAGAATCATTCCAATGAAATTAGAGAGGTGCGTAGTAAGGCTCAGTGAGGAGAAGATACAAAAAAAGATTGACCACTGGCAAAAAATAGCAAATCATGCTTGTGAACAATCAGGACGTTCAGTTATAGTTAATGTGTCCTATCCAACTTCTCTTGATGAGTTATTAAAAGAGTCTGGACATAATGGTTTTGTTTTACATCATCGAGCAATCGATGGCTTAACTCAGGCCACAAAATCCTCAAAAGCAACCCTTCTAATTGGTCCAGAAGGCGGTCTATCTGAAAAAGAAATTACTGACTCTGAAAATGCTGGGTATCAGTCACTTCTTCTGGGCAAGAGGGTTCTAAGAACTGAAACAGCTTCACTAGCTGCTATTGCTAATATGCAGTTATTATGGGGCAGCTAAAAACAAGCACATAAAAAATTAATCAATATCCCCGAGCTCTTTGCTGAGTTCTCTAGCTCTGTCGTAAGCTGCTCTAGTGGCGGCCGCAACTATTCCCTCAAAATTCTGATCTTGAAAGGCTTCGATTGCAGCTTGAGTGGTGCCTTTTAGTGAGGTCACTTCTGCTCTAAGGGTTTTTGGATCTTTCCCAGAGTTAGTCGCCATTATGCTTGCACCAAGACTTGTTTGAATACTCAAAGATTCAGCAGTTTTTTCATCTAACCCCAAGGACATAGCAGCTTGTTTCATAGATTGCATGAGGAGAAAAAAATACGCAGGCCCACTGCCTGATATAGCTGTTATCGCATCTATAAGATTCTCTTCATTTACCCAAAAGCACTCTCCTACCGAAGACAATAATAAGTTCGCTGATTTTTTTTGTTCTTTAGTAACAAGTTCATTTGCATAAAGTCCAGTAACACCTGATTGGAATAGTGCTGGTGTGTTCGGCATTGCTCTAACTAGTGAAAAATTTCCTCCAAGCCAGCGGTTAATATCTTTACTCTTAATACCAGCTACAATTGAAACAAAAAGCTGACTGGGATTTACCTTATTTTTAAGTTCATGGCAAACCGCTGAAAGAACTTGAGGTTTAACAGCAAAGACAACCACATCACTATGCATTAATAGTGACAAATTGTCCGAATATGTTGATACACCAAGCTCAGATTTTCGTTTGTCTAAAAGCTCAGTGTTAGGGTCACTGACATTAATATTATTTGCATCAAAGCCATCATCTATTAGACCCTTTATAAGTGCATAGGCCATGTTTCCAGACCCAATAAAACCAATGACTGTTTTGTTTTCCATATAAAATATCTGAGTAATAAATCCTTAATTCAATTCTACCAAACTTGGAATAAACATTGAACATTAATGAAAATATTTAAACCAAAACTAGTAATGATTGACGTTGATGGAACTCTTGTTGATAGCGTCCCTGACTTAGCATATTGCGTTGATCAAATGATGATAAAGCTTGATAGGCCAGAAATAGGTGTTGAAAGAGTCAGGCATTGGGTTGGAAATGGCGTTCCAAGGCTGGTTGAAAGGGCTCTTATTGGGCAGTTGGATGGATCACCTACTAAAGAAGAATTCGATAAGGCATATCCAATTTTTTTAGATCTATATTCTGAAAATTCGTCAGTACGATCACATTTATATGAAGGCGTTAAAGAGGGGTTGGATTATTTAAAGTCTAAGAACTATTTGATGGGTTGCGTCACTAACAAGGCCGAGCAGTTTACACTCCCACTGTTAAAGTCTTTAGGTGTTTTTGATTACTTCAAGATTGTTATCTCTGGTGATACTCTAGACAAGAAAAAACCAGACCCGCTTCCCCTTATTCATGGTGCTAGCTTTTGTAATGTAAATCCAAAAGAGTGTTTAATGTTAGGAGATTCAGTGAGTGATGTTAAGGCGGCGAGAGCTGCCGGGTTTGATATTGTCTGTATGTCTTATGGATATAACCATGGCAACAATATTGCAGATGAAAATCCTGACTTGGTAATCGACTCGATGAAACAGTTACGAGAATTCCTATAGTGAATATTGAAAAAAACCACATCTGGCATCCCTATGCCAATATTCCAAATAAGGTTCCTGCTTATCAGGTTGATAGTGCAGAAGGGGTTTATCTAAACCTCAAGAATGGACATCGGGTTATTGATGGTATGAGTTCTTGGTGGTGCATGATCCATGGATACAACAACGCCACTCTTAACAAAGCAATTAAATCTCAGGTTGATAAAGTGTCCCATGTAATGTTTGGAGGTCTTACTCATCAGCCAGCCATCGATTTATGTGAGAAGCTCATCAAACTGACTCCAAAAGGTCTTGATAAGGTGTTTTTTGCAGACTCGGGTTCGGTTTCTGTAGAGGTCTCTTTGAAAATGGCTCTACAGTATTGGCAAAATAAGGGTCTAAAGGCAAAGTCAAAATTTATTACCCCTAGGGGCGGCTACCATGGAGATACTTTTGGTGCAATGAGTGTTTGTGATCCTGATAATGGAATGCACCATTTATTTAAGGATGTTTTAACTAAGCATTTTTTTGTGAAACAACCAAAACTGGGCAATACTAAAGAAGCACTCTCTGATTTAGAATCGCATCTCATTAAAAATCATCAGTCTATTGCGGCGATGATTTTAGAGCCAATTGTGCAAGGCGCTGGGGGGATGAATATCTATGATGATGATTATCTCAAAGGCGTTAGAATTCTCTGTGACAAGCACAATATTCTCTTGATTGTTGATGAAATAGCAACCGGTTTTGGTAGAACAGGAGAGCTTTTTGGTTGTAATCATGCAAATATCTCGCCCGATATAATGTGCATTGGTAAGTCTTTAACCGGCGGGTATATGACTATGGCTGCTGCCATAACCAACAAAGAAGTATCAGATACAGTTGGGATTCTAATGCATGGCCCTACTTTTATGGCAAACCCACTATCATGTTCAGCTGCGAATGCAAGCATTGATTTATTGTTGAGTTATGACTGGAAGCAAAGAGTCTCTGAAATTCAGGGGATTTTAAGTGAGCAATTAATTCCAATGAGGGAGTACAATTCCGTCTTTGATGTCAGAGTTATCGGGGCAATTGGAGTTGTTGAACTTAACTCGTCACTAGATATGAAAAAAGCCCAAGAGATACTCATTGATAATGGCGTCTGGCTCAGACCTTTCGGGAAATTGCTTTATACCATGCCTCCATTCATAGTTACTGACCAAGAATTATTAAAGATTACTCGGGCGATGAATGAGGTCTTATCTAATTTGGAAAAATGAGTGTTTCTATTCAATAGGGTCGATATCAACATACCATCTAACTGATGAGATAACTTTGATTTTTTCTACGTGTTGATAAAAAGTTTGAATTAATCTTCGAAGCTCACTTCTATCAGCAGATTGAAGGTAGAGATTGAAGTAGTAGTAATTTGATTTTTTTTCAATCACTCCGGGAACTGGCCCCCAGATTTCTACAGATTTGATATCAATATTATTGATTAATTGTGCAACCTCATTTAGAAACTTTTCAGCTGCATTTTTATCTTTTGCATTTGCACAAATCAGTGCTTGGTGTGCATAAGGTGGCAATAGCGTGTCTTTTCTTTCAGTTAAAAGAGTTTTAGCATACTCAGTGTATTGTGAGTCTTTCACATAGTTAAATAATGGATGATTAGGGTAGCGAGTTTGTATATTTACTTCTCCTTTGTAGTGTGCTCGTCCGCAACGACCTGAGACTTGAATGAGAAGTTGAGCCAAATGTTCAGTTGCCCTAAAGTCTGTTGACATGAGTCCGACGTCTACATCTAAGATTCCTACGAATGCCAGATTGGAAAAGTCATGGCCTTTTGCAATCATTTGAGTTCCCACAATGATGCATGGCACCCCTGAGTTGATTTTTTTTAGGTGGCTTGCGAAAGCTTTTTTCTTTCGAGTTGTATCTCTATCGATTCTAATTACTTCAGCACTAGGAAAATATGTTTCTAGGTTTTCTTCCAACCTTTCTGTTCCAGAACCAAGTATTTTCAGATTTTTACTATTGCAGGATGGACAGAAAGATTCAGGCGCTTTTTCTATTCCACAGTGATGACATTTAAGGCGATTAATGCTGCGATGATAAACCAGTTTGGAGTCACAATTTGTGCACTCAGACTGCCACTCACAATCCGTACAATAATAAATTGGTGCATAGCCTCGTCGGTTGATAAAGAGCATAACTTGTTTATCTAATTCTAGATAATGCTTAATTTTTGCAATTAAGGGGGTCGATAGAGCTTCAGAGGGCTGGGCTCTCATATCAATTAAATTCACTTCAGGTAATATTGCTTTACCGGGCCTGGTTGAAAGGTTCAGTCGAGACAGTTTATTTTCGAGAACATTTTTTAGAGTTTCTAAAGAAGGGGTTGCAGTGCCTAGTATGAGAGGCACATTAGCAAATTTTGCTCTCATAAAGCTGAGATCTCTTGCTGAGTAACGAAAGTTTGACTGTTGCTTGAAAGATCCATCATGCTCTTCGTCAACAATGACCAATCCTAGTTGAGGCATGGGTGTAAAAATAGCAGATCGAGTTCCAAGAATAACTTTTGCTTCTCCAGTTTTTGCCAAAAGATAGGCATCTTGTTTTTGGGTGTCGTTAAGTTGAGAGTGGACTGCAACGACTCTACCCAATATTCTCTCTTCAAATCGAGAAATCATTTGAGGAGTTAAACCTATTTCTGGGACCAGAATGAGAACCTGCCCACCATTCTTTATAACTTTTTCAGCGATACTAAGATAAACCTCTGTCTTGCCACTCCCTGTAACTCCATGTAATAAAAAGCCACTAAATTTTTCTAGATTTTTTAAAATCTCGGTGATTGCAAAAGTTTGTTCAGTAGTAAGCTCAAAGTTAGCCGATGAAGATGTATTAGTTATTTCGCTTGGTTTTTTAATATTAGCAGGCTTACCATTTCTTAGGTTTTTTGGAATCGCATTATTAATAACCTCACCAATTGGATGGTGGTAATAGTTTGCTGACCATAATAAAAATTCAAGAATTTCTTTGGAAAGCAGTGCTTCGCTATCAATTACCTCTTCAACCTCTTTAAGTTTGTCAAATTTACTTTTGTCTTTATGAGACAGAACAACCCCAGTAACTTTTTTATGTCCAAAGGGGACTTTAACTCTAGCGCCAATTTCCACTTCTTCTTTGCACAAGTAATCAAATGTATTGTGCAAGGGAACTGGAATTGCAACTTCTGCGATTTGCGTCAAAATAAAAAAGTATTTAGGGATAAAATAAGTATTTTATCAATATTAACTAGCCATGGTAGTTATTCAAAATATCATTAATGATACGAATATAGACGAAGACAATCTGCAGCTGGTTTGCGAAGACTTTTTAAGAGTAAATTCTTTACAAGATAGCGAATTATTAATTCGCCTTGTATCACCTGTGGAAATTCAAGTTCTTAATAAAGAATATAGAGATAAAAATCAAGTTACAAACGTGCTCTCATTTCAAAGCGATATTCCTGAAGAGGTGGGAGAGTCGTTATTAGGGGATGTTGTTATTTGCGTTGATGTGGTTAGAGAAGAGGCCTTGTTTAGTGGAAAAAGATTTTCTGATCATCTGACCCACATGGCAATTCATGGAGTTCTTCATTTGCTTGGACATGATCATGAAGATATGACTTCAGCCAATAAAATGGAGTCTATCGAGATTGATTACTTAGACAAACTGGGGATTAGTAACCCGTACATTTAATCCCAAACTATGTTTTCATTAATAGTTTAGCTAGTTTTTTAATGTTTTCTTCTTGCTGGTTCTTTTTTCTATAAATTACCCCAATATCGCGTTTTGCATTTGAAGATTCTAGATCAATATTAATATTAGGGTAGTGGGTAAGTATTCCAAAATCAATTGCCATTTTTGGAAGAAAGCTTACTCCAATGTCTGTATCGACCATGGCAACAAGTGTTGAAATGCTAGTACAAGAAAAATTAGATATATGTTTGTTTGAAATTTCATTATTTTGCAATATATGAGATCGCAGGCAATGGCCTTGTTCAAGCATTAATACTGAGCCATTTTCAAAAAATTTTGAATTTCGACTTTTATGTTGAATAAGATAAATAGGGTCAGCAAACACTTCAAAGCTCTCGATATAATCAGGTAGTTCATAGGGAAAAGCAAAGATTGCAAAATCGATTTGAGCTTGATCGAGATGTTTAAGTAAATTCTCACTTGTGTCTTCTTTAAATGAGACTTTAAGTTTTGGATGAGATTGATTAATATTGGATAGGAAATTTGGAAGAATATAAGTAGATATTGTTGGAATAACTCCGATAGTGATTTCAGACTCAAAAAAATCTAATTTTGAGGTGCTTACCAATACATTCATTTCTGCCAAAACTGACATTGCTTGCTTGGTGATTCGATTTCCAGCCGAAGTAAAGCGTACATTCTTGTTGTCTCTCTCAACCAACTTGACTTGAAGGTCGTTTTCGAGTTTTGAAATCCCAGCACTAAAGGTCGAGGCACTGACAAAGCATTCCTTTGCAGCATTAGAAAAGTGATTCGTTTTTTTGAGTGCAACGAGGTACTGTAAATTTTTAATTGAAGGCGTCATTTTATATTCGTTTTTAACGAACATTATATACAGTATTATTCAATTTAACTTTATATAAATGAATGGTATGATTGTGACTCATTTAAAATATCGGAGGTAAAAATGAATTTAAGTGGAAGTAAAACCGAACAATCTTTAAAGGATGCATTTGCTGGAGAATCTCAAGCAAACAGACGTTATTTATATTTTGCAAATCAATGTGACGTTTTGGGAGAGCCAGATATGGCTGCTCTTTTCAGATCAACTGCTGAAGGTGAAACGGGTCATGCACATGGCCATATGGAGCACTTAATCGAAGGTGGAGTAGGTGATCCGGGTACTGATATGCCAGCTAAGGAAGTCAAAGATATGCTTGCGAGTGCAGTTCATGGAGAGACACATGAGTACACTGACATGTATCCAGGAATGGCTAAAACGGCAAGAGAAGAGGGATTTGATGAAATAGCTGATTGGTTTGAAACTTTAGCGAAAGCTGAACGTTCTCATGCTAACCGTTATCAAAAAGCTTTAGATAGTTTGTAAAGCCACTGCTACCATAGATCTAGTCTATGGTAGCAATAACTCTTAAAAACCTAATAAATATGTCTAAATTCAAAGAAGGCAATTTAGAGGCGCCAACTCGTCACCCTCTTAATTGGAAAGATAAAGATTTTTATGATGAAGATGCTCTCAACAATGAGCTTGAGAGGGTGTTTGATATTTGTCACGGCTGTAGACGATGTGTCAGTTTATGTAAGTCTTTTCCAACCCTATTTGACTTGATTGATGAATCTGAAACATTTGAGGTAGACGGTGTCGATAAGGCGGATTATAAAAAAGTTGTTGATCAATGCTACCTGTGCGATTTATGCTACATGTCGAAATGCCCTTATGTACCCCCGCATGACTGGAATGTTGATTTTCCGCACCTTATGCTCAGAGCGAAAGCCATTCAATTTAAAAAGGGCGAAACGAAGTTGTCTCATAAAGTGTTAACATCACCACAAAAGGTTGGTGCAATTGCATCAAAACCAATCATATCGCCTGTAGTTAACTGGTCAAATAAAAATAAAACTCTCAGAAAGGTCACCCAAAAAGTACTCGGTGTTCATGAAAATGCGGTTGTGCCAACGTACCACTCTAAGGGCCTGTCGAAGGTCTTTGTTGAAGAGAGCATTAAAAGTCAATTCAAGGTCGCTATTTTTGGAACCTGCTATGGTGAATATAATGACCCTAAAACGGTCATTGACTTGGTCGATGTTTTGAGACATAACAATGTTGAAGTGAGGCTGATCAAAAAGACTCAGTGCTGCGGAATGCCTAAAATGGAACTTGGAGACCTTGACTCAGTAGTCAGGTATGCCAATGAAAATATCGAGCCATTAATGGAGTTAGTTAATGATGGTTATAAACTTATTGCACCTATACCATCTTGCGTTTTAATGTTTAAGAATGAGCTGCCAATGATATTGCATGAAAATATCGACATAAAAGCTATTTCTGATGCATTTTTTGATCCCTTTGAGTACCTTTCATTGCTGATAGAAAATAATCATTTTGATGACAAATTTAAGGCAATTGATAAAGAGATTCTTTATCAAGTAGCCTGCCATCAAAGAGTTCAAAATATTGGCGCACATACAAAAAAAATTCTTGGTTTAATTCCTGATTTAGACGTCAATATTGCAGAAAGATGCTCGGGTCACGATGGTACCTATGGTGTGAGAAAGGAAACCCATACTTACTCAGTAAAGATTGGAATGCCAGTTGCAAAAAAAATTACTGATAATACCGACCTTGTTGTCAGTGATTGCGTCATGGCTGGCAATCATGTTGCACATATTGCTTCACAAGAGATAGACTCTATTCATCCCATTAGCTTGGTGAAGTTGGCTTATGATTTATAAAACAAATTTGAGGAAATAATTATGCTAGAAAGACAAGACTTATTAACTCTTGAAGAGTATGCTGAAAAGCGCTCAACTATTCGTCAGGAAACAATTCAAGTTAAAAAACTTAGAGAGGTGCACCTTGGAGATCACATCAGAATGATATTTGAAAACAAGCAAACAGTTCAGTATCAAATACAAGAAATGCTTCGAATAGAGAAAATTTTTGAATCAAGTGGGATTCAAGATGAGCTCGATGTATACAATGCACTCGTACCCGACGGCGCCAATCTAAAAGCCACAATGATGATTGAGTATACTGACGTTGCTCAGCGCATAGTCGCACTATCAAAACTCATTGGCGTTGAAAAAAGTATTTATTTCCAGGTAGGCGATCATGAAAAAGTCTCCCCAGTTTGTAACGAAGATTTACAGAGAGAGACCGACGTTAAAACCTCAGCGGTCCACTTTATGCGATTTGAGTTTACCCAGGAGATGATTAATGATTTCATTGTAGGGGGAACTGTAAAGGTTGGATCTACGCATCCAAATTATGATTATGAAATGACCCTTGACACGGAATCACAGAAAGTTTTGAGTGGCGATTTTACAGGCTAGAAATTTTAAGTTAAGCCTCAGACATTTCGCCTATTGATTCCATGGCCATAAGGGTATCGTTGACATAATACATCCTCAATTTGTCTCTTTCCCAAGGTGGAATGTTAAAATCTTGCAGAATTTTTTTAAGGGCGCTAGAGTGTTTTTTCCCTTTAAGTTTTACGCGCTGACCATCTTTTCTGTAGCGAATTTCAAAATTAGATTCACTCTTTAGTTTTTCATAATAAGGGCAATCTAATTTAGAGTTATCAAAATCAGTATCAAAGAAATACAACTCATTGTTGTATCTTCTAATTTCGTATACGTGCCATTTCAAAATTACTTTTGCATCATTTTTTGCATTCATTACAGAAATTAATTCAGTTAAAACCTTGCTAGAGGGCATTAAAAAGTCTCTTTGATTTATATAGTATCTAAGAACATTTGCAATTCTCCTTGGCGAGAGCTTTGATAAAGGAGCGACTTGAATTTTATTATCAACAATGAGATTGAATTTCTCGATATCAATTTCAGCAAGATCATGCATAAGTTTTAATGCGTCAGCTTGGTGATTAGCACTTCTTGAAATATTTTTGATAACACTATCAAAGCTTGACTGCAATTTTGGAATAAGCTCTAGCCTTAATAAGTTTCTTTTAAATTGAGTATTGTCATTACTGTCGTCTACAACCCAGTTCAAATGATTTTTTGAAGCGTAATCAATAATTTGTTGCTTGGAAATATTTAATAAAGGTCGATATAAATAAGAGTCACCAAAGTTTTTTAATTTGGGCATTGAAGCAAGACCTGCAACACCACTCCCTCTAAATAATTGAAGCAACAGCGTCTCAGCTTGGTCGTCCTGATGATGAGCAGTACAAAGAATCTCTTTTTTTGATAAATCTGATTTGAATGAAGCATAGCGTCTTTTCCTTGCATTTTCCTCGATGTTAGACGAATTTATAATATTAAGATCGATGCTTTTAAATTCAATATTGGCATTTTTACATAAGTCTCTACAAAATACTTTCCAGTCATTACTGAATTGAGATAGGTTATGATTAATATGAATTGCTCTAATATTGCCACTATGGTTTGAATTTAAATAGTGAAGGAGAACAACTGAGTCAATTCCTCCACTTAAGGCAACAACAATTTTTTTGTCCACTAAGTAGGGATCTTTATTCGCTAAATCTTCCAAAGCTTAATAGTTTTTCATGTCTTTCTTCGAGTAACTGCTTAATAGGAATTTCTGATAAATTATTTAGCTCTTTGATGAGTGCTTTTTTCAGAAATTTAGAGGCTGTTTCTGGATCTCTATGGATTCCACCCAAGGGCTCTGGAATAATTTTATCAATTAACTTATGTTTCTTTAAATGTTTACTTGTTAGCTTAAGAGATTCAGCTGCAATTGCGGCTTTCGACGCGTCTTTATAAAGAATAGATGCGCAACCTTCAGGTGAAATGACTGAATAAATACTATATTCAAACATCATCATGGTATCACATAGTCCGATAGCTAAAGCTCCTCCAGAGCCACCTTCACCAATGACTACTGATAGTACTGGAGTCTTTAGTGTGGACATTTCGAAAAGATTTTTAGCAATTGCCTCACTTTGACCTCTCTCTTCTGCACCAATACCTGGATAGGCGCCAGGTGTGTCAATAAATGTGATTACTGGTAGGCTAAATTTTTCTGCCATTTTCATTAGTCTAAGGGCTTTACGATAACCTTCTGGTCTAGTCATTCCAAAATTATGGTAAATTTTATCTTTAGTTGATCGACCTTTTTGCTGACCAATAAACATAAATGTTAGGCCATCCATTTTTGCAATGCCTCCAATCAATGAATGGTCATTTGCGAATGCACGATCTCCACACAACTCCGTAAATTCATCAAAAATTTTATCTATATAATCCTGCGTATATAGTCTTTGTGGATGTCTAGCTAGCTGAGAAATTTGCCAGTCAGAAAGTGATGAAAAAATTTTCGTTGTGAGCTGCTCACTTTTAGTTTTGAGTGAGTCCATTTCTTTGGCAATATCGACATCATCTTTAACGCTTTCAAGGGCGTCAATTTTATCTTCCAACTCTGCGATTGGTTGTTCAAAGTCTAAATAATTTAGGTTCATTTAGTGTGCTAATTACGGTTGAAAATTTAATGATAATTATAGCAGATGCAATGTTTATAATCTGGCAATGGATTTGCTTACCTTACTTTCACTAGTCATTGCAACTTTTGTTTATGCTATTTCTCCAGGTCCTGGCCTATTCGCAGTCTTGGCAATATCAACTAGATTTGGCTCTATTCCAGCTATTTGGCTTTCAATAGGGCATACCATTGGAGACATAATTTATGTTGCTCTTGCTATGCTTGCGCTCAACGCCTTAGCTGAATTAATTAGTGATAGTATGCTTTATGTCAAAATTTTAGGTGCATCATACTTAATATTTATTGGCTACCAACAGTTTCGATCAAAAGGGTTCAGCTTTGAGAAGTCTAGTAATAAGAGTTCAATGACTAAGCTTTTAATAGCCGGATTTATTGTTGGAGTAACAAACCCTAAAACCATTATTTTTTACTTGTCTTTTCTTCCAATCTTCATAGATTTGAACAATTTGACACTAGCAACTGAGGTTCAGGTTCTAATTGCAATTGGATCAACGGTATTTTTTGTTTTAAGCATGGCAAATATATTAGGTATTAGACTTAGAAAACATATTGAAAATCCAAAGACCATTAAACGAATCAATCAAGTGACAGGGGTAACGATGATTTTTGTTGGTATTTTTGTCGGGCTATACTGAATTAGATAAGGAGATTAATGTTTCAATCTGAAAAAACAATGACACTACTAATGCTTCTTGTCCCATTTGTATGGGCCTTCTCAGGTGTCTCTACAAAATATTTATCTTTTTATATTAGTGAAGATGAGGTTGTAGTGTATAGATTTTTCCTATCAGCATTATCAACCCTCCCTTTGCTTCTTTGGATGAAAATTCCTATGAGAATTAATCCAAAGAATTTTGTTATATGCATACTTCTCGCTTTTTTTCTGATTGGAAATTATAGGACTTATTTCATGGGAATGCAGAGGGGTGCAGTCGGTTTAGGTGCAGCTTTAGTAACAGTGTTAATCCCTATTTTTGTATACATAATGATGATTTTTTCTAAAAAATCTAAACCTATTTTGAAAGATTGGCTCGCTCTTACTATGGGTTTCATAGGTGTTGCTTTAATGCTTGATTTTGATCAACTGAATCTGGATAGGTTAGTAAGTGGTGGAAATATCTATTTTGTTTTGGCTGCACTTGCCTATGCGTTGTTCACAGTTGTTGCCTCATACATGAGAAATATACATGTTCTGACCATTAACTTCTATGTATGCCTTTTTGGATTATTAATTGATTGGAATTTATCCTATGATAGTAACAATCTATTTTCATTAGGGGGTATGGATTATGTATTTTGGATTCATATTCTTTTCGTTTCAGTCATAGCAGGAACCGCAATTACCGCTCTTTACTATACTGGGCTTAGAATTATTGGCTCTAAAAAAAGTTCTGCTTTTAGTATTTTAACTCCATTCTTTGCAATTGCATTAGGAGCAATTTTTTTTGGCGAAACGCTTACAATTTATAATACTGTCGGCATAATAATGGCCGTTATGGCTCTTGTTGTTCTTAACGACTTAAAGATAAAAAATATGATTCCTTTCAGATAGCTTAGGCAGAATTCAATTATGGAAATAAATATTTTTTTAGTCCTTGGCTTTACTCTTTTTATTTTTGCAATAACTCCTGGACCAGGAACTCTCGCTTTGCTCTCTATTTCCACTTCAAAAGGTCTGGCCTCAGCAATATTCTTTTCAGTTGGAATGACGTTGGGTGATTTGTTATATCTAACTGTTGTAATTTTTTCTTTAAATGCAGTGGCTGACTTGATTACACCAGTAACAAACTCGGTTCAATATTTCGGAGCTTGCTATTTATTTTATCTAGGTTATTCTCAATGGAGGGCTGGAAAATTCAGTATGGAAAATGATATTTCAACTCAATCTCATTTGAGAGAATTACTGTCTGGATTCCTGTTAGCTGGAACTAATCCAAAAGTGATGATTTTCTATTTATCAGTCCTTCCATCTCTGATTGATCTTAATCAAGTTAGCTTATCTTATGGATTAAAAATCTTGGGCACAGTTGCCATTTCACTGTTGATTGGCTTGGTAGTGATTGGTATTCTTGGAAAAAAATTAAGACAGCTGATAAGTAGTCAAAAAATGGCTTTGAGAGTGAATAGGATTTTTGGAGTAATAATGATTGGTGTTGGTTTTAGCCTTTTATATTTTTAGACGATTAATTATTGACTATCAGCATCTATATCACGAGTCAATAAATCTTGCATTATTGCAGTTCTCATTTCGTCAGAAAAATCAAACCAATCAAAAATTTCATTCATATGGCGTTTACAGCCAACACAAAAGTTGTCTTTATTGTATTTACAAATACTTACGCATGGGCTTTTAATTTGCTTTAATCTTGCTTGCTCACTCATGACTATTAAATTTTTTTGATTGAAAAGTATTTTAGTTTAGTTGTTATTTATGAACGAAGTTTTTTATTATCGTTATCGTAAGCAGCACTTAAAGATACATGGCATGTGCGACTACCCAAAGAGGTTTCGACTCTCAGTTTCTTTCCCTCATTGCAGTGACTTGGATTCAGGTATGCAAATGCAATACTGTGACCTACTCGATAGCCATATGCACCACTTGTAATAATGCCACTTAGTTCATCGCCATCAAAGACAGCTTCATTTCCAAAACACTCAGCTGGAATATCATCATCAAAGATTAAATAAGCTAATTGAGTTTGGATGCCTTCTGATTTACGTTGATTAATATTCTCAGAGCCAATAAATTTACGACTCAAGTCTAGGAATCGGTCCATTCCAGCTTCGAGCGCAGAAATTTCTTCAGTAAATTCAGCGCCATAAGCTCTGTACATTTTCTCCAGTCTCATACTGTTAAAGGCCTGGCCACCAAAATCCCTCAATTCAAATTGAGATCCCATTTCAAATAGGGATTCATAGATTGATATAAGTTGCCAACTCGGCATATGCAGCTCCCATCCTAATTCACCAGCATAAGAAACTCGCATAGCAAAAACATCTGCAGAATCAATTTTTATTGTTTTGCAGCTGAGCCAAGAAAAAGCATTATTACTTAGATCTTCTTGAGTGCATTGACCTAAAATATTTCTGGCTTCAGGGCCAGTTAATAGGAGTCCGCCCCACTTTTCGGTCAAATTTTCAATAGCCACATCAAAACCATCTGAGTGCCATTCAAGCCATTGATAATCCTTTACTTCAGAGCCAATGGCTCCCATTAAGAGGAATTCTTCTTCATTGATTCTACTTATTGTTTGTTCGGCCCTAATGCCACCTTGCGGGGCATGAAAAAGAGTTAATCCAATCCTCCCATCCTTTGAAGGAAGTTTGTTGCACGATAAATTATTTAGAAAATTAAATGCATCTTTTCCAGTGATTCTAAATTTTGCTGTTCCACTTATATCAGTAATGCCACAAGAGTCTTGAACAGAAATACATTCTTGCTTGATTGCTTCGTGAGCCTCCGTATGTGCCCATGATAAAGATTCCTTTCTTATCTTATCAGTAGTAAACCATGAAGGTTTTTCAAAGCCCGTATTAACCGTATGAATAGCGCCTTTCTGGCCCAACACGGTATGAAGCGAACTAACCCTTATAGGTCTTCCATGAGGGCGATTTTCGTTGGGTGCTGCATATGCATACATACGCTCATAAGATTCAATAGCACGGGTTGTGCAATATGATTTATCTGCCCATGTATCAAATCGACGACTATCAAGAGAGGCCATATTGAGTTCAGTTTGACCATGAACCATCCATTGAGCTAAATATTTACCAATGCCGCCTTGTGCAATGCCAATGCTAGCACCACAAAGATTCCAGAAATTCTTTAATCCTTTTGCGGGGCCAACTAAAAGGTTGTCATCTGGAGTGTGAGTGATAAGACCATTAATTACAGTGCTGATTCCAACTTCCTTGAAAAGAGGGAAAATATCCATACATCTTTCCAACCATGGCATAAGTCTCTCTATGTCTCCTTCAAATAGTTCACGATCAAATGACCAATCAACACCATCGAGAGCCCAAGGCTTAGAACCTCTGGTTTCATATGGGCCAATTAAGAAACCACTTCCTTCTTGTCGAATATAAGATGCTGCAATTGAATCTCGGGTTACAGGTAGTTCCTTCTTAAGCGCAGCAATTTCTGGGTGACTATCTGTTATCAAGTATTGATGCTGCAGATTAACTAAGGGTACATAGGAGCCAACCATTTCACCTACTTGAGGAGAGAAACAGCCCCCTGCGTTAACCACATGCTGAGCAATAATGTTTCCTTGTTCTGTAATGACTTCATATTCTCCAGATGGAAGAATATTGATATCAGTTACACGATTAAAGTTACTCACTTCAGCTCCAGCTTTTTTAGCAAGTTGGGCTAATTGAGTTACAACTGTTGTAGGATCTACATGACCATCATTTGGGGTATATAAAATATTTCTTGCATTCGTAAAATCCATCATTGGATTAATGACTGAAGCTTCCTTTTTCGATACAAAATGCATTTCACAGCCGATATGATTTGCACGACTTAAAATGTTTGTAAACCATTGTTCTTCTGCTTCGGTGTAGCCAACTCTAAGCGAGCCAGTCTTATGGAATGATGAAGGTAGGCCTGTTTTTTTAGGGAGAATTTCGTCATATAGTTTAACCGTATACTCATGAATATTAGACAAGGTATGGTTGCCATTAAAGTTTGGGCAGAGTCCAGCCGCATGCCATGTAGAGCCACTCGTTAGTTCACCTTTCTCTATTAAAACAACGTCGGTCCAGCCCTCGAGTCCAAGGTGATACATTAGGTTAACACCCAATGATCCTCCACCTATAATGACTACTTGTGCATGTGATTTCATATAAAAGATCCTCTTCTAAAGTGGCTTCCGACCAATATTATTTCTGCTTAATTTAATATTAAACTTTTCTCGTAATTTTTGGTCAGTATCGTCGCTGATATGACTTGGAAAATATTCTGATAAGATTTCATTTTTTCTCTCTATTGCTTTCTCTAATATAACAGGTTTACCCATATCAGCCCAGTCATTGGGGCTGTCTCTATCACTTAGATCAGGATAAATATATTCACTTTGCATTACATCAATTGTTTGCTCTGACCCAAGGTAATGCGCTTTATTATTCAAACACACATCTTTAATTGTTTCAAAGCAAAGAGATTCTTCACTGTCATCATTAAACCCTTTGGTCATTCTCATTGATGCACCTAATAAATCATTATCTAAAAGTAAGCTTTCTGGGCATGTGCCAAGAAGACTTGCGTACATTCCTGCAGACTCATAGATAATATTTGCCCCAGCAATAGCAGTTACAGCATGTGTTGAGGCCCTCTCAGAGCCAGCCTGAAAGTCAGGAAATTTTGAGTCCGTCATTCCAGCTGGCGTTCCAGTTGGGAGATTGAAATGATTTCCCATTTGAGCACATGCTGCTGAAATTAAGCCTTGTTCTGGAGAGCCACCACACATTGCACCAGTTCTAAGGTCTGATACAAATGGCCAAGTGCCAAGAATTGCAGGGGCACCAGGTTTAATTGCGTTGACATAGACCAGCCCACCAAGACACTCAGCCCAGGCTTGAGATACGACTCCAGGAAGTAGAGGGGGTGCAGTAGCTCCAGCTTGACCAGCTGAGAGAAGCAATACTGGCATTCCGCCTTCAACACCAACACGAAGACATTCTAGCGACTCTTCAGCAAATTTCATTGGTGGAACTACGTGACAATTGCTCATGCTTATAAAGGGTCTTTCTCTCCACTTTTCTTCACTTCCACAAATAATATGAAGCATTTCGAGAGCATCAGTAACATGTTTAGATTCTGTAAAGCTAACTCCTGCATGTTTTTCAGTTCCCATTGCAACACAATAAACTGAGTTTTGATCCATCTCACGAGGATTATCAATATCTCTTAAAACACAAGTTCGCTGGAACATATGAATATGTTCACATTTATCAGCTATTCTAGCCATATCATATAAATCTTGACTCTCAGACTCTCTGTATTCATTGTTTTCAGGATCAGCTATAAGAACTGCTGCTCCAGCGGTTGAAAAGTGGACTCTTGAACCACTAAGATCTAAGTCATGTTTAGGTGATTGGCCATAAAGAGTCAGATTTCGTTGCGACAGATTTATTGCTTTATCAACAATCTGTTTTGACATTCTTAATCTTCCATCATCTCCAAGAGTGGCGCCAAATGAGAGGCAGGCTTCTATGCAATGAGGTGTGGCATCTCCAAACCCTATCTCTTCAAGAATTCGATAAATATTGGCCTCAATTGTTTTAACCTGTTTATCGCTAAGAGGTTTATACCTGCCACCAATCTCTCCAGCATGGACAGGTTTTTCCTCTTCTTTTAGTGGAGCATTTCTTAATGCAATTCTAGCTTCTCTTCCACCTGATTTTCGTCTCGACATGATCGTGATTTGGGTTTGTATATTGAGAACATTTTGATACGAAATTTAATTACTGTCAATTGTTTTTTTTACAGCTATTTTTCGCATGAATTGTAAGTCTAGATTAGAGAGACTGTGTTTGAAAATAAAACTAAATTATATTTTTTTTATAAATTTATACTACTTTTGCAACGCTTTTAATTAAGCTATCTGTTTCATCCCAGCTAATACAGCCATCTGTCACCGATACTCCGTATTGCATATCATCCTTGTTGTCTAGTATTTTTTGTTTTCCTGGGTATAAGTTGCTTTCAAGCATCACGCCAAAAATTGACTGATTTCCTGAAATTATTTGACTTTTAATATCCTCAATGACTTTGCCTTGATTTCTATAATCTTGATTAGAGTTATCATGGGAGCAGTCAATCATAATTCTCTCAGCTAAGCCATTTTCTCTAAGAAGTTTTTCACATTCTGATACAGCAGTTTGATCATAGTTAGGTCTCTTGCCTCCTCTAAGAATGATATGGGAGGATTTATTGCCTTTCGCTTTAAATGTAGAAATCTGACCTTTATCATTGATGCCTAGAAAACTTTGTTTGGATGAGCATGCCTTAATAGCATTAACAGCCATAGTCAAGTTTCCATCTGTACCATTTTTAAAACCAACTGACATAGAGAGTCCGCTGGACATTTCTCGATGTGTTTGTGATTCAGTGGTTCTTGCGCCAATAGCGCACCAAGAAATTAGATCGGCTAGGTACTGAGGCGTGATTGGATTAAGTGCTTCTGTTGCACACGGTATTCCTTGTTCTGCAAGCCAAACTAAAAGTTCACGTCCTTGACGAAGTCCTTTTTCCACATCCAGTGTGTTATCCATATCAGGATCACTGATTAAACCTTTCCAGCCAACAGTGGTTCTTGGTTTTTCAAAATAAACTCTCATCATGATGTAGATTGATTTCTCAACCTCTTTTTGAAGAGACTTTAACTTAAGTGCATATTCTTTGGCAGATTTAATGTCATGAATTGAGCATGGGCCAACAATTACAATTAATCTTTCATCTTTTCCTGAAAAAATTTCACCGACAGTTTTTCGACTCGATAAAATATTCATTTTACCTTGATCACTGACAGAGATTTTTTGCCTTAAGTCAATGGGAGAAGTGATGACAGTTTCGCTCTCAATATTCGTATTGTGAATTTGATTAATCATTTCATTAAACTTTTTATCGTGAGGGACGATTTAAACATAAATCTACAAATATTTTTAACTTACATGGATAAAAAAACATAATTATCTTATTTAGGTTTTTATTTTTTTATGAAAAAAATTACAAAAAAAGCGCTATTGTTTTCATTGATATTTATCTTTGGATGCAGCTCAACGACCTTTGTTTACAATAAGATTGATTTTTTATTGCCTTGGTATCTTGAGAGTTACGTTGACTTGAATCGAGATCAAAAACAAGATTTAGATGAATTATTAATACCTTTTTTTAAGTGGCATAGAGAGGAGGAGTTACCTAAATATGCAGAAATTATTGAAAATTTTGAACTTGCTCTTGATAGTACAATTGATTTAGAAGATATTAAAGAAATTACAAATGATGTTGAAGATTCTTGGTTTCGAATAGAAGACAAAATGATTTTATGGACTATTCCTATGGCTAGAGATTTGTCTGATCAACAAATCGAAGGTTTTTTTCAAGTGCTTCAAACAAAAACAACTCAAAGGGAAAACAAATATTTGAGTCGTAATTTGCAAACTTATCAAAATGATAACTACAAGCGATTAAGAAAGAACTTGCGTCGCTTTATGGGAGGATTAAATCAAGATCAGCTGAATTTAATCAAAAATACCAGTAAAGAAATGATTAGAGTTGATGGACAATGGATCAATAACCGAAAAGCACTTATTGAAAAGCTTCAAGTAGCTCTAAAGAGAGAAGATAGTTGGGATTTGGTTATAGAAAACATTACTAATAGAGATGACTTAGTTTCAATAAATTATCGTCAAAATTATGCGCATAATATAGAAATAAACCAGCGCCTTTTTGTCGCTATATTAAATTCTAGGACTGAAAAGCAAGATAAGAAACTTCGTTCACAGTTATTAAAGTATCGAAAAGATATTGAGACACTAGTTGAGAATATTTGAATTAATAAGGCATTAAGTTAGGTTAATTTGTGGCTATTCCACTAAATTTAGGCATTGAATCAAGAAGTGATTTAGTATAGTTATGTTGAGGTGATTCAAAAATATCATCGTTGTTTCCTTTTTCTAAAGCTTTTCCATCCTTCATAACTATAACTTTATCGCACATTTGGCGAATTACTGCTAAATCATGACTTACAAAAAGTAAAGTCAAAGAAAATTGATCTTGTAAGTCTTTTAATAAATTCAGTAAGTTGGCTTGAACTGAGACGTCAAGTGCAGAAGTTGGTTCATCACAAAAAATAAAATCTGGTCTGTAGCCAAGTGCTCTTGCAATTCCAATTCGCTGTCTCTCTCCACCTGAGAATGCATGAGGTAATTTATTGGCGTCCTCCTTTTTTAGTCCAACTATTTCCATGAGGTCTTCGGCAAGAGATTTTGCTTTATTTGCATCAATCAACTTATGAATTTTTAATCCATACGTTATGTTTTCTCCTGCGGTCATTCTTGGGTTAAGTGAGGAAAAAGGGTCTTGAAAAATACATTGCATTGAAAGTTGATGTTTTAAACGTTCCTCATTATTGCTAATATTGCTGAGATCTTGGCCTTGGTAGATTATGCTTCCTGCGGTTAAATCTTCTAGTCCTAAGATCATTCTACCAATAGTTGATTTGCCTGAGCCTGACTCTCCTACAATTCCAACAGTTTCTCCTCGTTTAACCGAAAAGCTTACATTTCTAACAGCTTCAAATGCTTCACTTGGCTTAAATATGCTTGCCGGTGTAAAAAAAGTTTTAGAAATATTCTTAATTTGTAGAATGGCTTGTTGCGAAGAAAATTCAATATTTCTTTCCTCTTTTAAGTAGTCAAGATTTAAAGAATTAATCTCTGAATTACTATTTGGCAATGAAAATCTATGGAGCCTCTTTTCAATAAGCGGGACAGAGGCCATTAAAGATTTAGTGTATTGTTGTTTTGGTTTTTCTAAGACTTCAACTGTTTCACCTTGCTCGATATGCTTACCATTCTTAAGAACATAAACATAGTCACATGTCTCTGAAACTACACCAATATCATGAGTAATAAGAATAATTGCAATCTCCTCTTCTTTGCTAAGCTTAATAAGAGTTTGAAGTACTGAGTTTTGAACTGTAACATCAAGTGCAGTGGTTGGTTCATCAGCAATAATTAGTTTTGGTTTTGCAGCAATAGCAATTGCAAAAACAATTCGCTGACATAAACCTCCAGATAATTGATGAGGGTATTTTTGAAGTCGATCTTTGGCAAAACTTACGTCAGCTCTCTCTAAGAGGTGAATTGCAAAATTATAAGAATCTTTTCCACTCATATTTGTATTAGCTTCTATCGCTTCAATAATTTGCTCACCAATAGTTAATACGGGATTCAAAGCTGTCATAGGATTTTGATAAATATATCCAATTTGATTCCCTCGTAAAGACTCGTATTGAGTTTCATTTAAGCCAATCATAGATTTTCCCAATAGCTTAATTTCACCAGCTAACATTTTTGCAGGCGGGTCAAGAAGTCCTAAGACAGCTTTTCCGATTGTTGATTTTCCAGCGCCACTTTCTCCAACTATTCCTATGATTTCAGCTGCATTTAAGTTAATTGAGATATCGTCAAGTGCTTTTAATTCTGCATTTTTTTCTGAATCCAAAGGGTACGAAACAGTTAAATTTTTTATTTGTAGTACTTGAGATTTATTCATTGTCTATCCTGATGTTTTAAATAAGGATTATTGAATTCACGAACTCTATCTGCTACAACATTAATGCACAATACAAGCAAAACCAATATTATTCCTGGAAAAATACTAATCCACCATTTTCCAGAAAGTAAGTAGTCGTTGCCATTAGCAATTAATAGCCCTAAAGATGGCTCAGTAATTGGAACTCCTACTCCTAGAAATGATAGTGTTGCTTCTGCGCCAATTGCACCTGAAAGTGCCATTGGAACCATTACTAATACAGGAGCAATGCTGTTAGGTAGCAAAAATTTCATCATTATTCTCCAACTTGGAATGCCAGATATTCTAGCTGCATCAATATATTCCTTTTGCATTTCTTGAAGGGCTGAAGATCTTGTTAGTCTAGCCTTGCTAGCCCATACCCCTATAATAAGTGCATAAATAATCTTGTCGACTCCAGTGCCGAAAATAGCTAACATCATCAGAGCAAGTAAAATGCCTGGAAAGCTTACCTTTAAATCAACTGCACGCATAATTACAGATTCAACCCAGCCCCCTTTCGTTGCTGCTAAAAGTCCAAGTATAACTCCAATTGTGGTCCCTATAGATACCGCAACGAATGCTACAAATAGACTCAATCGAAGTCCGTACATTACAGCTGATAATATATCTCGACCCAAAGCATCAGTTCCGAGCCAAGCAGTATTTCCATTTCCAAGTTTTGATAAGGGCGGTAATAACCCATCCATAATATCTAATATCATCAAGTCATATGGGTTTTGTGGTGCAATCCATGGGGCTAAAAGTGCGGTTAAAACAAATATAATAAAGCCAATCAGGCCAGCAATTGCTATTGGGTGGCCAGAGAAAATGGATTTTATTTGCAAGCTTAATGTATCTAATTTTTTTTTGTAATCAATCATAGGTAGTTACTTTTGGTGTCGAATACGTGGATCTAGAAATGCATACATAACATCCACAATAAAATTAATAAAGACAAACATAAGAGTAATTAGGATGAGATAAGCAACAACAACTGGCCTATCAACCATATGGATGGAGTCTAGTAGTAATTTACCGATACCTGGCCAAGAAAAGATTGTTTCGGTCACTGTAGAGAATGCAATCAGTCCTCCCACTTCCAGCCCTGTAATGGTAACAATCGGAATCAAAATATTACGAAGAAGGTGACGTCTAATAATGCGATTTCTTGTTATTCCTTTGGCTCGAGCAAAGGTCATATATTCTTGGTACAAGATTTCTTGAGTTCCAGACTTAGCAAGTCTTTGTTGCATACAAATTTTGTAAATCGCGAGATTAATTGCCGGGAGAGTCATGTGTTTTAAGCCGTCAAGGGATAACCAGGCCCATTCAATACCAAACATTGAGTTCGTAAGTCCTCTACCTGAGGCTGGAAGCCATTTCAAAAAAACTGCAAACACCATAATTAAAAGTATGGCTTGCCAAAAATTGGGCGTAGAGTATCCTATTGTTGAGAAAAAACTAATTATTCTAGAGCCTCTAGAATTGTTTTTAATACCAGAATAAATGCCCAGAGGTATGCCAATGCTGAGACCAATAACCATAGCCAATACAGCAATTTCTAGCGTAGCTGGAAGCCTCTCAACGATAAGGTCAAGAACAGGACGATTATGAACAAATGATACTCCAAAGTCACCCTGAATAATATCACCAGCAAAATTAAGGTATTGTTCATGAAGAGGCTTATCAAGCCCTAATTCGATAGCTAGTTCAATTTTATCTTGTTCTGTCCAGTCTTCTTCAGACAGCATTTCAACTGGGTCTCCAACAACGTACATGCCAAGAAACACAATTAGCGACATAATGAACGCTAAAAGACCACTTTGCCACAGTCGCTTAGTTATATAACTAATCATTTTGTATTGATTGCCAAGTTAACTATAAAAAAGATATAAAAAACCCTTCGCATAAGTCTAGCAGATTATGCAAAGGGTTATTTGGTGGCTTCTAAAGGTCTTTAATTTTTAGTTGCCATGTCAGCAAATGTGCGTTCATCAGGTCGTCCACTGACACTTATGTCACTCTTATGCGCCCAGATACTGTGCTGGTAGTATAGGGGTATTCCTGGTAAATCCCTAACAGCTATCCGCATGGCTTCCTGATTGTATTCAAAAGCTTTTGCTTCGTCAGTTTCTACTGCCCATGCTCTCATTGCGGCATCATAGTCTGGGTCAGTATAGTTAGAGTAGTTACTGCCTCCTAGATTTAGAGCTTTGTCCCTTGTGCCAAATGCATAGGAAATCATCTGTGAAGGACCTTGAGGGTGACCCCATCCATACATAAAGACACCCAGCTCACGAGCTGAACGACCCTTTCTAAATACAGACCAAGGCTCAGCAACTAGATTTACCTGAATACCGATACGAGACCAATATTGAGCAATAGCTTGACCAACTCGTTTACCATTTTGATACTTACCAGTTGGCATTCTGAGATCGATAGAAATACTATCAGAGTAACCCGCTTCAGCGAGTAATTGCCTTGCTTTATCTGCATCGTAAGCCATATTTGGCATGGACGAATCAGCACCATCTTGATAGCTTGGTGCAAACTGGCTAGCAACGGTTGCATTGCCACCCATTAATTTATCAACAATTGCATCTCTATCAATAGATAATGATAACGCCTGTCTCACTCTTATATCTTTTAGTGGGTTTGATCCATCGGCAGCTGTCACTCCTGGAGCAACATCACTACCTACATCCAATATCAAGAAAATAGTGCGCCAAGAAGGCATAGTTGAGTAGCTATAGGCAGGGTTGCCTTCCAAAGCCAGTAAATCTTCACCAGTAGGGTTCTCAATCAAATCATAATCTCCAGCAAGTAGTCCAGCCATTCGTGCACCTGAATTCTCTACCGAAGTCATTTCTACACGATCCCAGTTGCCTGGTTCGCCCCAATAATTATCGTTACGTACCAAAGCGGCATCGCCGGTATTGGCAAAAGACTCGTATTTGTATTTACCCGTTCCGTTTGCATACTTACCGCTCTCAAACTCAGCTTTAGTGGGGTAACGTGTTATGCCACAGTCACCAGTATTATCAAACTTAAGAGTCGCCCCCAGATCAGCATCTCCGCTGTCCAAGATAGACAAAGATTTAAGCTTTTGAATGAGTATTGGGTATAGACCTACAGTTTTAAAGGCTACGGTATGGTCATCAATCGCTACTACGTCAGTCACTGGGCCCATCGCACTTGTGAGCATGTTTTTCTTGCCGTCAACTCTATACATCATGCGACATGAGCTATAAATAACATCTTCAGCAGTAAAGTCAGCACCATTGTGGAATTTGACACCTTTCCTAAGGTTTACTACAAGCGTAGTGTCATCTGTCCAGCCGTAAGATGTAGCCAGCAGTTTTTCATTGGTACGCGAAACTAGTGCCTCATATACGTGCTCATTTAATGAAGCGGTTGCTGAGGCACTGCTTTTATATGGATCTATCGTTTTTGGTGCAACCGAGTAAGCCATTCGCAATGTATCTGCATATACAGAGCCCATCATGCTGGCTAAGAACCCAACAAAACAGACGGTTTTAAAGTTAATGTGTTTCATAGTTATTTCTCCTTTTTTCCTCAAAAATAATATTAATTGTTTATTTTGAAATACAAAACAATAATAGTAGCATCCATATAAATAAACAATCTTATTAATTCAAACTTTATAACTATAAGTTATAGTTATGGTTTATTGAGTTTGATTTCGTTTTAACATACTCCCTGATTTTTATAAGAGCATTTCCACAATCATTTTGCATCTTTACAAAATTCTCATTTTTCCCCCTATTCTCTTCATTCATATATAAATCTCTTCGAATTTCTACTTGGAGAATGTGTTGGTCAATCTCAGGCCATCCATAACGAAGAATTATTTCTCCTCCAACAAAGCGCCCATTAATTTTTACATCATATCCAAGTTCACTAAAGCTGTCAGCAACACATTCTGCATATTCCTGGCTGCAACTCTCTCCATTTCTAGTGCCAATGTCAATTTGAGGTCTTTCTTTACGTCCTCGCTTTTTCCCATCAAACTGTGTCATTGAGTGACAATCAAGAATATAAGCACACCCATGATTTTGATAAATTTGATAAATTTCAGAATTTAATTGCTGATGGTATGGTGTGAAGCATGATGCAAGTCTATGCTTTAATTCTTTGTGCTCAAGTTTTCTGGAATATATGTTGAAAATCTCTTTTGTTTTAGACCAAAATAAAGTAGTTCCTGAATCAACGCCTGCAGGATGTATTCTGCCATACCAATCATTACTTGATTGAAGCATGCTAGTGTCTATATTATGTTGATTGCGATTTACATCTATATAGGTCCTAGGAAAGTTGGCATGAATCGAAACAAGGCCAAGTTCAAGAGATTTAAAATAGAGTTCGTCAACATATTTATCATTAGGAAAGTCAAGTACCTCAAAGGTTAATTCAGGATTTGTAAAAAAATCATCAGGATAGTTATCTCCACTATGAGGAAAACTCAAAACTAATGGGGCTTCTTGAGATCCTCTATTTAGATGGTTATTCTTAACGGTTACGCTTTGAATAGGTTTACCATTAACTATTATTGAAGGCATAAAAAGTTACTGTTAGATAAATTATGTAATAGATTAACTCAGTTATTGTTATTACTGCAACCTTATTCAATCTAATTTATACTATATAAGAATTAGTTATAGCAAGTTAGATTATTTATGGACGATAAAATTACAAAAATCAATCGTTTCAAATATGTTGAGGCATTTTCTGAAGTTATTTCTTGTGGAAGCGTTTCAGCAGCAGCAAAAAAACTAGGCGTATCTCAGCCTGCAGTTAGCCAGCTTATAAAAAAACTAGAAAAAGCCGTAGGTGCACCATTATTTATAAGGAGGAATGGATTAATTTTCCCAACTGATAGGGCTTCAAGTCTAAGAGATGATGTAGAACAACTTTTGATGCAATTAGATAAGATTCAGATGCAGCTTAACTTCAATAGTAGTAATAATTTAACACTGAATCCATTAAGATTTTCTGCAAGTCTCTCTGTGATTAATGAGATTTTGCCTAGAGTTCTTTCTCATATTCATTTATCAAAACCAGATATGTTGTTTTATGTTAATTCATTGCCGATTGTTGATATGAGTAAAGCGATTCGAAGAGGTAATGTTGACTTTACATTAAGCACAAGAAAGTTAAATCATGCAAGTATTATTAGCAAGAAACTCTTGTCTGCAAGAGAGGTATGTGTAATGCCAATTGACCATGAGTTAGCAGATAAAGAAAGTTTATCTGTCCAAGATATAAATAATCAGAAAATGATTATGAGTTCAAAAAGCGACCCGTCTTATGATGAACATAGGGCTTTATTATATAAGAATAAAATACGCTATCAGAAGCTACTAGAATCTCCTTTTGCAACTTTATCTATGGCGATGATTCCTGAGTTTAATGCACTTTCTATTAACAATGTTTTGATTGCAGAATTGGTATGTCAGCACAACAATAATTTAACCTGGCGGTATATAGACGAGTTTAAGCATCTAACAAGTTTTTATCTTTCTATGCCTCCGTGGTTATATCAGTCAACAACAGAAGATCTTTTTTTAGAAAGTTTTTATAAGTCATTAAAACAGACAGCACAAAAACTTGATATTGAAATTATGCATTAGCATGAAGATTTATAAAGTTTGCCATCCATTCTCCAACCATTACTCCTTGATCAGGGATTTCTAGAGATTGAAGTGCGTCGTTATAAAAAGAGCCAATTGGACCCTTTCGTTGAATAATTAAATCTCTACAGAGTGCTTCAGTAAACTCAGGGTGTTGTTGAATAGAAAGAACTCGATCCTCAATGTAAAAGCCACTATTCTTACAAAAATAGTTACTAAGAAATCTAGTTGCATTGATTGGCAATTTTGTTACTTGGTCTTGATGCATACTATATAAATTGATTTCTTTTGAAACGGGATTAAGCCATTTCGGTTTATTTTTAATATTTACTGATGTTGTTCCCGCGCCCCAACCAGCTTTATGACGTTCAACTTTACCGCCCAATGCATGAGCGATAGCTTGATGTCCATAGCAAACTCCTAAGAGCGGTATATTCGCTGAATAAACCTTCTGAATAAAGCTAAATAAATTATCTTGCCATGCAAAATCTTCAAATACTGAATATTTTCCTCCCGTAATTAAATAGGCATCAAACCCACCAACATTGTTTGGAATAATTTCATCCAAACAGTGAATAGTTGACCATTTTGCATTTGGCAAGAATGGTTCAAGAAGATTTTGAAAACGTACCGGAGAGGATTGATGTTTATTATTGAGTTGGTTATTTGACACACCAATATGTAGGATACAAATATTCATCGAGTTTAAATTTGACTAAAAGTTTAGAGATTAATAGGGAATTAGTCTAAAAACAATATTATTATTAGTTGTTAATAGTGTATTAGATAGTGTTATGTACATTTTGGCTTTACCGGCGTCTTTTCATTCTTCCTTTTAATATTGCTGAGCCCCAACTAAGGAAAAGACCAATCAATGCAGAACCTAATAGCCAAGTATAGGGTAAGCTTGCATCTGATCCAAATATAACCGCCCTATACGCGGCACCTATTGAGTCAAAAGGTACTGCATTACCAATATATTCAAGCCATTCAGGCGCAGCACTGATTGGCATCATTGATCCGCTAAGTACAGATTGATACTGAACTGCAGGAAGAATAATTAACAACGCCGAAAGTCCAATAATTTCAAAGACCCCAAGAAAAAACCAACTCAAGCAAACGCAAACTAGCCAAACACTGAGCCAGATCATTAAAAATGCTTCCCATTGAAGTGTTGTTAATGAAACCACTAAGGCTAAAACTAAGCTCGCAAAACCCATAATCATAATTGGCCCTATAGTTCTCAAGTATGCTCGATTTAAGAACGGCATCTGTTTTGTTCCAAGAAAAAGAAGTATAGAGCCTACCATTGAGGCAAGCCAACTTGTAAAGCTCATAACAAATGGGGAAGGAGTCGAGGCTAAGCTTTTTGCGCTATAAAGAGTCTCGATATCTGCTGTAATCAGTAATCCTGAATTTGGTGCTTTATTATTAGATTTTGCCAAACGAAGGTTAGATACAAAAGTGGAAAGTACCATTTGAATAGTTGAGGGAAGTTGGGCGGCCATTTGAGTTTCAGAAATTGTTAGATGTTGTGAATTAATAATTTCAATAGTCAAATTTTTATCACTAAATGCAAGCTGGGTAAAGTTTTCTGGGAAGATTAATATCGCACCAACATCTCCTCTTGAAAGTGCTTCTTTTGCACTCTCCCGGTCATCTATTAGGGTTAACCTAAAAGGAAGAGATTTAGAAATACCTTTAATTGCTTGCGTTGAAGCTAAAGGTAAGGACGGACCAATATCTTGATTGACAATTCCTAATTCAAAAGATGAAGCAATTCTAGCTGGGTCTTGAGGCGCAGTCAGGTTAAATAATGAAAAAAATAGCATAATTATTGTGGGAACAATAATCGCTGGTTTAAAAAGTTCACTTCGACGAAAATCAGAAGAGGGTGAATGCATTAAGATGGACCAAAATAGATTAAACAATACACAAACACGACTACTTAGTCAAACTCGAATTGTAATTTTTTAGAATCATGTCTGCTGCTTTTTCTGCAATCATCATTGTCGGTGCGTTCGTATTTCCTGATACTAGTTCTGGCATGATAGATGCATCAACTACGCGTAAGTTTTTTACTCCGTGAACCCTTAACTTGTCATCAACTACACTATCTTTTTCATGACCCATTTTGCAGGTACCAACTGGATGATAAATGCTCTGACTATGATTTTTTGCTACCTCCAGTAAGTCTTCATCGGAAGTAAACGAGTATCCAGGAACAAACTCATCGAGAATATGATCTTTTATTGATTTTGCCTTTGCAATTTTTCTTGCAACTTTGATCGATTCAATTGCGAGTTGTCGATCAGATTCTGTTGACAGGTAGTTTGGTACAATTTTAGGAAGATCTTTAGGGTTAGAAGATTTGATTGAAACCTCTCCTCTACTCTCAGGTCTCAGGATGCAAACTGACATGGTAAATGCTGAAAATGGATGAACGCCATCGCCAGGCTTATCTGCACTCAAAGGCTGCATATGAAATTGTATGTTTGGTCTAGAGCCATCTAAAGAAGTATTAGTAAAAGCAAAAACCTGACTGGCACTTAAGGTCAAAGGGCCTGTTCTAAAAAGAATATATTGAATTCCAATCAAAGCTTTTTTCCACCAAGTATTGAGTTCATCATTCAATGTTCTTGTATTAGTTTTGTAGACCATTCTGATTTGGAGGTGGTCTTGGAGATTTTTACCAACTGCAGGATTATTGAAAATTGTTTTGATACCTAGCTTGCTTAATAGTTTTTCATCTCCAATTCCTGAGAGTTGTAATATTTGTGGAGAGCTAATCGCACCTGCAGATAAAATCACTTCATTATTGGCGAGAATAGTTTGATCAGGCTCGCCTTTGTTATTAATACAGCTAACACCGATTGCCTTAGACTTTTCAAAGATAACTTTACTTATTTGTGTATTGGTAATAATTGTTAAATTTCTTCTGGATCTAATTTTTCTATTTAAAAATGAACGGTAAGAGCTTCTTCTGAGGCCTTTATAACTGGTTTGCTGAAAGTAGCCAACACCCTCTTGATTTTGCCCATTGCAATCATCATTAAAAGGGATTCCTATCTCTTCTGAAGCCTTAATAAATAGATCAGCTATTTCTCTTCTTAATCTAAGATTAGAGACTTTCTGCTCGCCATCAGCTCCATGATAGTCATCTCCACCATTCTCTTGACACTCAAATTTTTTAAAATAAGGAAGGACATCATTGTATGACCATCCTTTATTTCCAAGTTTTTCCCAGTTATCGTAGTCATACTTGTCTCCTCGAATATAAAGAAGCCCATTCAGAGCACTTGAGCCACCAAGAACCTTTCCTCTTGGCCAGTCGATTCTTCTGTTGTTTAATCCTTTATCTTTTTCGAGTTGATACATCCAGTCAAATTTTGGATTATTCATAGTTTTGAAATAACCTACTGGGATATGGAGCCAGAAATTATTATCTCTTCGTCCAGCTTCTATTAATAGAACCTTATTGTTTGAATCTGCTGAGAGTCTGTTTGCAAGCAAGCAGCCTGCAGAACCCGCACCTACAATTATGTAATCATATTCCTTAAGCATTTTCATTTATAGAATTTTTAAATCATTATTAAATAAAACTTGGATTATTTTTTTTAAAAATAAACAAAAAAATTAAGAAGTACAATTATAGGTAAAACTAAAGCCCATCTACTTATGAATAAAAAAATATAGTTAATTTTTTTTTATAAATAGATTGAAAGATATATATCAATTGATGTATACTGATAGTTGATTCATTTAATTGTGTCGTTTAGTTTTGTTTCAACACTCACTTAATAATCAAAAATTGTTTTTTTAAAAACTTAGGAGATTTTATGTTTAAAAATAAAATTATTTTATTGGCGGCCGCTGCTATTGCATTTAGTTCAAGTGCTATAGCTGGGAATGTTAATTTAAAAGTACAATCTGTATTAAACTCTACTGGTAGTGAAGTTGGCTATGTAAGAGATTTTGCAGAAGACGTTGCTGCCTTAACTGATGGCAGAGTAACGATAGAAGTTCTTCCGGGAGGTTCTGTTGTTCCTAACTCTGATCTTATTGATGCAGTAGACGCAGGTCTAATTGATGGTGGATTTGCATGGACTCACTATTGGTCTGGTAAGCATCCAGCAGCAATGCTGTTTGGTTCACCAATTGCTGGCGCCGGTCTTGGTATTGATAACATCGCATGGCTTTCATGGTTCCATAGTGCTGGCGGTAAAGAGCTCTATGATCAGTTATGGGATGAGATGGACTTGAATATTCATGGTTTGATGCTTCAACCTGTTGGTCCTGAAGCTTTAGGCTGGTTTAAAGAGCCAATTAATAGTATGGACGACTTCCGTAAACTTAGATTCCGCGCTCCTCCAGGAATCCCAGGTCAAACCTATAAGGATATTGGTGTCGCTGCTGTAGCTATGGGTGGTGGAGATATTCTACCAGCTCTAGAAAAAGGTGTAATTGATGCAGCAGAGTGGTGCTGCCCTGAGCCTGACAGAGACTTCGGTTTTCAAAAGGTTCTTAAGTATTACTACTTGCAAGGACTTCACCAGAACGTTGTGAATGCAGATATGTATATCAACGGTGACAGATGGAATGAGATCTCTGCACGTGATCAACGCGCTATACACGTTGCCGCAAGAGCAGCAAGACTTGACTCAATGTCTAACCGTATTTACAAAAACGGTATTGCAATGGCAGACTTGCTAGAGCAAGGTGTTCAGTTAATGGATACTCCTGATGACTACTTCGTAGAGTTTATGGCTGCTGCGAATGCAACTCTTCAAAAGAATGCTGACGAGAATGCATTCTTTGCAGAGGTTTGGGCTTCACAGAGAGATTTCGCTGAGAAAGCGGTACCTTTCTGGTCAGGTGCTCAAGCGTCTAACGCTAAGTTAGGCCTTGCCTTTGCTGCGACTTTGAAGTAAAGATTCATCGTAAGACTTGTAATCTAAGTTGCCAATAGTAAATACTGTTGGCAACTTTTTTTTATCACAAGCCGGCTTTATCTAACTTTGGGTTCTCCTTTATCCCAGAGTTAGAAAAGCCTTAATTTTTTTGGTTTTATTTGTAAAACACTGTAGTTTTGTTACAATGGTGTAAAGTTTTTTTAGATTCGAAATTAGGTGTAATTTATGTCAGAGGAAGAGGATATTGGTGAATTAGATATTACCGATGAAATGATCGCAGAGGGCAGATCATATTCCGGAGTTATGCCTGATGATATGCCTAAAATGATGGCTAGAACTATTCTAAGTATTGACTGGTTTAGTCTTAGGGTTGGTCAAGTAGTCTGTTGGATGACTGTTCCCGTATTTTTATCCATGTTCATCGAGGTTACTGGTAGACATTTCTTTGGCTCACCAACGATGTGGGCTTACGATATTAGCCGAATGGGTGCAGGCGCTATGTTTATGCTGGGTGCTGGTTATGCGCTTTCGAAAGGCGTTCATATTAGAGCGGACTTTATGTATCGAGATTGGTCAGTTAAGACTCAAGCAACGATAGATTTAACGCTCTATTTATTATTTTATTTTCCTGGAATTATGGGTGCAGCATGGGCGTGCTATAAATATGCCTATAAGTCTTGGTCGATAATGGAGAGAGGTATGGATACTGCGTGGATGCCTCTGATGTGGCCAATCAAATTTGCTCTTTTTATAGGATTTGTATTTTTATTAATTCAAGGTATTTCAGAAACTCTTAAGTGCATTTATGCTCTCAAAAATAGGAGATGGCCATGAGTCCTGAAGTGCTAGGTATAGTATTGATCTTTACAATGCTCTTTGCCATTTTTGTTGGCTTTCCAATTTCATTTACGCTCATTTTCCTAGGCGTTTTCTTCGGCTATCTAGGCTTTGGAGATCTTGTTTTTTACTTAATGACCTTCCAGTTTTCTGGAAGTATGCTTGAGCAAACTCTTGTTGCAATTCCTCTATTTACCTTTATGGGAATTCTTATGGAGAAGGCAAACCTCATGGAGCGATTATTTACATCCGTACAAATGGCCCTTGCAAGAACTAAGGGCTCTTTGTTTGTGGCAGTGCTCTTTGTTGCTACAATTTTTGGAGCTGCAACCGGAATTGTAGGTGCATCGGTCACAATTTTAGGAATCATGTCAGCCAAAACAATGAATAGATCGAAGTATGATGTGCGTTTGGCAGCAGGTTCAATCACTGCTGGCGGTACTCTCGGTATATTGATACCCCCAAGTATTATGTTAGTTGTTATGGGGCCTATACTTAACGTTCCAGTCACTGACTTGTTCGCTGCTGCAATTGTCCCAGGCGTCATGTTAGCGTTACTCTATACAGCTTATACACTCATAAGGTGTCACTTGAACCCATCTTTGGGGCCTGTTGTCCCAGAGGATTTGATACCAGATTCCATGAGTGATGTATGGAAAGAGTTTTTCAAGGGACTTGTTCCGCCTGTTCTTTTGGTGGGCGCATCTTTAGGTAGTATTTTGGCAGGTTGGGCGACAGCAACGGAAGGTGCTGCAATGGGCGCTGTTGGTGCAATCGTATTAACTTTGGCTTATCGAAAGCTAACCTTTGAATCTTTTAAAAGTTCACTTTTAAAGACTTTAGAGATAACTACTTTAATCATGGTATTGGTTTGCGCTTCAAACTTTTTTGGAGCAGTATTTTCAAGACTAGGAACACCAACCATGATTACCGAGGCATTGATGTTGCTAGATCTTCCACCAACAGCTATCTTACTTATAGTTATGGCACTAATTTTCTTATTAGCTTGGCCATTAGAGTGGGTTCCAATTGTACTCATTATAATTCCAATTGTATTGCCACTAATTGAACAATTAGGATTCAACCTGACTTGGTTTGGAATTCTTGTTGCTGTTAATCTTCAGACAGCGTGGTTATCGCCACCTGTTGCACTCTCGGCCTACTTTCTCAAAGGGGTTGTTCCTGAATGGGATTTATCAGACATCTATAAAGGAATGATGCAGTTTATGGTGATTCAAGTCATTGGGCTAGCGCTGATCATTATATTCCCTCAAATTGTATTATGGCTGCCAACCTATTTATATGGATAAATGAAAGTAGCTTTATAACTTTATTTTGAGAGTGATTATCTATATAGCTATTGGGCAAGCTAAATCGCTTCTCCAAAGGTGCTGTTTTGAGATTGGATATAGTCAATATCACTGGTATGAACATATGAGGTTCTCAGTTCGATAGTCTCATTATTATATGTTTGACCCACTCGATCGACTTTAAGGATTGGATCATTCAAAGGAATATTTAAAAGCTTAGATATTTTTTCATCAGCCGAGATTGCCTTTAATTTTTCAGAGCAATTGGTAATAAAAATGTTAAATTTATTTTGATAAAGATTATAAACTGTATTTCCACGACCTTTAAAAATCTCCTCAGTGAGTCCTGGAAATTTACTTTGAGGAATTACAATTTTATCAATAATATAGAACTTTTTATTAAGGCCTAGCTTGTTGTAAATCTGAAAAACTGGACTACCAGCAGAAATACCAAATTCGTTAGCTTCCGACTTAGTTGCTTTTTTTGTATCAAAAGAAATAAACTCAACATTTGGGCTTTGTTTTTCGTTACTTCCATTCAGCGCAAAATGAAAATACTCAAAAAGAAAGCTACTTTTGTCATGTTGAAATACAAACGTTCCTAGGCCTTGCTTTCGGATAAGAAAGCCCTCTTTTTCAAGAACTCCCACTGCTTTTCTAATTGTTCCTATTGAGACATCAAAAAGCTGAACAAGAGTTTTTTCATTAGGAATGAGTTGCCCAGGTCTGAGCTCATCCCGATAAAGGCAATTATAAAGCTCATTTCTAATTTGAAGCCAAAGCGGAGTTTTGCTTTCTCTATCAATATCAAATTTCTGATCAGTAATACTCATTATTAAATATTAGATTAAATTAAAAGGAAGGTTTTAAAATAACTTTAGCTGAGGCCATTGTACCATTGTGTAAACTCTGAAAAGCCAGATTAGTTTCTGATAATGGCATCTCCTCAATCCATGAAAGATCTCCAAAATCCCCATTTTCTATTGACCTGAGAGCTGACCTAAAGTCTTCCATGCTGTATGTATAGCATCCGATTAATTTTATTTCTTGGAGGGTAATTTTACGAATATCAATGTTACTACTCCAGCTGAGAAGACCTACATTAACAACGGCACCTCCTGCTCTGACTGAAGTAATAGATAGCGCATTAGTTTTTTCACTACCCACGCAATCAATCACGACATCATAGCTATCTTCACTTACAGATTGATTGATAGGGTTTACTGGGTTGACACCCACATGTTCTTTAACGCATTGATGGCGAGCTTTATTTGTCTCTAAAACAGTCATCTTTACACTATATGACTTAAGGAGGAGGGCTGCAAGTAAGCCTATTGCACCTGCTCCAATAACTAATACATTGCAGTCTTTGATTGGTTTAAATGAATTTTCTATGGCAAGGTTAACAGCGTGAACAACGGTTGCTGCAGGTTCTGTCATTGCAACATGATTTGAATTCATAGAATTGGTTGCATGAACAAGGCATTGATTTGGGATTGTCATGTATTGAGCAAAAGCACCTAATCGACTCATACCTATCATATCTCTATCGCTACATAAATTATCTCTGCCTTGGAGGCAGTATTCACATTTTCCGCATGTAATGAGCGGATTACCAGTTACTTTTTGACCCTTATTGGAGCCCTCAACAATTTCCCCACAAAACTCATGACCAAGAATAAGTCCAGGATTTCTTCGCGGGTCTTTTCCATGAAAGGCATGCATATCAGAGCCACAAATTCCTACTGATTCAATTCTTAATAAGACGTCATCATCTCGATCAATCTGGGTAGACTGATATTCACGAAAAAAAGTCATTTCATTTGGTGCGGTATAAACCACTGCTTCCATTTTATCAATCATGCTGCTGAAAATCCTCCGTCTAAAAATATAGTTTGACCCGTTACATACGAGTTTGCATCACTACACAGGAAGACGCTAATCCCAAACATATCTTTTTCTTCACCATTTCGACCCATCATTGTTTTATTGGCTAAAGTTTTTAATTTATCAGAATCTTGAAACAAAGATTCAGTTAAATTTGTTCTAAAAAAACCTGGAGCAATTGCATTGACAAGGATACCATCTTTAGAATAAGCCTGAGCTAGTGCACGAGTGAGTTGCATAATGCCACCTTTGCTTGCTCCATAAGGAATACTATTATCAAAAGCTCTTAGAGACTGAAGTGAGGCAATATTGATAATTCGACCCCAGTTATTTTTCTTCATAGATTCAGCAACAAGCTGGCTTAAATAAAAGGGCGCCGTTAGATTGATATCGATTGTTTTTTGCCAATCATCTAGCGTAAGCTCTTCAGCTGAATTTCTTAGATTAATACCCGCAGAATTAACTAAGATATCTATTCTTTTAGAGTCTTTATGAATTCCAGCCACCATTTTCTCAAGCGCATTACTTGAAGTGACATCAACTTGAACAAATTTTGCTTTGGAGCCTTGCTCTTTTATTTCTTGAAGGACTTCATCTGCATTATCACGACTACTAGCAATCCAGACAAATGCACCTGCTTTAGCAAGTGCAAGCGCCATCATTTTTCCTATTCCGCTAGTACCACCAGTTATCAGAGCAACTTTATTCTCAAGAGAAAAGTCTGATAAGTTCATACGATTACTCTAATACCGGCGCACCTAAATCAAAAGATTCATCAGGAAAGTACTTGCTAAGCCTTACATCAGAAGCTCTTGCATGACCCTCCATACCCTCCAATCTTGAAATTCTCGAAGACGCTTGAGCAACTTGACGAGTCGATTCACGATCCATACGTTGCCAAGTTAAAACTTTAAGGAACTTATGTGCAGAGAGACCACCAGAATAACGACCAGCAGCTTTTGTTGGAAGAATATGGTTAGGTCCTGAGGCTTTATCGCCAAAAGTAACTGTCGTTTCTTCACCTAAAAATAATGAACCATAGCAGGTTAAGTTTTCAAGCCACCAATCAAGATCGCTACACTGAACTTCTAGGTGCTCTGCTGCATATTCATCAGAAATTTTAACCACTTCTTCACGAGAATTACACACAATAACCTCTCCATAATCTCTCCACGCGCAGTGAGCAGCATCTTGTGCAGTTGGTGGAAGTTTTTCTATGTATTCTGGAATGAGATCCATAACTTTTTCGGCTATTTCTTGTGAAGTTGTGAAAAGCCAACCTGGAGATTCATGTCCATGCTCCATCTGTCCAACTAAGTCAATTGCAACGACATCTGGGTCAGCGTTTTCATCTGCAATGACTGCTACTTCAGATGGTCCTGCAAATACATCAATGCCAACTTCTCCAAAAAGAGTTCTTTTAGCCTCAGCAACAAATTTATTTCCTGGACCAACAATGATATCTGCCTTCTTTCCTGTGAATAATCCATAAGCCATACTCGCAATCGCCTGAACTCCTCCAAGAGTCATTACATGATCTGCACCAGCAGTCTTCATTGCATATAAAACATAAGGGTGGATACTCTTTCCTTTGTAAGGCGTGGAGCATGCAATTATACAAGGCACTCCAGCAGCTTTAGCAGTGGCAATACTCATATATGCCGAAGCGATATGAGCATATCTGCCAGTTGGAACATAACAGCCAGCTACATTAACAGGAAGTAATCTTTGTCCCGCTTCAACACCATTATTTTTGGTATGAAACTCTTCAATAGAGTCACGTTGAGCTTTTGCAAACGTATAAACCTGCTGACATGCAAAATCAATATCATTCTTAACATCTTGAGGCACATCAGCTGTGATTTCGTCAATCTCAGATGCAGATAAAAGAATCTCTCCAGTCCATCCATCTAGCTTTTCAGCATAATCTCTTACGGCTTGCTCTCCGTCTTTGACTATATTTGATAGCATATCATGGACTACTTTTTGTGCTTCTAGCACATTTGATTCTGCCGTTTTATCGGCTTTTTTTAAGTATTTCATATTAGTTTTTGTTTAGTAATTTGTTTATGCGCTCTCATATAGGCGCGTTAATACAAACTCTTGATGGCCCAATATCTCAGCAGCAGTCATTCTACCATTTGAGGTGTGAATTAATGACTCTAGTAACATATCGCCAGCTTCATCTAGATTAATATCACGATTCAATAATCCAGTTACATCAACATCGACATGTTCAGACATCGTTCTTAGTGTTCTTGGGTTTGCACAAATCTTAATGACAGGCAAAATAGGATTACCAATAATGTTGCCCTGTCCAGTAGGGAAAAAGTGGGCTACATATCCAGATGCAGCACAAAGTGTCACCATTTCAGCAGCGGCAGAGGATGAGTCCATAAACCAAAGACCTTTACTTGTTGGCATTTCAGCTTTATCTAGAACGCCGTCAACAACACACTTCTTACCAATCTTTGTAATGTTTCCAAGGGCCTTTTCTTCAATGGTGGTTAAACCACCTTCAATGTTTCCTTTAGTAGGTTGAGATTCAGACAGGTCATCGGTTTTAAAGCGCTCAATCATATCCTGGTAGCGGTTAAACATGAACATGAATTGATCTGCAACAGCGTCATTTGCACATCTCTCTTTAATTAGATGTTCTCCTCCTGTAACCTCCGATGTCTCACCGAATAGTAAAGTACTCTCTTTTTCATAAAGTTTATCAAATGCATTTCCAACTGTCGGATTTGAGCCGAAACCAGAAGTAGTATCTGACTCACCACACTTAGTTGATACCCATATCTCACCGATATCACATTCCTCTCTTTGCAGGCCTGATGCGTAATGAACCATATCATAAGCCGCTTTAGAGGCATCAGCAATTGTTTGAATGTCTCCTTTCTTTTCAATAGAGAAGCCTTGAACAGGTTTTCCAGTTGCCGCGATTCCATCAACAATTTTTTGGGTCCAGTCTGGCTCAATACCTATAACTACTACAGCAGCAACATTTGGATTTGCACCAGTACCAATCATTGTTCTAAAATGAAGGTCTAGGTCTTCACCAAACTGAAGTCTTCCATATGGATGAGGTAGGGCAATGGTTCCTTTGATGTTGTTACTAACAGCTTCACATGCAGCATTTGAAATATCATCAACAGGCAGAATCACTACGTAATTACGAATTCCTACTCTATTGTTATCGCGCCTATAACCGTAGATTTTTTGATTTAAATTTATCATTACCACCTCTTTGTTTTAACGTTATGAACATGTAGATGGTCACCAACTGCAATCTTTGAAATTGTTTTTCCAATATCTACGCCATACTTAATGACAGTGTCATCTTTATCAAGGTTCTTAATAGCAAGTTTATGACCAATAGGAATATCTTGATTAATCTTAATATCGATTAAGACGTCTTGATCCATTATCCATCCCTTTAGTGTGTCGTTTGCTTTCAGTCCTTCAACTGTAACAACACCGACAGAATCGTCTTCGTCATGAACTATAAATTGAATCATGCCTGCTCCTTGAACATAATTAAAAAAATCTTTGATTAAATTTACTAAAATTTAATGAGAAGTATATTATATCATATATATGAATTTTCATTTGTTGAGATTTTAAAAAAAAAGTAAATTATCCATATAAAATTTAAATTCAATAATAACTTATTATTTGAATAGAGTCTATGGATTCAATGGCAATAAAGACAAATCGACTGATTCAATTATTTGGCATAACCAAGGTGCCCATGATATGGTATTGCCGACCAAAAGTCATAGTGCATACAGATGAAAAGATTGAGATCAAAATTCCGCTAAAAAGAAAAACAAAGAATCATTTAGGTAGTATGTATTTTGGAGTTTTAGCTGTTGGAGCTGATATAACTGGTGGATTTCTCGCCATGAATCCTATTCAAGAGAGTGGTCGAAAAATTGCCTTAATATTTAAAGACTTTAAGGCTGATTTTCTTAAAAGACCAGAGGGCGATGTTCATTTCATATGTAATGACGGTCTGGCTGTTAGAGATCTTGTGGAAAAAGTTGCGAATTCATCTGAGAGACATAACTTTAAATTAAATATTGAGGCTGTTGTTCCCTCAATTTCTTCTGAGATAGTAGCAAAGTTTGAACTTACTCTCTCTTTGAAAGATAAAACTTAAGAATACTATGAATCAAAATTTATCAAACAATAAATCTAGTCAGCCCAATGAAAAGAAAGATTTGCAATCAATATCGTCAGCAAGGTTACTGATAATCATACTTACTTTATGCGTATTATTTTTTCTTATAATTCAGCCAAATATTATGAAATTTTTGTTAATTTCTTCACCAATGTTCTGGGAGTGTATGTAGCTTTTTTATAATTTATTGTTGCTGCTGGAGCAGTAATCGCTAATTTATAACGAAAAACTGAATAAGTAGAATAGCTACTGCAATGATAATTGCGAAAATGACAACTGGAGGCATGTTTTTCATAAATTGAATTATAAAGTCTCTTTCTTTACTTTTCATGAAAATAATATCTTTTAGTTAAAGATTTTCTATATTATTTTATTTCTTTATGTCGGTTTGAAATTTAACAAGAAATAATGACCATTAAAGCATTTACAAGACCCTTTACTCAGCAAGAACCCATTAGTCAAGAGGCTATTGATGCGGCTATTGATGTCCTTAAATCTGGAAGGCTCCACAGATACAATACTGTTGAAAATGAGCTTTCAGAGGTTTCACTTCTTGAGCAGGAGTATGCAGCTTATCAGGGAAGTAAATACTGCCTAGCGTGTGCTTCAGGGGGCTATGCTATGAGTGTTGCATTAAAAGCTTCTGGACTCAAGCTGGGTGAGAGTGTATTGACGAATGCTTTCACTCTTGCACCTGTTCCAGGGGCAATTTCTAATGCTGGAGGAGCTTCACTATTCATCGAAATTACAAAAGATCTTGTTCTAGATTTAGATGATCTTTCCAAAAAAGCGTCTGAGAGTGGAGCTCGCTTTTTGTTGATATCCCATATGCGAGGCCACCTTGTCGATATGGATAGCTTGATGGAAATTGTCAGTGATAATAATTTAATCTTGATTGAGGACTGCGCTCATACTATGGGCGCTCAATGGAAAAAACAAAAGAGCGGTAATTTTGGACTTGCTGGATGTTTTAGTACACAGACCTATAAACATTTGAATTCTGGAGAAGGAGGCTTTTTGACTTCAGATGATGAGGATTTTATGGCCCGAGCAATTATTTATTCAGGCTCTTACATGTTTTATGAAAGGCATGGTGCAGCGCCAAAACCAGAAGCATTTGCTGATATCAGACTTCAAACGCCAAACTATTCTGGACGTATGGATAATCTAAGAGCTGCAATCCTTAGGCCCCAGTTAACAAACCTAGAGAAGAACATTAATCGCTGGAATGAGCGCTATCAATTAGTTGAGTCAGAGCTAAAAGGCGCTAAAGGTATAGAGGTTCCAGTAAGATTTGAAGAAGAGAGATATGTGGGCAGCTCTATTCAGTTTAGAATTCCTGGAATCACTGAAGCTGAAGCTGAGTTATTTATTGAAAAAAATAAACAACTCGGTGTTGAGCTTAAATGGTTTGGTAATGATAATCCCAGTGGCTTTACAAGTAATCACAAGAGCTGGAAATATGTCAGACAGCAACAATTAAATCAATCTGACGAGATTCTCTCTAGCTTGTTTGATTTGAGACTCCCTTTGACGTTTTCCCTTGAGGATTGTAGTCATTTGTCAGAGATCATTGTTGATTGCGCTAAGAAATTTTTATAAACTTAATACCATCTCACCATTCCAATAATTCCTGCTGTCGCATAAAAAAACTGGAGAAAGAGAATTCCTTGATGCTTTCCAAGATAGGCCCAATAACCAATCGATAACGCTGAAATAAGCAGTAAAAGAAAGCCTGCAAACTCAACACCGATATTTAATGCTACCATCATCGAATACATTATTGCTGTAATAACCCCAAACCACTCCAACGCCTTACTTTTCATATTAATTATCCAAAGTAAATGAGCTGATTTTAATGCAATTAAGATGATTGGTGGAGATGGGGGGAATTGAACCCCCGTCCGAAAACCTTCAGTCAAGAAATCTACATGCTTAGTATAGGTCTATTGAGTTAACTTTTTACCACCCGACCAACAGGGATGTAGAAAGCGATTTTAGATTAGGTTTTAACCCTATTACCCTAAAATAATAATAGTGGCGAGTCTGTTAGCGACCGTTATCCTAAAAGTACAGACAACTCCTAAGTAACGGTTAGCATTATGCTGCTAAAGCGTAGTTGTCTTCGTTTGCAACTATTATTTAAAGAACGTTTTTACGAGCCATCTTTATCCTCGACATGCATCCTTGAAATCCAACTCCTCGTCGAAGCCATGTCATCCCCAGATGAGTATATTATACGCTTGATTAGTTCAAATTAGCTAATTGTAACTCTAGCAAATTTTCTCTTTCCAACTTGGTAGACGGATGTACCTTCGTTTAAGGTCAATTCTTTATCATTAACCTTTTCACCATCCATTTTTACTGCACCTTGCTTAATCATTCGATAGGCCTCGGATGTTGAGCTTACAAGATTGCTGTCTTTAAGTAGATTGGCAACCTTAATTCCTTTTGAAAAAGTGAATTCATCCATTTCTTCTGGAATCTGGTTTTTTGCAAACCTATCAATAAAGTTTTGTTGCGCTTTTTTTGCTTGTTTTTTGTCATGATAGCGAGCAATAATCTCTTCCGCTAAGCGAAACTTAATGTTTCTTGGGTTTTCACCATTCTCAACTTCTTTTTTCCATGATTCAATAGTTTCAAGCGACTCAAAACTTAAAAGTTCAAGGTATCGCCACATGAGGTCATCTGAAATTGACATGATTTTGCCAAACATACTGTCAGGGTCTTCATCAACACCAATATAGTTGTCCAGAGACTTGCTCATTTTTTGAACACCATCTAGACCTTCTAATATAGGCATGGTCAGGATTACTTGAGGCTCCATATTTGCCTGCTTCTGAAGTTCTCTTCCAACCAAAAGGTTAAATTTTTGATCAGAGCCGCCTAGCTCCATATCTGCTCTAAGCGCAACTGAGTCATAACCCTGAACTAAAGGGTATAAGAACTCATGTATTGAGATTGCTTGCCCACCTTTATAGCGCTTAGAAAAGTCATCACGCTCAAGCATTCTTGCAACAGTATGCTTTGATGCAAGAGAAATCATTTCAGTTGAGCTCATTTTGTTCATCCACTCAGAATTAAAGGCAATCTTGGTTTTATCCTTATCCAATATTTTGAAGACTTGATCTGAATAAGTCTTGGCATTTTCAAGAATATTTTGTTTTGTGAGCGGCTTTCGAGTTACATTTTTCCCAGTAGGGTCGCCAATCATTCCAGTAAAGTCACCTATCAAGAAAATTATTTCGTGACCAAGGTCTTGAAGCTGCTTCATTTTGTTAATCACTACTGTATGGCCTAAATGAAGGTCAGGAGCAGTCGGATCCATTCCTAATTTGATTCTTAATGGCTTATTTTTTTGAAGTTTTTTCTTAAGCTCATCAAGAGGTAATATTTCATCGACTCCTCTTTGAATAATTGCTAATTTTTCATCTATTGTCATCGTAAATGCTCTCTATGGCCTAATTTGTCCGTCACCCATGACGATGTATTTTTGTGATGTTAATCCTTCAAGTCCAACTGGCCCTCTGACATGAAATTTTCCTGTACTGATTCCAATTTCAGCTCCTAATCCATACTCAAATCCATCAGCAAAACCGGTTGAAGCGTTTACCATAACAGAAGATGAGTCAACTTCGGACAAGAATTTTTTTGAATGTTTATCATTTTCAGTAACAATGGCATCGGTATGTGCTGATCCATAGGTATTAATGTGAGAGATTGCCTCATCAACTGAATCAACAATCTTCATCGAAAGAATGGGTGCTAGATACTCCTCTTCCCAGTCATGCTCTGAGGCTTTTTTAATAGCACTTGAGATGTGTTGTGATTTTTCACAGCCCCTGATCTCGACTCCCTTTTGAATAAAGAGGTCTATAAGCTTTAATAAGGCATTTGAATCAAAATCCTTGTGAATCAGTAGCGTCTCAGTAGCGTTACATACTCCGTATCTTCTAGTTTTGCCATTAAATGCAATATCAATCCCCTTTTGTGAGTCTGCCTCTTTATCAAGATAGGTATGACAAACACCATCAAGATGCTTAATGACTGGAACCTTGGCGTTTTTACTGACATTTCTTATGAGCCCCTTCCCTCCCCTTGGAATAATTGCATCCACATAATCGCTTGCGCTCACTAGTTCTGAAACTGCCTCGCGGTCTGTAGTCTCAATCAACTGAACCGAATCTGGATTAAGTCCAGCCTCATCAAGGCCTTTTTTGATACAAGAGTAAAAAGCCATATTTGAATTAATAGCCTCGGAGCCTCCTCTTAGAATGATGGCATTTCCAGATTTAATACAGAGTGCTGCAGCATCAACTGTGACGTTTGGACGAGACTCGTAAATCATCCCTATAACGCCGAGAGGAACCATCATTTTCCCAATTTTGATTCCACTAGGCCTTTCTATAAATGCAGATGTATTGCCAATTGGATCATCCAACTTTGAGACTTGAATAAGACTCTCAATAACGCCATCTAATCTCTCATCATTGAGCATTAAGCGATCTAAGAGTGCATCATCAATGTTATTATTTTTTGCCGACTCTATGTCCAAAGAATTGGCATCAAGAATTAGTTGTTTGTTTTCCTCAATTAGACGCGCAATACTCATTAAAGAATTATTTTTTTGCTCAGTTCCAGCAATTCTCAAAGACTCAGAGGCCGACTTGGCCTTTTGACCGATTTTATTTATTAGTTCAGCTATTGAGTCCATTATTTTTCCCAGATAAAGAGAGAACTACGCTTTGCAGTTCATCGTAAACGTTAAGATTATCCATACCTTTGAGAGAGCGGTCAATACGACCCAGCTTTAAAAGAAGCTTTTGAAGCTTTTGGTAGCTATGCTTTTTGAGCACATTGGAGATTAATGGTTTTCTTTTTTGCCAAACTCGATGATTATTTAGAATTGCTTCAATGCTCTGATTAGTTTTGAGTTCAATAGACATTGTCACTAAATTTTTAATTTCTCGATAAAGCGATGCAATAAGAATAACTGGAGGCGTAGAGTCATCGACAAGAGAATTAAATATTTTGTTTACTTTATCTGTGTCCCCTTGAAGTGCTGAGTCAATCATTCCAAAAACTGAATAATGAGATTGCTGGTCAATCTGATTTAAGTATTCTTGAAGATTTATTTTGCCATCTGGGTATGCAATCTTTAGTTTCTGAATCTCTTGCATTGTTGCCAAAAGGTTTCCTTCAGTGCAGTAGGCTATTGCGTTTGCCACTTCTATATTTGATTTAAGGCCAAGTTGAGACATGTTTCCTGTAATCCATCCAACTAATTGATTGCTTTGAACTTCCCAGTGTTGAATGACAATTCCATTTTTATCTAAAGCTTTGAACCATTTGCTTTTTTGCTGAGCCAACTCTAGTTTTCCAGAGGAAATAATTAGCAAAATATCTTCTGGAATAGTTTCAACCAGCTCTGTGAGTGCTTTTGAGCCCTTAACACCAATCTTGCCGGTTGTTAGGCGACACTCAATGATTCTTTTTTCAGAAAAAAGAGACGGACTAGAAATTAGACTGAAAATACTATCCCAGGAGAAGTTACCATCAATATCAAACCTGAAGCGCTCGTTAAAGCCATTTTCTTTTGCAGTAGCTTTAATCAGAGATAAAGATTGCTCAACGAGAAGTATTTCTGCGCCAAATGCAAAATAAATAGAAGTTAACTGTTCTGAGAGTGATTTTTGGAGTCTTTCGGGCTTTATATTCATGCTTTATTTATAAAACGCTAGAGCATTAGAAAGAGGGGCGGTTTTTAAAATTGTCACAATCATTATGTCATAGTTATAAAAAATATTGATTAAACCTTGAAAAATGCCATCAAACCCTATATATAAGATATCAATAGGGTATATTTACCTTTCTAATTTAGGTTAAATTAAAGTATATGTATAAGAATATTTTACTATGGTTGGTCCTTGGTAGTGTGCTTGCCTCGCTTTTTGGGCAGTTTAATGTCACTAGCGAATCTAATGATATTAGCTACTCTAAGTTTATTCAAAACGTTAAGCAAGGAAATGTGACAAGCGTTACCATTGCTGGTAGCAACATTAGAGGTGTTACCTCGCTCGGTGAAAAGTTTGAAACTTATAGTCCTGGCGATCTCGGGTTAATGGGCGATCTTTTGAATAATGGTGTTTCTGTACAAGCAACCCCTCCTGCAAAAGAGAGTTTTATAAAACAATTAATAATTTCACTAGCACCTATACTTCTTCTAATTGGAGTCATTATGTACACGATGCGTGGTGCAGGCGGCGCAATGGGCGGCAAAAACCCAATGTCATTTGGTAAATCTAAAGCGCGTTTAATCACTAAGGACGAGTCTCATGTGACCTTTGAAGATGTTGCTGGTGTGGAAGAGGCAAAAGAAGAGGTGGGAGAGTTAGTTGATTTCCTATCTGACCCAAGTAAATTCACAAAGGTAGGTGGAAAGATACCTAAGGGTGTTCTTATGGTAGGGCCTCCAGGAACTGGAAAAACATTACTAGCTAAAGCAGTTGCGGGTGAGGCAGACGTTCCATTCTTTTTCATTTCTGGTTCTGACTTTGTTGAAATGTTTGTTGGTGTAGGCGCCTCGAGAGTGAGAGACATGTTTGAACAGGCTAAGAAAAATGCGCCTTGTATCATCTTTATTGATGAGATTGACGCTGTTGGTCGCCAGCGTGGAGCTGGGATGGGCGGTGGTCATGATGAGCGTGAGCAAACACTCAACCAAATGCTAGTCGAAATGGACGGTTTTGAAGGTACCGAAGGGGTTATTGTGGTTGCAGCGACAAACCGACCAGATGTTCTAGATCCAGCACTTCTTAGACCAGGAAGATTTGACAGAACAGTTACAGTTGGACTTCCTGATATAAATGGACGTGATGCAATCTTAAAAGTTCATATGCGAAAACTTCCTATTGCTAAAAATGTTAAATCCATGGACATTGCTAGAGGCACTCCAGGATTTTCTGGAGCAGACCTTGCGAATCTTGCCAATGAGGCGGCATTAATTGCTGCTCGCTTCAGTAAGAAGCTTGTTGGCATGAAAGAGTTTGAAAAAGCTAAGGATAAGATCATGATGGGCGCAGAGCGTAAAGGCATGGTGATGGATGCTGCAGAAAAAGAAATGACAGCATATCACGAAGCTGGACACGCAATTGTTGGACGCTTAATGCCAGAGCATGATCCAGTATACAAGGTTAGTATTATTCCAAGAGGTAGGGCTTTAGGAGTAACGATGTTCCTTCCTGAGAAAGACAGCTATAGTATTTCAAAACGTAAGCTCAACTCACAAGTTGCTTCACTATTTGGTGGACGAATTGCTGAGGAATTGGTTTATGGTGAGGAGGCTGTGACTACTGGAGCGAGCAATGATATTGAGCGCGCTACTGAAATAGCACACAAAATGGTTAAACTCTGGGGCATGTCCAGTGTTATGGGCCCAATGGCGTATGGCGAGGATGAGGGAGAGGTCTTCCTAGGTCGCCAAGTCACAAAACATAAGCATATTTCAGATGAAACTTTTACGAAGGTTGATAGTGAAATTCGTAAGATTATTGATACCAATTATGCAGCAGCATATAAGATTATTGAAAACAATAGAGATATATTGGATGCAATGGCTGCCGCATTGGTTGAGTTTGAAACTATTGATACTAATCAAATAGATGATTTAATGGCAAGAATTCCTATGAGAGAGGCAGCGGAAGTTGTTGACTCTGAAGAGGTCTCTTCGGAACTTGGTACTGGAGGCAAAGATTCAAAGAGCTCAAAATCTTCATCAGATAAGAAGACTGATGCAGATGGTGGTACAGAGCAGTTTGCGTAACTTATTCTTGCGATGAAGGTTACCCAGCCAATCATTATGGGTGTTTTAAATGTAACACCCGATTCGTTTTCTGATGGCGGTAAGTTTTTTAATGCTAGTTCTGCTATTGACCAAGCTAAATCGATGGTTGAAAATGGGGCCGGTATTATCGATATTGGGGGTGAGTCCACTCGTCCTGGAGCCCAAGCTGTTACTGCGAAAGAGGAGCTCAACAGAGTCATACCAGTGATCGAAGCACTTTCTGGACAAATTAAGGTACCTATCTCAATTGACACCTCTAAACCAGAGGTAATGGAGCAAGCTGTAGCATCTGGAGCCAGTATTATCAATGATGTCAATGCACTAAGAGCTGAAGGTGCTATCGAAATGGCAGCAAAACTTAAATCTGATGTCTGCCTGATGCATATGCAGGGAATCCCTAGAACAATGCAGGATAATCCTAGTTATGATGATGTCGTTGAAGATATCAAGAGTTTTTTTAAAGAAAGAATCGAAGCATGTGAGCTTGCAGGAATAGAGCTAAGTTCAATCACATTAGATCCTGGATTTGGTTTTGGAAAGAATTTAGGTCATAATATAGCTTTGTTAAAGAACCTCTCAGAGTTTAATGAGTTTGGCGTCTCTATTCTAGCGGGGCTGTCCAGAAAATCAATGATCGGGACCTTACTTGGCGATAAAGACGTTGATTCGCGAATGATTGGAAGTGTTACCGCGGCACTAATTGCTGTTGAGAATGGAGCGAATATCATTAGAGCTCATGATGTTGCAGAGACAAATGATGCACTAAAAGTATGGCAACAAATTAAAAATTTTAGGGAGTAATTTTGAGTAATTTTTTTGGAACAGATGGTATTCGAGGCGAGGTTGGCACCTCACCTATTACGGCTGATGTTTTATTGAAGGTTGGATGGGCAGTTGGTTCTGTTTTAAGAGAAAAAGTTGGAAATGCTAGTGTCATAATTGGCAAAGATACAAGAGTATCAGGCTATTTATTTGAGTCTGCTCTTGAGGCTGGTTTCTTGTCCGCTGGAGTAAACGTTGGGATGCTTGGACCGATGCCATCGCCAGCTATTGCATACCTCACTCAAGCGTATGGAGCAACTGCGGGTGTTGTCATTAGCGCATCACACAACCCTTATCATGACAACGGAGTTAAGTTTTTTTCAAGTAAGGGCGTCAAGTTAAATGATGAGATACAAAAAGCAATCGAAAAAAAGATTTCAATGCCAATGGTCAGTGTTGATTCGTCGTCTATTGGAAAAGCAAAGCGCTATGAGCAGGCTGTAGGAAGGTACATTGAGTTTTGTAAATCTACATTTGACAAATCTGGTGATTTATCAAACTTAAAAATTGTCATCGATTGTGCTAATGGCGCAACATATCATATTGCAGAAGATGTGTTTGTCGAGTTAGGCGCATCAGTTTTAATGATCAATAATAGTCCAGATGGCTATAACATCAATCATGAGTGTGGAGCGACTGATACGAGACACCTTCAAAAAGAAGTCCTAGAGAACAAGGCAGACCTTGGGATAGCATTTGATGGTGATGGTGATCGACTCATTATGGTTGATCATACTGGTCAAAAAGTTGATGGCGATGAATTGGTTTATATTATTGCTGCCGCATGGAAAAAAAGCGGCGATTTAGATTCAAATATTGTTGTAGGCACTAAGATGACTAACTTAGGTATTCGAAAAGCTTTATCAGATATTGGAGTTAACTTTATTGAGGCCGATGTTGGAGACAGGCATGTCATGAAAGAGTTGATTAATAATAAAGCAATTCTTGGTGGTGAAGGATCTGGCCACATTATTTGTTTAAATAAATCAACCTCTGGTGACGGAATTATTGCTGCTTTACAAATCTTAGAGGTGATGTCGAAATCAGGTAAATCTCTTTTGGAACTCAAAGGTAGTATGACAAAATATCCACAAGTCTTAATAAACATTAAGTCAGAGGCAAAGATTGACCTTAAGAGAGAATCTAAATTAACTCAAGCAATCAAAACAATTGAGTCTAAATTATCTAAGAATGGACGTGTTTTAGTTAGAGAGTCTGGCACAGAACCACTCGTTAGAGTAATGGTTGAGTGTGCTGATAATGATTTGGCTAATGAGTCTGCACAACAATTAGCAGAGATCATTAAATCAATGTAATTACAAAGTAATTACTTTTTCTTCACCTTAAAGCATAATTTGATATTATGGCATTCTCCTCAATTGAAATAGTCGTTATTTCACTCATTTTTGTATGGATTGGCTTTGTTAGAACCGGTCTTGGATTTGGTGGAGCGGTGCTTGGACTTCCTCTTCTAATGGTTGTGGGAGGATCGCCAATTGATTGGCTACCAATTATAGGAATTCATTTACTATTTTTCTCAGGAATTGCTTTGGTAAATTCTCTAAATGCTGTTGATTGGGATTATTTGAAAAAATCACTCCCATGGATATTGCCAGCAAAAGTTATTGGGGTAATAGGTCTTATTAGTCTTCCACCAACTGTGATGACTCTCATTGTGTATTCAATTACTTCGTTTTATGCGCTGACTTGGATTATGAATTTTCAAATTGCATCTCGGGAGGGCTGGTTAAGTCGACTGCTTCTAATTCTTGGTGGATATATCTCTGGAACATCGCTTAATGGTGCGCCACTTTTAGTGGCAGTTTATATGCAAAATATTAATGTTAAAAGGCTACGGAACACGTTATTTGTTTTATGGTTTGTGTTAGTTACTATTAAGATGAGCGCCTTTATAATAGTCGATGTATATATCAATTGGCAGTTTTCATTGATGCTTATTCCAGTAGCAGGTCTTGGACATTTTGTGGGTTTAAAAGTACACGATAGAATTATTGAAAACGATACTCAATTCAAAAGATGGATGGGCGGCGTTTTGATATTAGTCTGTATAGTTGGCTTAACAAAAGTGTTAATGTAAGTTTATGATTTAATGAGTTGTTCCATTTTAGTCAGTGGAATTTCAGTTGTGCTTTTAATTTCTTCAATAGCAAAATTTGATGTCACCTTTAAGAATTGAACTTTTTCAATTAAGTTTTTATAAAAAATATCATAACTCTCAATATCACTCACAACAACTTTTAGAAGATAGTCTGTTTCACCGCTCATACGATAGCATTCAATGACCTCTGGAATCTCTTTAATTATTTTAGAAAAAAGTTTGATTCTTTCTTGATTATGATTAGTAACAGTTACCGCTACCATGGCAGTAACATTAGAATTAACTCTTTTTCTGTCAACGAGAGCTACTGTTTTACTTATATAGCCATTATCTTTTAATTGATTAATCCTTTTCCAGCAAGGAGTTGTTGATAAATGAACTTCAGAGGAAAGTTCCTGAACTGTAAGTTCAGCGTTGTTTTGTAGAAGTTTCAAAAGCTTAATGTCAATGGCGTCCATAATGTTATATAAAAAAAGATTAAATTATAATATTTTTCTTATTTATAAAAATAAATTAGAATAAATTTCTTTTTTAAATCATTTAATAATTGAAAATAGAATATTTTACTATAATTCGCATCATATTTTAGATTAGTTTTAAAAATGTACCAATATAACGTTGAAGACAAGAAGTTTTTATTAGAACGAGTTGATCAATTTGAAAAGCAGCTAAACCGGTATTTATCTGGTGAATTAGATGAGGCCAAGTTTAGAAGTTTAAGGCTTAGAAATGGTCTATATATGGAACTGCATGCTCATATGCTAAGAATTGCCATTCCATATGGAATCTTAAGCTCTAGCCAACTGAGAGCGCTTGCGGATGTTGCCGATAAATACGATAGAGGGTTTGGACACTTTACAACTAGGCAAAACATACAATTCAATTGGATACAGCTACCTGAAATTGCTAATTTGTTACGTGATTTGACTGATGCTGGACTTCATGCAATTCAAACCAGTGGTAAAGCAACTAGAAATATTACTGCAGATCCACTTTCTGGTTTAACTGAAGGAGAGATTGAAGATGCAAGACCATACTGTGAGTTAATTAGACGTTGGTTTAATCTGCATCCTGAATTTTCATGGCTTCCTGGTAAGTTTAAGATTGCCATAAACGGGGCAAAGCTTGACGAAACTGCATTGAGAATTCATGACCTAGGTTTGAAGTTGGTTCGTAACAATAAGGGAGAGTTGGGTTTTAGTGTTTTTGCCGGTGGCGGTTTAGGGGCTGCGGCGATGATTGGCGAGGAAACAGCATCTTTCGTTCCAATTGAAGATATTCTGAGTTATCTTGAATCTACAATGAGGATATATAACTTAAAAGGTCGTCGTGACCATCAAAAGAAGCTTCGAATAAAGTTCTTAGTACGTGAGTTAGGTGCAGGTGAGTTTTCTCGATTAGTTGACGAGGATTGGCAAGAAACTAAGGATGATCCAGAACTTAAGCTAAACCTTAAAGAGCTTGAAAGTCTAAAAGAAGACTTTGCATTGCCAATTAAATCAATCAATCTGGATGGATTTAAGGAAGTGGTTGACTTTAATTACAGTATTTGGAAGAAAAATAATGTTAGAAATCACAAAGTATCTGGTTACAGCATTGTAAATATCTCGCTTACAAAGCTTGGGACCGCTCCGGGTGACGCAACTTCAGAGCAGATGAGAATTCTTGCAGAATTAGCTGATCAGTATAGTTCAAGCGAAATTAGAACAACCAAGAGACAAACAATTGTTTTTCCATTTGTGAGAAAAGATCAAGTATTTGACTTATGGAAATCATTAGAAAAATATGATCTGGCTAGCCCTCACCAAGGGACACTTGCACAGATAGTTGCTTGCCCTGGAAGAGATTATTGTGACCTGGCAAAGGCTGTCTCAATTCCTATAGCAAATAGAGTACAAGAGCGTTTTAACGATATGAAGAAACTACTAGATATTGGGGATCTAAAAATTAATATTTCTGGATGTGAAAACTCCTGTGCACATCACCATATTGCAGATATTGGTTTATTAGGCATGCAAAAAAAGGGAGAGGAGTATTATCAAATTACTCTTGCTGGAGAGACCCTTATTGAGACAAATATAGGAAGAAAGTTGGGACCATCCGTCAGTGGTGAAAAAATCGTTGATGCCGTTGAAAGTATTGTCAATGTCTATATCGATTACCGTAATGATGAAGAGAAGTTTACAGATGTTTTTAAGAGAATTGGAATTGACCCATTTAAGGAGAAGGTTTATGGATAAGATTAAAAATCACTTAAGTCTAATTAATAAAGATTATGAAACAATTAATCTTGTTACATTTGATGAGTGGATTGAAAATTTTGAAACATTATCAAAATTAGGCGTTGGTTTAATCATAGGCCCAGATGATGATATTTATTTAATTAAAGAGCAGCTTAATTTCATTGAATTAATTGCTTTAGATTTTAATAATTTTGATGATGGAAGAGGATATACCCAGGCATATTTGTTGAGTAAAAGATGGAAGTATGCTGGAGAAATTATTGGTATCAATGCTCATCTTGATCAATTGCAATTTATGATCAGATCTGGCATCACAAGTTATCAATTATTGGAGGCTTATCAGGGTAACAATGAGCAAGATTATACTAATGGATTCAGTATGTGTTATCAAGCCGCTGCAAACAATAATGGTCTTGCTCTGCAGTATTAATTTTTTTCTGAAATTACAGGAGCATAAAGATGAACGAAAATAAGTCTAGATCTATTGGAAAGTCAGTCTCTTGGAGGGTTCTTGCGTCTTGTGATACGATTTTAATTTCATACGTAATCACAGGAAGTTTTGCTATCGCAGCAACAATTGGTTCAATAGAGGTGTTGACCAAAATGTTTCTATATTACTTTCATGAGAGAGCTTGGAATAAATTTGCATTTGGGAGAAATTGATATACAAATGCGGTCTATTTTAAGGCAAACATTTAAGTGTATAATATCATCGGTTTTTTAAAAAATATGTTTAGAAAATTAATAATTCAAGGTAGGTATATATGTCAGTAATGACCGAGCGCGTGACACATGTGCATCACTGGAATGATAACTTATTTAGCTTTCGTACTACTCGAAATCCAGGTTATCGATTCAAAAATGGTCACTTCACAATGATTGGCCTGCCATCAGATGAGCGTCCATTGATGCGAGCTTATAGTATTACTAGCTCTAATCATGAGTCCGAGCTTGAATTCTTTAGCATTAAAGTTCAAGATGGAGCGCTCACCTCAAAGTTACAAAATCTTAAAGTAGGTGATGAAGTTCTTGTGGGTAAGCGTTCAACCGGAACATTGGTGCCGGACAATATGCTTCCTGGACGCTTCCTCTACTTGTTGGCGACTGGAACAGGTCTTGCACCCTTCTTGAGTATTATTAAGGATCCCGAAATTTATGATCAATTCGAACGAGTTATCTTGGCTCATGGTGTTCGAGAGCTTTCTGAGTTGGCTTATTCTGACTATATTGAAAACGTACTTCCAAATGACGAATATTTGGGAGAAATGGTTAGGGAAAAACTTGTTTATTATCCGACTGTAACCCGTGAACCTTTTAAAAATAATGGTCGCCTTACAACACTGATGGAATGTGGTAAATTATTTCTTGATGTGAATCAACCTCATCCTACTTTGGAGGATGATCGTTTTATGATGTGTGGCAGTCCAAGTATGCTTAAGGACTTTGTCAGTATTCTAGAGTCAAAAGGCTTTATTGAAGCACGTAATATCAATCCTGGTCACTTTGTTATCGAACGTGCATTTGTTGAATCTTAGTAAAGTTTACCGGTTATCTGATGCCTGAATAGGAGCAATCAATGCAAAGCAAACTAAATTCGGTTCGCACTCGAATGCAAGATAACAATGTTGACTTGATTGCCCTTGGTCCTGGAACACATATGAACTGGCTTTTAGGTTTCAACCCTTATCCAGATGAAAGGCCTTGCATGCTTTTGATAGGAAGAGAAAAAGAGGCTTTCCTGATGCCATCAGTAAATGCAGAAGGAGTTAAAGAGCAAACCAAAATACCAATGCATTGCTGGAATGATGACATTGGACCAGAACAAGCGCTCAATGACGCACTAGAATTTACTGGCTCTACTAGTGCCAAACACATAGTAATTGATGAAGCGATGCGCTCCCACTTCGCCTTGATTCTCCTTGAGGCTTTATCAAGCCCAACATATGAATTTACTACCTCTACAATTGGTGCTCTGAGAATGCGTAAAGATGAAGACGAGTATGCTATCCTTAAGGAAAATGCGCTGATTGATGACAGAGCAATGCAGGCTGGTTTTGCCGCAATCAAAGAAGGAGTTACTGAGCTCGAAATTGGAGAGGTAATCAACAAACATTTTATATCTGAGGGAGCAAAACCTCAGTTTTGTATTGTAGGGTCTGGCCCGAATGGTGCTTTTCCACATCATCACACTGGGGATCGCAAAGTACAATATGGTGATGTGGTATTGATTGACATTGGAGGACGAAAAGGAACCTTTCCAAGTGACATGACTCGTATGTCAGTCCTCGGTGAAGCGCCAGAAGGCTATTATGAGGTTCATGCTATAGTAGAGCGTGCTGTTCAAGCTGCTATGAGCGCTGCTAAGCCAGGTGTTATGGCTAAAGAGGTTGATGCTGCAGCAAGAGGAGTGATTACTGAGGCTGGCTATGGTGACTATTTTGTTCATCGAACAGGCCACGGACTTGGTATTGATATCCATGAACCTCCATACATTACTGCAACTTCAGAGGTTGTATTAGATGAGGGAATGGTGTTTTCAATTGAACCAGGAATTTATCTTCAAGGAAAGTTTGGGGTTAGGCTAGAAGAGATCGTAATCTTAAGATCTAATGGACCTGAGATCCTATCAGAATTATCTCGCAAAACAAATTTCATAAGCTAACATAACCTGAAGCTTTTTTTGTAAGACCTTTTAAAGAATAAAGTAAAGTGCTACTGGAAGAACAATTAAACTACCAACGTTACCAATCATCACTATAGAGGCGACAGTTTCAGGCTGTTGGTTATATTTTTCTGCCATCATGTGATTAAGAACTGCAGGAGGCAATACGGCAAATAAAATTAGCTGTTGATAATGAAGATGTTCTAAGTTAACAAATTGGATGATGAGTAGCATAACTATCAAGCCAGAGAGAGGGCATAAAATAGATCCCAAGGCACCTAGTTTCCAATCGCTGTAGTTAATTCCAATTAAACGTGTCCCCAGGGTAAATAGTAATAATGGGATTGCAGCATCACCTAACAAATCTAGCATTTGAGTCATTGGGAGCCAGAATTGTAAATCTACCAAGTTAACAAATAAGCCTAATAAGGTTGCGATTAATATGGGTGATTTAAATATGGAAATAAAGTTTGTGTTTTTTGATAGGATGTAAGCTCCAAATGTAAAATGTAATAACATTTCAATTGCAAAAAGAACCACGGCTGCGCCAAGAGCTATTTCACCAAACGCTAACACTGCTATAGGAAGTCCAACATTACCAGTATTATTAAACATCATCGGTGGAACGAAAGTTTTAATATTAATATTAAGTGCCTTTGCCACTATCCAGGCGATAACCCCTGACCCTAAAACCACCAACACACCAGACAATGCAAGCATTTGGTAATTTTGAATTTGAAATGACTCCTTTGAGAGAACAGAAAACATTAATGCCGGCAAAAAAATATTCATATTGATATTGTTTGCTGTATCCATATTTGGCTGATATTTACTGGCGTAAAAATAGCCAACTAGAACGATGGCTACTACAGGAAAGATAATGCTGAATATTTGAATTATCATTTATTTAAACAAGCTATTAAATACATTTTATGAGGTGAGAATTAATACTATTAGTTCTTTAGGTCCATGAACGCCATAAGCTAATACTTGCTCTATATCAGCAGTCTTTGAGGGTCCTGAAATCAGCAAAGTGTTTGATGGCATATTTATAGACCAGTTTTGATCTAGCATAATTTGGCCAAAAGTTTCATAGATAGATTCCTCATCTACTAGCACAATATGGGTATTTGGAACCAAAGACATTAGTCGAGGTTCATCAGTTGTTGGCTGTAATACAACACTACCACTATGAGCAATAGCTCCTACCGATTTGGTAATACTAGCATCAATTTCATTAAATAGGCTTTCACTAAATGATTCATAAGAATTATCGTATCTCATTAGCTCTGTCTTGCTGGTTAAGCTTTGAGCAATTTCATTTGCAATTTGTTCACCGCTAAGAATATTCTTAATTTTTCTTTTTGGCAGCTCATCATTAAGCCAATTTATTAACTCCTTATTTGGCATACTAAAAACTTCAGCCTTTGATAATTGTAGTTTCTTCGAGAGCATCTGAATCATTTCTGAATTGGTCCAGCCATGCATTGCCATTAAAGGTATATTTTCTCTATGAACTGAGTCATGAATCTTACTTTTTAATCTTTCAAGAATAATGTTTTTACTTTTATTCATTTTTGAATCCCGCCTGCTTTGCTAATTCTTTTAAGCTAGTATTTGAAGGTTTTGGCATAACACGATAATTACTCCATCCGCCAAATTTTTTTGGAGAGAAAGAACTGAGCTTTGTAATGGCTTTTGAGCAAATCGAATATAGAGTTGGATGGCTATAAATATGTTTCCAAATTTGCCAAGCAATTGATTCGATTGATTTTCTTTGGCTACCAACTCCCTCAATAAATTGAGACATATAGTCTCCCTCAACTGTCTCAGAACGTAACCTATTGATGAGTTTTGGTAAAGGAATTTGAACTGGGCAAACCTCAGCGCACGCTCCACACATAGTACACAACGAGGTTAGATCGCCAAGCTCAGAGATGCCTTTTTGTTGTGGTTCAAGTGTAATCCCAATGGGCCCAGGATAAACAGTACCATATGCATGGCCTCCTAATTGGGTATAGACTGGACAATGATTAATACAACTTCCACATCGGATACACTTAAGAGTTTCTTGCATTTCGGTGTTTTGATGAATTTTTGATCGCCCATTGTCAAGTAAGATTACATGCATTACCATTGGTCCATCTTTTTCATCGTTTTTTCTTGGAGAAGAAATCATATTGAAATAGGTGGTAATTTCTTGACCAGTAGCAGATTTCGTAAGGATGTCGAGTAGTGGAGGTACATCACTTAAGTTTTCTACTACCTTTTCAATTCCAGCTACAGCTATATGAAGTGGAGGAACAGTCGTACACATTCTACCGTTGCCTTCATTTTCTACTAAGCATAGAGTACCTGTTTCCGCTACGGCAAAATTAACTCCAGAAATGCCTGCATCAGCCTCTCTAAATCTGTCTCTTAAAATCTTACGAGCTTGCTGAGTAATTAGGTCAACATCTTCGGTGTATGGAAACTCTGGAAAATGTTCTAAGAATACTTTTGAAATTTCTTTTCGGCTTTTATGAATTGCAGGCATTACAATATGCGAAGGCTTTTCATTGGCAAGCTGAACCAAAAACTCCCCTAAATCCGTTTCAAGTATTTCAATATTTTTACTATCTAGAAACTCATTCAGTTCAATTTCTTCTGTGACCATAGATTTGCCTTTGACTACTTTTTTGGCGTTAGCTTCTTTAAGTATTTGGTAGATAGTATTGTTTGCTTCAATATCAGTTTCTGCCCAATGAACCTTGATATTGTTATTTTCTAAATTCTCTTCAAGCATTATTAGGAGTTCTGGCAGTTTTGAAAGAGAATTCGATCGAATTGAAGAAGAAGTATTTCTTAAATTATTTAGGTCATCTTTGTCTGGGAACTGATCACTCCTTTTTTCTATCAGGTAGTCCATTGCTGATCGAAAGTTGGTTTGAAGCTGTTCATTACCTAAAGCTTCGTCAACTCTATTTTCAAGAGATTTAACCTGACTCATTAGTCCTCTCCCAAAGAAACTGAGCGATATGTTGAGATTTCATTGGTGCATTTTGTTTTTCAAGAGCACCACCAATATTCATCAAACAGCCACATTCCTGGCTGATGACGCAGGAGGCGTTGGTTGCCAGTAGAGTATTTGTCTTGTCTTGAACCATTGATCCAGAAATATCAGCTTGCTTAACAGCAAAAGTGCCGCCAAAACCACAGCACTCCGATTTGTGCTCTTGCTCTAATACTTCAACTTCCGAGAGTTGTGATACCAGTTGTTCAATTTTGTCCTCAATCTTCATTTCGTTTCTACTTGAACATGAAGTGTGAATTGCAATTTGAGTAGGCTCCCCAAGATCTGTTAATTTAATTTCCAATTTATCTACAAGAAATTCAGTGAACTCGAAGACTCTCTCAACAACTAACATAGCTGCCTCAAAATCTGACTCCCCTTTAAATAAATCTCGCCAATGAAATTTAATCATGCCTGCGCATGAACCAGAAGGAACGATAATTGGAATGTTTTTTGGAAAGCACTTAATTTGTGCCCTTGCAACCTTTAAAGCCTCCTTTCTGTAACCTGAATTAAAGGCTGGTTGTCCGCAACAGGTTTGATTTTTAGGGTAGATTACTTTGATGCCTTCTCGTTCTAGAAGCTTCATCCCAGCTAAACCCTCTTTTGGAAAAAAAAGATCTACTAAGCAGGTACCAAAAAAGTAAACTTCACTTTTCAACATAATTAAATCTATTTTTTTTCTGATAAAACCGATGAGTGATGCAAAAACCTTTTATGCCTTTCATATTTTTTATCCATTTCAGATATAGATTTGTTGACAAACTGCATATGTTTTTTTGCTGCTTTTTTAGCGCCCTTACTATCACCACTTAAAATACAATCAAGTATTAATTTGTGTTGAGGGTTTAGAGAATGTTCAATATCACTAATCGTATATAAATGTTTAAGATTGTTTTCAATACTAGACAGTAGCACATCATAAATGCTTTTCGTAACATGCAGAAGAGCAATATTATGCGAAGCCTCGGTAATACTTAAATGAAAATTAATATCAGCTAAAGCAGAGGCCACATGGTCTTCACGGCTTGTATGCAAATCAACCATCACATTGTACTTTTCTTGAATATTTTTCTTTTCAGCATCATTTGCTCTGGATGCTGCAAGAAAGGCCGCCTCTGAATCCAGAGTATGTCTAAGCTCCAAGATATCAAACTTAAACTCTGGACGCTCCTTAAGAAGCTCCATTAAAGGGTCAGAAATATAAGCATTCAAAGAGGAGCTAACAAATGTTCCTCCTCCTTGCTTTGATTTTAGAAGTCCCTTTGAGGATAAAATTTGTTTTGCCTCTCTTAATGTAGGCCTTGAAACTTTAAGTCTTTCCGCTAAGATTCTTTCGGGGGGAAGCTGAACACCTTCCTGCAACGCCCCTTCAGCAATCATATCTTCAATCTGCTGGGAAACTATTTCAGCTGTTGTAGTTTTTTTGCCCATAAATCATTATATCTAATTAAGAAAACTATATTCTACATGAAAAAATAAAATTGGTCAGGCCATTTTTTAAAAACATATATGTAGAATAATATATTGATTTATATGGATTTTGATCTTAATTTGACTTTTTAAAAAAAATATCGTATGATGTATTGGACTTACCAATTTACCACGATAATAATTGTGGTTTTTTTAAGTAAGGAGGCACAATTTAATTATTTACAAAAGGAGAGAAATTCAATGAAAATTAAATCGTTATTTAGTCTAGCAACTGCCGCTATACTTTCTATGGGTGTAGCATCTACAGCTGTTGCAGAAGATAAAGTACTACTTAAACTTCCCGTGTGGTTTGGAACTCACCTAACTGGTTTAGGTTCTTCACCACTGTTCTTCGCTGACACAGTCAACGCAGCTTCAGGTGGAAGTATTAAAGTAAAGATATATGAGCCAGGAAAATTGGTTGCTACAAAAGAAATGTTAGAGTCAGTATCTAACGGTTCTGTTAATTCGGGCTGGGGAACACCAGGTTACAATACTGGACTTCTTGGTAAAAAAGCAGCAATATTCTCAGCGGTTCCATTTGGACCTGAAGCGCCAGAATTTATGGCTTGGGTTTATTATGGAGGTGGTCGTGACTTATGGCAGAAGCTTTATGATGATGCTGGTTACAACGTTCATGCTGTTCCTTGTTCAATTATCGCTCCAGAGACATCTGGCTGGTTTACTAAGGAAATCAATAGTCCAGCTGACCTAGACGGCTTACGTATGCGTTTCTTTGGCTTAGGTGCTAATGTAATGGAGAAGTTAGGTGTTACGACTTCACTATTAGGTTCTGGAGATATTATGCCAGCACTTGAGAAGGGCGCAATTGATGCGACTGAGTTCTCAATGCCAGCTATTGATAAGCTTTTGGGCTTTCCAAAGCTTTTGAAGCATAACTACTATCCAGGTTGGCACCAACCTTCCACTATGTTTGACCTAATTATTAATGGTGATACATGGAATGGAATGAGTGGAGCACAACAAGCAACAATTGAATCTGCCTGTAAGGCTACCATGCTTGATGGTCTTGCTTTGGGAGAGGCAATTCAATTCGACTACATGAAAGCTAATGTTGAATCAGGAGTTACAAACCATTATTGGTCTGACGAAATGCTAGCTATTTTCAGATCATCTTGGGATGAAGTCGTTGCTGAGTTAGTTGCTGAAGATCCTGAGTTTGGTGAAATTTATGGTCATCTTAATGACTTCCGTGCCAACTATAAGATCTGGCAAGAGTGGATTTACTTACCACGTCCTTCAATGCAAGGCCAATAAAGTAAACATAGTTTCTTCTATGTGTTGTTATACAGCAGAGCTTCGGCTCTGCTGTTTTTTTTGAGCTATAATGAATTTTCACAAGAATTAAATACTGTCTATGTCTGATAACACCAAAAATCATTATTCAGATGATGTACATATCCCAATTGTGTCGTTTTTGACCTCAATTGTTACAACAATTACAACTAAAACTGCTTGGTTTAACGTGCTTGTAATGTTGATAATTTTGGTACAAGTGACATTGCGCTATGGCTTTCATGCTGGTGAAGCTTGGGTTGATGAGTTGATCTGGCATTTTTATGCTTTCTTTATGTTTGGACTTTCATATGCAATAACAACTGATGCTCATATTAGAGTTGATATTGCACATATGAAATTTACAAAAAAGAAGCAGCAAATTATTGAAGTCTTAGGAATTCTTTTTCTGATAATGCCTTTTACAATTATTATTTTTGATCATAGTGTAGGCTGGGTGCATCACTCATTTGTTGTAAATGAATTCTCTGAAAATACAACAGGTTTGCCTTATCGATGGATTGTTAAGTCTCTCTTGCCTATATCCCTAATACTAATATTTATAGCTTCATTATCAGAATTAATAAAAAACACTGTTCTCTTAATTCATGGAGAAAATACCATTAACAATCAATCAAGTGATAATGATTCAACTATTGCTCGTCTTTTTAGACCAGTTATTAAAAACCCTAAGGAAATCTAATTATGTTTTTTGAACCCGAATATTGGTTAGTTGTTGCAATGTTTGTAACCTTTATTTCGCTTATTTTCACTGGCTTTCCTGTCGCCTGGGTGTTGGCAGGTGTTGGCATACTTTTTGCCGGTGTTGGTTATATCACAGATATGTTGGACTGGACATTTACTGGACTTAATTACAACGTTCTTGGAATGCTCCATGGAAGAATATTTGCGATTATGTATAACTGGGTACTCGTTGCGCTGCCCATGTTTATATTTATGGGGCTTATGCTGGAAAAATCGGGTGTAGCAGAACAGATGATGCACTCTATGCAGAGATTGTTTGGAAATGTTAAGGGTGGTCTCGCTATAACAGTTACTCTTATAGGAATTATTCTTGCAGCATCAACAGGAATTATTGGGGCCTCTGTTGTTTTACTAGGCTTAATGTCTTTACCGGTTATGTTAAAGCAAAACTACGACAAACCCATTGCACTAGGAACGGTCGCTGCATCTGGAACACTTGGCATTCTAATACCCCCTTCGATTATGCTTGTCATTATGGGCGACCAGCTAGCTGTTTCTGTTGTCGATTTATTTATGGGCGCCGTTTTTCCTGGTCTTATTTTAGGTATTCTTTACGTAGTTTATATCTATGTTTATGGACTTTTAAATCCAGAAAAGGTTCCACTAGCAAAAAATCACGAACCTATAGGTCTGAGAGATGTGCTCAGGGTAATGGTCGATATATTGCCTCCTGCGTTTCTTATTCTTGCGGTTCTTGGCTCTATCTTTATGGGTATTGCAACGGTAACTGAGGCATCAGGTATTGGTGCACTTGGAGCAATCGTCTTAACTGTTGCATACAAACGATTTAATTTTGCTGTTTTAAAAGATGTGGTTCTTAATACAATGAATACCTCTGCTTATATTTTTGCAATCTTTGTAGGGGCAACAATTTTTGCTCTTGTTTTGAGAGAGTGTGGCGGTGATCAGTTTATTGAGGATGGGCTTAATAGCCTGGGTCTCGGTCCATATGGAATGATTATAGCTGTCCTGTTTATAATATTTCTTTTAGGCTTCTTTCTTGACTGGATTGAAATCAGTCTCATAATCTTACCTCTTCTGGGGCCAGTGATTATGCATTTAGATTTAGCTGTTAACGGTTTCGGCGTAGTTGATAATCCAAATTTAGTTTGGTTTGCTTTATTAGTAGCAGTTACTCTTCAAACATCGTTCTTGACTCCACCTGTTGGTTTTGCAATCTTTTATTTGAAAGGCGTCTGTCCGCCAGATGTTAAATTAACCGACATCTATAAAGGCGTTGTTCCTTTCATTATTCTTCAGTTAATTGCACTCACTCTAGTGTTTATATTCCCTGACTTGGTGACTTGGCTGCCCGCAAAAGTCTATGCTCCATAGTAATATGTAGCACAATAATTTACTCAGTAGCTTTTAGAGTCATTAAAGACTAGAAAGTGCATTTAGTTTAAAATTGCTAAATATATGAATGAGAATTATTTAATTCTTTTAGGTTTAGGAAATACCGCAAAAGCCGAAAGAAAGTCTTTAGTGGAACAAATTGATGCTGTCTTGCCTCAAACTCAATGTACCCAGTGTGATTTTGATGGCTGCAAACCCTATGCTGAAGCCATTGCAATCGGTGATGCTGAGATTAATCAGTGTCCTCCTGGGGGTCAGGATGGAGTTGATGCTATCGCTGAACTTTTAGGTCGTAAACCTATTCCATTAAACGAAACTCATGGTGAAACAAAGCCAAAGCGAATTGCTGTGGTAGACGAAAAGGCTTGTATTGGATGTACGCTTTGTATTCAGGCGTGTCCAGTTGATGCTTTTGTAGGATCATCAAAAGTAATGACACAAGTAATTGCTAAAGAGTGTACAGGTTGTGACTTATGCTTGCCAGTTTGTCCTGTGGACTGTATAGATATGATTGAATCAAATCCAGATAAAAGAATTTCTTATAATGATTATTTTCAATTCCATGAAGCTCTATACAAAAGACAGATTTTAGAAAAAGAGACCAGGGACAATTCAAGAGATCGATATCAGTTTCATCAAGAACGTTTAGAAAGAAATAAACGTGAGAGGGATGAATTATTAAAATCTAGAATGATTGTCTTAAAAGAAAAAATGGCAAAAGATAAAGCGCAAAAAGAAAAAATTAATGCTGCGATTCAGCGAGTAAAAAAGTCCAAGGCAAATAATGAAATTAAGTGACTTTGATTTTGATTTACCTCAATCATTGATTGCACAACACCCAAGTCCAAACAGAACTGACTCACGCCTGCTAGTCAAAGATGATAAGTTTGTTGATAGTCATTTCTCGCAACTAGGATCATTTCTAAAGCCAAAAGATTTACTAATTCTTAATGACACAAAGGTGATACCAGCAAGACTCTTTGGACACAAGGACTCTGGAGGAAAAGTTGAAGTTTTAATAGAGCGTTTAATCGATGAATTTTCAGCTTTGGCAATGATTAAATCGAGTAGATCACCAAAGGTTGGTAGCTTTATTATTTTAGAAAATGATTCTCAGTTTCAGGTGACTGAAAAGAGGAATGGAATATATAGCATCAACTTTAAGATAGACTCTATTCTTGAAACGCTTAATGAAATTGGACATATACCTTTACCACCGTACATTGATAGAGATGACTCAAAAGAGGATGCTAAAAGATATCAGACAGTCTATGCAAAAAATGATGGCGCTGTGGCAGCTCCTACGGCAGGTCTTCACTTTGATGATGAACTATTATCTAATCTAGAGAAGCAAGGCATTAATCATGCTTTCGTAACGCTTCATGTTGGAGCAGGAACTTTTCAACCGGTTAAAGTTGACGATATTAAAAACCATAAAATGCATAGTGAACAGTATGAAATTGATTCAAACACTGTTGATAAAATCAAGCATACAAAAGCTAGTGGCGGTCGGATAGTAGCAGTTGGAACTACGGCAGTTAGAACTCTAGAGTCTGCGTCAACAGGAGGTGAGCTTAAAAGCCAAAAGGGAGATACAGATATTTATATTTATCCTGGCTTTAATTTTCAGCTGGTTGATGTAATGATTACGAATTTCCATTTACCAAAGTCATCACTATTAATGTTGGTCTCTGCTTTTATAGGTTTTGAAGAAATGCATCAAACCTATCAGCATGCAATCAACAAAGAGTATCGATTCTTTAGTTATGGTGATGCGATGCTTCTCGAGAGAAGATCAGGCTGACTTAATTGATAAATGCTTTGAGAGTGCGAAGATTAGGAATGCCAATATTGGAAAGATTAAGAAACTACTTTTGATTGATGTAGCCTGTGCAATCAACCCAATGAATAATGGACCTATAAGCATTCCCCCATAACCCAGAGTTGCGATGCTCGCTATTGCTGTACCTTGAGGTATATTTTTGTCATTTCCTGCTCGAGAAAAAGCTAACGGTATGATGACTGCTATACCTAATCCTATTAAACCACAACCTATCACTAATGGAAGAAGGGATTCAAATGTAACTAAAATTATGGAACCTATTATTGCAACTAATCCCGAGTATCGGGCCGTCTTATAAGGTCCGATGACAGATACAATTTTGTCACCCATCAATCTCATGGTAAACATACAAATTGCAAAAGCAGTATAACCTAAAGCTGCACTACCTTCATCAATGCTGGCAACGCTAATAAGAAAAATTGCGCTCCAGTCAGCAATAGCACCTTCACCCAATGAAGCAAAAAATGTTATAAAGGCTATGGCAAGCAAAGGTCCTCTAGGTATTGAAATGAATGGAACATTTTTATCTCTTTGCCTTTTCTTAGATTGAAAAGGAATTGTCAAAATACTTAGTGCAACCAAAAAAATTACAATTGAGCTGATTGTAAAATGCGTCTTTACACCAAGACTATAGGTTGCTAATAAAACTCCAAACCCAGCTCCAATTCCTGAACCAAGACTCCACATTGCATGAAAGGATGACATTAAAGGTCGCTCATATTTACGTTCAACTTCTGCTGCCCAGGCATTCATTGCAACGTCAATTCCTCCATGAATTCCTCCAAAAAATATAATTGCAGCAATCAGCATCCAGATTGAGTTAGCATATGCGATGAAGATCAGGGTTAGTGGAAGAAATATACTGCTAGCAGTCTTGGTCACAAATGCAGCACCAAAACGATCAGCAGCTCTTCCAAAAATAGAGAATGCAACAACAGCTGATAAACCCATTAAGAAAATTAATGATCCTAAAGAGGCCGGCGATAAACCATGAATATTTGAAATTGCAGGAATACGTGACGCCCAAGTTCCAAATAAAGCACCATTAATAGCAAAAATCATTAAGACTGCAAATCTACTGTTTCTAAAGAATTTCATCCAACTTTAAATAATAAATTAAAAAACTATTATAAGGCCTCAAGTAATGTTTGACCCATTAAAGCAGGGGTTGGTGAAACGCTTACACCAGCATTATTGAGTGCTTGAATTTTACTTTTTGCATCTCCAGAACCTCCACTAATTACAGCACCTGCATGACCCATTCTTTTTCCTTTTGGTGCTGTTAGTCCGGCAATATAAGAAACAACAGGTTTGGTGATATTTGATTTGATATACTCTGCAGCTTCCTCTTCAGCGCTGCCTCCAATTTCTCCAACCATGACAATTGAATGTGTATCCTTATCAGCTTCAAATAATTTCAGACAGTCAATAAAGTTCATTCCTTGTACCGGGTCTCCACCAATACCTATGCAGGTGCTTTGGCCGAGACCTGCAAGTGTAGTCTGATGAACCGCTTCATAGGTTAGAGTTCCCGAACGAGAGACAATTCCAACCGTTCCACTTTTATGAATATTGCCAGGCATAATTCCAAGTTTACATTCATCAGGCGTAATAACTCCAGGGCAGTTAGGACCAATGAGTCTTGATTTGCTATCAGTAATAATAGCTTTAACCTTAATCATATCTTGCACAGGGATCCCTTCAGTAATACATGCGATGACCGGCATTTCTGCCTCAATTGCCTCAACGATAGATGCGTATGCAAATCTCGGCGGAACATAAATCATTGTGGCATTGGCACCTGTTTCACTCATGGCTTCTTTGACAGAATTAAATACAGGCTTTTCTAAGTGAGTTTGTCCACCTTTTCCTGGAGTCACACCTCCGACAAAGTTAGTGCCATAAGCAATCGATTGTTCTGAGTGAAAAGTGCCTTGTTTTCCAGTGAAACCTTGACAAATTACTTTTGTTTTATTGTTAATTAGTACGCTCATTTAGCCATCTCCACAACTTGTTTTGCAGCCTTTGTTAAGTCCGCCTCTGTGATGATATCAAAGTTACTAGCACTTAAAATTTCTAAACCTTCTGCTGCATTAGTGCCTTCAAGACGAACTACAATCGGTAGGATTAATCCTACTTTTTCAATTGCCTGAAGGATGCCATTAGCAATAAGGTCGCATCGGACTATGCCTCCAAAAATGTTAACTAAAATCGCTTTAACATTTTTTCCACTTTGGATAATTTCAAAAGCTTTTGCGACTCTTTCAGATGTTGTTCCTCCACCGACATCTAGGAAGTTTGCAGGTGAACCACCATGGTATTCAATTAAATCCATAGTTGCCATGGCTAGCCCAGCACCATTGACCATGCACCCAACTGTTCCATCTAGAGAGATATAATTTAATTGATGCTCACTGGCACTTCTTTCTTTTTCATCTTCTTGCGCAACATCTCTAAGAATTGAAATTGATTCATTTCTATAGAGTGCATTGTCATCAAAATCAATTTTGCCATCAAGTGCCATTATTTGATTATCACTTGTTATGATTAGTGGATTGATTTCAATAAGATTGGCATCATGTCCTGTAAAAATTGCATAAAGACCAAGAAGAGTTTTTGCAAATTGATCATGAAGAGATGCATCTAGACTTAATTCATTTGAAATCTCATTGCATTCATCAATTGTTATTTTTCCAAGAGGATCAATTTTTTTCTTAATAATTTTTTCAGGAGTTTCAGAAGCAACTTTTTCAATATCCATCCCTCCTTCGGTTGAAGCTAACACAGTAATTCGCTCTGATCCTCTATCAACAAGTAATCCTAGGTACAATTCTTTATTTATATCTTGACCTGCCTCAATAATGACCTCATTGATGGGCTGACCATTTGAGTCTGTTTGCGGTGTTATCAAATTTTTTCCTAACAATTTCTTACTAGCACTTATTGCATCTTGGATGTTTTTACATACTATTACACCTCCGCCTTTCCCTCTTCCGCCAGCATGAACTTGAGCTTTTACAACCCAAATTGAGCCTCCTAATTTTTCGCAAGCGGCTTCTGTTTTATTTGCATTTGACACAACAATAAAGTTTGGCACTTTAATACCATTTTTCTTGAATAAGTCTTTAGCCTGGTATTCGTGTATATGCATATAATTTATTTATTTATGGTTAAAATATAAGGTGACACATTTTATCATTCTTCGATTGAAGACTTGATTTTATTAAGCTGTTTCTTTAAATGATGAATATATCTGATCCAGCTTATTAAAATCTCTTTTCGCAAACATAGCTCACGATTAAAAAAAATTGTAGGATCAAAAATTATGAATTACAGTACCAGTCAGTTTAAAAATGGCTTGAAATTAATGCTTGATGGGAACCCATGTTCAATTGTCAACAATGAAATTGTTAAGCCTGGAAAAGGCCAGGCCTTTAATAGGGTCAAGTTTAAAGATCTCATAACTGGAAAAACTCTTGAAAAAACTTTTAAATCTGGTGAGTCACTTGAGGCTGCTGATGTTATGGAACTTGAGATGCAATACTTATATTCTGATGGTGAAAAATGGCATTTTATGGAGCCTGAATCGTTTGAACAATTTGATCTTGGAAAGGAGTCTATGGGAACTTCATTAAACTATCTGGTAGAGCAAGATAATTGTATTGTAACGCTTTGGAATAATAATCCAATTTCTGTATCTCCGCCTAACCATGTAACCTTAGAGGTAGTTGATACTGATCCTGGTCTAAAGGGAGATACAGCAGGTACCGGCGGAAAACCAGCCACCCTGAATACAGGAGTTGTTGTTCAGGTACCTTTATTTGTAGGTATAGGTGATAAGGTCAAAGTTGACACACGAACGAACGAATATACTGGGCGTGCCTAATCTATGCCCTCATGTCTAAGTTCAAAGAAAATCTTGTAAATTATCAAAATCTAACTCGAAAAATTAGAGATTTTTTTTATTCACGTCAAGTCATTGAGGTTGTAACTCCTTCTCTTCTGGATACGCCAACAACTGATGTATATATTGATAGTATTGAATTGTCAGTCAACCATGCACTATCAAAATCTTCTAAATTTTATTTACACACCTCACCTGAATTAGAAATGAAGCGACTATTGTCTAAAGGAAGTGGTGATATATTTCAAATTTGTCAGGTATTTAGAGACAATGAACAAGGAAATATTAACTCTAATGAATTTACAATGTTGGAGTTTTATAGAGTTGATTTTGATATGCATCAATTGATGGATGAGATTGAGGAGTTATTGGTTGTTCTTGGAAAAAATGACCCTGTTCAAAAGATGTCATATGCTCAAGCTTTCTTTGATTTTTCAGATATTGATATCTTAAATTCTGATATTGAAGAGCTAAAGAAAATTCTACAATCCCTTGGTCTAAATTCTGATTATGATTGGATAGAGGATATGCAAACAGTTCTTTTTGTTCATCTTATTGAGCCAAAACTCAAAGACATTCCGGTTTGCTTTATTTATGATTTTCCAAAGCACCAGGCTGCTCTGGCTCAGATTGATGGCCTTGTTGCAAATCGATTTGAAATGTATATAAAGGGGATTGAAATTGCAAATGGCTATCAGGAGTTACAAAGCAGTGAGGATTATCGCTCAAGATTCAATCAGGAATTAATTAAAAGAGAAAAGTTATCCAAAAGTATTCCGGCCATTGATGAGCAATTCCTAAAAGAGCTTTCAAGTTCATCACTTCCTTTTTGTTCAGGTGTTGCAATTGGAATAGAAAGATTATTTACGTTAACAAGCCTATAATTGTTTACAAATAATAATTAACGAGTATTTGTATAGGACTTTAAAGAAAAATCTTTTAGAAGGCTAAATCTTTACATCAGATGAATCCATAATTAATGAGGAGGAGGTTTGCAGTGAAAAAAATTTTTATAGCTTATGGTCATCACAATACTAAAGATTCATTTAATTCAGCTGTCAGGGATACCTTTATTGATGAGGCACAAAAGTGCGGCTATGAAATAGATCTTGTAAATTTATTTGACGAAAAAGAACAACTTCCGTTTTATAATCAGAATATTAACCCTCCCCCTAAGCTAGTTTTAGACTATAGGAAAAGACTTGAATCAAGTGATGTGATGTTTTTGATAGGCGCTTGTCATAATCTCAGACTCAATAGTATTTTAGAAAATTGGATCGATTGGGTGCTTCATCCTAAATGGTTTTTTTCTTATAGATCGATGTTTACTGATAGTAAATATTTTAAAAATTATGGCTTCCCTGTTCCCGGTGCGATGAAAGGTAAATTAGGAATCGTTTCAATAAGCTACGGCGGGCCTATGGTTAGTTATTGGAATTTTTCTTTTTTTGACAATATTCCCTTTAGAAGGCTAAAAAAATCTGTGTTTCAATTAGGTGGCTTGAAAACTAAATACATTAGATTTTATTCTGTATTACCCAACATGAATAAACATATTTTTGAAAATCATATGGAAAGCGTTAGAAAGCTTGTAAGGAGTTTATAATTAATTTGATACCTAACCTAAATTAAAGTCTTAATAAACTTTGAATAATTCAAACATACCTTTTTGGGAGAGTAAATCGTTAGATGAAATGAGTGAACAAGAGTGGGAGTCACTCTGTGACGGTTGCGCACGCTGTTGCCTTCATAAGCTGGAAGATGATAGCAATGAAAAAGTTTACTTTACAGATGTTGCTTGTCATTATCTAGATGAAGAAACTTGCTCTTGTCCTCATTATTTAGACCGTCAAAAATATGTTCCTGACTGCTTGAGTATTAACTCAGATTGGGGGGAAAAGTTTAATTGGCTCCCAACAACCTGTGCATATCGGTTACTATATGAAGGCAAGAGCTTGCAAGAATGGCACCCACTTATCAGTGGAGATAAAGAAAGCGTTCATCTTGCAGGAATTTCAGTAAGAGGAAGATGTTATAAAGATAATGAAATTAACGAAAATCAATTATTCGAACATATCATTAATTGGGTGGAATAAGTGAATAAATTAATTGCAATAATTTTTAGCTTAATGATAACGTCAAGCGCTATTGCAGATGAATGGCCCCATGAGAATATTTCGAATGCAGATTTTGCTCTAGAAATCCAAGATAGAGAGCCAATTAATATTATTGAAGAGATCGACAATTCTTTCGGTAAAATCTACTTTTTTACTAATATTCGCAACCTTCAGGGTCAAAGTGTTACACATCGCTGGATTTATAATCATAAAGTAATGGCTGATGTTGTATTTGATATAAATGGACCCAGATGGAGAGTTTGGTCATCAAAAAATCTTTGGCCTACTTGGCTGGGAGAGTGGACAGTGGAAGTGCTAAACTCAAATGGCGAAGTGCTTTATAAAAAAGAATTTAACTATATAAATAAATAATGAAGAAAGTTGTATTGGCGTATTCAGGAGGCCTAGATACTAGTATTATTGCTAAGTGGCTACAAGAAACTTACGGTTGTGAGGTGGTTACTTTTACGGCAGATATTGGTCAGGGTGAAGAGGTTGAGCCAGCCCGATTAAAAGCTCAGGCAATGGGCATTAAGGAAATATATATTGAAGATTTACGTGAGGAGTTTGCACGTGATTTTGTTTTTCCAATGTTTAGAGCAAATGCTATCTATGAAGGCGAGTATCTTTTGGGTACTTCAATAGCAAGGCCTTTGATTTCTAAAAGGTTGGTGGAGATTGCAAAAGAAGTTGGTGCAGATGCAATCTCTCATGGAGCTACTGGCAAAGGTAATGATCAAGTAAGGTTTGAACTGAACGCTTATGCCATCAATTCAGAAATTCAAATTATCGCCCCCTGGCGTGAATGGGATTTGTCTTCGCGCGAAAGCTTAATGAATTATGCTGAGAAAAATAACATCGAGGTTGATTATAAAAAACAATCAAAAAAATCCCCGTATTCAATGGATGCTAACCTTCTTCATATTTCCTATGAAGGAGATGTCTTAGAGGATCCATGGCAGGAGGCTGAAGAAGAGATGTGGCGTTGGACGGTATCACCAGAAAATGCTCCAGATAAACCAGAATATGTTGAGTTATCCTATGAAAAAGGTGACATCGTAGCAATCAATGGTCAGTCGATGTCCCCAGCTACAGTCATGGAGAAATTGAATGAACTTGCTGGAGCTCATGGAATAGGTAGGCTTGATATTGTTGAGAATCGATTTGTTGGCATGAAGTCAAGAGGCTGTTATGAAACGCCTGCTGGAACAATCATGTTAAAAGCTCATCGAGCGATAGAATCATTAACTTTGGATCGTGAAGCTGCTCATCTCAAGGATGAGTTAATGCCGAAGTATGCAAAATTAATTTACAATGGTTTTTGGTTCGCACCAGAACGTGAAATGATGCAGGCAGCTATTGATGCTTCTCAGGAAAATGTGAGCGGTGAAGTCAGATTAAAGTTGTATAAAGGAAGCACATCAGTCGTTGGTAGAAAATCAAATAACAGCTTATTTAGTGAAAAAATAGCAACATTTGAGGATGATGAAGGTGCATATAACCAAAAGGATGCTGAAGGTTTTATCAAGCTTAATGCACTTCGACTTAGACTAAAATCTCTCCAATAAAAGTGATAGAAGTTGGTATTCTCTCTGATACTCATGGGGTGATTCATCCTGAAATAGTCAAGCTTATGAATACCTGTGATTTTGTTATTCATGCAGGAGATATTATCGATGAAGATTCCTTGGCTGTGCTTAAACCTAAACAAAAAATGATAGCTGTCAAAGGTAATAACGATATATATATTACTTCCCTTGGAGAGGTGGAGATGCTAAATCTTCCTGGGGGAAATATAGCTGTAGAGCATGGTCATAGGCATGGACATACTCAACCGAGTCATGGCTCTTTGAGGCAGGCTTATCCAAATGCTAAGGTTATAGTTTATGGCCATACTCATAAGCAAGTTATTGACAAAGAGCAATCAACATGGGTTGTTAACCCTGGCTCAGCAGGAAAGATTCGGAATTATGGGGCCGCAAAGTGTTTAAAGCTTACTATTAAAAGTGATCAAGAGTGGGTTATTGAGCCGCAGATTTTTGATGACGTGTTTAATTGATTTTTGAGCAAACTAATTTTAATATTAGAACAACAATTATTCGATTGAACCACCCTCAATAATTTCATCAGCTGTAGCGTCACGAATAGATAAAACTTCAACATAAAAAATGATGTCTTTTCCTGCTAAAGGGTGATTCCCATCAATGGTTAGTTGCCCATCTTCAATATGAGTCACAGTAAAGTCTTTGGTTCCACCCTTATCGTTTTGCATTGTGACACTAGCACCTATGAACCTATACTCTAAGGGCACATTATTGATGTCATCAGTGAAAATTAATTCATCAATTTTTGGACCAAAGGCATCTTCAGAATTTAAAAGAATTTCAACTTTATCACCAACACATTTACCTTCAAGTTCTTTTGTTACTTGATTAAATAATAATGTATTGTCTCCTTGAACATATCCCAATGGATCTTCGACTTGCTCAATGACTTCTCCATTCGATTTATCAACAATCCTGTAGGTTAGTTCAACATATTTATTGGTAGAAATTGTATCAGTCATTCAATAATTCTAAAAAATTGTCGCACCAAAAATTTTGATTTCATCATCCTCGACACCCAATACTAGTCTCCCTAAAAATTCGCCTGGAACTTCGTTGCTATTTTGTTTATAAAGGATTGAAATATAATCACCTCTTCTCAAACATCCCAAAAATTCCCTTTCAATAGAAAGGCTAGATAAAAATTTATTCTTTGTCCATTGCTTTCCTATCTCAACTTCATTCGCGCCCATTATCATCTCTTTTGAGAAGTGTTTTATAAAGCCAAGATAGTCTCTTTTATTGGAGGACTCTACGAGATCATCCCACATTGGGTTAGCAATTTCGAGTATTTCTTTGTCAGTTTTTTCGAGTAGATTCATATAAATAACCTATGACTTAAGTTTACAAAATTAGTATTATAGATAATAAACAATTGAGACCTCAATAGAGGCCTCAATTTTAAATATTTCAGATATTCTATTAATCAACTATATGATAAAGTGGCGCTTTTTCCATTGTCCATTCGCCCGTTTTTGGATCACGTCTTGATACAGTCAAGCAATGCCAATTGTCATCATCGAGCTTCATATGATCACCCCTGTAGTAATATCCTGGCCAACGCGTTTCTTCACGGAAAAGAGTATGCTGTGCAACACACTCTGAGGTAATAGTACGATGCTTCAGTTCCCATCCACGCATTAATTGATGTAAGTCTTCAGCGCCTATATGTTCAAGATCTTCTTGAAGAATGCCAAGTAGCTCTATGCCTTTTTTAAGAAGGTTGCCATTAGTCATATAGTTAACACTGATACCGCCAACATACTCGTCCATGATTTTTTCAAGTCGTTGTAGGCCTTGAATAGGCAATAAGTAGCTTGGTGAAACTGTTCCAGCTGTTATTTCATTTCGTCCAACGGTATAGTTTTCAAGAGGCTTAAAAATAATTTCCTTAAGATCATCACACTGTTTATTGCTGATTTGAATTTTCTCATCACCAAGATCATGAATATACTTAACCGCTGCTTTTGCTGCAATTCTTCCTTCAGTAAATGAGCCTGATGAGAACTTATGCGCAGTGCCTCCAACAGTATCACCTGCACCGAAAAGACCTTCAACAGTTAGCATTCTGTTATAACCCCAGAAGTATTCGGGTGGCGAGATATCTTCTGGACCACTCACCCAAGCGCCAGAACAAGTTGCGTGGGAACCCATAACATAAGGCTCAGAAGTTGTTAATTCAGGATTTGTGTATTTAGGATCAATATTTTGAGATGCCCAAACAACAGCTTGACCAACAGTCATCCCTAAAAAGTTTTCCCAGCCGATAACTTCTAAGTGAGGATCTTGAAAAGCCTCCATTGTGACCATATGAATAGGGCCTCTTCCAGCCTTGACCTCTTCAATAAAGGCATGGTTTCTTAAACAAGTAGGTGTTGGTGTATGGTCAATATATTCTCCAACCATTGCTTTCGTATGTTCATACCACTTCGATTCATACTCCTCACCGTAGGTATTTTGCGTGTATGTTTTAAGATGAAGAAAGTAAGCTCCAACGGGACCATATCCGTCTTTAAAGCGAGTTAAAACAATTCGGTTTTCCATTTGCGTCATCTTGGCGCCAACTTGAATTGGTAAGGCATAGGCCGAACCACTACTCCATGGAGCGTACCAGGTTCTTCCCATTCCCTCTCCAACTGAGCGAGGCTTAAAGATATGGGAAGCGCCACCAGCGCCAACAATTACTGCTTTTGCACGGAAGACATGATAGTCACCTGTTCTACAGTTAAATCCTACAGCACCACCGACACGGTTTTCTTTGGATTCATCCATCAAAAGATGAGTCACCATAATTCTGTTGTAAATTTTATCTACTGAATTACGAGCTGCCTCAGCAACAATTGGTTTATAACTCTCACCATGTATCATGATTTGCCATTTGCCTTCACGCTGATAGCGCCCAGTCTCTTCATTTCTCATAATGGGTAGTCCCCATTCTTCGAATTTATGAACGGCGGAATCAACATGTCGAGCCATATCAAAGGCTAAATCTTCGCGCACTAAGCCCATTAGATCATTTCTTGCATATCTCACATGATCTTCTGGCTGGTTTTCATCCCACTGCATTCCCATATAGCAGTTGATTGCATATAAACCTTGAGCAACAGCTCCACTTCGATCAATGTTTGCTTTTTCAGCGCAAATAATTCTCATATCACGACCCCAGTATCTTGCCTCGTATGCTGCACCTGTACCAGCCATACCACCACCGACGACTAAAATGTCACAATCTTCCCAAACAGTTTTTCTTTTTGCCATTAGTAGTAGACTCCCTCTTTGAGCTTATCCTTGCTAATGACAGGCAAACCCGTCTCAACATTAAGAGCATCAGGTTCAAAACATAATAACTGTGAGTCAAGCGCTTCTTGATCGGGGACTTCTAGCTCACCAAGTTTTGGAATTTTTTCACCCCACGGTTGCGTGGTAATTGGGGAAAGAAAATTTTTCTCTCGTCCATCTCTAAATTTAATTTTCCATGAGATTGTTCCTTTTTCTTCTTCACGAAGAACTCTAACACTATGCCCTAGGGGGGCGAAATCAGCGTAGCCTCTAGCATCAATTGCATTTTGTGGGCATGCTTTAACACAGGAGTAGCATTCCCAACACATGTTTGGTTCAATGTTAACTGCACGACGAATAGTTTTATCAATATGCATGATATCTGATGGGCAGATATCTACGCAGTGACCACATCCATCGCATCGAGTCATGTATACAAATGTTGGCATAATATTTTCTCCGAAAAATTAATTATTAATAGTGACGAGGTGCTTCACGTTTTATTCCAAGACCAAACTTTTCTGGTAAATCAGCCGGCTCAGGAAGATTCTCTCTTGATCCATCTGCTTTAGTAACTCTTTTTTGATATGCAGCAGCAGGCTTATAAAACATGTGCGCAAATTTAGACCAAAGCACCCCTCCAAATAGAACAGTACTCGAAATGATAAAAAGAACAAAGAATAAAGTTTGCCATACAGCAATTTGGTTTGATAGAAGATAAGACCATATAAGTGCAAAAGTAGCCATAGCAATTAGAGAAAGGACAAATAAGTCTGCTCTCATAACTCTGTACCATTTATTACCTTCAGCTGCAACATCAACTCTAATAAAGAACCAAAACCAATAACCACCTAGACAAAGCATAGCAGCACCAAGATGCCACAATAATGGCCAAATAGAAGGCGTGACTGAGTTAGGAGTTGAATATGAGAAAATCATTACAGCGGTGGCAATAACAAATAATACGAAACCATACATTGTTAGAAGGTGCGCAAGCCTTCTCCTAGTGCTACAAAACTCTGAAGAAGTAAGTACCTCGTTGGTGGCTGTTTTGAAAGCTAGGGATGCTTTTTCACCTGAATTAACATTTCTTGTAGCAGATTTTTTTGCTTTTACTGAGTTGTTAAAAAAGTACTTAGCGCTTTTTTTGTGAATGACGTCAAAAATAGTTGCACCAATTACTAGAAGAAACATAGCAACTACGTATATTTGCATCATAACAGATGGAATGAAAGCTCCTATTTCAGAAAATGGATTTATCGAGATCATATTTTTTCCTTTATTAAATTGTATTACATAAATACTTTTTACAAAAAGTTAATGTACTACATTTCCGAGCAAGAATTTTAGAAGATACAGATTCTAGAAGTCTTAATTTTATAGAACCAGAAAACTCATAACTCGTGGACCAGTTTATATTATTTATTGTCATAACAGTCTATTTTGCAGAATGCCCTTTAAGATCAACTTTCACTTTGTCACTATCCTTAATTCCAGCATAATAATTTTGAAGGATTTTTAGTACTTCTGGTCTTGAAAAGTTTTCTGGAACCTCTTCATTTTCACTAAGTAGATGTCTCAATTTTGATCCAGAAAGTAATAGCCGATCTTCGTGGCTATGAGGGCATGTTTTCATGCTTGACATGCCAGCACACTTATTACACCAGAATGTCCAGTCAATCTTTAGTGGTTTTGTAATTAGGCCACTATCAATTTCATCAAAAATATTGTGAGCATCAAATGGGCCATAATAATCATCAACACCTGCGTGATCTCGTCCAACAATTAAATGAGAGCAGCCATAATTCTGCCTAAATAGTGCATGTAGCAATGCCTCCCTAGGGCCAGCATATCTCATATCTAATGGATACCCTGATTGAAGAACAGTGTTCTGTACAAAGTAGTTTTCTATTAGTGTTGAAATTGCCTCTGAACGCACTTCAGCAGGAATATCTCCAGGCTTAAGTTCCCCTAATGTAGAGTGAATCATTACGCCATCACATATTTCTATGGCAATTTTTGCTAAATATTCATGTGATCGATGCATTGGATTTCTGGTTTGAAATGCAGCGATTGTAGACCAATTTTTTTCCTCAAAGTATGAGCGAGTTTCTTGGGGTGTCATATAGAGCTCACCATATTGCTCAGAAAATCCTCCATCAGATATGACTTTTATTTTTCCTGCAATATTGTATTTTCCTTGAGACATGACTATTGCGACTCCAGGATGATTTATATTAGTTGTCTTAAATACCTCATTGCATTCTAATTCTTTGTCGATTGTGTATTTTTCTGAAATAATCATTGTGGCAATAATTTCGTTGGTTTTTTCATATACAATCGCAACTTCTTGACCTTCTTTAATGTCTTCATCATTTGTTGAAAGGGTAATTGGAATTGGCCAAAAAGTACCGTTTTCTAGGGCCATACTTTGACAGACATTGAGCCAGTCAGCTTTGTTCATAAAGCCCTCAAGAGGAGTAAAGCCACCTATTCCAAACATAATGACATCGCCAAATTCTCTTGACGTGCAAACTATTTTAGTTAGAGCTTCAGATTTCTTACGCTCCTGCATTGCTGCATTGCCTTCTATAGCGAGTGGTTTGAGAATATTACTGCCGTGTGGAGGAACAAGCTTGGACATAGATTTATAGTAGTTATTGTATTGATTTTCGAAGAATTTTCAAACTCATATACATGAGTTACTGTTATGTTATCATAGGTTTATTTAATAAAATATTACTATTTAAACATGGAACTACATTTTACTCATTTTCGAGTAAAAAAAAGTATAAATGAATTAATATATATCTTTAGTATGAATGATTTAAATTTCTATAATAGTTCTGTAATAATTTATTTAATTTTTATTAATCATTTAGAATGATTCGATCAGCATTAAAAATTTCGCTTCCAATTATGTTTGGCTTTGTACCTTTGGGAATAGCATTCGGTTTGCTATTTCAGGAGCTCGGATATCCATGGTACTTCGCATCTCTAATGGGGATAATTGTTTATGCAGGTGCAGCACAATTTATGGCTATTGGTTTTTTATCAGCCGGTCTGGGAATCATAGAGATTGCGATGTCTACATTTTTTCTAAATTCAAGACATATGTTCTATGGCTTAGCATTTCTAGAAAGTTTTGGAAATTGGAACTTAAGAAAGTTGTATCTAATTTTTGGAATGACTGACGAAACGTATGCTTTGATGACAACAATAAAAGTTCCAGAAAATTATAACAAAGAGCGCTATTATCTCTACATAACTCTCTTTGCTCAAATATACTGGGTTTTAGGCTGCACCATTGGTGCTATTTCTCCAGGTTTTCTAACATTTAATACAGATGGAATGGAGTTTGCAGCAACTGCCTTGTTTGTAGTTTTGTTGATCGAGCAGTGGATCATGGTTAGAAGATTATTGCCATTCATTCTTGGATTTATAGCTTCAATATTTGCGCTTACATTTTTTGTTAATCACATGTTGCTTATTGCAATTTTGATCTCAATTGGCTCAATCATTTTATTACGCATCATTAAAACAAATAACAATGGATGAATTGGAATACCTTCTGGTTGTCATAATAGTAATGGCAATATCAACCTACTTCACAAGGTTGATTCCTTTCTTGCTTTTTAGTTCGGGTAAAGAGAGCTTTATACTCAACTATGTCGCAAAAAGTACACCACCAATGGTAATGATGATTCTTGTAATTTATATGTTGAAAGATGTAAATTATTTTTCATCTGAAATTTTCTATACTTTCTTGGCACTTGCAATTACGATTGGCTTTCAAGTGTATAAACGAAACGCATTACTAAGTATTGTTGCAGGAACAGCCGTGTATATGTTCTTTGTTCAGTTGTAATAGAACCGATTAAAAGTTAATCTTTTTGTTGAGCCAAAAAGCTTATAGGAATTACTATATAATCTACCACCCACTGCAAGACATCACTTTATTGAATATTTAAATTTATGACTCGATTAGCAAAAATTTTCCCTTTTATAGTTTGGTTTAGACTAACTACATTGGAGACAATTAAGGCTGATTTTTTTGCAGGCCTAACTGGCGCAATTATTGTACTTCCTCAGAGTGTTGCCTTTGCTACAATTGCTGGAATGCCTCCAGAATATGGTCTTTATACTGCAATGGTTGTTCCAATTATTGCTGCGTTTTTTGGCTCTTCTTTTCATCTTGTTTCTGGTCCAACAACTGCGATTTCAATTGTAGTTTTCGCAGCAGTAAGCAAGTATGCAGCGCCAGGTACTGAAGAATTTGTTTCATTAGCTTTAACGCTTACTTTCTTGGCGGGAGTTTATCAACTTGTATTCGGTTTGGCTAAATTTGGTTTGTTGATAAACTTTGTTTCTCACAATGTTGTGATTGGCTTTACAGCAGGGGCTGCATTACTAATTGCGAGCAGTCAAATCCCTTATATCATTGGAATTGAAATACCAAGAGGAGAAGATTTTATTCACACTTGGTTTGATATATATTGGGGCGTTGGAGAGTTTAATATATATTTATTGATTGTTGGCCTAGGGACATTAATGAGTGCAGTTTTGGTCAAAATTTTCAGACCAAAATATCCTAATCTTTTAATTGGCATGCTTGTGGGAGGTATTCTTGCATTTTATTTAAGCAACCTTACCGATACGATAAAAACTGTTGGTGCGATGCCTGCTTACCTTCCACCACTATCTTCACCAGACTTCTCATTAAATTCATTAAAGGGACTCGCGCCTGAGGCTTTTGCTATTGCTCTATTAGGTCTTATAGAAGCGTCATCAATCGGCAGGTCAATTGCAACCAAATCTAATCAAAGAATTGATGCAAACCAAGAATTTATTGGTCAAGGCGCTTCAAATATTGTTGGCAGCTTCCTTTCCAGTTATGCATCTTCTGGTTCCTTTACCCGATCAGGCGTAAACTTTGAAGCTGGAGCTAGAACGCCTCTTTCTGCTATTCTTGCAGCACTCTTTTTGATAGTAATTGTTTTATTAGTTGCTCCTTTAATCTCATATTTGCCACTTGCAGCAATGGCCGGGATAATTTTGCTTGTTGCTTATAATTTAATTGACTTTAAAAATATTAAAAAAACTTTTAAATATAGTAAGTCGGAAAGTGTTATTTTTACGGCAACATTTCTCGCTACTTTATTGTTTGAGCTAGAGTTTGCAATCTATTTAGGGGTGCTATTATCTTTGATGCTTTTCATTGCTAAAACATCAACTCCTGATGTCCATACATTAGCTTTTGCAACTCCACCAGGTGAGGGCGATAGGCGTTTACAAAGCATTCGAAAGGCTCCTTTAGTTCAGTGCCCTCAACTTAAGATCATTAGAATTGACATGTCAATCTATTTTGGATCAATTAACCATATTCAAAAACAGCTGAGTCAAATAGTTGATAATCAAAGAATTTATCATATTTTGATTGTTGCAAGTGGTGTTAATTTTATAGATCTTGCTGGAATTGAGGCACTTTTGAACGAAAACAAACGCCTTAAAGCAAAGAATGGTAGTCTATATTTTGTTGCCGTTAAAACTTCAACTTTTGAGTTTATGGAGAAGGTTAACTTTGTTAATGAGATAGGTCGAGATAACTTCTTTGACACCAAGTCAGAAGCAATTCATGTGCTTTATGATAGGCTTGATAAAAGTAAGTGCGAAAAATGTCAGGCACAAGTTTTTAATGAATGTCACTAAAGCCTAACAAAGGATTATACGGAACTCTGTTAATGGAGGCTGGGACCGGAGTCGAACCGGTCTAAAAGGCTTTGCAGGCCCCTGCATAACCGCTTTGCTACCCAGCCATTTTAGGTTTAACTAAAAAAAAGCCTGTTTTTTAGAGGCTAAAACTTGCAGTTAGAATTTGGAGCGGGAAACGAGATTCGAACTCGCGACATTCACGTTGGCAACGTGATGCTCTACCAGCTGAGCTATTCCCGCACAAGCTGTGAAATTATAGTGTTTTTTTTCTAACTGTCAAATGTTTTTAAGCCTGCAATGAGATATTTTATGCCTGACCAAAGGGTTAGAAAAGTCGCAATAAAAAGCAAAATTCTTCCAATCATATTTATCTCATTGAAAGAGAAAAATAACAGGGGTTGATGTATTAATAAAAAGAGTATTGCAACCATCTGAACAAATGTCTTTGACTTTCCAATCCACGACACAGCAACATTCGCTCTTTTGCCGACCTCGCTCATCCACTCTCTCAGAGCTGAAACAAGTATTTCTCTAGAAATGATGATGATTGAAGGTATAGTAATAAACCAAGTATGATAGTAGTCGATTAGAAGAATTAGTGCAGTGCAGACCATTAATTTATCCGCAACTGGATCGAGAAAAGCACCCAGTGCAGAAACTTGATTAAGTTTTCTTGCTAAAAATCCGTCGATAAAGTCTGTGGTGCTAATGATTAAAAAAATTGCTATTAGGGCGTTATTAATCCATCCAAGAGGCTCTCCATCTAGATAATTAGGTTGGAGATAAAACAAACCAATAAAGACAGGAATTAATAAAATTCTGGCCAGAGTAATTAGATTCGGGAGTGTCAACATAGTATGACCCATTCTATCAAAGACTCATGATGTTTAGAGCAAACTTTTACGGGTTGGCGCGCTCGGCAGGAGTCGAACCTGCAACCGCTCGGTTCGTAGCCGAGTACTCTATCCAGTTGAGCTACGAGCGCAGCTGCGTAATTATCGCCATGTTTTATCTAAAGGTCAAGGAGAGTTTAAGGTATTTAAGAAAATATCAACCAATTCATTTAGCTTCATCATTCTTGATCCTTTTATTAAGATTGTAGAGCCTTTGTGATTCTTATTTAATGTATCAAATACTGAGTTAATATCTTCAAAGTGCTCACCTTTATAGTGTATTGCATCTTCTCCAATTGTAAAAAGGAGGTCTATGTTCGCCTGACGAGCATAATCACCTATCTCTTGATGGAGTTTTTTTGAATTCTCTCCTAGTTCTGCCATAGAGCCAAGCACAAGAATTTTCTCACCAGAAAAACGACTAATAGTATCAATGGCAGCTTTCATTGAGTGCGGATTAGCGTTGTAGCTGTCGTCAAGTAGTTTAAAATTATTAAGTTCAATTAGTTCAAGCCGGCCTTTTTCAGAAGGGGAGTTTTGCAGGCCTTTTTTAATTAAACCTGGATTAATTCCAATCTCTAATGCGCATGCCGTAGCAGCTAATGCATTATCCACTTGGTGCACTCCAACCATGGAGAGATCTATATTTTTAGTCCCACCACCGAAGTTTAGATTGAAATTTATATGGGATTTAAATTGTTTTATTTCGCTTGCATAGATGTTGCTGTCATCTCCAAAAAGAGTATGATTCTTTGTGCCTAACATTTTTTCCCAAATATGCTTATGAGGAGAGGATTTATTAAATAAAGCTAAACCATCCTTTGATAATGACTCAAAGATTTCTCCTTTGGCTTTAACCAAGTCTTCTTCGCTACCAAACTCACCAATATGTGCATTATTTGCATTAGTAATTATTGATATATGGGGTTTAGCAATATCGCATAATAGGCTTATTTCATTTATATGATTTGCGCCCATCTCAATAATGCAAAATTTATGTTGCTCTTCCAGGTGACAAAGGGTTTGTGGAACTCCTAAGTGATTATTTAAATTACCTTGGGTTGAAAGTGTTGGTGCTGCTAGTGACAATATACTGTTAAGCATATTTTTAGTTGATGTTTTTCCATTACTACCCGTTATTGCAATGACAACTGGAGAGAATAATTGGCGATACCATGAGGCAATTTCTTGATAAGCTTTTTCGGTATTTTCGACCTGAATAACGGGTAAATTAGTGTCAATTTTTTTATGCGCTAATACAGCGCTTGCACCTAGATTCTTCGCCTTATTAACAAAACTATGCCCATCAAAATTTGATCCTTCAAGTGCAATAAAAAGAGACCCGTTAACCTCTAATCTAGTATCGGTACAAATCCCAATAAACTCTGCATTTTGAGTAGTATTTAATTTGCCTTTAACGACTCTGGCAATTTGCTGAATGTTAGATGAGAGCATTTAGTGCTACCTCAATGTCACTAAATTGATGTATTTCAGAGCCTATGATCTGAGTTGTTTCATGGCCTTTCCCAGCTATAAGGAGAGCCTCTTCTTCTCCAAGGTTTTCTATAGCTGAATGAATTGCATCTCCCCTATCAAGCATAATCTGAACATCATTTTCAACTTTTGTTCCGGCAAGAATATCATTAATTATTGCCTGAGGATCTTCTCCTCTAGGATTATCATTTGTCAAGATAATGCTGTCAGCATTTTCACTCGCAATTTTTCCCATAGCCTGCCTTTTGCTGTTATCTCTATCTCCGCCGCAACCAAATATCACTCTAATTTTAAATTCAGGATAGTGAGATCTCAGAGTAGATAAGGCATTGTCAAGGGCGTCAGGCGTATGAGCGTAGTCAATCCAAATATTACTATTTTCGAGTTTTTGCATTCTTCCAGGAGGTGAAGAAAGTTTTGCAAGACAAGGAATAATTTGATCATCACTAAGCCCTAAAGACTTGATACTAGTGTATGCAGCTATAGCATTAGATAGATTAAATTCACCCACTAAAGGCAACTCAAAAACATATTTATTAAGTTGGCAGATAAAACCATTATCACTTTGTTTAAAAAAATCTAAATCACCAATTCCAAAAGTTATTGGCTCCTTGTCTGAAGAGGTATCTAAAAAATATTGATGATTCGAATCATCCCTATTAATAATAGCTTTCTTTGAAATGCCGTCTTGAAATAATTTACCTTTAGCCTCTCGATAATTATCCATCGTTTTATGATAATCCAGGTGATCCTGAGTTAGGTTGGTGAAGATGCCTTGAGAAAAAGAAAGGCCCTTAAGTCGCCCTTGAATGAGCGCATGAGAAGAAGCTTCAATAATGGCAACATTAACTCCCTGTTCTCTATATTCGTTCAATGTGCTATATATTGAGAAGATATCCGGCGTTGTATTGATACTTTTCTTTTGAACTTTGCTGATTCCAAGAGTTCCAATGACGCCATTGTCGATTTTTAAGTGGTCTAATAGTTGTGAAATATAATGACTGACTGAAGTCTTGCCATTAGTGCCTGTTACTGCAATAAGGTCAACCTCTTTTGCTTTGGTGTAGAAGTTTTGAGCAAGGGTTGAAAGGTGGCACTTAAGGTTATCAATTTTGATAGTTGGAACGCTACAATCAAAGTCTTTTCCTTCTATCAAAACTGCTACACAGCCATTTTCAATTGCATTTTCAATATAATCAGCTCCATGGTTTTTCTCGCCTTGCAGTGCAACAAACAAATCACCCTTATTCAGAGCTTGTGAGTTGAGAGACAACCCGGAAACATCAAATGTTTGAGATGTATTGATAATATTCGATAAAAGGGATTGAATGTCCATTTTAATAATAAAAAAATACTATAGAAACTATCTCAGTAAGTTAGATTAACTTTGCTTGAATCAATGTATTCATATTAATAGCACCAACTATATTATTATTTGAGTCAACAACCGGAAAAGAATTAATGCTATATTTCTTCATCAATTGAATTGCCTTTAATGCCGACTCTTGAGGCTGAATTGACTTACAATCTATAGTCATTACTTCTTGAATGGCTAGTTTTTGAAAATCTATATTTGATTCTATCGCTCTTCTTAAATCTCCATCAGTAAAGATACCTATAAGTTTTTCATTTTCAGCAATTAGTACCATTCCAAGTGCCTTTTCACTCATTATCAAAAGGCTATCAATAAGTAATGTCTCTTTAGATACAACTGGAATATCACCTCCTGAATTCATAATGCTAGAGACAAGTGTCAGTAATCTCCTTCCTAATGATCCTGAGGGGTGTGACATTGCAAAATCTTCAGAAGTAAAATTATTAGCGGCGATAAGTGAGACAGCGATTGCATCACCCATCACTAAAGCTGCAGTGGTACTTGAAGTTGGAGCTAGGTTGTTAGGACAGGCCTCCTTATCGACACTAACATCTAAATGAAAATCACTAGATAGGGCGATCGAAGATTGGGTATTTCCGGTCATACTAATAATTGGAACATTCATTTTTTTGATGCCTGGAAGCAATGAAATAATTTCATCTGACTCACCAGAATAGGAAATCATAATAACAACATCTTCATGACTAATCATCCCGAAGTCTCCATGACCAGCCTCTCCAGGGTGTAAATAGAATGCAGGCGTACCTGTTGATGCAAGAGTAGATGAGATTTTTTTGGCAATATGCCCTGATTTCCCCATTCCAATTAGAACAACTTTCCCAACACAGCTTTTTAACGTGTGACAAACCTTTTCGAAATTTTGGTCAATTCTATCTTTAAGGATTAAAACTGAGTCAGCCTCAGTTTGTATTACTGTTTTTGCTATTTCTATAATCGATTTACCCACAGGTCATGAAGAATTGTTTAATCATTAAGATAGATTATAAATATTATTAAAATAATTTGGGCCTTATAATTAAGGTACTTAAGGTTTAGCAGATTAATATATGCAATTTAAAAATAGAATCTTGTTTGTTTGTATGGGAAACATTTGTCGCTCGCCAACTGCTGAAGGCTCATTCCGATCAATTGTTGAAAAAAAAAATAAGTCCCAAAATTTTGAAATAGATTCAGCTGGAACTCATGCATACCATATTGGGAATGCTCCTGATAAAAGAGCTCAAGAGGCTGCAATTAATAATGGAGTTGATTTATCAGGCCAAAGGGCAAGGCAAGTTCATGAAAGTGATTTTTATTATTATGACTTCATTATTGCCATGGATAAGGATAACCTTAATAGACTGCAATCCATTTGTCCAGATGATAGTCATTCCAAAATCGAATTGATATTAGATTATTCTTCGGAAAGTCCCGGCGCTAGTGTTCCAGATCCCTATTACGAAGGTAAATTTGATGAAATCTTTAAAATGGTCTATTCTGCCTGTGTATCTTTTTTTGAAAGTATCGAAAAAAAGACCAATATTGATTGACACAATATATAGCACCAAAGTATAATTGCCGGCTTTATTGACCCCGGTATGTGGGCAAAAAATTAAATACTTTGGAGTATAAAGCTTTATGTCAACGATTAACCAATTGGTAAGAAAGCCAAGAAGCAAGAAGATTGTTAAAACTGGTGTTCCAGCATTGGACAGTTGTCCACAAAAACGTGGTGTTTGCACTCGTGTGTACACTACTACTCCTAAGAAGCCAAACTCTGCTTTAAGAAAAGTAGCTCGTGTGAGATTAACTAACTCAGCTGAAGTTACTACTTATATCGGTGGAGAAGGTCATAATCTTCAAGAGCACTCAGTAATTCTTATCCGTGGTGGACGTGTAAAAGATTTACCTGGTGTTCGTTACCACACAGTCCGTGGTGCTTTAGATACAACTGGTGTTGATGGAAGAATGCAAGGTCGTTCAAAATACGGAACCAAGAAACCTAAAAAATAATCTATAAGAGAATACTAATATGAGAAGAAGAGCCGCACCAAAAAGACAAATATTACCTGATCCTAAGTACGGCGATCTCGTACTAGCTAAATTTGTAAACATTCTGATGTTCGATGGTAAGAAATCTGTTGCAGAAAAGATTGTTTATGATGCCCTAGATACTATTGAATCCAAAGGTAATGCAGAGCCAATTGAAACATTTAAGAAGGCCTTAGACAATATCGGGCCTCAAGTTGAAATTAAGTCTCGTCGTGTTGGTGGCTCAACTTATCAAGTTCCAGTAGAAGTTAGAGCAGATCGAAAGGTCGCTTTAGCAATGCGTTGGATTATTGAGGCTTCAAGAAAGCGAGGTGAAAAAGGCATGAAGCTTAGATTAGCAGGAGAGGTTCTTGATGCAGTTCAGAATCGTGGCACTGCATTCAAAAAGAAAGAAGATACTCATAGAATGGCAGAAGCAAATAAAGCTTTTGCTCACTTCCGCTGGTAATTTAAGGACTTAATCATGGCTAGAACCACACCTATTAATCGTTATCGTAACGTCGGAATTATGGCACACATCGATGCGGGAAAGACAACTACAACTGAACGTATTCTTTTATATACAGGCCGAACTCATAAAATCGGTGAAGTTCATGATGGAAGTGCAACAATGGATTGGATGGAGCAAGAGCAAGAAAGAGGTATTACTATTACTTCAGCTGCAACAACTTGTTTTTGGAAAGGTATGGATAATCAGTTTGATGATCACCGCGTCAACATTATTGATACTCCAGGACACGTTGACTTTACAATTGAAGTGGAGAGATCTCTTAAAGTATTAGACGGCGCTTGCGCCGTTTTTTGTGCTGTTGGTGGTGTAGAGCCTCAATCTGAAACAGTTTGGAGACAAGCTAATAAGTATAATGTGCCAAGAATTGGTTTTGTTAATAAAATGGACCGAGCCGGTGCAGATTTCTTAAGAGTCGTTGAACAAGTTAAAACTAGGCTTGGAGCTAATCCTGTGCCTTTGCAAATAGCCATTGGTGCAGAGGAAGCTTTTGAGGGTGTTATTGATCTTATTAGAATGAAAGCAATTTACTGGAATGAGGCTGACCAAGGTGCAACCTATGAAGTCAAGGATATTCCTGCAGAGCTTCAAGATCTTGCTGAGGAAAAGCGTGAATTAATGATTGAATCTGCTGCTGAAGCAAATGAAGAGTTAATGGAAAAATATCTTGAGGAAGGTACTCTGACTGCCGATGAAATTAATGAAGGCATCCGTGTTCAAACCATTGCTAATGAAATTATTCCAATGTTATGTGGTTCTGCTTTCAAAAACAAAGGTGTTCAAGCTGTATTGGATGCAATGATCATGTATATGCCATCACCTCTAGATGTTGATCCAATTAGCGGAATTTTAGATGATGCTGCTGAAACTATGGCGCCAAGACTACCTTCAGATAGTGAGCCGTTTGCAGCTCTTGGATTTAAGATTGCAACTGACCCTTTTGTTGGAAATTTAACATTTTTTAGAGTCTATTCAGGTGTATTAAAGTCTGGTGATTTTGTATTTAACTCTTCTAAGGGTAAGAAAGAGCGTATTGGACGTATTGTGCAAATGCACTCGAATGATCGTGAAGAAATTAAAGAAGTAAGAGCTGGAGACATTGCTGCAGCTATTGGCCTTAAAGATGTAACGACTGGTGATACATTGTGCGACATGAAGGACAAAATTATTCTTGAAAGAATGGAATTCCCTGATCCAGTTATTGCTGTTGCAGTTGAACCTAAAACTAAAATTGATCAGGAAAAGATGGGTATTGCTCTTGGTAAACTTGCCAATGAAGATCCTTCATTTAGAGTTTCGTCTGATGAAGAATCTGGTCAAACAATTATAGCTGGAATGGGTGAGCTTCACCTAGATATCATTGTTGACCGAATGATGCGTGAGTTTGATGTTGAGTGTAACGTTGGTGCACCACAAGTTGCCTACCGTGAAACAATTACTTCCATGGTTGAACACGAGCACAAATTTGCAAAACAATCAGGTGGTCGCGGACAGTACGGTCATGTCTATCTGCGAATAGAGCCACAAGAGCCTGGAAGAGGGTATGAGTTTGTTGACGAAATCAAAGGTGGTGTAATTCCTAAAGAATATGTGCCTGCTGTTAATAAGGGTGTTCAGGAGCAAATGCAAAATGGTGTAATTGCTGGCTTCCCATTAGTTGATGTCAAGGTAACTGTTTATGATGGCTCGTACCATGATGTTGACTCCAATGAAATGGCGTTTAAAATCGCAGCTTCAATGTGCATCAAAGAGGGCGTTAAGCTAGCTAACCCTCAGCTACTTGAGCCAATGATGAAAGTTGAAGTATCAACACCTGAGGATTATATGGGTGATGTAATGGGAGATCTTAATCGCAGAAGAGGAATTGTAAGTGCGATGGATGATACTCCTGCAGGGAAACAAATTAAAGCTGAAGTGCCTTTAGCTGAAATGTTTGGATATGCAACAGATCTTCGATCTATGTCTCAAGGGCGTGCAAACTATTCAATGGAGTTTGCTAAATATACAGCTGCTCCTAGAAATGTTGCAGATGAAGTTATTGAAAAATTAAATTCTTAATAGGGGATTAAAAATGGCAAAAGAAAAATTTGAAAGAACCAAACCACATGTGAATGTGGGAACAATTGGTCATGTTGACCATGGTAAAACAACTTTAACCGCAGCCCTTACTAAGGTGATGGCTGAAGCACGTGGCGGTGAGTTCAAGGATTATGCAGATATTGATAATGCTCCTGAAGAAAGAGAGCGTGGTATTACTATCTCAACAGCACACGTAGAGTATGAGTCAGAGGCTCGTCACTACGCACACGTTGACTGTCCAGGACACGCTGACTATGTTAAGAACATGATTACGGGTGCTGCACAAATGGACGGTGCTATTATTGTAATTGCTGCAACTGATGGACCAATGGCTCAAACTCGTGAGCACATTCTATTGTCCCGTCAGGTGGGTGTTCCATACATCGTTGTTTACATGAACAAAGCGGACATGGTTGATGATGAAGAGCTAGTTGAGCTTGTTGAAATGGAGATCCGTGAGCTTCTTACAGAATACGAATTCCCAGGTGATGACACACCAGTTATTTTTGGTTCAGCACTAAAAGCATTAGAGGGCGATACCTCAGATATCGGTATCCCTTCAATCATGAAGTTGGTTGAGGCATTGGATACATATATTCCAACCCCAGAGCGTGACACAGATAAGGCGTTCCTAATGCCAATTGAGGACGTATTCTCAATCTCAGGCCGTGGAACTGTTGTAACGGGTCGTATTGAGCGCGGTGTTATTAATGTTAATGACGAAATTGAAATTGTTGGCATTAAAGATACACAAGTGACTACTTGTACTGGTGTTGAAATGTTTAGAAAGTTGCTTGACTCAGGTGAAGCAGGTGATAACGTTGGTGTTCTTCTTCGTGGTACCAAGCGTGAAGAAGTTGAGCGTGGTCAAGTACTAGCTAAGAAAGGTACGATCACTCCACACACTAAGTTTGAAGCTGAAGTATATATCTTAAGCAAAGAGGAAGGTGGACGTCATACTCCATTCTTCAACAACTATCGTCCACAGTTCTACTTCAGAACAACAGACGTTACCGGTGCTGTAGAGTTGCCATCAGGCACTGAAATGGTGATGCCAGGTGACAATGTGAAGATGACGGTAGAGTTGCTTGCTCCGATTGCAATGGAAGATGGTTTAAGATTTGCAATTAGAGAAGGCGGACGCACAGTAGGTGCTGGTGTCGTCTCGAAGATTACCAACTGATTAGTTGAATTAAGACCGTCGAATTATTGTATAATCGACGGTTTTTTCGTTTTGGAAGTTAGATAAGGCAAATAGGCAAATGAGTAATCAAAATATTAGAATTAAATTAAAGGCATTTGATCATCGTTTAATCGATAAATCAGCCGTGGAGATTGTAGAGACAGCTAAGCGTACAGGCGCTAGTGTAAGGGGTCCAATTCCTTTGCCTACAAAGAAAGAACGCTTTACTGTATTGACCTCCCCTCATGTAAATAAAGACGCAAGAGATCAGTACGAGTTAAAAACTTATATTAGGTTGATGGATGTTATTAGTCCAACGGATAAAACTGTAGATGCATTGATGAAATTAGATCTTGCTGCCGGTGTAGATGTAAAAATCCAACTTAACTAAATAGAATAGAAAGGATTAAGAAAATGGCAATTGCATTAGTAGGACAAAAAATCGGTATGACTCGCTTAATGACGGATGATGGATCAGCTTCATCTGTTAGCGTTATAAAAATAGAGCCTAATCGTGTAGTACAGACTAAATCTGTTGAAACAGATGGTTACAATGCAGTTCAAGTTACGACTGGTAAGAAGATTAATAAAAAAGGTGAAGCCAAAATTGGGCGTGTTAGTAATTCTCTAAAGGGTCATTATGCTAAAGCGTCTCAGGAGATAGGCATGGGCTTATGGGAGATGAGAGTTAGTGAAAGTGAAATTTCTGAGATGCCAAATCTTGATATTTCATTTTTTGGAGCTGGGCATTTTGTCAATGTTACTGGTCAATCAAAAGGTAAAGGTTTTCAAGGTGGTGTAAAGCGTCATAACTTTAGTATGCAGGACGCAACTCATGGTAACTCAATATCTCACCGTGCTATTGGATCAACTGGCCAGTGTCAAGAGCCTGGACGAGTCTTTAAAGGAAAGAAAATGGCTGGTCAAATGGGAAATGCGCAAGTGACTGAAGAGTGTCTTGAGATATTAAGAGTTGATAATGATCGTAATTTGTTGCTAGTAAAAGGTGCTATTCCTGGGTCAAAAAATGGTTTTGTAAAAGTATTTTTGTCAGATAAAAAAAATAATATT
>CABXIU010000007.1 GCA_902512305.1 uncultured Gammaproteobacteria bacterium
AAATTTATGGGAAGTTTTATGATTTACAAAGAGCTTTGTAAATTCAAACAAAAACCCATTAAAAATCGAATTGAGAAGCTAATTAATCCAGAATCTAGAACAATTGAAAAGAATACTCTTCACGAAACTCTTAATTCAATATATCCATTCATTGATGACCATTTAGCAATAAAAGATATTTCAAAATTCGAGGACTACCGTAGGAATTACCCTGATCGTTTTGAATGGAGACATTTTAAAACTCGATTTGATATTGTGAACTAAAGTTATTTATATTGCTCTAAGTCCAAATTTCGTTTGATGTGTGAGGGAGGGTGTATAAATGTATCCGTTATTGCGCTAGGCTCCCCCACCCGTTCCTTCAAAGTCAGTATATATATGAGAGGGAAAGACTCAAAAGTTCACAGTGTTATGTTACACACCATACTTTGCTTGTAAATTGGCTTCTAATAGTACCTTTGTGTATGCGTGTTTCGGTGCGCGAATGACATTCTCGGTAGTTCCAGTTTCGACTATTTCGCCGTGATACATAATCACCATACGATCTGCCAAATGTCTGACGACATGAAGGTTGTGAGTAATAATCAGAATTGACAATGACATACTTTCGCGTAATTCTGCAAGCAGATTGAATATCTCTCCCTGAATAGACACATCAAGGCCTGCAGTTGGTTCGTCAGCAATAATCATTTTTGGACGCAATGCCAAAGCACGAGCCACTCCTACGCGCCTAGCCTGACCACCGGACATCTCATGAGGATAACGATCCACGAAATCCGCTGACAACCCCACCAATTCCAACAGATGGATAGCCTCGTCTCGTAAATTAAGACCACTTGCTTTTTCCGAAACGATCAAAGGTTCAATCACCGAAGTTCCAACCGGCATACGAGGGTTAAGGCTCCCGATTGGATCTTGCATCATCAATGACATTTCATTGCGGAACGAGCGCATATCTGCATTTGTGATGGACAACAAGTCAGTTCCATCAAAGTATATTTCACCTTTTTCAGATGGTACAAGGCGAAATGCTGCGCGGGCCAGTGTGGATTTACCCGATCCACTTTCACCAATCAGTGCAACAGTTTCACCGGGTGCAATATCTAGAGAGGCTGTTTTCACAGCTTCAACTCTTTGTTTCGGCTTTCCAGTTAGTATATCAATTAGGCTACGCGGTTTACGGAAAGTAACATCAAGGTGGCGAATTGACAGGAGCGGGCGCGATTTATTGTTGATCCGCTTGCGATCTGTTTCAGGATCAGCCAGTTCTTTTAAACCTAAATTAAACATGATTGGAAGTCGGCGGCATTTTTCTTCAATCCTCGAAGGATCACAAGTCAAAAGGTTACTAGTGTATTTGTCAGAAGGGTTTGAAAAAACCTCTGATACCGTTCCACATTCTTTAATATCACCTTGGTGCATGACCGTGACATCATCACAAAGCTCTTCCACAACTGTTAAGTGGTGGGTCACAAACAACATTGAACAACCGATATCTTTTTGTAATTCCTTCAGAAGTTGAACAATCTCAACTTCAAGGGTTGCATCCAACGCAGTGGTAGCCTCATCTGTGATCAGCAGTTTTGGTCTAGCCATAATTGCCATGGCGATGCAAACTCTCTGTTTTTGTCCACCAGACAGCTCGTGGGGGTACATACTTAGACGAGCTTGTGCCTGGGGCATTCTAACTTGTTCAAGTGCCGCTAAAGCATTCGCTAGCTTTTCAGTGGTGCTCTGTTCGCTGAAATGTTGGATATCCAACATTTGTTTGCCAATTCGAAGAGTTGGGTTTAATGCACTCATCGGATCTTGGGACACATAGGCTAGATCTTTTCCTCGTATTTTTCCCCAATCTTGTGCCGTAAAAGATAGCAGATTGCGACCATCGAAATGAATTGATCCATGTGAAATTTGTGCCGCGTAGGGAAGAAGGCCGATGATTGCATTTGCAAGGGTGGATTTACCACTGCCACTTTCGCCAACTAGGCCCATTATTCTGCCACGACTGATATCCATCGTTACATTATTGACGGCAGTGTGAGATCCAAATTTAATAGCTAAGTCATTGATTTCAATAAGAGGAGTATGTTCAGTCATTTTCAAACCTATCTGCGGAGTTTCGGATCAAGTATATCGCGCAACCTTTCCCCAAGTGTTGTGAAGGCGACTGTTGTCAGGATAAGCGGCAAGCCTGCTGAAATGACAATCCAAGGTGTGTTACGAATAAACGAAAAGCCGTCATTCAAGATGGTACCCCAACTTGGTGTAGGGGGGCGAACGCCAAGACCAAGAAAGCTCAAACCTGCTTCTACACCAATAACAAGCGGAATGTCCATGCTGGCAACAATCATGACCGGACCGATCACATTAGGAAAAATATGCCTCATCAAGATCCGGGGTAATCTTGTACCCATTGCCCGCTGAGCTTCAATGTATTCCATACTACGAAGCGACAGGACTTGGGTGCGCACCAGTCGTGCGTATGATGGAAAGGTCGAGATGACGACAATCCCAATAATCGTATTTATGCTGGGGCCAAACAATGCGATCACTGCTAATGCAAACATGAGTGTTGGAAAAGAGCGGACGGTATCAAAAATCAACAACATAGACCAATCAATCCAGCGACTTGTAAAGGCAGCGATCATTCCTAGAAAAATACCGATTGCTAGAGAAATCGACACAGCCGTGACCGCGAGGTAGCTAGCAACTTTAGTGCCAACCAACAGGCGGGAAAACACGTCGCGACCCACTTGGTCGGTTCCAAGCCAATGCGCAGAACTTGGTCCTTGCAGTTTGGCTCGTATATCCAGTTTGATGGGGTCGTATGGTGCAATCCAATCACCTGTGATGCCGACCACAAAAAATGCGGTAACAATAATGACACTGAACAAACCAAGAGGTGTTGAGCACAATTTTCTAATGACATTTCTAACCCGAGTCAGACCTGTGTGTTTGTTTGTTCTCTGTGCCATCAATTTTCGTCCTTTGTACGGGGATCAAGCATCACATTCAGCAGATCAGAAATAGTGGTGGCAGTTACGATGAACACCGTACTCGCCAAAACTGTCCCCATAACAACAGGATAGTTTCGGCTTATAACTGCATCGTACATCAGCTTTCCGATTCCAGGGCGGGAAAAGACTATCTCGACGATGACCGCACTCGATAGTATAAACCCGATGCTAACGCCTAATACAGTGATGGTGGCAGGTAAAGCCACGCGCAGCACATAAGCACGCAAGATACGTTGGTTTGGGATGCCAAAGGCACGGGCGGTTTTGACATGGTTTTGACCTAAAACTTCAATCATAGACGCCCGAACAAGTCGAGAAACATAACCGATCCATGTTAGTCCAATCGCAAGAGTAGGTAACACCAGATGCAACAGAATTTCCCAAAACCCTTCGCCAGCACCGATAGCAGGGAGAAGCTGGAGTGATACTGAAAAGAAAAGAATGAGGTAAAGGCCAATCACAATTGGTGGCACCGCAATCAGCGACACAGAAACCACACCGCTTGCCTTATCAAAAAACCCATCTCTGTGAACCGCTGCATAGGTTCCAATTGGGATACCTAAAAGCGTAACCAACAAGGTTGATGCAACAAGCGACGCGGTGAAGGGAGCCTGTTCAATAAGAATACCCAAAACTGGACGGTTAGACGTCAAATCTACACCCAGATCGCCCTGCATTAGTCCAGAAAAAAAGTAATAGACTTGCACAATGAATGCATCGTTCAGATGCAACCGTTCCCGAAGCGCCTCTTTCAGTTCTGGTGTTGCACGAGGACCCAGCATCACATTGGCTGGATCGCCTGGTACAAATTGTATCATGACAAAAAGCGCCGTGACAGCAAGAATAATAATCAGAATAGAGACTATTATTCTTTGAATAGCATAAGCTAACAAGTCAAATTTCTCCCATTCATCGGTTCATTGTATCATGACAAAAAGCGCCGTGACATCGAGAATAATAATCAGAATAGAGACTATTATTCTTTGAATAGCATAAGCCAACACGTCAAATTTATCCCGTTAATCGGTTCAAAATCCTTTTCTGGGAATACGCTCATCCCAGCGTCGGCAACAGATCTCCTTGCCGTCCTCTAATGCTCGAACTTCGCCTCTCAGAAAGAACGCGTCTTGATCGCAGGTCATCGTCATTTTCCCAAAAGTTTCAACATCCCATCCATCACGTTTGTACCTCTTAGAGAACTGATAGTCGGCAGTGGCGCTATGGACATCCGTATTGCTGATTTCAAACTGATCTTGTGTGAAGCCAGAAATCATAAGATCAGAACTGCTTAGATGCGTTTTTCCAAAATTATTGCGGATTGTGAGTGTTCGTTTGCCTGTAGTTAGATCTTCAAGAATGGTTCTACTAGGTAGATCAGGCTCCAGAACCGAAACCTTACTTGTCTCAGCAACTCGAGAGGGCTGAAATATGACCCGGTCGTCATCGCTTTGCTTTAATTCGACGTTTGGTAGAATAATCCGGCTACCTGCCAAATGCACTGTTAAATTATGCTTATCTGCCACAGGCCATGCTATTGGCCACATTGCATTTGAAACGGCAATCCTGAGTTTATGTCCTTTTAAAATACGGTAGGCCGTATCATTTAGGGTCAGTGAAATGCAATAACGTTCATCAGGCACAACTGATGCTTGAACTTCACGCCCATCGCGCTGTGCGAGGTTCATGACACCATAGGTAATTAGAGTAGATGATCCGTCTTGTGCAACATCGCACAGGCGGACAGCCAACAATCCATTACCGGCATCGCTGCTCACTTCGAATTCAGCAGTAGTTGTTCCGATAATATCAAGTGGTACTTTTTGGATCGGCATATCAAAACATAAAGATCCAGCATCTTCATTGCGTTGATCACCAGGCATCTGCGCATTTCGAATATCTCCGTACCCTGGCATGTAATCCCCACTCATCATCCCAGTTGATTGAGGTGAATTTATTGACATTTGTCCCTGTGCAGGGCTATCTGAAGTTCCCTCAGGTGAAAGCCAAATCTCACGATACATTAGACTTTCATCAGGCCACGACTGGGCGTCAAGCCAAACACCATCACGCCAATTATGGCAGGGATCAACTGGGACATCTTCCTGACGGAATAAAGTCAGCATCGGTTCATCTTCTATTCCGTTCTCGATGCCTTTTAACCAGCGATCGAACCAACGAAGCATTTCATCTAGAAAATTAACACCTGGTCCGGGCATTGCCCGATTTGGGTAAAGATGCGACCATGGTCCAATCAGACCTTTACGGGTTGAGGTAAGATTTTTCATCAGACGCATCACGGTGTTGGGCCAGCAATCTGTCCAACCGGAGACCGCATAGACGGGAATTTTGATGCGGCTATAATCCGTACAAACTGAGCCTTGCAACCAATAGTCGTCGCGTTGTTGGTGTTCGAGCCATGTCTTCATGAATAAAGGTGGTTCTTCGAGACGTTTCATCCACGCATCCCGCCATTCATTACCATAGATTACAGGATCAGGCGGGCGGCCGTTCAAAGCAAACATGACACCACCCCAACCAATTGTTTCGCCAGCTAAACCACCAACGAAATAAGCCCCATCATCATAATAACGGTCAACGGAAGCTCCGACGGGCACAATAGCTTTCAGTGCAGGCGGTCGATGTGTTGCTAGTTGGAGCGAGGTGATTCCTCCCCAAGACAAGCCAAACATACCAACATTGCCGTTACTCCAAATTTGTTTTGACAGCCAATCAATAATCTCCAGACCATCTTGCTGTTCAATCGGCAGGTATTCATCTAGCTGAATACCTTCAGAATCGCCAGATCCTCGCATGTCAACACGAACACAGACATAGCCGTGACCTGCAAGATAAGCGTGTTGCTCTTCATCCCGGATGCGAGTGTCATCACGCTTTCTATAAGGAATATATTCTAGGATTGAAGGAAATATCTCAGTTCTACTTGCAACTGGTTTCCAAATCCTTGCGGCAAGACGTGTGCCATCTGAGATTGGAATATAAATTTCCTCGTCGATGACTTGATAAGGGAGATCGGATAAAGAAACTTCAATGGGAGGATAACTGTCAGAAAACATAAATCTTTTCTTTGTGTTAAAAAATTAAAAGCTTGCTGGCGAAGTAAGGCTCCGCCAGCAAGGGGTATACATCTTAGTTCGCAGTTGCGAAGTCTTGCAGTTTGTAGTCGCCATTCGGCATCAAGCCTGGGTTGATCGACGATTTGTAAACCCGCGCTAAAGGTGGATGGATCAGCCAGACAAAGGAATGCGATTCATCCATCAGCTTCTGCATTTGCTCGTACATTTCAGCACGCTTGCCAAAATCAGTTTCTGACAATGCTGCGTAATGTAGTTTCTCGTATTCAGCATTTTTGAACCATTCCCAGTTCCAGATGCCAGCTTGTCCTTCAAGGAACCACTGGGTAGACCATGCTGGATCTGGCGGGCTAGTGAAAGTTTTAAGCGTCATCTGCATATTGACACCTTTTTCGTCACCTAAACTCCAAAACGTTCCACTTTCATGCACGTTAAGTTGAAGATTCACACCAATTTCTGCCAGATTCGACTGAATAATTAGAGCTGCAGTCTGTTCATCTGTTGAATTCTGAAGTTCCAACTCAAGATTAAGCGAAGTGATACCTGCATCTGCAAGTAATGCTTTTGCACCTGCGACATCACGTGGTGGTTGTGCCTCTTCGCTGTGGCCAATAAGACCAGGAGCGACAAGTCCCGTTGAGCGTTCTGGGATGCCAAAGTAAGCTCCTTCAATAATCGCCTCAACATCAATTGCTTTTTTAATCGCTTCGCGAACCCGCGCGTCCTTCAAATTTGTATTTTCCGCATTAAGACCAAGCCAAAAATAATCAGCACTTGGACGGACTTCAAGAAGCTCATCATCAGACAAAGACGCTTGCATACCTGGGACAGAACTTATGGCTACTTGGGTAATATCGACTTGACCTGCCTTAAACGCAACTTCTGCTAATTTTGGATCATTTATAGGAATCAGCTCAAGGCGATCAAAAGCAGGGGCTTCACCGTTCCAACCATCATGTGCTACAAGGACTGTACGTTGGCCTTGCTCCCAACTTTCAATTTTATATGGCCCTGCAGTTACTTTAGGATCGGTCGTAAACTTACCGCCCATTTCTTCCATCGCCTTCTTGCTCAGGATAGCACCTCCCGTGTAGGGTAAAGTACTCCACCAGATTGGAGCGAATGGCTCTTTTAAGTGGATTAGTCCAGAATATTTGTCGAGCACCTCGACATCTTTTAGAGGCGACCAATCACCAGCATTTGGTGCGGCAAGGTCTTCATTTAGGAAGCGCTCGAAAGAATATTCTACATCCTCGGCCGACACCTCGCCATATCCATTCGTCCACATGAGGCCTGGCTTGAGAGTGAACTTGATAGTTAGTTCGTCGATCTGCTCAATGCTTTCGGCAGATGAAAGCTGCCACTCCCAGTTTTTACTGGATTTAAACTCGATGAGCTTAGGATAAATCGCGTGAATGACGTTTCGATCCGATTGACTTGCCCAGAAAGCTGGATCCAATTGTCCAAAATCAGATTGAACCTGAATCTTTAACTCAGCAGCATAAGTTGGTACACTGACTGCCAAACACATAGCTATTCCAACGGAAAGGATCGACCTTGTCGTAAAATTTAGAATGTTATTAATTTTCATTTTTTCTCCTTTTTTTAATAATTGATAACTAATTAAAAGACCATCAATTGAATAAGCTTTTGTAGACTTAAAGTAATTTAAACTACAATCTCGAAAAAATAGTCTTTATTTAACTTACCTAAAAGAGAATACATCAAAATTGATAATTTTATAATTTCGCATTAATAAAATACTTGAAGCACAATCATAAAAAAAGTGCTTCACTATGCTTCACTTTTTATAAATAATAAAATTTTCCAGCGTAATTACTTTGCCGAATGTGAACAGTATTTTTGAAAGTCGAGAAAAATTAAACTAAAGTAATAGAGTTCTAGTTATCGTAGGCCTTTAACATTTTTTCCGGATTATTTATTTCATTTTCGATTCTCGCTTTGATATTAGAATCAATCGACTTGCTATTTAATTTAAATAAACCACAACCCCTCAATACTTCTCTGATATTGATTTGCTTACCTAAATATTTGAATTCAATTCTCATTGCAGCCGGCACACGAGAATTTTTGCTACCTACACCCATTGAGACTCCTGATAGCGAATCTACAATATTCATATAACTGGGGCATAAGACTGTGTGATGGATAACATTATGAGTTAGCACTTCAACTTCAGTAATAAAGATTCGATCACCTAGAAAAAACACAGTTCCATTGTATTTAAATCGGCTTGGTTGAATACCCCCATTTTCTTTGTCCCATAGATGCTCAATACTTGTTGAGTAAAAATTATTCTCATACTGATAGATATGAATCAGGCTCCGATTTATATAGCCAGGATATTCAGGCGAATGAAAGTGGCTGTAGTAATAACCTTCGTAGCGTGACAAATCATTACTAAGGCTGGATATTGAATCAATAGTATTATTTAACTTAATCTTCCCAGGATTTGATTCCAACTGATGACTTTTAGAAGCAATCAGACGGAATTCACTTGGTTTTAGGTTGAACTCTTCTTCCGACAATTGGAAATATTGACAAATTTTATTTAAATTATATTTTGAAGGATAAATTTGACCACTTAAATACTTATTGAATTGCTGTCGATTAATCTCCATCTTTCGACAAACATGAGCTACCGAAATTTGTTTATTGGATACTGTACGTAAATTATTAAAAAAATTTTCGTGTGGCATAACCTTCAAGGAAAAGGTTTGATTAGTTTTTTCATACTATGATTGTATATCAACTTGGACTAAAGTCCAAACTTCGTTTTATGTGTGAGGGAGGGTGTGTATATCTATCTCCGAGTTCGAGAGGGGCTCCCCCGTACCTTCAAAGTCAGTATATATATCTAGCTAGCATTGAAATAGACATTACTACAATTAGAATTCTAATAACTCTTGGATTGGCTTGCAGCAAGTAATGAGTACCCATAAAAGATCCAATCAATTGCCCTAGCATCATAATCAGTCCAACAAAAAAGGCGATATGTCCAAATATAAAAAATACGACAAAGCCACCAATATTTGATGCGAAATTAAGAGGTTTTGCCAATATTGTTGCTTGAATAATTTCAAGTTTTTTTAGCATTACACCTGTCATAACATAAAAAGAGCCAGCCCCAGGTCCAAACATCCCATCGTAAAAACCTACTCCTGGAACGGCATATGATTCGAATTTATTATGAGACTTAGAGTTTGAACTAATGGTTTTAGGTTTTGGTGAAATAATAAAATAAATTGCAATAAAAACAAGGGCAACTGGAATGACGAACGAAAGAACTTGGGTATCAATAAACTGCACTATGATACCTCCTATTACTGAGCCAATAAATGCTGCAATCATTAATTTTTTGACTGATTTCCAATCTAACTTTTTTTTGCGTAAGAGTAGAAAAGTAGCTATGCCAGTACCCATACTTCCCTGAAACTTATTCGTTCCTAGAACGTAAATTGGAGGAATACCACTTAATAAGAGTGCAGGTACTGCTAGCAAACCACCTCCGCCTACAAGCGTATCAAGAAAGCCAGCAATCACACCAACTAGAAATAAAAAAGCTAGAATTTCAATTGAGAAGTTAGCAATATCCATAGGCTTTAACTATTCAAAAGAGTAGGAAACCAATCTTCTCTTAGGCGTTCACCATTTTTTTGATTGATATCCGGAAAGCTTGGTGAAGTTCTTCCTGGACGATCTCTAAAAACAACGTCATCACCGAGCAACCTAAAAGAAAGGGTTCTACTAATCTTGTCATTTAAATTTGCATTAGCTCCGTGAATAGTCTTGAAATTAAATGCTATAACATCCCCAGGCTGAGTCCTCCACTCTTTTATTTCATAATCATCACTATCTGGCAGGTCCATAAATGCTTCACTATCTTCATAAAAGCTCTCGTTATTAGACCAGCTTGTAGGTCGTATTTCTTTTTTGAGTAGGTGACTGCCAGCTAATGATCTTAATGAAACATTTTTATCTCTAGACTCTAATGGCATCCAAAAACTTACTGTTTGATGTCCCGAAACGCAGTAATAAGGCATATCTTGATGCCAAGGTGTAGGAACTCCAGAGTTTGCATCTTTGTAAAAAAAATGGTCATGAAAAAACTGCACAGATTTTGATTCTGTCAAACTAGAGGCAATTGATGCTAAAGGCGAGTTAAAAATAAAATCTGAATATTCAGGGATGCGCTTCCAATTACAAAAGTCTTCTAAGAATTGACCTTGATAATTTTTCTTATGGTGAATTAAAGCCCTTTCACTCGGGTTCTTAATATGAAACTCTGCACCTTGAATTAATATGTCAATCCATTCACTAAATATACCTCTAAGAAGAACAACGCCATCCTTTTTAAAACTTTGAATATCAGATTGATTAATTAATATTGCCATATGATTTAAACTGTTTCGACCTAAAATAATAATTCAACTTCCATAAAGCTATGATAATAACTAAATTCTGAAACTGAGAAGATAAATTTAATAATTTATACTCTATAAAAGAATAAGCAAAAACAACTGTATTATTAACATATTTTTTTTCTTCATCAATTAATGAGACTCCTCACTGAAACATTTACTATAAAAAAAATTCCCACGGTCGTTTGGAGCTCTGAGGACTCATTTGATTTAAAACCTAAGCCCTTAACCTTTATATTTCTTGTGTTTGGATTATTTCTGTTTGGATTGGGAGAAAGTCTATTAATTACTAGTGGCGCAGGTGTTGGCCCATATACAGTTCTGGCTCAAGGAATTTCAAACCTTACAGATTGGTCGCTAGGTCTTTCTACATTTGTTATTAGTGTGTTTGTTCTCTTGTTATGGATCCCACTTAAACAAAAGCCAGGAATGGGAACAATATTAAATGCCTTTATAATTGCGCTAACTATTGAGTTTTCTGTCTATTTTTTGCCGTATCCAGAGCATTACCCACTGAAGGTGTTGCAAGTGGTTATAGGTGTCTTAACTATTGGAATAGGAAGTGGATTCTACTTAATTTGTAATCTTGGAGCTGGACCAAGAGACGGCTTAATGATGGGGCTTCAGAAAGTCACCAATATGCCAATTTACTCAATTCGAACTACGATTGAGATTAGTGTCGTTATTTTAGGTTCAATTTGTCTTCTAAATAATTTAGAGAAGCTACTGGGCGAGGTTGTTGGGCTTGGAACAATAATATTCGCTTTGGGTATAGGGCCATCAGTTGCACTAGGTATAACCATTGTGGGTGGCCTTTCTAAAAAAGTTTAATCATTTAATGAAAATAATCCATTAAGTCACATAATTTCTTTTTTTGAAATTTAACGAATCCCACTCATTTGATTGCATTATATTTTTCAAGCACATTATTGCTTTCCAGATATCTTGATACCTCATATATAGAGGCGAAATGCCAAACCTTAAAATATTAGGTTCACGGTAGTCACCGATAACGCCCTGAGAGATTAATGATTGCATAATTGGATAGGCATTTTCATGCTTAAATGAAATTTGACTGCCTCTTTGGTCAGCATTAGATGGGGAAAATAATTCAAACCCATATTCACCACACTCTTGCTGAATTAAATCAATAAAAACTTCTGATAGCTGAATACTCTTCTTTCGAACCAGTTCCATTGATATCCCTTTAAAGATTTCAAGGCCACTTTCTACTGCCTTATAAGAAAGAATAGCTGGAGTTCCACAAATATATTTACTGATACTATTCGCAGGAATGTATTTACCATCAAACGCAAATGGGTCAATATGGCCGAGCCATCCTGTTAAAGGCTGCGATACTTTTTCAATTAAATCACTTTTTACATATAAAAAACCAGGCGCCCCTGGCCCGCCATTCAAGTGCTTATAAGTACAACCAACAGCAAAATCTACGCCAATATTATGCAAATCTAATGGAATCACTCCAACGCTATGACTTAAATCCCAGACTACAAGCGCTCCTTTATTGTGAGCATAATCAGTAATTTTCTTCATATCACTAATGCGCCCTGTTTTATAGTTAATGTGTGAAAGCATTACAACTGCAGTAGAGGAGTCTATGTATTGCTCAATTGCATTATCATTTTCTATTAAACATCTCTCATATTGATTATTTAGCATTTCATTGACACCCTCTAAAATGTAAAGATCAGAAGGAAAATTGACAACTTCACTAACAATTTTTTTTCTATTTTTATTTAATTTCAATGCTGAAGTCAGAACCTTAAATAAATTAATCGAAGTACTATCAACCACAATAACTTCGCCAGGGTTAGCGCCAAGTAAAGGCGCAATTTTGTTACCTAATGTTTGAGGCAAATTAATCCATTCTGCCTTGTTCCAACTATTGATTAAATCCTTCCCCCATTCTTCATTAATCGCTCTCTTAAGATTTTCTATAGTTCTTTTAGGAAGAGGGCCTAGTGAATTTCCATCAAAATAAATTGTATTTTTTGGTAAAGAGAACTCTTTTCTATAGTGAGAGAGTGGGTCTCCATTATCTAGAGTCTTCAAATATTCAAGTGAAATTTTTTTCATTAAGATTTATTTATTGTAATCACTATAAAATTATAATTCATTTAAAAAAATCAAAGATCATTAAACTGACTCTAAAAGCGATAAAATCAAATAATGGATAAAATTGTTGTTCAAACTGAAGATTTTGATTTAACTACTGAAGTTGAGCTTATCAAATCTTATAGCCCAAACGTCGGAGCAATTGTCAGCTTTATTGGGACTGTTCGAGACTTAAATAATGAATCTCTTGTCTCTCTAACTCTCGAGCATTATCCTGAAATGACAGAAAAATCTCTTGAATCAATCGCTAATAAAGCAAGGGATAAATGGGAACTTGAAACAATAACGATTATTCATCGAGTTGGGACTCTTTGCATCGGAGATCAAATTGTATTAGTCATAACCACAAGTGAACATCGACAAGAGGCCTTTGATTCATGTAACTTTATAATGGATTACTTAAAAACTGATGCTCCATTCTGGAAAAAAGAGATTTCGGATAAGGAGGAAAAATGGGTTAAGATTAGAGAAACTGACGAAAAACAAAAAAGCCGATGGAAGCGCTAAAAATCTAATTCTTCAAGCTTATTAAGATTAGTTAAAACCGCCAAACGATCTGAAACATCAACCCTTTCTAATGTCTGCTGGCGATACCACAGAGCCATCTTTCGGCCACCTTTATCTAGAAATTGCTCTAAACTTTTGACAAGATTTGACTTCATCAGGGCAAATGTTGCATGCATGATTGAGCCATCATGTGCAACACAAATATCAGCATCACTTAACTGCATTTTGTTAATTAATTCATCAACAAGCAATGAATCAACTAGTGGACTATCACAGGGCAGAACCAAAAGATAATCTGTTGAACAAGTCTTGAGGGCTTTCGAAATTCCAGCTAAGGGTCCTTGAAACCCTTCAAGATCATCAGCTATGACTTCACCATACAATGAATACTCATCAAAACTTCTATTGGCACTAACAAAAATATGACATACTTTAGGCTTAACTACACTGACCACATGGGCTATCAATGGGAGACCTCTAAATTCTACCAAACCCTTATCTTTTCCATTCATTCTCAGTCCCTGACCGCCTGACAAGATAACTGCTGAAATTTCATTTTGTAAAATTTTATTCACTTATTTCTCGTTCTTTTTTCAAGTTATTTGTATTTTGGAAAATTTCTTGCAATTGTATAATATACCTAATGAAACCGAAAAATATAGAACCTCATGAATGATCAATCTATTAAATCAAGCTCATTAATGTTTAATGACTCTCTTATGAGCGCGGATGATGCATTAGCATTCCTAATTGATTCAGCGGTCGTTTTAAGTGAAACTGAAATTTCTACTTTAGATAATTCAATTGGCAGAATACTTGCAAAAGATATTCGCTCTAAAATTAATGTACCAGGTTTTGATAACAGCGCAATGGATGGCTATACAATCGCGCTTGATGAGAACAACCTAAGCGAGATAAATCAAACCTTTAATGTTGTAGATAGAATTGCTGCCGGCTCCACAGGAAATGAACTTAAAAAAGGAAATGCGGCAAGAATATTTACTGGCGCACCAATTCCACCAGGAGCGAACACTGTTATTATGCAAGAGGAATGTCAGCTTTCTGAAGATGGCTCCAAAATTACAATTACTAGAGCCATTAAATTAAACGAAAATATTCGTCCGACTGGAAATGATATTCTGCAGAAAGATGCTATCCTAAGTGCTGGAAAAAAAATTGAACCCGAAGATATATCTCTTGCAGCATCTGTCGGAATTGGAGAACTTGAAGTCTTTAAAAAACTTAAGGTGGGTGTGTTCTTTACTGGAGATGAATTAGTGGAGCCTGGAAACTCCCTAACACCCGGGAAAATATACAACTCCAATCGCTATGCACTAGTAGCACTCTTAAATAAAGCAGGTTGTGATGTCATTAATCTTGGTAATATTAAAGATAATTTTGATTCAACTTGTGACGCACTTGAAAATCTGTCGAGAGAGTGTGATTTGATTATGACTACTGGTGGAGTTTCAGTAGGCGAAGAAGACCATGTTAAACCTGCCGTTGAGAAACTTGGCTCAATTAACCTTTGGAAAATCAAAATGAAACCAGGAAAACCACTCGCCTATGGTCAAGTAAAAAATATTCCATTTATTGGGCTTCCAGGAAATCCAGTATCTAGCTTTGTTACATATTGTATTTTCGCATTACCATTTATTAAAAAAATGCAGGGAAATAGTCACTTTGAAACTGAAGTAATAAAGGTTAAATCAAATTTTGATTGTAAACGTGCAAAACCAAGACGTGAATACGCTCGAGTTCGAATTGACTATTCTTCAGAAATTCCATTAGCAAAATTGTATCCAAAACAAGGCTCTGATGTCATGAGCTCTGTAGTGTGGGCTGATGGATTTATTGAGATACCTGAAAATACTACTTTTGATAGTGGTACCATTCTTAATTATTATCCATTGAGTGAATTAACACGATGAGCAAACTAACACACATTAATTCAAATGGTGAGGCTCAGATGGTTGATGTTTCTGAGAAAAATATTACGGCACGTGAGGCCAAAGCAGGTGCTAAAGTTTTTATGAAATCTGAAACATTAGACTTAATTATCTCTGGCTCTCATAAAAAGGGAGACGTTCTCGCTGTAGCCAGAGTAGCAGGCATTCAGGCTGCAAAAAAATGCTCTGAACTTATCCCACTCTGTCATCCTCTAATGCTCTCTAAGGTGAGTGTTGAGCTGACTCCTAATGCTGAAGATAGCTGTATTGAAATTGTTGCTGTTGCAAAACTGAATGGCAAAACAGGAGTTGAAATGGAAGCGCTGACTGCAGCTAGTATAGCCGCTCTTACGGTTTATGATATGTGTAAAGCTGTTGATCGTTTTATGCGTATTGATAACGTTCAACTATTAGAAAAAAAAGGTGGTAAATCTGGTCACTGGGTTTTAGAATCATGAGTCAGATCATCGACCCATTTAACAGAAAAATTACCTACTTAAGGGTTTCAGTTACTGATCACTGTAATTATCGATGTCATTACTGCAGAGATGAGGATCACCAGACACACACTAAAAAATCTCAAGTTCTTACTTTTGAAGAAATTGCAAAAATTGTAGCTTTGTTTGCTGAATTAGGTGTTACCAAGGTTCGCCTGACTGGAGGGGAACCTTTGCTTCGCAAAGATATTCTTGACTTAACTAAAATGCTCGGAGAGATTCCAGGTTTGAGTGATATCCCACTTTCAACGAATGCCCACCTTTTACCCTCAATGGCCTTGAAACTAAAAAATCATGGCATTAATAGAGCTAATATTTCAATTGATTCACTCATCCCCGAGCGCTTTAAAGACATAACTCGAGATGGAAATCTAGATACTGTAATCAGAGGTATTGATGCTGCAATTAATTCTGGAATGAAGCCAATTAAGCTGAATATGGTTGTCATGAAAGGTATCAATGATGATGAGATTGAATCAATGATTGACTTTGCAATAAATAGAGGTCTAGACCTTCGATTTATTGAAACGATGCCTATTGGCCTTACCGGAATTGAGGCAATTGATAGACACTATAGTGAAAAGGATATCCTTGATAGAATTTATTCAAGCTATGGTGACAAACTTACAGTTGCAGATTCAAAGCAGACTGATGGGCCTGCAAAAGTACTAAAAATTAAAGGCACTAATACCAGTGTTGGAACTATTTCCGCAGTTTCTAATAATTTTTGCAGTAGCTGTAATCGTGTCAGACTTACAGCAAAAGGGGAATTAATTCTTTGCCTTGGTCAAAAAGACTCTGTATCACTTCGAGACGCAATCAGGTCTGGAATGAATGATGATCAGGTTAAGCGTTTGATTCTCAACGCAATAACAAAAAAACCTGAAAAACATTTTTTTGATTCTGTTGTTGATAATATCAGTAATCGACAAATGGTGGAGATGGGCGGATGAGGATTCTTTACTTTGCGTCTCTGAAAGAAAATTTAAATACCTCAGATGAGAACATAAACTTTAGTTCACCCGTCACAATTTCATTAATTAAAGAGGAATTAGTAAAAAAATACGGTGAACAATATTTCCCAAAGAACTTATTATGCGCTGTAAACCACGAAATAGCCTCTGAAGCCACCATAGTTAATAATGAAGATGAGGTAGCTTTTTTCCCTCCTGTCACTGGAGGATAAAGAAATATGACTAGTAAAAAGATTAAAATTGGTTTTCTTACTATCTCTGATAGGGCTGCTCGTGGAGTTTATGAAGATATAAGTGGTCCTGCAATGCAGGAATGGATTTCTAAAGCAGTTACTTGTCCCTATGAAATTTCCACCAAAGTAATTGAAGATGAACAGCCCTTGATAGAAGAAACATTAATAGATATGAGTGATAAACATTGTTGCAACCTGATTCTTACAACAGGAGGGACAGGTCCAACAACAAGAGATGTCACTCCTGAGGCTACTGAAGCAGTATGTGAGAGAATTTTTGATGGTTTTGCAGAACAGATGAGATCAGTATCGCTTCGAACAGTTCCAACAGCAATTCTTTCCCGGCAAGTAGCGGGTACACGTGGGAACAGTTTAATTATTAACCTTCCTGGAAAGCCTGTAGCAATTGCGGTATGTCTTGGAGCTGTGTTTCTAGCAGTTCCTAAATGCCTAGAACTTTTAGATGAGTCAATTATCACAATCGATAAGTCTTTTGTTTCTCAAGCGTTTGAGTAATTTAAGCTTTAATTATGTCTAATCAAAGAGACTCATCACTAGACTTGATGCGCGGCATAGCGATTATTATGATGATTGTATTCCACTTTATATACGACCTTAATTCATTTGAATTTACCAGCATTCCTTTGTTTACTCATTGGGGAGGAATAGCTTGGCGTTGCCTGATTGTTTTTCTTTTCTTGAGCGCTGTTGGGATCAGTCTAGTCATTGCTCATAGCAAAAATCTTAAACTAAGAAAATTCATTAAGCGATTAATTTATTTAGGTATTGCAGCGCTTTTGGTCTCTGCTGGAACTTACTTAATGTTTCCTGATGGATGGGTTTACTTTGGCATACTCCATTTGATATGGACTTCATCTCTGATAGCAGTAGCATTTGTTAACTTACCAAAGACTTCTCTCTTAATTGCGATAATAATCCTTATTGCTGCAGTATTTGATCAACCAAATTTGAGTATTCTTTCAAGTATTTTTGAGTCGTATTTACCAATTGGAAGTGTCGATTATTACCCTCTATTTCCATGGCTATCCTTTGTATTTATAGGCATTTACCTGGGTCATTATCCTTATTATCAGAAAGTTATTACATTTCGCGCAAACTGGCTTGAAGTGATCGGTCAGCACGCATTAATTATTTACCTAACGCATCAAATAATTTTATTTGGTTTGGTGAGTTGGGCTTATTACTTATTGAACTAATAAGCTATAATTTTTTTCTTTTTAATTTGGACAGATTTTGTTAGCTTTGATGAAACAGCAACGGGTTTTTGATTTGCATAATCTTCGTGATTTTTTGCTACCAAATCTAGATCATATAGGTAATTCACCATAACACCCCATGAATCAACTAAAGCATTCTGGTTATCGTTTGCATTTGGATGTATATCAACAATCGAAGCGCCATTTCCAAGATGAAAGTGGGCAACAGAATTTAATGCATGACCATTTTTATTTTTTACTTGAGTCAAGTAATAATATGTCAATCTAACTAAAGATAAAGAATCTGGTGATGAGTTATAATCGCAAGATTTTATATGACTGATTATATTTTCTGGCAACTCATTATTATCAGATAAATTTACCTCTTCAACCCATTTTCTTAGGCCTGGAACAGGCGATAACGTAACAAACTGCTTGATTTGATTAAACTCTAGTTGGATTTCTGAAACTACTTGTTTAATCAAGAAACTACCAAAAGAAACTCCCTTTAGTGCCATTTGGCAATTAGAGATAGAATAAAACACCGCGGTATTAGCACTATAAGGGTCAATAGCTTTAACCGATGTGTCCAGAATTGGCATGATTGACTCTGGGACCTCATTCATTAACGCAACCTCAATAAAAATAAGAGGCTCATTGGGAAGCGCAGGGTGAAAAAAAGCATATAGCCTTCTATCAGCAGCGGCAACTCTATTTTGAAGATCTTGCCAATCTGAAATATCATGAACAGCTTCATATTCCATGATTTTTTCAAGGACGTGAGCACCTGTCGACCAATCAATACGCTCTAGTTTTAAAAAACCGCGATTAAACCATGACTTGAATAAGTGTATAAAATCAAAATCGAGTGGCTTTAACTCAGGAGAATCCTTAATATATATTAATAATGACTCTCTCATTTTTAATAAAGATGGCATTCCATTTGGAGCTTGATTTAGCCTTCTAAGTAACTCCTGACTCTTAGGCTCAATTATCTTATGGAGCTCTCTTAACTGCGCTTCATCATCATAATTTAGCTTTTTGAGTGCATTTTTTAATGAGGGACGATCAACACTAAACTGTTTAAGTAATTGAGTGAAAAATGATTTTTTTTGTTCTTCTGAAAGCGCCTCAAAATCTTCTAATATTATTTTTGCTAAAGAGAACAGCGTTGCCTCACCATTTTTACTTACAAGCTGATTGCAAAGATTAATTAAGTTTTCTGGATTTATGGTTTTTTTATTTGATCTACCAATACCCAATCGCTGAATGACAGAGTTTAAAAAATTTTGATGTTGGTTCATATACAGCCCCATTAATAGAGCAAGGATTTTACAACAGTAATTCTAATTATTCAATTGAACTAAAGCGAAAAACATTGATTGCAATATAATCGTTATAGGCGGTTCCGGACTGAAGCCAATTTTTTGCTTTAACAGCTGAAATTTGAGGAGTTAATTTGTCTTCAAGTTTTAGATATAAGCCATATTTAAAAATATAATCTTTATCGCTCAAAACTTGCAATTCACCATTAGAAATAATAATGCTTTTTTCTGGCATTTCGCCAGGCTGTGAAGCAAATGAATCTTCACCATATTCCAGCATCAAATCTGATAATTTTTTTTCAAAATATTCTTTACTTAACGGGCTATGCTGATAATAATTTGTCAGTAAATCTTCAGCCTCATTTTCTAAATAATCTCTCAAATCATCAACAGAAGAGAATTTTTCATCTTCTATCCAAAAAATAACAAAAGCCCCATTAGAGCCGCCAAGACCTAATGCCTCATCCCTAACCATAACTAAGGCAGAGCCATCAAGAATCGATTGTAGAAAATCTTGGTCTATTTTTTTTATTTCAGATCTAAAACTACTAAGGTTCATATTTTTTATCTTGGCTGAAAAAGAAGGGATTTAACAGATTGATAGTTTGTAGCAATCTTTCTTAGTGATTCTTCACCAATATCATTACTAATTTCTCCTGATTCAATCTCTTGCACAGTGTCAGAATACATTCGCTTGAGCGTATTCGTTGTAGCTAAAATTTCATATATTGTCGGTGCACTTCTGTCCTTCCAGTCTTCAGGAAGCAAAGAGGGATAGCTTGGATCAAAATCAATTAATTTTTCGTCCTTCACTTGTTTAGTCACTTTGTTAATGAAATAAATAATTGAGGTAATCTTTCAGGCAATTTTTGAAGGTTATCAATCACCATAAATCGATTTTTTCCAAAGATTCTTGAAACGTACTCATCAGCGTATGGGTCAAGGCTTATACAAAATGTTACAATCCCATGGCTCCTCAACTCTTCTACTGCTTTTTTTGCATCTAAACGTAAATGTTGTGGATCATCGACATCTATATCAGCTGGCTCTCCATCGGTTAGAACTAATAATATTTTCTTGGGTGATGATTGGGTCAATAAATCAATTCCTGCATGGCGTATTGCTGCCCCCATCCGTGTTGATAATCCACCCTTTATTCCAGCCAGCCTTCCTTTAACCTCATCATTAAAACTGTAATGAAATGGCTTAAAGCGATAGTACTGTACATCATGCCTAGAGTCTGAGGCAAACCCACATATAGTCAAATTATCTCCAATCTTATCAATAGCCCATGAAAGGAGTGAGGTTGCCTCTATCATCAATTCAAGAATAGTTTTGTCACTGCCAACTACCATATCATTTGTTGATTCAGATAAATCCATAAGAAGGTTTACTGATACATCTCTAATATGCTGAACTTTTTTAACATATATCCTGTCTGTAGGAGTATTCCCTGACCTTATATCAGCAAGTGCTGTTACACATGAATCAATATCCAGATCACTGCCTTCTTGTTGTTTTTTCAACTTTACAAGCCCTTGTGGCTGCATTTGATCAATTGCGTTTTTCAGTTGATTCGCTATTGGTTTATGCTCTTTCAAGATTTTATTAATCGTTTCAAAATCTCCTTTCCGCAATCTTCTTTCATATAAAGTTGCCCAATTTGGACGATAAAGTTGTAATTGGTAATCCCATTCATTGTAGTGAAAAGGTTCACTTATAGGCTCTTTACCTTCAATTTCGTTGATACTTACGCCGTCTAATTCATCAGGAAAATACTCAGTTTCTAGAGTCCAAATTTCTTGGGCATCATCACCAGCAGTTTCTACATCAAGCTCGTTATACATTTCCATAATATTTGCTTTTCGACGAACCTGTCTTTGGCTAGCAGGAACATAGTCATTTCCCTCAGATACCCAGTCCAACTCTTCATATTCCCAAATATAACGATTATCGTCTCTATATGGAATTGGAGCCGCTACTAAGGCCGATGCACTAATTTTCACATCTGTTTCTGATTTGATGAGTTCATAGTAATTCATTCCCAATTCATAGCTCATCTCAGATTGATCTGAATAAGAAGCCATTTTTTTCCTAAATATTTTCAAGAATTTTGAATTAAATTTTTGCTTTGTCTTGTAATGAGAATCTAAAGCAGAACGAGAGAAGTCTACAAGGTCAGTAATAAAAGGATTAAGATCCTTAAGGTCACTATCTTCTGGATGCAAAGCGATCCAAAGTTTCTTCATTCCTGGAAATTTTTTTATTGTATTTAGCTCTACCCTTAAATCTTCAATAAGTGATATACAGGCAACCTGAAGAGGGTTCAGCGCATCACCCTTGAAAGAAGAAGTTGTCTCTATTATATGAGCAGCAGCATGAGCACACACGGCTCTGTAACAGTCAATACCCGGGATGACTTTGCCTGAGGAGTGCTGATGATCATCATATGCATCTGGAATATGCATCACACCATACTCAATATATGGTTTAAGACCCCTTTTAGTCTCATAATCTCCAGAAGTTGGCCTTAGAAAGAAGTCACGGTCATAAAACGCTCTAAGATAAAACTGTAACTTTCGTTGATTATCAATAAATAAAGTGCCGCGTCTCTCTTGCTCAAGAATTTGCAAGGATTCGGCACTACTTAATTCAAAATAGGCAATCTGAGCTTTAAAGTCTCGATTAAAGGTTTCGGCACCATAAAGCACCCATCGTCTCAAACCTCCCAGAGTAAGCTTACTAGTCAAAAGATCAATATTATTAAGCATTGGCCTCATGCCTCTTGGGGCAAGAGCAATCATTCTCTCCAATAGCCTAAGGTAGCCCTTCATTAAATCAAAATCACTCATTCGTCTTGCTACATTAGGAAGACTTGAAATCATTAGTACTATAACTGCCGTTGAAGTTTGGGAAGACATCTTCATTATCGAGAAGATAATTTCGCCAATGATGGATTCACCTACTTCTCTAACAACCATAGGAGTCTCTTCCAAGAAAGAGATAACCATATCTTCGCCTTTCCCCATTGCATGAAGAGCCCCAGCGCCGTCCAAATAAACCTTGAGACCATTGGGTGTCATTACTTTTGAGGCCTCTAAAAAACTTCCATTTAGAGCATCATGGAGAACGTCAGAAGGATTCCTAAATTTATTCTCGAAATCCGATAGTTGGACGGAACTCATAGTAATTATTAATCAAAAAAAGTGTCTATCGCCGCATTCAGAGTATCTACAATATCTAAATCGTCTGTAATAGGATTGACCATAGCAATTTTACAGGCTGACTTTTCGCTTACTTTGTCTGCAATGAGTTGTCCAGCATAAACGCATAATCTGGTAGAAATTCCCTCATCTAAACCATGACCCACAAGGTTTCTAGCTCTTTGTGCAATCTGAACTAACTTAAGTGCTGTATCTTTATCAACGCCAGATTCTTTTGAAATTATATGCGCCTCAGTTTTTTCATCTGGATATTGAAAATTAAAACCACAAAATCTCTGTTTAGTCGATTGTTTAAGATCCTTCATCAGATTTTGATAACCTGGATTATATGAAATTACTAGCTGAAAATCAGGATGTGCTTCTATTAATTCACCCTTTTTATCCAGAGGAAGCGTTCTTCGATAGTCTGTTAATGGATGAATGACAACAGTAGTATCTTGTCTTGCTTCAACGACCTCATCCAAATAACAAATACCGCCATATCGAGCTGCCATTGCTAGTGGGCCATCTTGCCAAATCGTGCCTTCTTTATCAAGCAAAAAGCGTCCTACTAGATCACTTGCGGACATGTCTTCGTTGCAGGCAACAGTAATTAATGGTTTTTTCAATTTATAGGCCATATATTCAACAAATCTAGATTTACCACAACCTGTGGGTCCTTTTAACATAACCGGCATACGATTCATGTAGGCAGCTGTATACATATCAATTTCATCTTCTTGTGGCTGATAAAATGGCTTTTTTAAAATTTTATATTGGTCTAGTTCATTCATTTTTTTATTCCTTTCGAAAAAAAACCCCTGCTTATAGACAGGGGTTTATCCAATCAAGCTATCATGATTTTACTTGATTATTTAAATCCTTTGCCTCTGTAAATAACCATTGATGCTCCTTGAGACTGTGCGTAGTTATCGTATCCAATTAAACGCACATGATTATCTGGATTAGCATCATGACAGGCTTTACATTCTGCCAAGATTGTATCAATATCCGTTTCACCAAACATTGGAAGCTTCCACATGTACCAATAATTTCCCGTAGCATTTTCAACCTCAGTATGCTCAACTCCAGGGTTGTAACCTTGGTCAACAATATACTGAACTTGCTCACGAATTTGTTTATCAGTCATCGCAGGTAGGTAAGAAAAAGTTTCAAACTTTCTACTCGCATTGTCACTTAATCTAGATGGGTAATCTTGAACTTTACTCATAATATTTTCCTTATATATTTATTAATAATTAACTATTAATTAGGTTTATTTGTGCTGAATATCTAGCTTGTCTACTGTATCAAACTCAAACTTAATCTCTTTCCAAGTCTCCATAGCCACTTTAAGCTCTGGTGAATGTTTTGCTGCATTAGTAAGAATATCTTTAGATTCTTTTTCAAGGTCTCTTCCAGCATTTCTAGCCTCTACACAGGCTTCAACAGCAACTCGATTTGCAGCAGCTCCAGCAGCATTACCCCATGGATGTCCCAGTGTACCGCCTCCAAACTGAAGAACTGAATCATCACCAAAAATATTAACCAAAGCTGGCATGTGCCATACATGGATTCCTCCCGATGCAACAGGCAACATTCCAGGCATTGCACCAAAATCTTGATCAAAGAAAATACCTCTTGATCGGTCCTCTTTGATAAAGCTGTCACGCATACAGTCAATCCAGCCTAAAGTGGAATCTCGGTCACCCTCAAGCTTTCCTACAACGGTTCCAGAGTGCATATGATCTCCGCCAGAAAGACGTAAACATTTTGCAAGAACTCTAAAGTGGATACCATGATTGGGATTCCTATCAACTACTGCATGCATTGCTCTGTGTATATGAAGCAATAAGCCGTTATCACGGCACCAATTTGCAAGTCCAGTGTTTGCTGTAAAGCCGGCTGTAAAAAAGTCATGCATAATAATTGGAGTTCCAAGTTCCTTAGCATACTCAGCGCGTTTGTACATTTCTTCAGGAGTTGGAGCAGTAACGTTTAGATAGTGCCCTTTACGTTCACCTGTTTCTTTCTCTGCTCTTTCGATAGCATCTTGCACAAAACCGAATCGGTCTCTCCAGCGCATAAATGGTTGAGAATTTACGTTTTCATCATCCTTTGTAAAATCTAAACCACCACGAAGCCCTTCGTAACAGGCTCTTCCATAATTCTTCGCTGAAAGACCTAGTTTAGGCTTAATGGTGCAGCCCAGCATTGGGCGACCATACTTATTCATTTTGTCTCTCTCAACTTGAATACCATTAGGTGGACCACCACATGTCATAACATAGGCAATTGGGAAACGAATGTCTTCAAGTCTTAGCGCTCGCAAAGCTTTAAAGCCAAATACGTTTCCAACTAGAGAGGTAAGCACATTAACAATTGAACCTTCTTCAAATAGATCTATTGGGTAAGCAATAAAAGCATAGATAGCATCATCAGATCCTGGAACATCCTCAATTCTATAGGCACGACCTTTATAGTGATCAAGATCCGTCAACAAATCTGTCCATACAGTAGTCCAAGTTCCTGTTGAAGATTCAGCGGCTACTGCTGCAGCAACTTCCTCTCTTGGAACGCCAGGCTGCGGTGTTATTTTGAAACATGCAAGAATATCTGTATCTACTGGCTCATATTCGGGCATCCAATAGGTGTCTCTATATTCTTTTACTCCGGCGTCATATCCTTTCTTTGCCATGCTTTACTCCCCTTGTATTAATAATATATTTAAAAATGAAAGTCATTATAGATGCCACTATAAATAATGTAAAATAATATTTATTTATAAAATCATTAGTTTTACTTATGATTAATTACACTTTAAAACAGCTCTATAGTTTTGAGTCAGTGATAAGACTTGGTGGCTTTACAACTGCCAGTAAAGAGCTCCATATCACTCAACCTGCAGTATATATGCAAGTTCAACAATTACAAGAAAATATAGGTGCTAAATTATTCGATATAAATGGAAAAAAAATTAGCCCTACTTTTGTTGGTAAGAAAATTTATAAGACAGCAGTTGAAACTATAAATACACTTGAAACCTCAAAACTCGAAATTAATGAAATACTTAATCCTGATTCTGGTCATCTTCAAATAGCTGTTGCCACCACTGCAAACTCTTTTATTAGCGCCTTACTTTCAAAGTTTAAAAAAGAATTTCCTAAAATGACTTTTTATATTGATGTGACTAATCGCCATGCCCTGCTAGATAATTTAAAAAATAATAATGCTGATCTAGTAATAATGGGTGAACCACCAAAAGATATTCCATTAATTTCTCAAGCATTTATGAAGAACCCATTGATTGCTATTGCACATCCTCAAAACAATCTTCTTAATAAGAAAAAGGTAACAATTAAAGATCTTTCAGAAGAGACTTTGCTTACTAGAGAAGTTGGCTCGGGAACTAGAATTACTATTGAGAGATTTACAGGTTTAAACTTCAATTCGGATATCCAAATAAACTCTAATGAGGCAATCGTGGAGGCTGTTCAGGCAGGATTAGGAGTTGGATTTGTATCAATGCATTCAGTTAGCCTTCAGCTTAAAAATAAAATCATTAAGGAGCTCAACGTTAACCCATTTCCAATTATTAGACAATGGCATATAGTACATCATGCTGATGCAGAATTATCTCCCATTGCTAGAAGATTCAAACAATACGTTATCGATAATACTAAAGTGAGTGAGTATTTATAAGTCTTAACTTCTGTATTCAGCGTTAATTTTTACATAGTCATAAGAAAGATCTGTTGTCCAAACGCTCTCATTATTTAAAGAGGATCCCAACTCAATTCTAATGATGATTTCAGATTTTTTCATTTCACTGCTTCCAGCATCCTCTGTGTATTGACCACTAATCTCTCCCGAATCAATAATCTGAAGATTATTTAAGAAAATATTGATATTTTCAAAAGTAATCCCTTCTACTTTAGAGCGCCCTACTGCAGCAAGAATCCTTCCCCAATTTGCATCACTGGCAAACAATGCTGTCTTAACAAGAGGCGAATGAGAGACAGTATAAGCCACTTCGAGGCAGTCGTCACTGGACTGAAGTCCACTGACATTGACTTCTACAAATTTTGTTGCGCCTTCACCATCTTTAACAATCATATGTGCAAGCTTTTTAGTTAGGTCGTTTAAAGCCTTTTGAAATTCATCCTTACACTGAGAATACAGAATGCCAGATTGGTTAGTCACACTTAGAGTACAAGAATCATTTGTCGAGGTGTCACCATCAACTGTAATGCGATTGAATGATTGTTTGACAGCGACATTTAGACAATTTTGTAATTCTTCTTTTGAAGCGCCTATATCACTGACTATAAAGCTTAGCATTGTTGCCATGTCTGGCCTAATCATTCCAGAACCTTTTGCAATACCAGAGAGAGTGATTTTTTTTCCATCAACTTCGAATGCAACTGAACACGACTTTTCAACTAAATCTGTCGTCAAAATTCCTTTTGCAACTTTACTCATTCCATCATCAGAAAGTGAGGCAACTAGTGAATTTACATTACTTTCAAAAGACCCTATTGGAAGTAATTCACCAATTACTCCTGTTGAAAAAGGCAACACCTGCTCAGACTTAATACCAAGCTCTTTAGCGAGCATATCGCAAGATTTATAAGCATTCTCTAATCCTTTTTTTCCAGTCCCAGCATTGGCATTTCCACTATTAATTAACAACGCTTCGATATTTGAATTTAAGTGGTTTTTTGCAACTAAAACGGGAGCAGCACAAAAAATATTTTGCGTAAATACTGCAGCAGTTTTACTGCCCTCAATAAGTGAAATTAATGATAAATCCAATGAATTGTTCTTCTTTATTCCTGAGGCAATTGAAGAACATTCAACACCATTAACTGCAAGTAAATCATTACTCATATGTAATATAGAAGAATTAGTAATGAAATTATTTTACCTAATTCAAATAAGCACTATTCTTTTTTAAAAAGTTAGTCTTAAATACCTTAATATTTATCACTATCTAGCCTAATGAATAGCAACATTATGATAGCTCCAAAAAACACCATCATAAGAGCTGGAATAGCAGCTCTGTCATAGAGTCCTTCTGAGCTAAGTTCAAAAACCCTAATAGCGAGAGTATCCCAACCAAAAGGTCTCAATAAATAAGTTGCTGGTAGCTCTTTCATTACATCAATAGCCACTAATAAACCTCCAGCCAATATTCCAGGCGCCATCATTGGAAGATATACCTCTCTAATCAAACGAATTCTTGAGGAACCAAGAAGTCTAGCACTTTGTTCAAATACTGGCTTTATCTGTTCACTTGAGGCGCTTGTAGAGTTATAAGCGATCGCCATAAATCTTGAAATATAAGCAAAGAGAAGCAATATTACAGACCCAAAAAGAATATGATTAATGGAAGCTCCACCTAAATAAATACTCACTAGTGAAATATTTTGAACACCATATAACAAACCCACCGCCATTACTGATCCTGGCAACGCGTATCCCAGTGTTGAAAACCTTATCAGTAATTGTAAAACCTTGCTTTCATCTTTGCGTCGACTAGGTAAAGCCAGAAGAGTTGCTACTACTACAGTTAAGATTGTTGCACTGACAGTCAAAATACCAGTTGCTGAAAAATAATCAGAATATCTTTGGCTTATTTCTTCAGCATATTTATCAAAACTCCAAATAACTAATTGCAGCATTGGCATAGCAAACGAAAGCATAAAAACACCAAAAACAAAAACAAATATTAACCACCGAATAAAGCCAGTTGCACGATATGGACGTATGTGTGATACGTCGGAAGAATAGTATTTAGCCTTTCCACGCGCTTTCTTTTCAAAATAGATAAGAAAAAATGCAATTAATACCAGCATTGAGGCAAGTTGTGCTGCTACCTCTATAGATCTAAAATCATTCCATGCCGAATATATTGCAGTAGTAAAGGTTGAATAATTAAATAAAGAAACAACACCAAAATCTGCCAATGTTTCCATTAAAGTTACAAGCAATCCAGCTGCTATTGCTGGCCTTGCAAGGGGTACAGAGATACGCCAAAAAACTTCGAAAGGTTTTTTTCCCAACATTTTTCCAGCTTCAATCATTTGTATCTTTTGTCGCTTAAATGATGCCCTTGCCATCATATAAACATAAGGATAAAAAACTAAGGTAAATGTTAATATAATCGCCCAACTGCCAGCTCGTATATCAAAACCGGGCATACCGGTATATTCTCTTAACCAGACCTGGGCATAACCAGAATAATCAAAAACTCCTAGATAAACGAAAGCCAAGACGTAGGCTGGTATTGCAAAAGGCATAAAAAGAGCCCATTCTAACCATTTCCTTCCTGGAAACTCAACCATGACCACTAGATATGCAAGAATTGTTCCTAATATGCTCACACCTATACCAACCCCTATGAGTAGCATTAAAGTTGATGTAATAAGTTCAGGTAAAAGATTTTCAGCAAAATGCGCCCAAAGCTCTGTTCCCGGAAAAAACCAAGCAGAACAGACTACTATTAAAGGAAATGAGATGGAGAGTGCTAGCATGCCCATTAAGAAATTTGAGTTATTTTTCTTGCTTTTCATTGGGCGTTTTATTTTATTACCTACATAGTTATCTATAGCCTTCTCTCTGCATGAGTGAAACCGAATCAGCTTGATTTTTTCCCGCTACAGAGAGGTTCATTTTATCCTGATTAAAATCTCCCCATAAAGCAATCAAATTGTCCGCTTTAATTTTTTGACTAGCGGGATACTCTTTATTTAATTCAACATAGATCTTTTGTGCCTCAACTGAAGTTAAAAACTCTAACAACTTTATTGCACTCTCTGGGCTCTTGGAGTGTTTTGTAACACCTGCACCTGAAACATTGACATGTGTTCCAGTAGAATCTTGGTTGGCCCAAAATAACTTGAGTGCCACATTAGGATCTTCGGCTTGAAGTCGACCAAAATAATAACTATTTACAATTCCAACATCGCACTGACCTGCAAGAATTGAGGTCATAATATGGACATCTTCTGCATGAGGTGTAGCAGCAAGATTATCAATCCAGCCCCTTACTATATCCGTTGTTTTTTCTAGGCCATCATGATAAATCAAAGATGACACTAAGGATTTAGTATAAACTTTTTTGCTGGTTCTTAAACAAAGCCTACCTTCCCATTTTTTATTCGCTAAGTCTTGATAGGTTGATAATTCATCTGGATTAACTCTTTCAGTACTATATATAATTGTCCTTGCACGAACTGACAAACCTGTCCACAAACCTTCTGGGTCACGAAGATGCGTAGGAATATTGTTTTCAATGATTTCGCTTTCTACTGGTTGGAACAAATTTTGTGTTGCAGCATACCAAAGATTTCCGGCATCTACGGTCATGAATATATCAGCCTTAGTTCGCCTTCCCTCTAATTTGATTCGCTCAATTAATGCACCGCCCTTTCCAGTTAGATAACTAACTTTAATTCCAGTTTTTTTTGTGAATGCATCAAACAGAGGTTCAATTAGATGCTCTTTTCTAGTACTGTAAACGGTTAGACTATCATTACTTGCAGCAGCAACAGCAGATGAGAAGGATGAGGCAGATATTGCAATCATCAATGTTCCAAGAATTGTAACTTTTTTCAATGTATTACTCCAAAAATTAGATTAATTTGAGTTTCTTAATGATAAAAAAATAGCTCATGACCCTATAATTAAATTTTTAAGGGTGTGATCTTTTTCAGATTGCTCCTTAAGTCCAAATTTAATGTGTTGATTTTTTTCAGAAACTATACAGCTACTTCCAATATTGTCCCATATAGCAAGAATTGCACCAAAATTGCAATCGAAATGTTTAGGGTTTGTAGAATGATGAATTTGATGCTGGGCTGGAGAGACAAAAATCTTTTCAAGCCAATCCCAATATCCAAGATTAACATGTGAATGTCTTAGATTTGATCCTAGAGCATGGAATATAACAACAAAAACACTTGCACCAAAAATTTCAATTAAGGAGACATTGTTAGCAAAAAAGAAGAAGCATACTCCTAAACATAATGAATGTACTACTATTGCACGGAGACTAAAAAGAACTGCCTCAATTGGGTGAGTTCTAAGAACGGTCAGTGGCGTTAAATTAGTCGCTGAATGATGCGCTTTATGAAACTTCCATAACAATGGAATTCGATGCATCAATCGATGCAAAAAGTAACGAGAAAAGTCATCAATAACAAAAAGAACACTAGTAAAGATCAGCATTACCAGCCATACAGGAATCGATGCTGAAGGCCTGGTAAAAAGCAAATGCATATTTTCGAACACAAACAATGTTAATGCTAGCTGGCCAATAAGAATTGGAGTCAAAAGTTTGAGAAAAAATTGATTGATAAACATTAATTTATAATCAGCGATAGCTGACTTGGAAAACCAAACTTTAGAATTAAAAAAACCACTTGCAATATTTACAAGTGGTTTTTTTTGAACCAACCTAAGCCAAAAAAAGGCTATGAAAGCAGCGCTTATTAAGTAACCAATAAATAAGCGCTTTTCTGGATTAAGAAAGTTAGCAAAAAAATCAGTCATTCTCCGCGCTAGATTTAGCACCAAGTGATTTAACTAATTCAGATAAACCTGCAGTTTGGTCATGAGATTTTGCAACTACTCCAAATTCATCAACCATTAGGTTTTGAACTTTTAACATATGAACCATGTAACCACCCCAAGTTTCTGCGTCACTTTGGACATATTCTCCATTTGAGTCAATTCCGGTCACTTGCGTATTGCCTAAAAGAAGAGGACTATAACCAATTAAACGATTCAGCTTAACAGAGGTTGCGCCCATATCTTTTCCACCCACTTGAAGAGCTAAAGCAAAACCTTTGAGCTCACCCCAGTGTTTAGCATAGTTGCGCCAGGCTTTAGCTACATCACCACCTGATTCAAGAATCGCTTCAATCTTAACCATATCTTCATAAGTTTCACCAGCATACTTAAATACGGCTTCAGCAATTACTTTTTCCCAGTTAGTTTTGATTGTTTGCGCATAGCCCTTTAATTGATCACGCTCAGAGCCACTTAATGCACGACCGTTTACAGCTACAAGCAAGTCTCTTCCGTCCATATAGGCTCCAACAATATCATGAAGATAGGTTGTCTTTCCACCTTTATCAAATGAAGATGCATAGTAAGCATGTCCAAATGCCATTTCATTGTATAGATCTACCTTTCCATCATAATTGTAATCAGCTATAGCTGCATCTTTTTGTTTTGCTATATTGTAAACATCTTGTGCAGACATAGTTAAAGTGTGTGCGGGTGCACCGAAGTAACCAAATGCCTCGTCCCAAACATGCTCTTTACCTGTATAAGCCGCACCATCTTTATATGGCTTATTGTTAGGCTTAGTGTCAGCTTCAAGCTTTTCATCAAGATAATTATCAACGGCCTGGTTATACATAACTGCTCCCATTAAAAATTTAGAAACTAGCTGAGTATAGTCAAATGCGTGAGCTGGGTCATAACCGCCATCAGCATCAGCCGCTTTTTCAAACATAAAGGCAACCACTTCAGGTCCAGTCATATTTCCAACCCATCCAGGAATTAAACCTTTATAAGTTTTACCACTTAAGTTTTTATTAGAAAGCTCTCCAATAGTTGATTGCTTAATAACAAAATCACCTTTGGTTGCCGGTGCAATAATAGCTCTATTGGCATCATCTCCAGAATAGTAACTTTGCATCGCAGCAATATCACCCTTTGAAATCAATTTTTTTAGTGAACTTTCAAGTGCATGTCTTGCCATCTGACCTTTATAAGATACAGACGTCGTAGCACTTCCAGAATAATCACTAAGCGTAATTGGAAAGTCAGCATAAACATTTGAACGTGCAAATGAAGATGATGAAATTAAAACTGCAGACGCGAAAACGACAGCTAATGGGACTACTTTGGTAGTTAATCTTTGATTAAACATTATTTATTCCTTAAAAAAAAGTTAAATTATTTTTACTTCTGTTACTTCTATCTAAATGATAATGAATATCATTCGCGTACGCGTATGATAATGATTTTCATTTAATAATCAACCTTTTTTTATTAATTACTCCAACTTTATCTGCAAATACTTCAGCCTCAGCCTCATTATGAGTCACAAGTATTGAGGTTACACCAGCACTTTTTAGTATTTCTCTAACTTCCTTAACAAGTTGATCCCGGTTCGATTTGTCTAAACTAGAGAAAGGCTCATCAAGCAGTAATAGTTTTGGTGAAGTTGCAAGAGAACGAGCAAGAGAAACTCTTTGCTGTTCACCACCTGAAAGTTGATGGGGGTATTTTTTTTCAATACCTTTGAGACCAATTAAGTCCAAAAGCTTATCTACCTTATCGATTTTTTCCTTTTTTGCAAGATAATCAATTCCAAAACTGATATTTTGAAAAACAGTCATATGAGGAAATAGCGCATAATCCTGAAAAACCATTCCTATTTCTCTTAATTCTGCATTTACTGAATGATTTCCCTCATCACTTAATGAATTTCCATCCAAGGCAACAGAGCCTAACTGAGCCTCCTCCAATCCAGCTATAAATCTAAGCGCAGAACTTTTTCCACTCCCACTTTCTCCCAAGAGTGCAAAAATATCGCCACTCTCTAGGTTCAAATTGAATCCATCTAAAACGTGATTATCATCGAAAGAGATTTTTAAATTATTAACGCTGAGCACATTTAAATACAAATAATAATGATTCTCATTATTATATAAGGGAAGAACTTAAAATGTGAAATCTTGAAGTAAAAAGTTACTACTATTGAATTATTGGTAATTCTTCAGCCGCCCTAATACTTAACCACTCTGGCCCATCTTCGGTAATAACAATATTTTCCTCATGAACCATTTCTTTTCCAGGAAGAAATGCCATTCCAGGTTCCAAAGTTAGAACGACTCCAGGTTCAAGTAGAGTGTTATCGATCGCTGTATTAGAAGGCCATTCAGTTAACTGCATACCCAAACCATGACCGAGTCTCCCAACAGTATTGCCAAGGGCACCACCTTTTTGAAGAACATCATTCATTGCATTAAAAATATCCGAGGTGGTATTTCCAACCTGAGCCGCATTAAAGCCAGCTTCAGTCGCCTCATAAACAACCCTGTAAGCATTTTTTGTCTTGTCCCCTATCGATCCAAATGCATAGTTTCTATCAAAATCACAGTAATAGCTATCAAAAACTGAGCCCGTATCAATGATGAAAAGATCGCCCTCCTCAATGATCTTGTCTGTTGGGCCCATAATGATTGAACCGTAACCCTCTTGCCCCGATCCTGAAACGATATAGGGTGAGTCATCCACACCGAGCTTAAGTAGGTGCTGCTTAAAACGTCGACAATTTTCAACCTCACTCTCACCTGCACGAAGAAAACCCTCCAAGTCAATAAACCCCTGAGAAGTTATCTGACAGATATGTCTGATCTTTGCAATTTCGGCTTCAGATTTAATAAATCGAACTCGACGCATGATCTTGTTAGCATCTTTGATTTCTATTCCAGTAAGGTTATTAATTAAGTTCTCGTAGTCCTCCAATGGCATTCTGAGAGTACTCTCAAGAGTTTTGGGAACCCCTAATGACTTATGATTCACCATCAGTGATTTTATAGTTGAGAGTAATAGGCTAATTCCATCATCCTCTGGATTGGGTGATGTCCAAGTCTGAATATCATCAATCCATGTCCCTCTCATACCAGACTCTCCAATAGTTGGAATAATCGCTTTAGGTTTTCCTATACTAGGTATCAGAACATACCAAGGTCTAGTTGGGCTCTGAAAAAATTGAGATTTAAAACCAGTGTAATACTCAATATCTACTTGCGTGGTTAATAAAATGGCATCCATTTTTGCCTCAAACATAAGCTTCTGAATATTTTCAAGCCTATTCTCGTATTCAATAACTTCAAAACCTCTATTCGGGATATTCATTTTTCTCATTACTTATTTAACTCTACTCAAAACTTGTTCAGATGATTTTCCAACTAATTGTTCATACATTTCTTCGTCAGTATCACCCTCAGTTCCAAATAATAATATTTTTGAATTTTCATTAATCTTGAGTTTTGATTTTAATTCAACATCATTACAAGCAATTAAAAATCCTGCTAAACCTGTTATGGCTGACTCTCCAGCTATAATGGGAGGTATACGATTGGCAAGTAACTGCATAGCCTTTGGAATTGATTCATCAGTAATAGTCATAAAATGAGGAGCGTAATTTTCAAGAATTGACCATGCTAAAACTGAAACTTCGCCACAAGCCAGACCTGCCATAATTGTATCTAAATCCCCGTGGACTGCAGTTGGCTTTCCATTCACTGCACTTTGAAATAGGCAGTCAGCATCTACTGGCTCAACAACAACAAATATCGGTGGACAATCAAGACTCTCTTGTAAAAAAGATACGACTGCAGATGGAAACCCTCCAACACCGCCCTGAAGAAAAACATGAGTCGGAGTATCGTTCATCTGCTTCATAGCCTCATCTACCATTACAGTGTAGCCCTGCATCACATCTTTTGGTATATCTGTATAACCTTCATATGAAGTATCAGACACTACTGTATAACCATTCTGTTCAGCCACTTCAGCTGCAAGCCTTACTGAATCATCATAGTTTCCTTTAATCCTATTAACTAGAGCACCATAATTTGCAATCGCCTTTTCCCTACCCTCGCTGACATTTCGATGAATATATATTTCACAGTTGCATCCAAATTGTTGAGCCCCCCATGCTACTGACCTTCCATGATTACCGTCAGTTGCACAGCATACTGTATGTTTTAAGGTATGGCCTTTATAGACTCCTGAAATTAAGTCTGATGAGTTAGCATTGATACCTTCTTCTTTCAACTTCTTAATTAAGAGATTCGCTACAGCATAAGCACCGCCAAGAGCTTTGAAACTTTTCAGGGTAAATCGAGAGTACTCATCTTTATAAAAGATCGATGAAACACCTGTATCTTCAGCCATATCATCAAAGGAGTGAAGTGGTGTTGGCTCATAATTATCCCAAGAGGTAATTTCTTTATTTGCCAATCTAAAACCCTCTAAGCTTAATATATCATGATGCTTGTAACCAGAATCCAACTGAACTTTTGTATTTTTAAAATGTGAGAATGATAAAGAAAAGTCGGTGTAACTATTTGCCATAATTTTTCCTTTTAATAATAGGGCAATAAAAAATAACTTATACCCTAGAAATGTTATTTTATGTTAATTGTCTCTTTTCAATCGTAATGGATGCTGCTGCCACTAGGATGATACCAATTCCTTGAATTATAGTAATTGCATCAAGGTATGCAATAAAACCAAAGATTAAAACAAGTAGTGGCTCAGTATATCCAATATTTGCAGTTCTAACTGGCCCATATTTTTTAATAGAGATATGATAAAACATCATCCCAATTGCAAAAAAAACTCCAGAGACTAAAGACAGAGCTAATGCCTCTTTTTGAGGCCAGTAATAACCCATTTGATTTAAAAATAAATATAAGAAAACGATTGCTGGTATAAGCGTTGTATATTTAACTATTTCCCAGTTTTTTAACTTACTCATTTTTGGAGTAAAAATCAAAATTAATGAGTATGACAACGCTGAGAATAATGCCAAAACTATGCCAATCGCCATTGTATAAAAACCTTGTTCACTTTGGGAGATAGCAGCAATTCCAATTATTGCAATAAAAAACATAAGTATTGTTGTCATATCGAGAGATCTTTTATTTTTTATTGAAACGATTAAATAGGTTATCAAAGGGTAGGTAAATAAAACAACACTTGCAAGGCCAACAGTCATATATTTAACCGCCTCAACATATAACCAAGACTGAATACCAAATAAAAAAGAAAGAATTAGCACCCAAAAGCCTAATCTCTGATGTTTAATTTTTTTATATGAAAATAAACTTTTGGTTGCCAATAAAGAAGTACAAAAAGTTGTTGCAAAACGAATAAATAAAAAAAGAAATGCACTCACCTCAAAAGCATAAATAAGAGGAATCATGCTAACATTTAGAGCATAAAAAAAAGCGGATAAAAGAGCAAAGCGAACTACAAACATTTAAATACAATATAGCAAGAATTTATAAATTTGATTTTATAAGATAAATTTAAAGTAAATTTAGTTCATTTCACTTCAAAATAGTTATTTTTTTTCCACTTTTTAGGCACTTTAGGATATCATTGCCGCTGCATTTTATTTAAAGGAGAAGAAATGAACTTTGATCAAAATTTGATTGCGCCTGCACTAGGTGTTTTAGGCTTATTGATAGTAGTAATTATCTATCAATGGATAGCTAAACAAGATGGTGGCAGCGGCGCCGTCAAAAAAATTGGCGAACAAATTCATATTGGCGCGATTGTTTTTATGAAGCGCGAATATAAAATGCTTAGTATCTTTGCATTAGTTCTATTAGTTCTTCTTTATATCTTTCTTGGTGCGGCAAGCGCACTTTGTTTCCTTGTAGGCGCTTTAACCTCTGCAACTGCGGGTTACATTGGCATGAATACAGCGACTATTGCAAATGTAAGAACAGCTCAAGCTGCTCACGAAAATGGGAGTGCTGCAGCCCTTACTGTTGCTTTCTTTGGAGGCTCAGTAATGGGACTATCAGTTGCAGCTCTAGGTCTTCTTGGTCTTGGAGGTTTATATTACTTTTTTGGGGCAGAACATTCTGAAGCTCTTCATGGTTTTGCAATGGGTGGCTCAGTAGTTGCCCTCTTCTCTCGTGTTGGCGGAGGTATCTTTACCAAGAGTGCTGATGTTGGTGCAGATCTTGTTGGAAAATTAGAAGCAGGAATACCTGAAGATGATCCTCGTAACCCAGCAGTAATTGCTGATAATGTTGGTGACAATGTTGGTGATATTGCGGGCATGGGTTCAGATATTTTTGAGTCATACTGTGGCTCCATGATTGCAACAATTGCAATTGCATCTACGCTTTCAGCGATGGCCCTAGATATGCTAGGCGGAAACAGAAGTGAACTTATGTTTTTACCTCTAGCTCTTGCATCACTTGGCCTTATTTGTTCAATCATTGGAATCATATTTGTTAAGCTTTCTTCAAACAAATCTCCTGAATCAGCTTTGAGAATGGGAACTATTGGTTCTGCGGTACTATTTATTATCACTTCATACTTTTTAATTAGCTCCTTAGAGGTTTCAAATAACATCTGGGCAGCTGTACTTATGGGAAGCATTGGCGGAATTATTATTGGACTTGTAACAGAATATTACACTGCTGGAAAACCCATCAGAGATATTGCAGAATCAGGAAAAACTGGCTCTGCTACTGTGATGATTAAAGGCTTATCAGTTGGAATGCAATCTGTAGTGATACCAGTCTTGATGATTTGCTTAATCATCTATGTCTCAAACCTTTTTGTCGGTTTGTACGGTGTTGGTATTGCCGCAATTGGTATGCTAGCAACAGTTGGGATGACAATGGCTATAGATGCTTATGGTCCAATCGCTGACAATGCTGGCGGTATCGCTGAAATGGCCGGACTTGGAGAAGATACAAGAAACATTACAGATTCTCTTGATGAGCTTGGCAATACGACTGCAGCAATTGGAAAAGGATTTGCTATTGGCGCAGCTGCTCTTGCAGCACTTGCAATTATTACGGCATATACTGAAACAGTTGCCGCAAACTCTGCCGATTTCTTACTTCAACTTAACAGTGCTGAAGTATTAATTGGATTATTTATTGGTGGAACAATTCCATTTTTAATTGCCTCTCTAACGATGACAGCTGTCGGTGATGCAGCCTTTGAAATGATTGAAGAGGTAAGAAGACAGTTTAAAGAGATTAAAGGCCTTCTTGATGGTAAAGCAGAGCCTGACACAGCCAAATGTGTTGATATTGCAACTACTGCTGCACTTAAAAAGATGATTCTTCCTGGTGTTATTGCAGTTGCAGCTCCAGTAATAGTTGGTTTCTTAATTAGCCCTGAGGCGCTTGGTGGCATGCTTGGAGGCGCTCTTCTTGGCTGTGTCCTTATGGCACTTATGATGGCTAATGCTGGTGGTGCTTGGGATAATGCGAAAAAACATGTTGAGAAAGGCAACTTTGGTGGCAAAGGAACTGATGTTCATGCTGCAACAGTTGTTGGTGACACTGTTGGCGACCCATTTAAAGATACTTCGGGCCCATCAATGAACATCCTTATCAATGTAATGGCAATCGTTAGTTTAGTGATTGCACCCTTATTATAAGAAATATAATTTTCATTTCAGCCCTGCTAGTTTAGAGGGCTGATAATATGTTCTTATTGTCGCCAAAAAGCCCTATGGAAAATGGCAATAATTGTCAATACTTCCAATCTTCCAATAAGCATTGAAAAACTTAAAATCCACTTAGCTGTCTCACTGACTAATCCATAATTTTGTGAAACATCTCCTAAGCCTGGGCCTAAATTATTCATAGTCGCTGCTGTAGCTGAATAAGCAGTAACTTGATCAAGTCCTGCAAACATAAGAAGAATCAAAATAATAAAAAAGGAAATTGCATAAAGAGAAAAGAAACCAAGTACTGAAACCAAGGCTTTTTCATTAATACTAGATTTATTTAGCTTGACACTCACCTGAGCATTAGGACGAATAAATTTATGGATTTCTTTCATTCCCAACCTAAACATTACTAAAATACGAACAACTTTAATCCCTCCACCTGTCGAGCCAACACAGGCACCGATAAAGCTCATCGTTATTAGAAAAAATGGAATCGCAGCAGGCCAACTACTATAGTTCTGAGAGGTAAATCCAGTTGTTGTGGCGATAGAAATTGTTTGAAATAAACCATACCTAACTGTCTCATTTGCAGAGTCATATTGACCATTTAAGGAAAGTGCAACTGTGACAATAATTGAAGAGCAAATTAGAACCATTGCATAGGTTTTAAACTCAGAGTCTTTAATGTAGTCAAGCAGAGATCGGTTATTCCAAGCTACAAAATGTAGTGAGAAGTTTATACCTGCTAAGAACATAAAAATCATAGCAATCATCTCTATTAATGCTGAATTAAAAAATCCGATAGAGCCATCATGGGTTGAAAAACCACCAATTGCAACAGTAGAAAAACTATGGCTGATTGCATCAAAAATTGACATTCCAGATAAACAATATGCAATTGCACAAACTGCAGTTAATGAAACATAAATTTTCCAGAGAGCAATAGCAGTATTTCTTAATTTAGGCGTTAACCTGTCTTTTGAAATGCCACTTGACTCGGCATGATAAAGCTCCATTCCTCCAACACCTAACAAAGGCAATATTGCAACCGCTAATACAATAATTCCCATACCTCCTAACCACTGCAATTGTTGACGGTAAAACAAAATACTTTTAGGCAAATCATCCAATTGGCTAAGAACTGTTGCGCCAGTTGTAGTTAGACCAGACATCGACTCAAAGAACGCGTCAGAGAAAGAAAGATTGCTAATTGAGTCAGTTATTAGAAATGGAAGAGTTCCAAAAAGCGATAAAACAATCCAAAAGAATACTACGATTAAAATACCCTCTCTAAGCCTGAAATCTTTCTTTACATTCTTAAACGGCCACCAAAGCATCAACCCGCCAAGAGCAGTTAGTGCAAATGAGAAAAGAAAGGAGTAATACTCTCCCTCAGAGTATATTAAATCGACTATGATTGGAGGTACCTGGGCCAAGCTAAAAACCATAAGCAAGAGGCCAATAGTTTTTGAAACGATACTTAACTGCATTTACCTTTCACCTTTTAAGTTTATTCTTTGGAAATTAAATCTCATTCTCTAAGAAAAGAGCTTCGACTTCATGAATCTTTCCAACATCCATTAACACCATCAGGACATGGTCACCCGTCTCTATCACTAATTTTTTTGATCCCATTAAGAGCTCATTATTTCTTACAATAGCACCTACAACAACTCCTTCAGGTAGAGGTAAATCTTTAATTTTTACTCCAACTACCGCAGACGTTTTTTCATCCCCATGAACCACAATTTCAATGGCCTCTGATTTACCATGCTGAAGTGAATGAACCTTCATACAATCTCCCTTTCTAAGGTGAGATAATATGCCGCTCACTGTAATTTGGTCGGGTGATACAACAATATCAACGTCATCACTCTGCTCTGCAAGCGAAGAATAAACATCTCTTTTGACAAGAGCAATAGTTTTATGAGCTCCAAGGCGCTTTGCCAAAATTGAAACAATTACATTCACCTCATCAGAATCTGTCAAAGCCAGAAATAAATCAGCATTTTCAATGCCTTCTTCTTTTAATAAATCTTCGTCAGAAGCATTCCCTTGAAGGACAAGAGTATTATTTAATTTTTCACTAAGATATTTAGTTCTATCTTCACTAAGCTCGATAATCCTTATATTATGATTATCCTCAAGAAGATTTGCTAAATTAAAGCCAATGCTACCACCACCAGCAAAAAATATTTTTTGATAACTATTTTCAGCTCTTCTAAACTCCTTAAGGGCTCTTGAAATATCATTCTTTTTTGCTAGGAAATAGACTTGATCTCCTTCTCTAATAACTGTATCACTTTTTGCAGGGATTGCTCTCCCATTTCTGTAAAGACTGACGATTCTAATTTTTACATCGGGCATGTGCTCCTGGAGTTCTTTAATGGGTCTATTTACGATTGGAGTTCCAATAAAAGCTCGAGTTTCAACCAATTGAACCAATCCGTTTTCGAAATCAAAAACCTGAGAAGCGCCTGGCTCTTCAATAATACCCTTAATGTATTCAGTGATTAAATTCTCGGGAGTGATTAAAAAGTCAATTGGCAAGGCCTCATTCGAAAATATTTCTGGCCTTAGAAGGTACTCTGTTGTTCTAATTCGTGCAATTTTTTTCTCAACATTGTACAAAGTATGTGCCATTCGGCAAGCCACCATATTTCTCTCATCAGATCTCATGACAGCAATAACCATATCCATCGACTTAATTCCTGCTTTCTCTAAAACACTTGGATATGCGCCATAACCTAAAACTGTTTTAATATCTAAATGTCTTTGTAGAGGAGTGAGCATTTCTTCTTTTTGATCAACAATTGTAATATCATTGTCATCATCTAAGCACAAGTACTTTGCTAAAGTTGAACCAACTTGACCAGCACCTAAAATTAGTATTTTCATTTTTTGTCTATTCCTAAATCTTTTAGCTTTCTATAAAGTGTTGTTCTCTCAAGGCCTGCAATATCTGCAACTACAGCTATGTTATTATCATTAGCAGATAGATGGTGAAGCAAATACTGGCTTTCAAAAATATTTCTAGCTTCTTTTAGCTTAAGAGAATAGTTAATACCGCTGACATGCTGAAGATCTTGCTCTGGCTCACCATGAGTCAAAATATTTCTTAAAATTGGAAGAAAGTCGTGTAGAGGCTTTTTTAGAAAATCAGCTGCTCCTAGCTTCATTGCTTTGACAATATCACTTGGTTCAGCATGACCTGACATCATAACGACTGGTGTATCGAATCCTTCTGAATGCCATTCTGACAATAATGAAATGCCATCTTGTCCTGGCATCCATACATCCATAAGAATTAGATCAAAATGATTAGCCGCTAGAATAGCTTTTGCTTCAGCCGCACTCCTAGCAAGCATAGTTGAATAATTAACGTCTTCAAGAATGTCTTTTATGATCTCAGTATTATCCTTCTCATCATCGATAATTAATATATTTCCAAATGTTGACTCTGCTGTCATTTACCCCCTCCTTTTACATCTTCAATTATACTTAATTCGATAGTGATTCTCGCTCCATGAGGCTTGATATTACTTGCATATATTTGTCCGTCATGCTGCTCAATAATATTTTGAACAATTGCAAGACCTAAGCCACCACTCTTTTCTTTGGTTGTAATATATGGCTCAAATACATGATCAATGATGTCTTTAGGGAACCCATTTCCATCATCAATAATTGTTAATTGAACTATCTTTTCCTTGGTCTTGAATATTGTTTTGATCTTAATATTTAAGTTTGTTTTATCTTTCTTAGCTTCTATTGCGTTTTTAAGAAGATTGATAAGAACTCGAGAGATTGCATCTTGATCAAGCTGAAGCTTAGGCAGGTCGCCACTTAAATCAAGATCTACTCTAACCCCATTATGATTATCGTAAAGAGATGCAGATTTATTAATTAAAGTGTTCAAAGATGATAGTGTTTTTTTGATTTCTGGAGTATTAGCGTAGTCAGCAAAAGCACTAACCATTGAGTCCATTGATGCAACCTGGTCAATGATAGTTTGAGTCGTTTTATTAATTACTGAAGAGTCTTTTTTATCTAGCTTATCTAAAAACAAATTTCGAAGCCTCTGAGCAGATAATAAAATAGGGGTCAATGGGTTTTTAATCTCATGAGCCATTCGCACTGCTACCTCGCCCCATGCAGCCTTCTTTTGAGCTCTATTTAGTTTAGAAATATCATTAACTATAATGACATATCCTAGTGATTTATTTTCCACGTCAAGAACAGCGCCTTGGCAATAAAGCAAACGATTTCTATCACTAAGCGTTAATTCAATCTCATGACCCCACCCCGTTGAATCATGCTCAATCTTATCTTGGATATAGCTAAAGAAAGAACTAAGGCCTGGATAGTCCTTAACAATAGTGTCATAAGTTTGAGAATTATATTTAGAGACATCATCAATTTGAAGCATTTTTCCAATTACAGGATTAATAATTTGTATTTTCTTCTCTTTATTAAGAGCAATCACACCAAAAGAATATTGAAGAATTGTCTCTAAATAAAGATTATGAGTATCTAAACCCTCTCTAGAGAGTTTAATTCTCTTGCTCATTTCATTAAAGTATCCAATTAAATCGTGCATATCTTTATACTTAGAATCCAGTTCAATCTCTACATCATAGTTACCAGAAGAAATCTCCTTTGTAGCTATAGATAGGTTATGCATTGGCCTCATGAGTTGATCAATCATTCTCAAAACAATTAATAAAGCACTTAAGACTGTCAATAAAATTGTTGATGTAAAGTCAATCATAAATCGGGTTTTAATAATTGATGAGTTCAATGTCAATTCAGCGTCTTTTGCAGCATCACGAAAACGTGTCATTCTCGAGGTTAAGCTGTCAATATTTATATCAGGTGCAAAATGTGCAATCAAAGTAAACTCATCCGTGGAAGCTGTATATCCATCAGCCATACAAATAGAATCTACTCGTTTACTAGACGCAGCTATATTCATTTGACTATCATACAACTTCAATTCGCAAGCCCAGAAATCACTCGTTAGAAGGTTAAGAACAGTCTGCATTTTTTCATTTGAAGCCCTAGGAGCATCAAAATAGTTGACTAACTTTGCAATATTACGAATACGATCCTCATAATACTTAATGGCAATATTGTTTGTATTACGGTACAGCTCATCAACTTCGCCGCCAACCTTTAAATTAAACTCATCAAATTGATTTTCAGCAATCTGGAGGTTATCTCTAATTGAGCCAAATGAAAAAAGATAGAAGGATAAGACGGGTAGCAAAACTAAAACAGGAACAATTCTTACAAAAGACCAGGTGAACTTTGAGCCAATAACCCTCTCTTGAGTATTTTGTTTTATTCTTTTCATCGAAAGAGTAATGTAAAAGATTGCTACAAGACTCATAATTACATTAAATATAACTAAAACCAAATACCATTTCTCTATTAACTCTGGATTGAGTCCAAGAAAGAACATTCCAAAGAATGAAATTAAGAAAACGCCTATCCAAAATAAAGCGCGGGGAGCTTTTCTTAAAGAAAAAGCCTGATTAAGCAACATAAATTTTGTTAACCATTTAAAAAAGTCATTTGATTATCTCATAAATGAATTATTTCTAACACAACTTGTTGATAAAATACAACAACACACTAAATTCAAAACTTTTGATTAAAAACGATATACAGCTAAATAATTATCTAGAAGTTATCAAAGATGCCACTATTCTTGGCCTAGATACAGAATTTAGAAGAGTTGACTCCTATTTTCCTGAACTCTGTTTAATTCAAATAGCATCAAAAGAGCAAATAGAGTGCATTGATGTTCTATCAATACTCAATTTAGAACCTTTATTTGAAAAACTTTATGATGGCCAAACAAAATGGATTGTCCACTCCGCAAGACAAGATATTGAGGCTCTTTATTTTTTATCCAAAAAAGTTCCAAATGCAATCTTTGATACTCAAATTGCTGCATCTTTTCTAAATTTTCCCTTGCAGACATCCTATCAAAACCTAACAGAAAGACTTCAAAATGTTCTTTTAGAAAAAAAATATACCCGATTTGATTGGAAAAAACGCCCGCTACCCGATGATGTTTTGCAATATGCACTTGATGATGTTAAATATTTAATACCTATTTATAATCAACTTTCTAAAGAATTAATTAGGAATAAAAAGCTAGAATGGGCTGAAGAAGAGTTTGAATTTTTGTTAAATATAGATACTTATAAACCAAACTTTAGGCAAATCATTAAAAAAACCAAAGGCATTTCAACAATTCCATCTCAAAATAAAGAAAATGCAATTAAATTATTATTATGGCGCGAATCTATCGCTCAGAAAAAAAACAAACCTCGAAAATGGATTATGACTGATGAAAAACTAATTAACTATGCCAATGGAATTAATAAACTATCCCCAAGCTCCTTGAATGAGTATAAAAAATTTCTAAAATCAAATAAGACAAGACCTGGCTTGGAAGACTTAATAAAAGTTCAAAAGCCTCTTTCAGATAAAGAAGTCCTAATTAAAAATAAGTTAAAAGAACAGATTAACGCCCTCTCTCTTGAGTACAACATTCACTCTGAGTTAATCTGTACATCAAAAAATCTTGTAAATTTTATTAGGGGTGAAGATCTAGTTACAATAAATAAGGGGTGGAGATCAAAAATATTTAAATTATAATTTCATTGATTATCTAAATATCAATAATATTATTAAAACCAACACCTTTAAAATTATTGCAGGAAATCTTAAAGGGAGAAAATTTTCCTTTAAAGATTCAAGTGAATTGCGCCCAACTTCAGGCAAAACTAGAGAAACTTTATTTAATTGGCTCCAATTTGATATTAATGGCAAAACTATCTTAGACCCATTCACGGGAACTGGTGCCTTAGGCATTGAGGCAATCTCGAGAGGTGCTGAGAAAGTCTACTTTATTGAAAAAAACTTTAAAGTTTACAACATCCTTAAATCCAATCTAAAAATTTTAGACTCTAGCCAATACAAGCTCGTTAATCAAGACTCGCTTATCTACCTTGAAAAAGAAAATCTAAAACCTTTTGATATAGTTTTCTTGGACCCCCCATTTAATCAAGGGTTACTTCCCTCTATTTTGACTTTACTCTCTAAGAAGAAAATTATAAATTCAAAAAGTAAAATTTATGTTGAGTCAGAGTATGCGTTAACCCTTGAATTCTTAAGTTCTAACATTATGTATAAATGTAAAATTGATAAGCAGAAAAAATCAGGTAATGTTTATTATTGTCTGATAAGCTTAGAAGACTTATGAAAAAAATTGCAATCTATCCTGGCTCTTTTGATCCTATTACTAATGGCCATATTGACTTAATAAAAAGAGCATCAAAACTCTTCGATGAAGTCATTATTGCGATAACTCAAAATGCCAGTAAGTCCAGTTTTTTATCTATTGAGCAAAGAGTAAGTGCGGCTGAAAACTCAATTAGCTCATTAACGAATACCAAAGTTCTTAGTTTTAATTCCCTTTTGGTAGACTTTGCAAGGGATCATAATGCTCAAATCATTATTAGAGGTCTGAGGGCTGTCTCAGATTTTGAGTATGAGTTTCAATTAAGTGGAATGAATAAGCGTCTTAACCCTGAAATTGAAACCTTATTTATGACTCCCTCTGAAGAATTTGCCAATATTTCTTCATCTTTAGTTCGTGAAATTCTTTTATTGGGTGGTGATATCAGTCATTTTGTTCCCAATAAAGTTAAGAAAATACTTCTCGATACAGTTAAAAAATAATTTCATAAATACCTTGAAATAAGATTTTGTATCCCTAAATAGGGGATATACAAAAAATACAAGGAGTAAATGAAATGTCAAAAATGATAGGAATTGATCTAGGAACTACAAATTCATGCGTTTCTGTTATGGATGGTGGTGTTGCAAAGATTATTGAAAATTCTGAAGGGAACAGAACTACACCCTCAATTATTGCATATCCAAAAGATTCTGATGAAATTTTGGTTGGCCAACCTGCAAAAAGACAGGCTGTAACTAATCCTGAAAATACACTTTATGCAATTAAACGTTTAATTGGTCGTCGCTTTGACGAAGAGGCAGTTCAAAAAGACATCGATCTAGTTCCATATAAGATTATTAAAGCCAAAAATGGCGATGCTTGGGTTGAAGTCAAAGGTAAAAAAATGGCTGCACCTGAAATCTCTGCTCGTGTCATCCAAAAAATGAAACAAACTGCAGAAGATTACCTAGGTGGTGAAGTTACTGAAGCTGTTATTACAGTTCCAGCCTACTTTAATGATTCTCAACGTCAAGCAACAAAGGATGCTGGAAAGATTGCTGGATTGAATGTCAAAAGGATCATTAATGAGCCAACAGCTGCGGCTTTAGCTTATGGTGTAGACAAAGCAACTGGCGATAAGAAAGTTGCAGTTTATGACCTAGGCGGAGGAACATTTGACGTTTCTATTATTGAAATGGAGGATATTGATGGTGAAAAGCATTTTGAGGTTCTCTCTACAAATGGTGATACATTCCTAGGTGGTGAAGACTTTGACCAAAGAATCATTAATTATTTAGTTGATGAGTTCAAAAAAGAGCAAGGCCTTGATTTAGCCAAGGATGCTATGGCGCTTCAAAGGCTTAAAGAAGGCGCTGAAAAGGCAAAAATAGAGCTATCGTCTTCAGAGCAAACTGAAGTCAGCCTACCTTACATCACTGCTGATGCTTCTGGTCCAAAACACCTTAATATCAAAATAACAAGATCTAAGTTAGAGTCTCTTGTAGCTGACCTACTTAAGCGCTCTATCGACCCATGTAAAACTGCTCTAAAAGATGCCGGTTTATCAAGTGGCGATATTAATGAGATTATTCTTGTCGGTGGTCAAACTAGAATGCCTAAAGTACAGCAAATGGTTAAAGATTTCTTTGGAAAAGAGCCAAAGAAAGATTTAAATCCTGATGAGGCTGTAGCCATGGGTGCTGCAATCCAAGCTGGTGTTTTGGGTGGAGACGTTAAAGATGTATTACTACTTGATGTCACTCCCTTATCTCTTGGAATTGAAACTATGGGCGGCGTAATGACAAAGTTAATTGAGAAAAATACAACAATTCCAACAAACCAGTCACAAATATTTTCAACTGCCGCAGACAACCAATCTGCTGTTACAGTTCATGTACTTCAGGGAGAGCGTGAAGTTGCTAGTGCGAATAAGTCACTCGGTCAATTCAACCTTGAAGGAATTGCCCCAGCTCCAAAGGGTCAACCACAAATTGAAGTCACTCTAGATTTGGACTCAGACGGTATTTTAAATGTGTCAGCTAAAGATAAAAATACTGGCAAAGAACAATCTATAACGATTAAGTCTTCAAGTGGCCTCTCTGATGAAGAGGTTGACAAAATGATTAAAGATGCTGAAGCCCATGCTGATGAAGATAAGAAGTTCCAAGAACTAGTTTCTTCAAGAAATATGGCTGACTCTCTTGTTCATTCTACAAAGCAATCAATTGAGGAACTAAAAGATGAAATCTCTGAAGACGAAAAAAATGCTATCGAAGAAGCGATCAGCGAGCTAGAGGAGAGTATCAAAGGCGATGACAAAGAAGCCATCGACGCTAAAGCACAAAATCTAAGTGAAAAAGCACAAGTTCTGGTCCAAAAGGCTCAAGAAAAAGCTGGCTCAGAAGATTCTGCTGAAGCTGACAGTTCGGAATCAAGCGAAGACGTTGTTGATGCTGACTTCGAAGAAGTTAAAGAAGAAAAGTAAATAGCTTTATTTGCTGTTTTAAATAAACCTCTCTTGTCTTGTACATGAGGGGTTTAATAGTTTAAGGGAAATATGTCAGAAAGAGATTATTATGAAGTTTTAGGCGTCGATAAAGGCGCAGATGAAGCTAAGATTAAAAAAGCCTACAAGCGTCTTGCTATGAAATATCACCCAGACAGAAATGCTGGAGACAAGGCTGGTGCGGAGAAAAAATTCAAAGAGGTCCGCAAAGCATATGACGTCATCTCTGATCCGCAAAAAAGAGCTGCCTATGATCAATTTGGTCACGCTGGTGTTGATCAAAATGGGCCAGGCTTTGGTGGTGGAAACCCATTTGGTGGAGCTGGTGGCTTTGGAGATATATTTGGTGATATTTTTGGTGGTGGCAATACAAAACCCGATAATCGAGGCTCAGATCTTCGTTATGATTTAGAGATAGACTTAAAGCAAGCAGCAGAAACCGATACAGTAAAAATAAGAGTTCCTAAAAATGACACATGCGGTAATTGTTCTGGAAGTGGTGCAAAGCCTGGCACTTCAGTTAAAACCTGTGGAAATTGTCGTGGAACTGGTCAAACTACAATGCAGCAAGGTTTTTTCGCTGTTCAGCGCCCATGTAACCAGTGTAATGGTTCAGGAGAAAAAATTGAATCTCCTTGTGGCACATGCCGTGGCCAAGGCGTTGTAAGAAACCAAAAAACATTATCTGTAAAAATTCCAGCAGGTGTGGATACAGGAAATCGAATCAGATTAAGTGGTGAAGGTGAAGCAGGTTTGCGTGGAGGTCCTCATGGCGACCTTTATGTTCAAATCCACATTAAAGATCACCCAATTTTTCAACGTGAAGGGAATGATTTATACTGTGAAGTCCCTATAGATTTTGCAACGTCAGCACTAGGGGGTTCAATTGAAGTCCCCACCTTAAAAGGCAAGCTTAAAATTAATGTTCCTGCGGGCACTCAAACCTCAAAATTATTCAGACTTCGTGGCAAAGGAATGCCAACAATGAGACACAGTGGATCTGGCGATTTATTATGTCAAGTTAAAGTTGAAACGCCAATAAATTTAAACTCAAAGCAAAAGAAGCTATTAAAAGAATTTTCTAGCTCATGTGAAGCCAAGCATCACCCGGAGTCTAGCTCATTTTTTGGTAAAATGAAATCATTCTTTGAGTAACTCGAAACAATTTGACACAAAGAATTAATTGGTTATCTTTAATTTTTTATTTTTATTAATTTAATTAATCTGTTTATGATTATTCAGAAAATCAAAGCTCGAGAAGTTCTCGACTCTAGAGGAAATCCGACAGTTGAAGCTGATGTTATTCTTGAAAACGGTCTTATTGGACGAGCAATAGTGCCTTCAGGAGCCTCAACAGGACAAAGAGAAGCATTAGAGCTAAGAGATGCTGATAAAGATAGATATCTTGGGAAAGGTGTTCTTAAGGCAGTCAATTTTATCAATACTGAAATTAATGACGCCCTTAATGGTATGGATATATCCAATCAAGCCTCTATTGATCAAACAATGATAAATCTCGATGGAACAGAAACAAAGTCTAGGCTGGGCGCAAATTCAATACTTGCAGTCTCTTTAGCTTGCGCTAAAGCAAACGCCAATGCAAAAGATCTGCCTTTATTTCGCTCATTTAACTTTTCAAGTTCTTTTCAACTACCCGTTCCAATGATGAATATCATTAATGGCGGTGAGCACGCTAATAATAATGTTGATATTCAAGAATTTATGGTTATTCCTGCTGGAGCTCCAAGCTTTAAAGAAGCAGTTAGATATGGCACTGAGGTTTTTCATCACCTAAAAGCTGTTCTAGATAAAAAAGGGCTTAATACTGCTGTTGGTGACGAAGGTGGCTTTGCCCCTGATTTAAAATCAAACGAAGAAGCTCTTGAAGTTATTATTGAAGCAATTAATAATGCTGGATACAAACCTGGCAAGGATATCTTTATTGGGATTGATGTCGCAAGCTCAGAATTTTATAGTGATGGGACCTATAATTTGTCATCAGAAGGCTTAAAATTAACAAACTCTGAATTTACGGATTACCTTGCTTCTTGGACTGAAAAATATCCTATCATTTCAATTGAAGATGGTATGGACGAGAATGACTGGGAAGGCTGGGAGATGCTATCTAATAAATTATCAAAATCAGTTCAACTCGTTGGAGATGATCTTTTTGTCACCAATTGCAAAATTCTAGCCAAAGGCATTGAAAAAAATATAGCGAACTCAATACTTATTAAAGTCAATCAAATTGGTACGCTCACTGAAACTTTTGATGCAATGAAAATGGCACATGATGCTCAATATACGTGTGTAATGTCTCACAGGAGTGGTGAAACCGAAGATACTACAATTGCAGATCTTGCGGTAGCAACAAGCTGCGGTCAAATTAAAACTGGCTCATTATCACGTTCAGACAGACTAGCAAAATACAATCAACTTTTAAGAATAGAAGAAGAGTTGGGCAAAGATGCTATATATCCTGGTATTTCAGCATTTAAGAATCAATCTAAAGTTTGACATTTATCTTGTTTTTATACTTTAAGTAAATTTAAGGTTAAAATATGATTTCATTGACTATTATGGGTACCTGATTGGAATCACTGTCCACTTTTTGGCTAAGTGTTTTACTTTTCTTTTTAATTTTAGCTTCCGCTTTTTTCTCTGCGTCTGAAACTTCGATGATGGCACTAAATCGCTATCGCCTTAAAACACTAATCTCAAAAAACAATACTCAAGCCAAAAGAGTAGAAAAACTTCTTGATAAAATTGATTATTTAATTGGTGGAATTCTACTTGGCAATAACTTTGTTAATATACTTGCTGCGAGTATTGCTACCCTTATCTCAATAAAGCTTTGGGGCGAAGGTTCAATCATCATTGCATCTATATTATTAACAATAGTTATTTTAATTTTCGCTGAAAACACTCCTAAAACTTTTGCGGCAAAGAACCCTGAAAAAGTTGCTCTGCCTGCCTCATGGCTTTTAGAATTAATAATTAAATTTTTTAAACCTGTTATCTATTTAATATCTCTAATATCAAAATTTCTTCTCAAAATTATTGGTCTTAAAACTGAAAGCAAAGACATCCTAAATTCTGAAGAACTTCGTATGGCAGTTAAAGACTCAAAATCTAAGATGTCAAATAACTACCAAAGCATGCTTCTGAACATCATTGATTTAGAAAAAGTTAAAGTTGAAGACATTATGATTCCTCACAATGAATTGGTTAGTGCTGATATCGATAATGAAGAGGAGTTATTTGAACAGTTCAAACGAATTCAACATAACCGCTTACTTGTCTTCAAAGGCTCAGAAAACAATATCATTGGAACAATCCATATGAGAGATCTAGTCAATAGTTACGCAAAAGATGAGGTTAGTATAAAAAATATTAAAGAATTAATTAGAGAGCCTTATTTTATTCCAGAAGGAACACCATTGTCTCATCAGCTTGAGCATTTTAAAAACCAAAAAAGAAGGCTTGGAATTGTTGTTGATGAATATGGTGAGGTGCAAGGAATGGTCGTATTGGATGATATTCTAGAAGAAATAGTGGGTCAATTTACTTCATCCCAAGGTGAAACAATTGATGAAATAAGTTTGCAGGATGACGGAAGTTATCTAGTAGACCCCAGAATAAGTATTAGAGAGCTTAATAGCGAGCTAAAAGTAAAATTATCTTTTGACAATGCAAAGACTCTGAATGGTTTAATCTTGGAGCAACTTCAGAGTTTTCCTCAGCACAATGTCAGTTTAAAAATTGACCCACTGATAATTGAAATTATTCAAGTAAGCAAACAGGGAATTAAACTAGTAAAGATCAAAAAATTAGACTAGGTATATTTATTTTAAAATCTCTTATTCAATTAATATTCCCTGATAGATTTAACAAGGGGTTTTAAGTAATCTTCATAATTTTTCCAAGCCTCTGAACTACCTTGATACATCTTCTTTCTAACCTGCAAAGAACTGGCAGTCTTTACATCACGCTTATTTTCATGAAAGTTAAGGCAATTTTGATCCCAGTCTAAATCACAATAATCTAATAATTTTCTTGTTTCTTTTTCTTGATTATTAGTTAGCTCCTCATAAGATAAATCATATATTTGTCCTGGGTATAATTTTTGCCAATAGCTCATCAAATCAACATACAAGCCATAAAACTTTGCCAAATCATCAAAATTATAAGCCCAACCATTTCCTTGGCCACTAAAATAATGCTTGTATATTGAAAAACATGTTGCCCTAGCATCTCTTTTTACATGGACAACTCTTGCTTCCGGTAATGCAGAGAATATGAAACCAATATTTCTAAAATTTAAAGGCCATTTATCTGTGATTATCTTTTCAGTTGAATTAATTTTGGATAATGAGTCTAAATAATTTTGACGAATTGATGAAAATTCATCACTAGACAGGTTATATTTTTTATTAACTAAGTGCTCTTGTATTATTGGAATAATTAAACTAGTTAAATTGTTTAATTCGCCTGCGCCAAAAACTTCATTATGATTGGAAATGATTTGCTCTACAAGTGACGTTCCTGAACGAGGCATACCAACAATGAATATTGGTCGAATGGAGGTATTATCATATGAAATCTTATTTTGTTTATTAATGCTTTTTTGAGTAAAAAACTGCTTTGTTATTTTATTATGGTTTTCAGATTTATTTATTGAGTAATCAGAATTATTTTTTCGCAAACGATTACCTTCGTCTAGCAGTCTAAAGAATTCTTTATGATTTCCCAAATCTTCATTCGCTTTTGCCAATGCAAAACTCAAAAAAATTCGATCTTGTTTACTAAGTTGTTTACTAGATAGAAGTGATTTCATTTGAATAACTTGTAAATCTTTTGGTTTATAGGTTTTTACTCCACTAAGATTGTGATGGGCTGTTGCATATCCTGGACTTAAAGCGATTGCATTTTCAAAATTTTCAATGGCCAAGTCAACCTTGCCAACTCTCTGATAGCTAATTCCAAGGTTGTTAGAGGCGATGGCATAATTTGGATTAAATTCTAAAGCCTTCTTGTATGATTTGATAGCATCATCATTTTTGTTAAGTTCAAGATATGTACTACCTAAATTATTATGAGCTTCTGAAAACTCTGGATTCAAGGCAACTGCCCACTCAAGGTGATCAACTGCAGAATCAAATTCTCCTTTCACTAAAAAAATCTGACCTAAGTTATTGTGTGCATTTGCATAATGGTTATTACAATTCAATGCTTTTTGATAGGCAATAATCGCACTATCAGAATTTCCCATTTCTCTAAAGGTTACTCCAAGATTATAATAAGCCTCAGCATAATCTGGCTTTAGACTAGCAGCTTGATTAAAATCTTTAACAGCACTCTCATAATCATTATTTGCCTTATTGCATACACCTCGAATATTAAAGAGTATTGATTCATTAGAATGTTTGTCAATTAAAGGCTCAATAATTTCTAAAGCTTCTTTGATTTTTCCACTTGTTGCAAAAGAAACCGCAGATTGAAGATCTGTATGAAGTAAAGGAGTCTGATTTTTTTTATTTTTTAAAGCTGCAATCGCATTCTTCGCATCTTTATTATTTGGAGATAGTTTTAAAATTTCTAAATAAATCGATTCTGATTTATCAAAATCACCTTTGGAAAAGAGTTTTTTTGCTCGAGCTAAAAGTCTTTCAGTTTTTATGGTCATCTTTTATTGGGCGGTTTCAAATTGAATAAATATATCGTCTGTAGATAATTTTGAAGAGTTTTAAATTAATTTTATATTAATTTTTAATGCCACATTTTATAAGATTAAAAATAACACTTTTATATTTAAAAAACTTCTTTCAAAATTATTAATTCTTACGTTTAATTATAAAAAAATGCTATAAAACTAATCGAAATTTTTAGATTATATTAGGTATTATTTAATCAAATTACTCTTATTAATTTTATTCTAAAGAAATGTTTAAATTTTTCACACAAAAAAAATGGTTTCTTTGGGCCTATCTTGGCTCTGCAGTTATTCTAACTTCATTATGGCTTTCTGTTCAAATTGACGTCAAAATCAATGAATGGTTTGGAGGATTCTACGATATGATTCAAAAGGCTCTAGGAACACCAAATGCTGTAACTATAGAAGAGTATTTTGGAGGGCTATATAGCTTCGGTCAACTCGCTGCTCTATGGATTATTCTTGGACTTGCTACTTCATTCTTAACTTCACACTTTTTGTTTAGATGGAGGGCTTCAATGGTTGAGTTCTATCATAGCGTTTATGACAAAGCAAGAACCATTGAAGGAGCCTCGCAGCGTGTTCAAGAAGACACCATTAGATTTTCCAGAATCATGGAAGGCCTAGGAACAAGTCTCATAGAGTCTGTGATGGTTTTAGTTGAATATTTTCCTTTGCTTATGGGATTAGCAGTTGGAATTCCAATTATGTGGTTTGGTGAATGGGAGTACGGACTTGTGATGAGTGCCTTGATATGGGCAGTTGGCGGAACGTTATTAATGATTGGCTTGGCTTGGATGTTGAGACTTGTAGGTATTGAATATGATCTTCAAAAAAGAGAAGCAGCCTATAGAAAGATTCTTGTTATTGCAGAAGATGATGGCAATGTTAGACCAAAAACACTTAACGAGCTTTTTGAAGGCGTTAGACTGATTCACTATAAAAGCTACTTAAATTATTTATATTTCAATATTGGAAGGTTAGCCTATCTTCAAATAAATGTTTTAGTTGCCTATATAGTTTTAGCACCTGCCATAGTTGCAGGCGTTATGACTTTAGGAGTTATGCAGCAAATAATCAGAGCATTTGGAAGAGTAGAAGGTTCATTACAATATCTGTTTAATGCATGGCCTACGATTATTGAGCTTGCTAGTGTCTATAAACGCTTGAGAGAATTTGAGAGCCAAATTGAATCAATGAATGAAACAGTAACAGAGTAGTTAATCAATTAATGATTGTCCTATTTTAAGGGCTTGTCCAACTTCAAGTCTTAACTCTGGAGAACCATTCGGCAAAATAAAAATGACAGTTGAACCCATATTAAATCGCCCTAACTCATCGCCTTTATATAGTTTAATCTGACGACTCTTATAATCATATTTTTTCACTAATTTAGTGTATGGAGGAGATATTTGTCCTTCCCAGGATGTCTCCATAGAGCCGACAAAAATAGCTCCTACCAATACGAAAACCATTTCACCAAAATCTGTATCAAAAAGACATACAAGCCTTTCATTTCGAGCAAAGACTCGATCAATATTATTGACTGTTTTTTGATTGACTGAAAAAAGTTTTCCAGGAATATACTTCATTGATCTCAAGCTTCCATCACATGGCATATGAATGCGATGGTAGTCTTTTGGAGACAAATAAATCGAAGCAAATGAGCCATTTTCAAATTCTTGTAAAACTTTATCTGCTATAAGTTCTGAGACAGAATATTGACGCCCTTTGGCCTGAAAGATTTGAGATTCCTGTATCTTACCTGCTTGAGAAACAACACCATCCACCGGAGAGATAATCTTCGATTGTGAAATTGGCCTTAAATTTGACTTTAAGGCTCTGGTAAAAAAATCATTGAAGTTAGAATAGTCTTCAATATTTTCAATTTCTGCCTCAGAAAGGTTAACTTGGTATTTTTTAACAAACCAACGAGTAAAATTATTTTTAATCCACCGAATATTAATTCTTGCAAATCGAAACATCAGCTTTGATAAAAAATGCTGAGGCAAGAGAAACTGAAGAAAAATCATTAATCGAACTGATCAAGAATAAAACTCACTGCTTCCTTATAATCAACTTCAATTTTGTCAGAGGATTTTCTTGATTTATATTCAATTTTTCCATTATCTGCATGTGTATCACTTAATACGAAGCGGTGAGGGATTCCAAGTAGCTCAGAATCTGCAAACATGATCCCCGGTCTCTCTTTTCGATCATCCAACAATACATCAATATTCTTTTCCTGGCAGTCTTGATAAAGCTGATTAGCTAACTCTTGAACTCGAGATGATTTATTGTAATTGATTGGAACTATGACAAGCTCAAAAGGGGCAATTGCCTCAGGAAAAATAATTCCCCTATCATCATGGCTCTGTTCAATACTTGCCGCTATAATTCTAGTCACGCCTATACCGTAACAACCCATATTCATATTAACAGCTCTTCCATCTTCACCAATCACATTGGCATTCATAGAATCTGAATATTTTGTTCCAAGTTGAAAAATATGACCCACCTCAATGCCTCTTTTGATTTCGATCTTACCCTTACCGTCAGGTGAAGGATCGCCGGAAACAACATTGCGCAAATCACTAGCAATAATATCTTTAGTATCTCGCCCCCAATTAACACCAATATAGTGCTTATCATCTTCATTAGCGCCACAAACAAAATCTGACATACATGCAGCTGAATAATCGACAATAATTGGAATATTAAGATTTACAACACCAATTGATCCAAAAGAGCAGCCTAATTTTTTCAGAACTTTTTCCTCATCAGTCATTTGTAAAGGCTGTTTAATTCCTTGTATTTTTGAAGCCTTAACCTCATTAAGCTCATGATCACCTCTCAAAACTAGTGCAATAAGGCTATCATCTTCACTCTCAACAATAAGCGTTTTGATTGAACTTGTCGGCTTAACATTTAGCAAGTTACAAACATCTGCAATCGTCTTGACGCCAGGCGTTTCAATAAGCTCCAAGTTTTTACTAGGCGCATTAGGTTCACCTTGAGGTAGCGTTTCTGTTCGCTCAATATTTGCCGAAAAATCTGAGCTATCAGAAAAGCAGATTGCATCTTCACCAGAATCAGCTAAAACATGAAACTCATGTGAGCTTTCACCGCCAATAGCGCCTGAGTCAGCTAATACAGCCCTATAGTTAAAACCAATTCTATCAAAGATATTACAATAGGTTTGATACATAACCTTATAAGTCTCATCGAGTGATTTTTCATCAATATGAAATGAATAAGCATCCTTCATAATAAATTCTCTAGAACGCATTACTCCAAAACGAGGTCGAATCTCATCTCTAAATTTTGTTTGAATTTGATAAAAGTTTATTGGCAGCTGCTTATAGCTTCTTAGATACTGCTTAGCAATATTTGTAATGACTTCTTCATGCGTAGGGCCAAAACAAAAGTCTCTATCATGCCTATCCTTAAAACGAAGTAGTTCCGGACCATACTCCTCCCATCTTTTTGACTCTTGCCAGAGTTCAGCAGGATGAGCAATCGGCATTAAAAGCTCTAGAGCCTTGGATTTATTCATTTCCTCGCGAACTATCTTTTCAACCTTCTGAATAATCTTCAGCCCTATTGGTAAATAAGAATAAAGTCCTGATGCCAACTTAGAGATCAGTCCAGCTCTAATCATCAATTGGTGCGATATGATCTGCGCGTCATTTGGCGCCTCTTTAACTGTAGAGATTAAAAAATCACTGCTTTTCATATAAAATGTATTTATACCAAAAAATAATTTGATTTTACCTAATGCCTGATTTTCAAACTTTATTAATTTATATTATTCCATTGCTTTTCGCAATTACCCTTCATGAGGCTGCTCACGGCTGGGTGGCAAGCAAACTAGGTGATCACACTGCAAGAATGATGGGAAGGGTTACTTTGGACCCTACCAAACACATTGATCCAATTGGAACCATTGCAATTCCTTTGGTTTTATTACTCTCATCATCAGGGTTTATTTTTGGATGGGCTAAGCCTGTTCCTATTAACTTTAATGCACTTCGTTCAGGAAAAAACGGCATGATTTGGGTTGCTTTAGCTGGACCCGGCGCCAATATGTTTATGGCAATTTGTTGGCTTTTTATTATGATTGTTGCGATTAAGATGAATATCTTTGTATTAATTGAAATGGGCCGCGTAGGGATACTTGTCAATTGTGTTTTAGCTGTCTTTAATCTTTTACCCATTCCTCCTCTTGATGGCTCTAGGGTAATTAGCGCCCTCCTGCCAAATCGACTAGCATATCAGTACAATCAGTTAGAACAGTATGGCCTTTATATACTTCTAGGTCTAATGTTTCTAGGGGGTTTTAATTATTTAGTAAGGCCCTGGGTTGAGTTTATTTTAGGTTGGTTTCAGTATGCTCTTGTTCTTCTAGGATGAACAACTAAGCTCAAGGCTTTTAGCCCACTCAGGTGCTTCACTGTCATAGGACTCATAGCCATCATGATTATCAAAAGGCTTCTCAAGCAATCTAAACAGAATATCAATTTCATCAAACTCGTTTAAATCTTCAGCTTTTCTAATCGCAACTTCAGCCAAATAATTACGAAGAATATATTTTGGATTAACCTGATTCATTAAAGCTACACTTTGATTCAAGCTTTCTTCTTTATTGATGCGCCTTTGATAATCTTTAAACCAAGAGTCAAATTCATCTCCCAATGTATTTTGTTGCTGGCTTAAAAGTTGTCTCATTGATTGGTGGTAATCTTTTTTCTTTGTATATAGCAACTCTAAAAAGTTATTAATCAAAGAATTATCGTCTTCATCTTGCAATATAAATCCAAACTTACTTCTCATCAAATTAGAGTACTCTTTGACTAATATTTTTTCATAGAAAGATAAAGCTTCCTTTAATTGGTCTTCTTGAATAATCGATTTTAGAGCATCGGCGAGTCGCTGCAAATTCCACAATGCCACTGATGGCTGCCTTTCAAATGAATATCGACCCTGAGTATCAGAATGATTACAAGTAAAGCCTGGATCATAAGCTTCCATAAAGCTAAACGGACCATAGTCAATAGTTAAACCTAAAATTGACATGTTATCCGTATTCATAACGCCATGAGAAAAGCCCTGAGCTTGCCACCTTGCAATCATTATTGCGGTTGAGTGGATGACATTCTTAAATAGACCTAAATAATCTCTATGATTGAGCTCAGGCATATGGTGTTGAAGTACAAAATCAGCTAATTTTTTAACATTTTCATCTTGTCCTTTGGATGCAAAATATTCAAAGTGGCCAAACCTGATATGACTCTCAGCAACTCGAGTAATAATTGCTGCATTTTCAATATGCTCTCTATAAACTTGAGAATTACTACTCACTATTGAAAGTGCCTTGGTCGTTGGAATATTAAGTCCCTGCATGGCTATTGAGCATAGATACTCACGTATACTTGATCGAAGAACAGCGCGACCATCTGCACCTCTTGAAAATGGCGATGTCCCAGCACCCTTTAAAGAGAGCTCATATCCACCTACTTCACCAATCAGGCATGAACGACCATCGCCAAGCTGAGGTACAAAGTAACCAAATTGATGGCCTGCGTAGACCGAAGAAATCGGACTTTCTTTAGCCAATTGCTTTTCACCTGAGCAAATCCTTAGCAGATCTTTATCGGTTACTTTTAAGTTTAATTCTTGCTTAAGATTCTCGTTTATATGAATCAGTATAGTGTCTTCAAGCTTCTGAGTTTTAACATGAGCAAAAAAATCACCACCTAAATCCTTAAATTTAAGAGAGCTTTTCATTTAATATTTCATTAACCTGTTTTGGGTTAGCTTTACCTTGTGAAGCTTTCATGACCTGACCAACAAAAAAACCTAAGAGCTTCGAATTACCATCTTTATACTGTTGAACTTGATCAGGGTTATTTGCAATAACATCATCAATGATAGACTCTATAGCACTAGAATCAGTCACCTGTTTTAACCCTTGCTTCTCAATAATTTCATCTACAGTTCCATTACCATCCCACATTAATTTAAAAACATCTTTAGCAATTTTTCCAGAGATAGTATTGTCAGTAATTCTTGATAGTAATTTAGATAACTCATTGGCAGAGATAGGGGAATCACTTATTTCTAGTTGATTTTTGTTAAGAGCTGCAGAGAGCTCTCCCATTACCCAATTGGCTGATAGCTTAGCATCTACCTCTTGATTAATCATTATTTCAAAGTAATCCGCCACTTCTTTTTGCGATGTTAAAACCTCAGCGTCATATGAGCTTAATTCTAATTTCTCAACAAATCTCAATTTTTTCTCAGTTGGCAACTCAGGAAGTTCTTTTTTAATTTCTATAAGCAACTCATCACTAATTGCGACAGGAAGCAAATCAGGATCAGGAAAATATCTATAATCGTTTGCCTCTTCCTTCGATCTCATTGACCTAGTCTCATTTTTAATTGAGTCGTAGAGTCTAGTTTCTTGAATCACTGAGCCCCCCTCTTCCAAAATATCAATCTGCCTATCAACTTCCAAATTAATAGCTTTCTCCAAAAATTTAAAGGAGTTAATATTTTTAAGCTCGGCTCTTGTTCCAAGTTTATCGCCTTTTTTTCGAACAGAGACATTGGCATCACAACGAAAAGAGCCCTCTTGCATATTGCCATCACAAATATCAATATACTGAACTAAGGAATGAATTTTTTTAGCATAGGCAACTGCTTCCTGTGCACTACTCATATCTGGCTCAGAAACAATCTCTAGAAGTGGTGTTCCAGCTCGATTAAGGTCTATTGCTGTATAGTCATCATACAAGTCATGAATTGACTTACCTGCGTCCTCTTCTAGGTGGGCACGAGTAATACCTACCATTTTATTCTCACCACTATCTAAAGTAATGTCAATAGCACCATTTCCAACAATGGGGATTTCAAACTGGGAAATTTGATAACCTTTAGGAAGGTCTGGATAAAAATAATTCTTTCGTGCAAAAATAGAGTTTTTATTAATAGTTGCATTCACTGATAAGCCAAACCGAAGTGCCATTTTGACTGCTTCTTGATTTAGCACTGGAAGAACTCCTGGAAAGCCAAGGTCTACAGCACATGCTTGAGTATTAGCTTTAGACCCAAATGAAGTTGAAGCGCCTGAAAAAATTTTTGATTTTGTTTTTAATTGTGAGTGAATTTCAAGCCCAATTACTGTTTCCCAAGTCATCAAAAGCTCCTTATCGATCTGCTGGCGAATAATTATGCCAGTCAGTCCTCATTTGAAATTGATGAGCTACATTTAAAAGTAATTCTTCTGACCAGTGATTTCCAATCAACTGAAGTCCAACAGGTAAATTATCTGAAAAGCCCGCCGGAATACTCATACCAGGAAGTCCTGCTAAATTAACGGAGAGAGTGTAAATATCAGCTAAATACATAGACACTGGGTCTTTAACTGATCCCAAGTCAAAAGCTGCACTAGGTGAAACAGGACTCATAATTACATCAACATCCTTAAAAGTTTTTTTAAAATCTTCACTAATCAACTGCCTCACTTTTTGAGCCTTTAAGTAGTAGGCATCATAGTAGCCAGCTGATAATGCATAAGTACCAATCATTATTCTTCTTTTTACCTCGTCACCAAAACCCTCAGAACGTGATCTTAAATACAAATCATTTAAATCTCTAGGATCTTCGCACCGATAACCATACTTAACCCCATCAAACCTAGAAAGATTAGAAGAGCATTCACATGGCGCAACAATATAATAAGCTGGAATGGCGTGTACGGTGTTAGGCAATGAAACTTCTTGAACCTTCGCTCCCATTGACTCATACTCTTTAATGGACTGCATGACTACCTTTTCAACACCCTTGTCTAAACCATCAGAAAAATATTCTTTAGGTAGGCCAATCTTTAACCCATTCACTGAATTTTCTAGACACTGAGTATAGTTAGGAACCGATTTATTTGCACTGGTAGAATCATTAGTATCAAAACCTGCCATCGCATTTAAAACAATTGCAGCGTCTTCAGCAGTGCGAGTCAATGGACCAGCCTGATCTAAGCTTGAAGCATACGCAATCATTCCATAACGGGAGATTCTACCGTAAGTAGGCTTAAGGCCAGTAATACCACAAAGGCTAGCTGGTTGGCGAATACTACCCCCTGTATCTGTCCCCGTAGCAAAAGGTGAAATGCGAGCTGCTACTGCGGCAGCAGATCCACCTGAAGAACCTCCAGGAACTTTTGCTTTATCCCAAGGGTTTTGAACAGGGCCAAAATATGAATTTTCATTCGATGACCCCATTGCAAATTCATCCATATTTGTCTTTCCAAGCATAACCATATTTTCAGCATTCAGCTTGTTAGTTAAAGTTGCATCATAGGGCGAGATAAATGAATCTAACATTTTTGAACCAGCTGTTGTCTTTACACCCTTAGTACAAAAAATATCTTTGTGCGCATAAGGTATCCCAGTGAGAGAGCTACTTTTGCCATTCGCTATTTTTTTGTCAGCCTCTTTCGCCTGTGAAAGAGCCTGATTACTTGTCACTGAGATAAAAGCATTGAGCTCTGAATCATTAATTCTATTCAAATAATGCTGAGTAAGCTCTAGAGAAGAAAAATCCTTATTTCTTAGACCTTTTATTTGCTCAGCAATGGTTAGATTATGCATGATTACTCAATTACTGTTGGTACAAGAAAATGACCCTTTCCAGTCTTTGGAGCAATCGCTTGAAACTCCTCAGATAAATCTTCTTCTGTTACATTATCTTCCCTCAAGCGCTGAGACATTTTTAAAGGATGCGCCATAGGCTGAGCATCTCCAGTGTCTATTTCTCCGAGCTTATCCATAAGCTTCAGGATATTGTTAAGCTCGGCTGTGCTTTGCTCTATCTCCGAGTCTTCAATGTTTAACCTTGCTAAATAGGCAATTTCTTTAACTTTTTTATTATCTAGCGACATATTTAAACTAATTTAGTGACAAAAACTATCAACAACTTTACTAAAATTCTCCTTTGAATAGGAGTCTGTCAGGTATGAATCTCCTAATCTTTTGAGAAGAACTAGGCGAATCTCTCCATCAATAGATTTCTTATCTAATGACATTGCATTAATCAAAGCCTCACTACCCACATTCTTTTTGATAGAGGTTGGTAAGTTAGCTTTTGATAGTATGCTTTGAACTCGTTGCACATCCTCTTCAGTTAAATGACCCTCATCCATTGAAAGCTTTAAAGCCATAACCATTCCTATAGAAATAGCTTCACCATGCAAGTAAGTTCCATATCCTAATGTATTTTCGATTCCATGGCCAAAGGTATGGCCTAAATTTAAGAGTGCTCTTTTTCCTTTTTCAAATTCATCGAGTGCTACGATTCTAGCTTTATCATTACACGAACGAAATACAATATCAATAATAAAATCCTTTTCTCGTCCCATGATTGATTCAATATTAGCCTCTATCATTGATAGAAAGTCAGCATTACCAAGAAGTCCATACTTAATGACTTCAGCCATTCCAGCAGAAAATTCACGGTTACTCAACGTATCTAAAGTATCAACATCAATAATGACTGCTTTTGGCTGATAAAAAGCACCTATCATATTCTTACCCAAATCATGGTTAACCCCTGTTTTACCTCCAACACTCGAATCAACTTGCGAAAGAAGTGTTGTTGGCACCTGAAGAAAATCAACACCCCTAAGGTATGAAGCTGCAGCAAAGCCAGTAATATCACCAACTACACCACCCCCTAAGGCAATTAGAGTAGAATTTCTATCAAACTTAGACTTCAAAAGGACATCAAAAACTTTATTTACCGTTTCTAGTGTTTTAAATTGTTCACCGTCAGGCAAGATGACAGATTCAACATTGAAATTACCTAGAAGGCCTCTAAGCTTATCCAGATACAATGGAGCAACAGTTGTATTTGTTACAATCATGACTTGTTGACCATGAATATGTTTAGTGAATGCAGACTCCAGAGATAACAAGCCACCTCCAATATAAATTGGATATGATTTAGTGCCAAGCTCCACATTTAGAATTTTGGGATTATCTGTCATCAAGCAAATATCCTATTTTCACCTTCTCCAGATACATTTTCTATGCAACGCCCACATAAATCAACATAAGTCTTATTTTGACCGATTTCAGGGCGATGATGCCAGCATCGTACACATTTTTGATGCTCACTTTTTCTGACCTTAATAGCAAGCGAGCTATCGATTTCTTTAGCATCAGTCGGCCTATCAGACAGTTCATAAATATTAGCATCTGATGTTATGAAGACAAATCTTAATTCATTCTTGAGCTCTAATAAAGCTTGATAATTTTCTTTATTACAATAAATATCAACCTCAGCGTCCAGTGATGATCCGATGATCTTATTTCGCCTCATCTCTTCCAGCTCTTTTCGTAAATGAGTATTAATATCTCTGGCAGTTTCGATAGCTTGATTATCAAAATTACCCTCTAAATCTTCATACCAAGTTTGTAAAAAAACACTTTCTTTATTCGAGCCTGGCAAAAACTGCCATACCTCCTCCGAAGTAAACGAAAGAATTGGAGCCAACCACCTGACCATCGCATGAGAAATATGAAACAACGTACTTTGGGCAGATCGTCTAGCTAATGAATCAGCCTGGGTTGTGTACTGTCTGTCTTTAATAATATCTAAATAAAAACCCCCAAGATCATTGGTACAGAAATTTAGAATTACTTTCATCACAAAATGAAAATTATAATTTTCATACTCTGTAATAATGTTTTTCTGCAAATCGAATGTTTTAGAAACAATCCATCGATCTAAAACAAGCATTTTTTCAATTTTTACTAAATCTTTGCTTGGATCAAATCCTTGCATATTTGCTAACATAAAGCGCATCGTATTTCTAATTCTTCTATAGCTATCTGCACTCCTATTAAGAATTTCATCAGAAACCGTCATCTCTCCTGAGTAGTCGGTACTCCCTATCCATAGCCTCAAAATATCAGCACCTAGGGAGTTAACAACTTTTTGAGGTGGTATGACATTACCCAGAGATTTACTCATCTTATGGCCATTTTGATCCACCGTAAAGCCGTGAGTTAGAACTTGCTTATATGGTGCTCTCTCATTCATTGCACAAGAGGTTAATAGTGAAGATTGAAACCAGCCACGATGCTGATCAGAGCCCTCTAGGTACATATCCGCAACATCACTTAGATAGTCACTAGCATTTAAGACAGCGTAATGACTCACGCCAGAGTCAAACCAAACATCTAAAGTATCAGTCGTTTTCTCATAGTCTTTAGCCTCTTCTCCCAAAACTTCTTCAACTTGAAGTTTAAACCAAGCCTCAATACCATCAATCTCAATTTTTTTCGCCACAACCTCAAACAAAGACTCAGTATCGGGATGTAACTCTCCAGTATTTTTATTAATGAATAAAGTAATTGGTGAGCCCCAATATCTTTGACGCGAAATACACCAGTCTGGCCTATTTCCTATCATCAATTCAATGCGTTGTTGACCCCAGTTTGGAATCCATTTAACCTTAAGTATCTCTTCGTTAACTCTATCTCTTAAATTCTTTTTTGCCATTGAGACAAACCATTGAGGAGTGGCACGAAATATAACAGGTGTCTTATGTCTCCAACAATGAGGATATGAGTGGGCAATTGGCTCATGTTTTACAAGCGTACCCTGATTTTTTAGCAATTCAATGATAGTAGAGTTTGCTTTAAAAATAAACTCTCCGCCGACTCCTTCGGTTGACTCAATAAAGATCCCTCTTCCATCTACTGGACAATCCACAGGAAGATTGTATTTAAGACCAACATTATAGTCATCCTGCCCATGTGCTGGTGCAGTATGAACTGCTCCTGTTCCTGCATCAGTAGTAACATGCTCCCCAAGAATAATTGGAACCTCTTTGTCATAAAAAGGATGTTGAAGGATAATGCCTTCAAGGTCAGAACCCTTGTATACCTTTTTTAATTTTTTGAAATCTTTGATGCCATATCTATCAAGAGATAACTCTAGTAAATCCTCAGATAAAAGATACAAGCTCTCCCCAACATCAACAAGAACGTAATTTAGATCTGGATGCAATGAAACAGCTTCATTTGCAGGTAAAGTCCAAGGTGTAGTGGTCCAAATAATTAGAGATACCGGCTTATCTTCAGCAAAAAAATCTCCTTTAACTTTAAACGCAACATCAACAGTATCAGAGCCTTTATCTTTGTAATCAACTTCGGCCTCTGCAAGTGCAGAGGAGCATTCTGTACACCAGTGGACTGGTTTAAAGCCTTTTGTTAGATGACCATTTTTTACAATCTTCCCAAGAGAACGAACGATATCAGCTTCATATTTGAAATTTTTTGTTAAGTATGGATTATCCCAATCACCAATAATTCCTAATCTCTTAAAATCAACTTTTTGCTTTTCAATTTGCTTGTCTGCATATTCTCTACATGCAGCTCTAAATTCATCAGCATTGATCTTATGCCCAACCTTGCCTTTCTTTTTTTCCACCATGTGCTCAATAGGAAGTCCATGACAATCCCAGCCAGGCACATAGGGAGCATCAAAACCAGATAGCGTTTTGCTTTTAACAATAACATCCTTGAGTACCTTATTTACAGCATGTCCAATATGGATATCTCCATTCGCATATGGAGGCCCATCATGCAAAACAAATAGAGGCTTTCCCTTGAATTTTTTGCGTATTTGTTGGTTTATATCTTGATCTTGCCACTCTTTAAGAAAGTCACCTTCTCTATTTGCTAGGTTGGCCTTCATAGGAAAATCTGTCGCTGGCAGATTTAAGGTATTTTTATAGTCAGACATTCTGGCTTATATTATTTCAATCTAAAAACGCCATTATACTTGACACATAGGCTATATCAAGATTGATAATCCCCTCGAAATGTAAATTTAAACCTAGAAAAAAATACTAATTTCAATCTAATAAGCCTACAGACTTAAGGAGGGCTTGAACCTGCTTTGGCTTGAGATATTCAGATTGATTGGCTCGTAATTTATCTGGCAACCGGATATCACTAAATCGTGTTCTAATTAGTCGAGAAACTTTAAAATCTAAAGCCTCCCATAGCCTCCTAACTTCCCTGTTTCTACCTTCCCTAAGAATTACATGATACCAACGGTTAGCACCTTCGCCGCCACCTAAAGTTAGTCTATGAAATTTAGCAAACCCATCTTCTAGCTCTATACCAGTCGTGAGCTTTTCAATATGCTTATCACCAACCTTGCCTAGAACCCGAACCGCGTATTCTCGGTCAATTTCAGAGCTGGGGTGCATTAATTTATTAGCTAAATCACCATTATTAGTAAAGAGCAATAAGCCTGATGTGTTTAGATCTAAGCGACCAACCATAACCCACCGAGTATTTTCAGGTAAAAAATCAAAGACACTCTTTCGACCCTCTTCATCCTTGTTAGAACAGATGATCCCAGCCTGTTTATTAAGAATTAGTACTTTTGTTTCTTCTTCTGAGTAGCGCTCAAGATTAATCAATCTGCCGTCAATGGTGACTTTGTCAGTAATGAGCGCTTTATCACCAATCTTGGCTTCCTGATTATTAATTGAAATCCTGCCCTGTTCAATCAATCTTTCAGCCCAGCGTCTTGAACCGTAGCCAGCATTAGCAATGAGTTTTTGTATTCTTTCAGGCATTGATTTTAAAAACCTGGCTTAGTAGGCTATCCCCATGGCATCTCGAACCTCTTCCATTGTACTTTTAGCTACTACTCGAGCTCTTTCTGAGCCTTCAAAGATTATTTCTTGAATGAGATTGGGATTAGATTCATACTTGCTTATCTCTTGTTGAATTGGCTCTAATTCAGCAATAATAGACTCCACAACCGGTTTTTTACATTCGATACAACCAATCTTGGCATTTCTACAGCCATCCTTTACCCAATTGAGGGTTTCATCACTTGAATATATTTGATGCATTTGCCAAACAGGGCACTTATTAGGATCACCAGGATCTGTTAGCTTAATTCGAGCTGGGTCAGTCGGCATTCGATTCACTTTTTTCTTAACATCCTCTGTGTCTTCCCTCAATGAAATTGTATTGTTATAAGACTTAGACATTTTCTGACCATCCAGCCCTGGCATTTTTGATGCTTCAGTTAAAAGCGCCTCGGGCTCAGTTAAGATAATCTTACCTAAACCCTCTATAAATCCTAGAAGCCTCTCTCTGTCGCCAAGAGTAATATTTTTCTGCTCTGAAAGCAAAGCTTTAGCTTTTACGAGGGATTCATCATCACCTCTCTCTTGGTAGTTTTTCCTTAATTCCCTGTATAGCTTTGACTGTTTCTTACCCATTTTGCTTATCGCCGCCTCAGCCTTCTCTTCGAAATCAGCCTCTCTACCATAAACATAGTTAAATCGCCTTGCCACTTCTCTTGTGAATTCGACATGGGCAACCTGATCCTCACCAACAGGAACTAAACCAGCCTTGTAAATCAAAATATCTGCACTTTGAAGGAGCGGATAGCCTAAAAACCCATAGGTTGATAAATCCTTGGATTTAAGTTTTTCTTGCTGATCTTTAAATGATGGAACTCGCTCCAACCAGCTCAATGGAGTTGTCATTGAAAGCAGTAGATGAAGCTCCGCATGTTCAGGCACCTTAGACTGAACAAAAAGCGTCGCTGTATTCGGATTGAGACCAGTTGCAAGCCAATCTACAATCATATCCGAAACATTTTTCTCTAAATCGATTCTATCTGAATAGTGGGTTGTAAATGCATGCCAGTCAGCAACAAAATAGTAGGAGTCATACTCGTTTTGAAGTCTAGCCCAGTTCTTAAGAACTCCATGGTAATGGCCAAGATGAAGCTGGCCTGTTGGACGCATTCCTGAAAGTACGCGGTGATCTTTCATATTATTCGTTTAAAGAGTTTAACGTTAATTGACATTATCCCACAGTTTGACTATAGCTTTCCAAACCATCTAACACCAGATTATCAAAGACTTGAATGGATTCAGGCAAATGATCTTTTATTTCGTTAACAATGCCTCCACAAATTGTAACAACTCCATCAGAAAAATTAGCTTTAAATTTATTGATTTGGTCATTTATTGTCGACAAGAGCATTGCTTGCGTTCCGCCCTTCCAAGCATTTGATGTATCACTTGCTAGACTAGAATTATGAGTTGATAAATCATTCGTTTCAAACTTCGGGAAACTTTTTCTGAGCGCTCCAAGTCCAGGCATAATAAGGCCTCCTTGATGAAATCCTTCTGAATCAAGAACGTCAAAAGTCATTGCAGTTCCCACATCAATTACTAGAAGAGGTTTTGCAGGAAATTGCTTCATAGCACCCAAAATAGCACAAAATCTATCTGAACCAAGTCTTGATGAATCTTTATAGGAGGTAGTTAATTTTTCAAATTTTTTTTGAGACTGAACTAGATTAACCTTATTGAATTGAGTATTTAAATAATCAACTATGTGAGGATGAGCAACAGCACTGACCCAAGCTATATCAACTTCGGGAAGTTTATTTAATAAAAAACTTTCTATACCATCAGAGTGGACCTTTGAATCAGGTGTTCTCCATTTAACGCTAGAGTTTCCAATATCAAAAAAGATGTTAGATTGGGACATCAAAAAGTGCTGAATTGATCCAAAGATGAACAAGAATGCTTGCAGCATAGCCTAAAGCAATCGCCCAAATCCATTTAAGATGAGATACAAACGTATAGTAACCCTTAGATTGGCCCATTAAGGCAACTCCAGCGGCAGAACCAATTGATAATAAGCTGCCACCAACTCCGGCTGTTAGAGTCACCAACAACCATTGTCCAAGTGACATATCAGGCGTCATTGTAAGCACTGCAAACATGACTGGAATGTTATCTACAATCGCTGATAGAATTCCGACTAAAACGTTGGCATAGGTAGCGCCTAGCTGAACATACATGGCTTCAGACACAAGAGCTAAATAACCCATAAAGCCTAAGCCACCAACGCTGACTATAACACCAAAAAAGAACAATAAAGTATCCCACTCAGCTCTCGAGACCTTCCTAAAGATATCAAACCTTTCAGAAATTGGATTGTCCGGGTTGTGCTCTCTTTTAACAAAATAGCTAATCACCATCAAATAACCGAGACCTGTCATCATTCCCATTGCTGGTGGTAAATGCAAGAAATTGTGGAAGCTGACTGCTGTCGCAATCGTTAAAAGAAACGTAAATGTAATTAAAACGCCGCCCCTTTTAATGTCAACTTGCTCATCAATCGCCTCAGGCTTTTCATTCTGAATCGCAAAGTGCATAATCGCAGCAGGTATAAGGTAATTAACCAAAGAAGGAAAGAATAAAGCAAAGAACTGTTGAAAATCAACCAAACCCTTTTGCCAAACCATGAGTGTTGTAATGTCACCAAACGGGCTAAATGCTCCGCCTGCATTAGCTGCAACAACAATATTAACAAATGCAATCGAAATAAAACGAGCATTTCCAGCTCCAACAGCTAATACAACCGCCCCCATAACTAATGCGGTAGTTAAATTATCGGCAATTGGCGACATAAAGAAGGCTATAAATCCAGTCAACCAGAAAAGCTGCCTATAGCTAAACCCCTTTGATACGAGCCATACCTTTAATTTTTCAAAGATAAGGCGTTCGCGCATTGCCTCAATATAAGTCATTGCAACTAGAAGAAAAAGGAAGAGTTCTGCATATTCTAAAAAATTGTGCCTCACTGCGGCTTCTGCTGCATGAGGAATACCCTCAGATGCATAAACCCAACCAATAATTCCCCAGATAATTCCAGCAACCAAAATAACTGGTTTAGATTTTCGAAAATGAGTGAATTCTTCAACCATCACAAAAATATATGCAATTACAAACAGTATTAATGCAATGTAACCTGCCATATGGCTTGTTAAATCAAGTCTTGTAGTAGTTGAAGCAGCGAAACTTAGGCTTGGAAATAAGCCAATCAATATAGGTAAAATTTTATTCATTGTTTAATATTTCTAGAATGGCTCCATGTTCATTATTAAGAGTAATTTTATTGTCTTTAAGGTCAGCATCTAACGTAGCCAAGCAATAAAATAACGAATTATATTCTACCTTAGATACAACGATTCCACTTCCTTTATATCGTTCGCCTCTAGCCTTAGCCGTGTTCGAAGACGCACAATATAGATTGTCTCCAACTTGCATTTCAGATTCAGATTTAAAAGAAAATAAACGACGCTTTGCTTCTCCTAAATAATGCAGCCTTGCAACAACCTCTTGACCTGGATAGCAACCCTTTGAAAAATTAACGCCAAATTCATTGATATCAAGGTTAAGCATCTGAGGCACAAGTTTTTCACTTGTTTTTAAAAATACTTCAGGAATTTGATGGTCGATACAAGCCTTGGTCCATTCATTATCATTAACCTCTTCACTCCTCTCCCCCGAAGATACTATTAATAGTGACAACCTTTCATTGATTGAATATGCATCAGCATGATTTTCACTGATCAACCCGATTTGACTATATTGTTCTGAAATATCTTCTATCTCTACATCTGCCATAATGATAAACATTTGAAGTCTCGTCATTACTTTTTCACTTAGATCATCTGGAAAAGATAAAAGAAAACTACCATTAGATCGAATTAACCAAAAAAGCGCAATTATTTTACCTTGGTGTTGACAGTAGGCATTTATCTGAACTCTTGAATTATCAAGCCTATAAATATCATTACTGAATTGATTTTGCAGAAACTCTTCAGAGTCAGCTCCTGAAATCTTTAATAATGCTCGATTCTCTAAATGGCAATACATGTTTACTTGTTGACTATTTATTGATGAATATATTCTATCTATTATATTAAAAATTATTAAATTAAGACAAAAAAAACCCAGAGCTAGCTCTGGGTTTTTCTCACGTTAACCTATTCCTAAGTCAACTATTGTTTCTAAACGAATTTAGAATGCAACAGAAGCTTTAAGAGTAAGTGACTCGTCAGAGCTGCTATATGTAGCAGCAAGAGTAGCACCTGAAGTCAATGAACGTGAAATAGCAACTGTGCTGTAAGCAGCGGCAGAAGCCTTAGAGTACTTAGCTGTAGCTGTACCCATATTAGCAGATTGTGCTACTGCAGCGCGCTCACCGATGTAGTTAACTGTCATAGTGTTTCCAGCAAGGCCGAATACTGCAGAAACGTCAGACTCACTGTCTAAAGTTACCGCAACACCTGAAACTGTAGTACCTAGTGACCAAGTAGAAGAACCATCATCATTAGTGATGCTTACATCCATACCTGCGATAGCAGCAGAACCAGTTGTTACGTTAGTCTTCACGTTGTGAGACACAGTAACACCAGACCATGTACCTGATACAGTAACAGCACCAGAGTCATCTAGAGCAAGTGTAGCGTCACCAACTGGCGCGCTTAGAGATACAGATACACCTCTATCATCTTGTTGATTGACATAGTCTCCGTCACCGTCATGAGCAACAGTACTTTCTGTTGCGTTGTGCATATCAGCTGCAATAGTCATTGGACCAATTGTAGTAGCTAAGTCTACACCAGTAGTAGCTAGGCTACCACCTTCCATGTCATATCCAGCAGTTAAAGTAGTTCCGCCTGCAGTACCAACAATAGACAGGTCTGCATCGTACGAAGTTCCTGACGCAGCTGTTCCATTATCATCATATGATACTGAAGCCGTTCCACTCAATGCAACACCAGCAACAGCACCAGTAGCCATTGAAGATACCGCAAATAGTGCGATTAATTTTTTCATTTTATTCTCCATTTAGAATATTTAATTGTTGGATTTCCCAACACCCTTTTGTTACTTTCACAAATAACAATGTACCTATAATAAAGTTATTTAGTGGTTATGTCAACAAATAATTGAAAAAAAAATACAAAAAGTTGTTTTTTTTCAACAATTCTATCCATTTAAACTTAAAAACCTTTAGATATAAGGTTTTTTATTGATTTTTTTTTCAATAAATATGATTTTTTTTGTCTTAAAAAGCCAATAAATAGGGAAATATCGATAGCTTAATTGAGAAAAGTTGATTAATTACAACTTTATTAAATACTTATAAAAAAAACCGGGATAAACCCGGTTTTTCAAAAATTATCAAAAAGTGCAATTAAAACAAGTAACCGCCATGTCCTGCGCCAATCATACAAAGAAGCATTGGTACTGACAAGACTACGTTGGTACGAGAAGCCATAGCTGCAGTGAATTTAGCACTTGCAATTTCTTCAGCACTTGCCTCAACTATTCCGAGAACCTTTTTCTGGTTTGGCCAAATTAAAACCCATACATTAAACAGCATAATTGTTCCCATCCAAGCACCCAAACTCATCATTGGGCCTGCTGGCGCTTGAAAAACAAAAGTTTGAATAAAGCCATACTGAGGTGAGATGGATAGAGCCCATGCACCTGTAAGCCAAGTGGCAGCAGCAGCCATTCGAAACCAAAGAAGCGCTCTTGGTGCAACATATTTTCCAATTGCAGCTGGGCCAGGCCCTTCTTCATCCGCTAATGCATCAGCTAGAGCTGGCACCTGTACAAAGTTAAAATAATATAAAAGACCAATCCAGGTAACCCCAAAAATTGCATGAAGCCAAACGCTTAGATTTCTTTGAATCAAAGACGAGTTTTCAGGTGAAACATAAATAGCAACAAGGATGGCCAATACAAAGCCGGAAATGATAGTGCCTTTTACAGACGTCAATGGGTTCATAGTTTTATTATTAGTTGTGAAATAATTAATATTATAAATAGTTCAATATTTAGTTAGTTGTTTTTTTTAATAATTTATCCTAGTAATGATATACTCAAAACTTTTATATATTAGGAAACAACAATGATCTTTAAATTAAATAAACCTTTAGCTATATTTTTAATGTTATTAGCTTCTTTTTCAATAACTCCAACAAATGCTCTTGATATTCCTAACACCATGGAATACCAAGGCACAAAACTCACTCTCAATGGACACGGCTCTCGAGTCAAAATGTTTATGAAGGTCTATGAAAATAGTCTTTATCTTCAGTCTTCCAATTCAAATGCTGAACAAATAATGAACGATGACGCCCCAATGGCTATTCGTATAGACGTTACGTCTTCATTAGTCACCGTTGATGCTATGAAAAATGCATTGAATGAAGGCCTAGAAAAATCAACTGGCAACAATGTTGCGCCTATTCAGAAAGAAATCGACCAGCTGACTTCAACCTTTAATAGTGCTGTTAGTAATGGTGATTATTACGAATTTATATACCTGCCTGACGCAGGCACAAATGTACTTAAGAATTCTGAATATATTGACACAATCCCAGGAATTGAATTTAAAAAAGCTTTTTTTGGAATCTGGATCTCAAAAAACCCTATCCAAAAAAATCTTAAGAAAGCCATGCTTGGAGGCTAATTTATTATGTCAAACCACCCAACTTCTTTTGCTGACTGGCAAAACTACCCTCTCACGCTGGATCCTATTCATGTCTCTTGGCTGAAAAATGCAAAAAAATCTAAAACTGCTTTTGCTGTTGCTGATATTGAAGGGGTAGAGATATCTCATAAAAAGTTTATAACCGGCGTTCTTTTATTCTCAAAAAAAATTGCAGAATATAGCCCTGAGCAAAATGTTGGCCTACTTTTACCAAGCAGTGGTGGTGGAGCAATAGCATCAATGGCGATTCTCTCTCTTGGCAAGACAATTGTAAATTTAAATTTTACTGCAGGAAAGAAAGCGCTTCAATCGGCTGCACAACAAGCTGAAGTCAAACATATATATACATCACGTAGATTTTTAGATAAGATGCTAGAGAGGGGCATGAATTTAGAATCATTTTTTCCTAAGTCCAAACTTCTAATGCTGGAAGATATTCGAGAGGAAATTTCAACCATATCGAGACTAGGAACACTTCTAAAAGCTATTTTATTTCCTGCCAGTATTATTCAAAAAAGCTACTTTAAAGAAGTTGCAATGAATGATACTGCGGCCATTTTGTTTTCAAGTGGAAGTGAAGGCTCTCCAAAAGGCGTTGAATTAACTCATAGCAATATAGCTGCTAACGCAAAACAAGCCGCAATCGAATTAGGGGCTGTTAATAGTGATGTAATTATGTCAACACTACCCACATTTCATGCTTTCGGCTTTGCCATTACAACCCTTATGCCTCTATCGGAAGGCATTCCAATTGTATGTCACGCTGACCCTAAAGATGTAACAACAATAGCATCTGGAATTCAAAAATACTCTGGCACAATTTTGGTCGGAACTCCAACTTTCCTTAGAATGTACACTATAAGTAAAAAAGTTAGCTCAGAATCAATGCAATCTTTAAGGCTTGTTGTCGCTGGAGCAGAAAAGCTAAGATCAGAAGTTAGAGATGGCTTTGAATCAAAATTCAATATGCCTGTCTATGAGGGTTATGGAACAACAGAAACGTCTCCTGGAGCTTCTGTTAATTTGCCAGATATAGAGTCACCTCATAAATTAAGGAATCGGCCAGGAACCGTTGGTAAGGCCTTTAGTGGAACTGAATTCAGGATCGTTGATCCCGACTCACTAGATCCTATCCCAACAGGTGAAGATGGGTTAATTTTAATCGGTGGACCACAAATTATGAAAGGCTATCTCAAGATGCCAGAAAAAACCGCCGAAGTAATCGAGCTAATTGATGGTTACAGGTGGTACCGAACTGGAGACAAAGGCCATTTAGATGAGGATGGATTTTTGACAATTGTTGATCGTTATTCTAGGTTTGCAAAGATAGGCGGTGAAATGATTAGTTTAACGACAGTTGAAGAAGAAATATTAGATGCCTGCAAAATTAAGGATTTAGAAATTGCGGCAACTTGTCTGCCTGATCAGCGCAAAGGTGAAAAAATTGTCCTTCTTTCTACAAATAATCTAGACAAAGGTGAGCTCACAAAAATTCTTTCTGACGCAAAAATTAATCCTCTTTATCATCCAGCCTCAGTTTTAGTGGTTGATGATATACCAAAACTTGGAAGCGGAAAAACTGACTTTGCAGCAACTAAAAAGATTGCACTGGTTAATGATCAGAAATAAGATTGATGCCAGAACTACCTGAGGTCGAAACTACTCTTCGAGGACTAGAGCCCCTTATTACGGATAAAAAAATAGTATCAATCCATATCTATAAAAAGAAACTTCGATGGGAAATACCTTCTCATCTTATGAATACTCTGAAAAATCAAACCATTAAATCAATCTCTAGACGCGCTAAATACTTATTATTACAATTTGAACAAGGTCAACTTGTGATGCATCTGGGTATGTCTGGTTCTATAAGAGTTATAACTTCTTCTAAACCATTAAAAAAACATGAACACTTTGAACTCAAACTAGACAATAAAACAAGTTTAAGATTTCATGACCCTAGAAGGTTTGGCTCAGTTCTATGGCAAAAAACCGATGAAACACTCTCTCTCCTCAAAAATCTAGGTCCAGAGCCTTTAAGCTATGAATTTAACAAGGATTCACTATTTGAATCATCTATTGGAAAATCTAGAAATATCAAATCCTTCATTATGGACAGCAATATAGTTGTTGGAGTTGGTAATATATATGCATCTGAAAGTCTTTTTTTAGCTGGAATTTCTCCAAAAAGAGAAGCCGGAAAAACTTCTAAAAAACGCTTAACTATCTTGACCAAATCTATAAAAAATGTCTTATCAGATGCGATAAATAATGGCGGAACAACTCTCAATGACTTTTCTAATGTCGATGGTAATCCTGGATACTTTTCACAAATACTAAACGTTTACGGTCGTGGCAATATGCCATGCATGAGATGCAGTGGTAAAATTAAGAGAATCATTCAAAATCAACGCGCAACCTATTACTGCCCCAAATGTCAACATTAGATAATCCCAAAGCATTATTTCAGAGCAATTGTTCCACAAACTCTGAACCTTATGCACTTCAAAATATTGGCGATATGATGTCACCAGAATTTAGTGAGAACTGCATTATTATTGTTGATCCTTCAATGCCAATTCATCATGAGGCTTATGTAATTATTGACTTCAATGATGATCTATATTTTCGTCAATATTTTGAAGTCAATGGGAGGAGGCTCTTAAAATGTCTAAATTCTTCATACGATGAAATTGAATTAGACAATAATTTTGAAGTCCGCGGCTGCATTGTTCAGCAGAAACAAAGGAAACAACAATCATTACACTACTATCTTCTAAATAATATCAGTGGTAAATTAGAATTTAATTCAAAAGGCAAAGAAAAACCAAAAGAGCAGTAATTTCATTTCATCCAAATGAGATGAGCCATTCTTCCTGAGTTGATTCCATCCCTTCGATAAGAAAAAAATTGATTTGACTCTTTAAAGGTACACCTGTCTCCTCCAGAAATTGATTTGATTTGAAAATTTTCTAGAATCACTCTAGCTGCTTTATATAAATCAAGATAATTCTTATTTTTATCAAAAGTAAAAGAATGCTGAAAGTTGGTATTTTTAGATAGATACAAATTTTTAACCTCGTCTCCAACCTCAAAAGAACTCATTGAAATTGCAGGGCCAAGGTGAATTAGCAAATCATCTCCATCAGATTCGAAGGATTTAATTAGGTTTTCAATCACCCCAGAAACTAAACCTCTCCATCCAGCATGCGCAAGACCAACCATTGAGCCGTCTTTTTTACTTACAAAAACTGGCAAGCAGTCTGCAGTCATAATTCCACAAACAACTCCAGATTTCGAGGTATAACTTGCATCAGCTTCAACTATTGAATCTATTGAGGCAGCGTTAATGCAAGTAGAAGAGTGAGTTTGATTTATCCATACTGGTTCAGACGGCAAACCATAATAACTTTTAAGTATCTTTCGGTTTTCTAATACATTGTCTCGCTTATCATTTACATGAAGAGCTAAATTAAAGTTTTCAAAATTACCTGAACTTTTACCACCCTCAATAAATCTTTGGGTTGAGAGAAACTTAACATTCTTTGGGAAAAAGTTCATTCTTTTATCTTTTATTTAATTTATCGATCAAAACTATTGAGAACACTTAAAAGCTCCTTCATATCTTCTGGAAGATCTATTTTCCATGTCATAGATTCTCCCGATTCTGGGTGTTTTAAAGTTAGTTTCTTTGAGTGAAGTGCTTGTCTACTATAGCCTCGAAGTGAATCCTTAAGCTCTTGACTGGCTTTTTTTGGAAATCTTACTCTACCTCCATACAATGGGTCTCCAACCAAAGGGTGGCCAATATGAGAAAGATGAACACGGATTTGATGGGTTCGTCCAGTTTCAAGAACAGCCTTGACATATGTATGATTTTTAAATCTATTTATAACCCTGTAATGAGTTACTGCTTCTTTTCCATTTTTTGAAACTGCCTGTTTGATTCTATCTTTAGAGTCTCTTCCAACGGGCTCATTAACTGTGCCTCCAGAAATCATATGCCCATAAACAATAGCTGAATATTCTCGCTCAACTGAATGAGTTTGAAGTTGCTCAACAAGATACTTTTGTGACTTTGGATTTTTAGCCACCATCATCAAACCCGAAGTATTTTTATCTAACCTATGAACTATACCTACTCTATCCAATTTCGATAAATCAGAATTGTAATGAAGAAGAGCATTTGCCAGTGTTCCGTTCCAATTTCCAGCACCAGGATGTGTAACAAGTCCAAAAGCCTTATTTATTACGATAATATCCTCATCCTCATAAACAACGTCTAGTGGAATATTCTCAGCCACCCATTGATTAATTTGATTTTGCTTTAAAGTCAAAAAAATAACTTCACCGCCATTAGCTTTGTCCTTTGGCTTGAATTTTTGACCATTAATTGATGCATCTCCAGTTTTAATCCATGAAGCAATCTTTGAACGAGAGCAGTTAGGCATCATTTCCGCTAGAGAGATATCTAACCTGTTACCTTTCATTCTTTCCGGAATTATAATATTTAATGACTTCATTTTGAGTAAGTTTGGAACTATTTAATGGTTTTACTTGTTTTAAAAAAACATTTAGTGTGCTACCTTAAGTTCAAATTCAATTTTGACTAATCAAATAAAAAATTAAGGTTTATAATCGTTTAAATTCTTATCTTTCTCAGAAATAATTAAGTCTAATTCATGAAATTCTCTTTCGAGGAATTCTGTTATGTTGAACCCTTTATAGTTTTCTTGAGAAAATTCATAATCCATAAAATATTGTAATAACACATTATCAGTTAATGAAATAAAACCATGTGCATAATTCTTAGGAACTAGAATAGCATCCCCAGCAGATATTTCGTAACGAAGCATTGTATCAATTTCTTTATTTTTAAGCTCAATAGCAAGATCAATAATTGCACCTTGGTGCACCACAATTAACTTATTTTGAGCAAATGGTTTTTCTTGATAGTGCATCCCTCTGAATGTGTTCTTTTTTTCACTGTAAGAAAGGAGCTGATAGGTAAAATTAAATTTTTCTCCAGGAAGCTTTTTATATAGCTTTTGGACATCAAGAGCACTTAGAAACCCTCGATTATCATCGAAGATATTAAAGATATTTTTAAATACTATAGGTTTGCTTAATTTCATCATATCTTTTCTTGATTTGCTCATTAAAATCTTGTTTCAAAGTATTAAGATAAATATTTTCTGGGAATGAATTAATATTTTTTATTAAATTATTACCTTCTAATGTGGCTTTAATTTTAGTGGAAGTTTTCTCTATAGACACAATGCTTTCTGCCAATTCTTTGATAGTTAGATGATTATCAGACATTATCATATATTGCCCAGGTGTCAAATTCAAAGAATTAATTAAAGAATCTGCAACCTCCTCGACATTAGTTAAATTTATATCTACCCTAGTTGAGGGTATATAAATATCATGGCTTGAAATAGAATTTCTGATAAAGACATCTAAAACCTTACCTCTTTGATCATTTTTTCCAAATGTATCAAATAAAAAAATCTCAGATACTTCAAACTCAGATTTTGCCCAATCAACAAATTTAATTTTTGTTTCTGAGTATAGACTTTTGTATTTTGAATCTAATAGTTGTAAATAAGAAGATAAAGAAATAATTCGCTTTAAACCCTTATTTTTTAAAACATTACAAAGTGAGTGAGGAAAATTAAAATTGGACTCTTCCAATAGCCCCTCTTCATGATTATTAATCGGATTTGGATTATAGTAGGCTGCAAGGTGAAAAAGAGTATCTGATGGATATTCTTCTAACTCCTCCAGACTGAAATCTTTATACAAAGGTTTAACAGAAGGTTGGTATATGGTTATATTTTTTTCTCTACCAAAATTAACTACTACATCATAATCATTGAATATCTTTTTTAAAAAGTATTGACCAATGAAGCCTGTTAAGCCTGTCGTATAAATTATTTTATGCAATTCTCTATTTCAAATAGTTTTTCTAGCATGTAGTCCATTTTCTCTTTTGTCTGCCTATTATGACAACCAAGAAGGATACCAGATTCCATAATATTATCACTTATTGCAAAATTACCAAAAGAGTCCCATTCAAATTTTTTAGCTACCGGTTGTCGAACAATATTTCCTGTAAAAATTGTTCTTGTTTGTATGCCAGCTTTTTCGAGAAAAATTTGTACCTCCTTCCTTTTTATAGCTAATTTATTTTGAAGGATTAATGGGAAGGCTAACCAGCCAGTTTCAACGTTATCATACGATGAAGGCACAAAAAAATTATCAGAGACAGATAAATTATCTTTAAGATAATTATAGTTATCTAACCTATTTTTTAAATTACTCTCTAAATTCTTGACTTGGACCAATGCAAAAGCCGCCGAGATCTCTGATGGTAGAAAGTTATATGCAATGTCATCAAAAATATATTTATCATCATAATTTATATCATCGATTTTTGCATTGAATCTCCTCTCATAATCTTCTGTTTCTCCGTAGAGAGATGATCTCCTTCCCCACCCTCTTAGAGATAATGCTAAATCATAATTTTCTTTATCAGAAAAACACGTCATTCCTCCAAAACCTGCACCTGTAACTACGTGAGAAGCATAGAAGCTTGTAGTAGAAACATCTGACCAGTTATTAATATCTGTTGAATAGTGATATCCAATTGTATCCGCAGAATCTTCAATAGTTTTGAGTTTATTTTCTTTTGCAAAATTATATATTGCTTCCCAGTTAGCAACATTTCCAATGAGGTTAGGAACGCATATAGCAGACACCCCCTCAAGAGGCATTTTTTTTAAAAGTGAAGTATCTATTTGCATTGTCTCCTTCTCAACATCAATGAAGAATGGGATAAGACCACTTTGAACTAGAGGAGATACAGTAGTTGAGAAAGTTAAACTTGGTGTAATTACTTTTGTTCCTTTTTTCAGATTCAATGCCTGAACACCTATCAGGTTGGCAGAGGAACCACTATTTGTCATCAATCCGAATTCTTTATTAAAAATATGAGCTACTTTATTTTCCAATTTTTGAACATTTTTTCCACACATAAGTGTCAAGCGATTATTTTTGAGAACCTCTATAACGGCATCAATCTCCTCATCTGAATAATTGGCTTCAGCGTAGTATACTTTCTTCATATTTTGAATTATAGAGCTTTACTTCTCTCTCCTATGTTTAGGTTTAGGTTTAGGTTAATATTCATTAATCATTTGTGTTTTGGATACTAAATATTAATCCATATTTTTGGCAATACCTAAAAGATAACGACCATATTGATTATTACTTGAGTTATTTGCTAAAATTTTAAAATTCTCACTTGAGATAAAGCCTTTTTCAAGAGAAATTTCTTCTAAACATGCAACTTTTAATCCCTGTCTTTTTTCAATAGTCTCAATAAAGGCTGAAGCATCAAGTAAGTTCTCATGAGTTCCCGTATCAAGCCATGCATAACCCCTACTCATTATTTCTACATTTAAACGTCCTTCATTAAGATAAAGTTGATTTAATGAGGTGATTTCTAACTCACCTCTTTTTGAGGGTTTAACAAGAGAAGCTTTCTCAATAACATCATTCGGATAAAAATATAAACCAGTTACTGCATAATTACTTTTTGGTTGATTTGGCTTTTCCTCAATCGTTTTTACTAGGCCAGTATTGTCAAATTCTACAACCCCATAATGCTGGGGTTCTTTGACATAATAGCCAAAGACTGTTGCCATATTTTTATTTTTTACTAATGATACTGCCTGTTCCAGAATACCTGTCATACCATGACCATAGAAAATATTATCTCCAAGAATCAGACAAACATTATCATTCCCAATAAAATCTTTTCCTAAGATAAAAGCTTGAGCCAATCCATCTGGAGATGGCTGAGTTTTGTATTGAAATTTCATTCCAATTTTGGACCCATCTCCAAGTAAATCCTCAAATCTTGAGATATCATCGGGCGTTGAAATAATTAAAACCTCCTGAATCCCCGCCAACATCAAAATAGATAAGGGATAGTAAACCATAGGCTTATCATAAACTGGCAATAACTGCTTGGAAATGCTCTTAGTTAATGGATAAAGCCTGGTTCCAGAACCACCAGCAAGAATAATACCTTTCATTTCAATTTACTCCTAACCTTTCAAGTTTGTAACTTCCATTTTGAATATTCTCACACCAGCGATTATTATCTAGATACCACTCTATAGTTTTTCGAATACCTGAATCAAAATTTTCATGAGGCTTCCAACCTAAATTCTCTTGAATTTTTTTAGAATCAATAGCATATTTTAAATCATGGCCTGGTCTATCTTTGACATAGGTAATGAGCTCACTATAAGAATTTAACTCTTTATTATTAATTGGCACTAACTCATCTAAAATTTTGCAAATTTGTTGAACTACTTCAATATTTTGGGTTTGATTATTTCCACCAATATTGTAGGTTTCACCTATTTTACCTTTGAATACCACCTTTAAGAGTGCACTAACATGGTCATCAACATAAAGCCAATCTCTAATTTGCTTTCCATCACCATAAACAGGAAGTTCATTTTGCTTTAAAGCATTTAAAATCATGTGGGGAATTAACTTCTCTGGAAATTGAAATGGCCCATAATTATTCGAGCAATTTGTAATTAAAATTGGCAAGCCATAGGTTCGATACCAGGCTCTAACAAGATGATCTGAGCTAGCCTTTGAAGCTGAATAAGGAGAGCTTGGATTATAAGGAGTCTCCTCTGAAAACAAATCGGAAGAGCTCTTTAGATCACCGTAAACCTCGTCAGTTGAAACATGAAGAAAACGGAAAGTTTCTTTTTTTTCACCTTGGAGTGATTGCCAATAACTTTTTGCTTCCTCAATTAGACTAAAAGTTCCAACTATGTTTGTTTGAATAAAACTGTCAGGACCATCTATTGATCGATCTACGTGAGATTCTGCGGCTAGATGGATTACGATATCTGGAGTATGATTTTTAAAAACACTTAATAATTGATTTGAATCGCAAATATCAATTTGCTCAAAAATATACGATTTACTTTTTTCAACTGACTCTAAAGATTGTAAGTTTCCAGAATACGAGAGTTTATCAATGTTCACAACTCTATAACTAGTATTAGCGATGATATATCTAATTAGAGCAGATCCTATAAAACCCGCCCCTCCAGTGACTAAAATAGTTTTTTCAGAAGTCATTAATTACTCAATAACAAAAAAAATTAATTTTACATAAGCTTATCAACAATTTTTACTTAGAATTATTTATATAAATATGATCTGGTTTTAATCCATCATGATGCCTTTCATACATTACTCTATAGGCTGATTCAAGATTTTCTGTAAATTTTTCTGTATCGTATAAAGGAGCTGTTGATAGATTGCTCTTTAGTTTATCCTTTATCAGTTTTAATTTTTCTGGATTGGTTGCTAGTTCAATAGCTAAAGATTCATACTCTTCCTGAGTATCCGTTATAAGCTCTGGCAAATCAACCGCATTTATCACACTTGATGCTACCCTACTTGCAAAAGAGCGGCCTTGACACGTTAGCACTGGCAAGCCCATGCGTAGTGCATCACTTGCAGTGGTTGCTGCATTATAAGGGAGAGTATCAAGGAACAAATCAACCACTCTATATCGAGCAAGATATTGATCCCTCTCAAAACGTTTTGCAAAGATTAGTCGACTCGGATCAACACCTCTTACAGTAACTTCATGAATTAAATTCTCTCTTGCCGACTCCAAATCAATATTAAGAAGAAGCACACTCTCCTCAACCTTCTTTAGGATTCTCATCCAACTATCAAAAGTAGTAGGGGTTATTTTATAAACACTATTAAAACAACAAAAAACGAATCCATTCTCTGGGAGACCAATTTCCTCACGCATACAGAAGACCCCTGGAGGAGACTCTTTGGAGTCATTAACCTGATATGTTGGTAAGTATACGATTTTCTCAGAGTAATACTGCCGATTTTCCTTAGGGATACACATTTCATCAGCAATCAAATAATCATAATAAGGAGCTCCCATTGTTCCTAGGAAGCCAATATAGCTAAGCTGAATAGGAGCAACTAACATAGCG
>CABXIU010000008.1 GCA_902512305.1 uncultured Gammaproteobacteria bacterium
GTAACACATCGCATCAAGCTTCTCGACACCAACACCATGTTCTCCAGTGATGCTTCCTCCTACTTCAATGCAGTGTTTTAGTATTTCATTTCCAAACTCTTCGGTCTTCTCCAATTCACCTGGAACTCCAGCGTCATACATTATTAATGGATGTAGGTTACCGTCACCTGCATGAAAAACATTTGCGACTCTGAGACTGTAATGCTTAGAAAGATCGTTAATTTTTTCAAGAACATCTGCCAAATGCCTTTTTGGAATCGTTCCATCCATACAATAATAGTCTGGCGATATTCGACCCACAGCAGGGAACGCTGACTTCCTTCCCTTCCATAACAAGAGCCTTTCTTCTTCAGATTCTGAAACCTTTACTGTGCTTGCCTTTGAGAGCAAACTCTGAACCATATTGACATCATGATCTACCAACTGCTCTGAACCATCTAGCTCACACAAAAGGAGTGCTTTAGCTTCCAGAGGGTATCCTGGTCTTGCAAAATCTTCAGAGGCTTTAATGGCAAACTCATCCATCATCTCAAGTCCAGCTGGAATAATCCCATTCTTTATTATTTGAGCTACCGTATTTGCACAATCCCTCACATTGTCAAAACCAGCCATAATGAGTTTGGCAACTTCTGGCTTTTTTGTGAGCTTAACTGTTATTTCAGTGATGATTCCTAATAACCCCTCAGAGCCAGTCATCAAGGCCAATAGACCCAAACCTTGATCTTCTCTTGAAAAGACTAACTCATCTCCATCAATCGTTAAGATTTTTATCGATTCAATATTTTGGACTGTCAATCCATATTTAAGACAATGAACACCGCCAGCATTTTCGGCAACATTTCCACCAATCGTGCAAGCAATTTGTGATGAGGGATCAGGCGCATAATAGAGTCCAAACTCATCAGCTGCTTCACTAATCGCTAAATTTCGCACTCCAGGCTCAACAACGGCTGTCTGCGCTTCTTGATTGATAGAAATCACTTTAGTTAACTTTGAGAGCCCTAAAACTACACTATCCTTTAACGGCATAGCACCCCCTGAGAGTCCTGTACCAGCACCCCTAGTGACGATGGGTGTTTTATTTTTGCGACAAATCTCTAATACCTTTTTGACTTGACTGACTTCGTTTGGCAAAACAACAGCCAATGGTTTTTGTTTATAAGCACTCAGACCATCACACTCAAAGGGGCGGGTATTTTCTTCGCCACTAATAACTATATTTTTTGGCAGCGACTTCTTTAACTGTGAAATTATCGACATGTCATAAATTCAGCTCTTAAGAACCTTCCTATAATAAAGCTAAGAAGCTAGATTATTTAAAATTAAATTCAAGCGGTTATGAATTTAATTATTAATAATCTTTTTAATATCTTAGATAATGGTCAAATCTTAAAAAAATTATATCTTATAATAACTCGCTTCAAATTAGTTCATTGGTATTACCAATGATGAAATTAATCTAAAAATAAAACTATGAAATCATTCTTACCGCCTAAAAGATTATTGATGGGTCCAGGCCCTTCTGATGTTCACCCGAGAATTTTAAATGCCATGGCTAGGCAAACTATTGGCCATCTAGATCCTGCGTTTATTGGCATGATGGATGAAACTAAGCAGATGTTAAAGTATGCATTCATGACTGAAAATGAATTAACTATGCCTATTTCAGCTCCAGGTTCTGCAGGCATGGAGGCCTGCTTTGCTAATCTTGTTGAGCCTGGTGATAAAGTGATCGTCTGCATCAACGGTGTTTTTGGTACTCGCATGAAAGAAAATGTTATTCGTGTTGGTGGTGAGGCAGTCATTATTAATGATGACTGGGGCAAGCCTGTTGATTCTCAAAAAGTTGAGCAGAGTCTAATTGATAACCCTGATGCTAAAATTGTTGCTTTTGTACATGCAGAAACTTCTACTGGAGCAATTTCGGATGCTAAGCTACTCTGTGAATTAGCCAATAAACATGGCTGTCTCACTATTGTTGATGCGGTAACCTCACTTGCCGGATCTGAATTGAGGGTTGATGATTGGGGTATTGATGCCATCTATTCTGGCTCTCAAAAATGCTTATCAGCAATGCCAGGATTATCGCCTGTAAGCTTTAGTGAGAAGGCAATTCACAAGTTCACTCATCGTAAAACGCCGGTTACAAGCTGGTTTTTAGACCTTAACTTAGTGATGGGTTATTGGGGCAAAGGTGCAAAGCGTGCATACCACCATACGGCTCCTGTAAACACCCTATATGGACTCCATGAATCTTTGGTCATGCTGACTGAAGATGGATTAGAAAGCTACTGGGCTCGTCATAAAGAAAATCATCTTTTGCTCAGAGATGGATTAAGCAAACTTGGAATTGAATACTTGGTGGATGAATCATGCAGACTTCCACAGCTCAATAGTGTCTACATTCCAGATGGGGCTGATGATGAAAAGGTTCGCTCTAGCTTGATGAATGATTTTACAATAGAAATTGGGGCTGGCCTTGGCGACCTCGCCGGTAAGATTTGGAGAATTGGTCTCATGGGCCACACATCAAGAAAAGAAAACGTAGAACTTTGTTTGTCAGCTCTTAAAAAAATCTTATAAAAACTTTTTAAGTCTTAATTTTTGCAAGTAACTCCTCATCTGTCTCGACTCTATCGGGATCAGGCAGGCAGCAATCTACAGGACAAACTTCAACACACTGAGGTTCATCAAAATGACCAACGCATTCGGTACACAGGTCACCATCAATTTCATAAATTTCTTCGCCCATATAAATGGCTTCGTTCGGGCACTCAGGTACGCAAACATCACAATTAATGCATTCATCAGTTATAAGCAAAGACATAAATACAACCCTCGATTCTAGTATTTAATTCGCATAACTTTGAAAGCTATGCTTAGAAATTATTACCCTACATATTTTATCGTATAAGAGCTTGTATAATAAGGATTTTGGGTATCATTAATCATTTTATTTGTAAGGTTATTATGCGAAAAATATTAGTCATCCTTTCAATTTTATTTTCAACTCTTTCCTTTGCAAATCTTGAAGACGGTATCTATGCTCATCTGACAACGAGCAAGGGCAAAATTACAGTTGAACTAGCCTACAAAAAAGCACCCCTTACAGTCACAAACTTTATTGCACTCACCGAAGGAACCAAACAGAGCATTCAGGAGCTTGGAACTCCCTATTACGATGGGCTGACTTTTCATAGGGTCATTGATGAATTTATGATCCAAGGCGGGGACCCAAAAGGAGACGGAACAGGTGGACCTGGATACATGTTTGCAGATGAATTCTCTGACTTAATACACGATAAGCCAGGCGTTCTTTCAATGGCAAACTCTGGCCCAAACACCAACGGTTCACAATTCTTTATTACCCATGTTCCAACGCCTTGGCTTGATGGCAAACATAGCGTATTTGGGAGTGTTGTTGAAGGTATGGATGTTGTGAACTCTATTAAGCAAGGTGACATTCTAGAAACTGTAAGAATTGAGCGAGTGGGTGATGAAGCTAACGAATTTATTGCAAATGAAGATAGCTTTAAAGCTCAAGAATTAATTAGAAATGAGGCCATACTTGCTCAACAAAAATTGCGTCTACAAGAGTTTGAGGACTATGTCTTAGCAAACTATCCTGATGCTTTTAAAGATGAGCTAGGTTTTTTCTCAGAGATTAACAACAATGGCGAAGGCAATCTAGCTATTGAAGGGCAAACCGTCAGTGTTGACGTTGCTTTAATGGCATACTGCTGTCATGTTTTACGCGAGCCTGGAAGTCCTATTGAATTCACCCTTGGAAGTGGTGATATTATTAGTATTATTGATTACAGTGTCAAACAAATGCATATTGGTGAGAGAAGAACTGTCATTGCTCCATACGAATATGTTTACGGAGATGCGCCAAGTGGAAATATACCTCAGGACTCCTACTTAATTTTTGAACTCATACTTGTTGACGCGAAGGACAAATAGGAATGTTTCTTGAACTGATAAGTTTTTTATCCTCACTAGATACTGGCTTTAATGTATTAAGCTACCTAACAGTTCGAGCGGTTTTTGCAATGATGACATCGCTACTCATCACATTAATTCTCGGTAAATGGATTATTTCAAAACTACAGCATTATCAAATCGGACAGGTCATACGTGATGATGGACCAGAGACGCATTTAGAAAAAAAAGGCACCCCTACCATGGGAGGTGTCCTCATCCTTTTTGCTTTTTTTACCAGTATCATGATTTGGGGAGACTGGCGAAATCCTTTTCTATGGATTGTCGTACTTACAGCATTTCTGTTTAGCTCAATTGGCTTTATCGATGACTACCTAAAGATAAAAAAACAAAATTCAGATGGGCTCAGTCGAAGACAGAAAATATCTGCTCAAACAATTAGCACTTTAATAATATGTATTTGGCTTTTAAGCTTAAACTCAAAGACTATTGGTGCTGAACTTTTGATTCCCTTCTTTAAGGATCTTGTGATTCCACTCAACGCACTAGGGTTTTTGATCATTGGATGGTTTGCAATCGTTGGGGGCTCAAACTCTGTAAACCTAACTGACGGACTAGATGGCCTAGCCATTATGCCCGTTATCCTCATCAGCGGCGCTCTCGGAGTCTTTGCATACATTGGTGGAAACTATAACTTTTCTGCTTACCTTAATATGCCATTCATGCCTGGAACAGGCGAGGCATTTGTTTTATGTGCAGCACTTATAGGCTCAGGTTTTGGCTTCTTGTGGTTTAACACCTATCCGGCTGAAATCTTTATGGGTGACACTGGATCTTTATCACTTGGAGCTGTTCTCGCTGTCATTGCTATCATCGTCCATCAAGAAATTTTATTGATACTGATGGGCGGTATATTTGTAGCAGAGACCTTGTCAGTTATTATACAAATTGGTTACTTTAAGAGAACCCAGGAAAGATTTTTCTTGATGGCTCCCATTCATCATCACTTTGAAAAAAAAGGACTCAAAGAGCCGAAGATTATTGTGCGCTTTTGGATTGTTACCTTAATACTCGTTTTAATTAGCTTGGCAAGCATCAAGATTAGGTAAATAATTAAACTATTGGACTGTAAAATACGAGCCCATGAGTATTAAATCAGACAAATGGATTAAAAAAATGTCTCTTGAAAATGAGATGATCAATCCATTCGAGCCGCAACAAATTCGTAAGACTGAGGGTCAGAAGATTATTTCATATGGCACCTCAAGCTACGGCTATGATGTTAGATGTTCAACTGAATTTAAAATCTTTACTAACATTAATCACAACATTGTCGACCCTAAAAATTTTGATGAGCAAAGCTTTGTCGAAGTTAACTCTAATGAATGCATTATTCCTCCAAACTCTTTCGCACTAGCAAGCACTGTAGAGTATTTCAAGATACCGCGCTCAACACTTGTTATTTGCCTTGGAAAATCAACCTATGCAAGGTGCGGAATTATTGTCAATGTCACTCCACTTGAGCCTGAGTGGGAGGGTCATGTGACTCTTGAATTTTCAAATACAACTCCCCTTCCAGCAAAAATTTATGCGAATGAAGGAGTGGCTCAAATGCTATTTTTTGAATCTGATGAAATGTGTGAAACTTCCTATAAAGATAGGAAAGGGAAATACCAAGGTCAAACTGGCGTTACCCTTCCCAAAGCTTAAATACCATGTCAGAAATTTCTAAACGTCGCACTTTTGCGATTATTTCTCACCCTGATGCCGGCAAAACGACTGTCACAGAAAAACTTTTACTTTACGGTGGCGCAATTAAAACTGCCGGAAGCGTTAAAGCTAGAAAAGCTGCTACGCATGCTACCAGTGACTGGATGGAAATGGAAAAAGAAAGAGGCATCTCAGTAACCTCCTCAGTGATGCAATTCCCATACAATAATCACATCATTAATCTTTTAGATACCCCTGGCCATGAGGATTTTTCTGAAGATACATACAGAACTCTGACCGCTGTTGACTCAGCCCTAATGGTTATTGATGTTGCTAAAGGGGTTGAGCAAAGAACCATTAAGCTCATGGAAGTTTGCAGGCTTAGAGATACACCAATACTAACCTTTATCAATAAACTTGACCGAGAGGGAAAAGAGCCGATAGAGCTTCTTGATGAGGTGGAATCAGTCCTTAATATTGAATGTTCTCCTATCACCTGGCCTATTGGAATGGGAAAAGGCTTCAAGGGCGTATATCACCTCCTTGAAGACAAAGTTTATCTGTTTGAAAGTGGAAAAAATGCGAGCATTGGTGATAATACTGTTATTAAGGGTATCGATAATTCTAAGCTTGATGATTTGTTAGGAGAGGGCCTTGCCAACGAGGCTCGTGAAGAGATTGAGCTCATTTCTGGAACTACAAACCCTTTCGATATTAATGATTTTCTAGAGGGAAAACAAACGCCCGTTTTTTTTGGTTCAGCAATAAACAACTTTGGCATTGAAAACCTTCTTGATGGTTTTATCCAATATGCTCCAACACCTCAGGGTCGCGAGAGTGATTCAAGGATAGTACTTCCAGAAGAAACTAAACTTTCGGGCTTTGTTTTTAAAATTCAAGCCAACATGGATCCCAAGCATCATGATCGTTTAGCATTTATGCGAATTGTGAGTGGTGAGTATCAAAAAGGAATGAAAGTTCTTCAAGTCTCTACAGGTAAACAAATTAAGATTGCCAACGCTGTTACTTTTATGTCTCGAGAGAGAAGTGCTACAGAAGTGGCTCATGCCGGAGACGTTATTGGAATACATAATCATGGAGGTATTGGCATTGGTGATACTTTTACACAGGGTGAGAAAATTAATTTTCAAGGGATACCGAACTTTGCTCCAGAATTATTTAGAAGAGCTCAACTGAAAGACCCTTTAAAGGCAAAGGCACTCCAAAAAGGACTGGATCAGCTCTCTGAAGAAGGCGCAACTCAGGTCTTTAGGCCTGTTTCTAACAGCTCTCAAATTCTAGGGGCCGTTGGTATATTGCAGTTTGATGTTGTTGCGCATAGACTCAAGTATGAGTATGGCGTTGATTGTCAATTTGAAACGATCAATGTTGCAACCGCTAGATGGGTAAGCGGAGAAGATAAATACATTGAGCAACTCAAGATCAAAGCTGGCAACAACATAGCTATTGATAGTGCGGGGATGCTAACTTATTTAGCGCCGAGCATGGTTAACCTTCAACTAACTCTAGAGCGCCATCCAGATTTAACGTTCAGCGCAACAAGGGAGCACTAGCTATCAACCGCCTCTAGTGGCTGAACAACCTCAGCGATATCCTTCTTGTTTAAGTAGCCAATATCTGACCCATTTGAGTCTTGGACTATACAGCAGTCTGCATTTTTCCTAAGCATCTCACACAATACAGAGTCAATAGATTCCATTTCATTGACCTTAATATTCGTAGAGCCTTTTTCAGGTTTTTTGTCAGTCATAACAGAATTTGCATGCAAAACATGAGAGCGATTTACCTTTTTGACAAAATCTCTTACATAATCATCTGCAGGCGACATCAAGATTTCCTGAGATGTGCCGTGCTGAACAAGTTCACCACCATTAAGAATCGCAATTCGATCACCAATTTTAAGCGCCTCATCAAGGTCATGGGTAATAAAAATAACGGTCTTGTGTAGTTCTTCTTGAAGCTCTAAAAGTAAATCTTGCATATCGCTTCGAATGAGAGGGTCAAGTGCACTAAATGCCTCGTCCATCATTAGAATCTCAGTATCACAGGTCAAGGCTCTTGCCAGACCTACTCGCTGCTGCATACCACCTGAAAGCTGTGAAGGATAACGGTCTTCGTATCCTGTTAACCCTACTCGGTCGATCCATCTCTTTGCCCTTGAGATCGATTCATCCTCTTTTACACCTTGTAAATGAACGCCTAGGCAAACATTATCCATAATGGTTTTGTGAGGTAGGAGGGCGAAACTTTGGAATACCATTGCAGTTTTTTGCTGCCTAAATCGCCTGAGCTTCTCCATTGGCATTTGAATAACATCTTCACCGCCTACTATTATTGAGCCTGCTGTTGGTTCAATGAGTCTATTGATGTGACGAATCAAGGTTGATTTTCCAGACCCAGAAAGCCCCATAATAACTTCGATATTTTTGTTAGCTAATTCAAGATTGATATTACTCAAGCCTAAAACATGCTTATGCTCCTTAAGGAGATCATCTTTACCCATTCCATTATCAACGTGCTTTAGGACAGACTGTGCCTTAGGCCCAAAAATCTTGGTCAGGTTAGAAATTTTAACTTTAATATCCTGCGTCATAGTACGTCTCCTGAACGGTGCTTCTGTATTCGGGTGCCAAATGCCTGCGAAACTCTATCAAAAATGACAGCGAGTGCAACAATTGCCAAGCCATTAAGCATACCCATTGATAGGAATTGGTTTTGAACCGCTTGAAGAACTGGCAATCCGAGCCCTGCAACTCCAATCATAGAGGCAATCACAACCATGGCTAAGGCCATCATAATGGTTTGGTTAATACCAGCAAAAATGTTAGGAAGTGCAAGTGGCATTTGAACCATAAATAGTCGCTGCCTATAAGTAGCACCGAATGCATCAGCAGCCTCCATAGCCTCTTTATCAACTAATCGAATACCCAAGTTTGTTAACCTTACAATTGGTGGCATTGCATAAATGCAGACAGCAATAAGCCCTGGAACCTTTCCGATACCAAGCATCATGACAACAGGAATCAAATATACGAAGGATGGAATGGTCTGCATGATGTCTAAAACAGGTGTAATCCAGGATTGCGCTCGATTGGATCGAGACATCCAAATTCCAAGCGGTATTCCGAGCGCTAGGCAGAGCAATGTTGCCGCTGAAATCATCGTTACGGTAGAGACCATTGGCTCCCACATATCTAGGAATCCAATGACAAAAAACGCTGCCATAACCCCAATTGAGACTTTAATGCTTCTTGAACCCAGCCATGCAAGAGCACCGGCCACAGCCAAAAAGATGGGCCAAGGAGTTGAAAGTAGTAACTTTTCAATAACAATCAAAAAAGTTAAGAGTGGGTCAAAGAATGACTCGATATTGTTTCCAAACTCTCTTGTGAAGTCTTTAAATGCTGCATCAACACAGTTTCTAGAACTCATCATCACGTCACCAGGTATGGAAATGACGTTATTCACAAATATGCTGAAATCGGAGGTGTTTACAGAGTCAACAACTCTTGTATTTAATGATGCAAAATATTCAACTTGAGACGCAGGATCAACAGATCTGACTGCACCCATATTACTTTCAATATTATTTGACAAACCTGAAATATTAGCTGCCAGAGCCTCTGGATCGGTAGACCTTATTGAGATGTATTGTCTATCAAGTCGCTCTACCGTTTTATCAAAACTCGATACTGCCCTGACCTTGATATCACCAAAATTGCCTGCATCATATCGTCCAGCAAGTTCGATCACCTTTGCACTGAGCTCATTGGCTTTATTAGTAAGAGGAATAAGTACGTTTTCAACAGTTGATACATCCGTTCTTATTGCTGCTTCCTTGACTGCTCTTACTAAAGCCTCAGGATCATTAACCAAGGGCATTAAGTCAGTGATAATCTCATTACTATGAGCCATTTCTTCAACTCTAGCATGTGTAGCGATGCTCACAGTATCAAGGTTGTAGACCATATCACGAGCACCCGGATAATTCTTATAGATTGATGCAGATGCATTGACTTGCTCTCTGATCTCAGAGAGTCGCTCCAAGTGTGACTGAACTGAAGAGTTTGAGTTCAGATAGTCAATATTTGCTCTCAAAGAATTGATGCCGTCATTAAGCAGAGAAATCTGAGAGCCCATCTCGCTCATAAATGCGTCGCTATACTGCTCCGCTTTATCAGCATAATTACTTGCAAGTTTCTGAATATTTTCAGTTAAAGTTGAAGATTCAGAACTATTACTTACATATCTAGCATTTTCTTCAATCTCTTTAAAAAGAGATTCTATCTGAGGGAATAGAGTAACTACGCCATCTGGAGATGAAGTTAAATCAATCTGATTGTTTAATTCTGCTATTGAGCTCTCATAACTATCAAGAAGTGAACTTTCATTAGAGTTATATAAGCCAGAAAGCTCTTGTGTTTTTGACTCAAGAGTTTGAGACAAAATTTGAACCTTTTCAAGGAGCTCAGCTGAACTATTAACTTCGGTCAATGGGTTTGAGTCATTGGAGAGCTCTTTTAATGTTTTGGTTTTAACTTCAGCCCTCTCAGCGAGCTTAGAAAAACTATCCGTTACCTTTACTAACTCAGAATAATCAGTTGCACTTTGAGCTTGGGCATTAAGGTCATCAGCCCTCTTGGTCATTGCCTGGATAAAGTTTAAATCTTTATTAAGTATCCTCAAATCTGCAATCTCAGATGCAGGCGGTATACATTCAATGATGCTTTGTTGAGGAAGTGGCCTAACTGCTGCCATAATAAGCTCCTTTTATTTTTATATTTATTCTAACACTTTCAATTTAAAAGTTATTAGCAGTTAATATAATAACTTTTAAATGGATTTAAATATTAAAAAAAAATTGCCCGTGTTTATCTAAACTACGGGCAATTTTTATTTTATATAGTAAGTATTAACTTACTGATCTTTCATTTATAGAGAAGCTTCAACTGCGGCAGCAACATCTGCGCTAACCCATGGCTTCCAAACATCTCCATGAGAAGACAAGAATTCAACAGAAGCGTCCGCTCCAGTTCCACCAGTGTCTTCCATCCAAACTAGCATTTCGTTCATGACAGTACCTGGCCATGTACGGGCAGCAAAGTAACCCATAGCTTCTGATGGACCGTTGTAGTACATGTTGTCACTCAATAGAGTGTTAACGCGCGATTCAATCCATGCTGATGGCTCAGGATCTGAACAGTTATCACCACCTAGTGCAATACATCCAACCCAGTTGTCATCACCAGCATAAGGTACACCGAAGTCAACAGCTCTTAGGTCATACTTTCCAACTAGTGAAGTTGGGTTCCAGTAGTAACCGAACCAGTTTTCACCTTGCTCAGATGCCTTAGCAATTGAACCGTCAAGACCTGCAGCTGAGCCAGGATCAATCAAGTTCCAACCCAAAGCTTCCATATCGAACGCTTTGTAAAGGCTTTGATTTGAGAGTTGACATCCCCAACCAGCAGGACAGCCATGGAAGGCGCCTCTTGAAGGATCTTCTTTGTCTGGGAATAAGTCAGGACGTGCAAGAATTGCTTGCGCTGTTGTTAGCTCTGGATGAGCGTCAAGCGTGTGAGGTAAAACCCACCAGCCTTCTCCAAGACCACTCATTGGCGCAATATTACCAATATGTAAACGACCTGCACCAACAGCACTATCAACTAGATCTGCCATCGCATTTGCCCAAATCTCTGGCGCAACGTCAGGTTGTCCAGTTTCATTCATTGAAGTGAATGTAGGCATTGTTGAACCAGCAACTAGCTCAACCTCACAGCCCATTGCTTCCAACATAGCTTTATCAACATTTGCCATCAATGAAGCTGAAGCCCAGTTCATATCTGCAATTGTAATTTTTCCACAAGCAGCATTTGCTGAAGTGCTGAGCATAATAGCTGCAGCAATTGCACCAAATACTTTAGTAGTGAATTTAATATTCATATATCTTTCTCCTAAAGGATTATTTTAAAAACAGAGAGTGAAGAATTTCATACTCTGAGAAGATTATAGCAATAGAAAGAGGATTAATTATATTTTTTTTAGAAAAAACTTATTGTTTTTTTTTAATATTTATCAATCTTCAGAGAGAATATCATTCTCATCCTGCTCTTCCTGCTCTTCCTGCTCTTCATCATCAGATTCTGCAATTTTTGCAACTGAAACGAGCGCTTCATCATCAGCAATGTTGATTAAGGTAACACCTTGAGTATTTCGACCAATTATTGATACGTCGGATGCCCTGGCTCTGACGAGAGTTCCTTTATCTGAAATTAACATCATTTCATCTTCATCGGTGACCTGAATGGCTCCAACAACTTGTCCATTTCTATCTGATGTTTTAATTGAAATAACGCCTGATCCGCCCCTTGCCTGTGTGCGATATTCATCCAATTGAGTTCTCTTGCCATAACCTTTTTCTGTTGCAGTAAGGATTGGGTCATCTGATTCAGCAACTATGAGTGAAACGACTTTATCTTTGTCAGCTAACCTTATACCTCTAACACCAATTGCAGTTCTTCCAACTGATCGGACATCTGACTCTCTGAATCGAATAGATTTCCCAGCAGAAGAGAATAGAAGAATGTCATGCTCACCTGCAGTTATCTCAACACCTACAAGTTTGTCATCATCTCTTAATTCAATTGCAATGATGCCACCCTTTCTTGGCCTTGAGAAATTTGTAAGAGAGGTTTTTTTACAAGTGCCAGAGCTAGTTACCATAAAGACATACTGCTCATCTGTAAACTCTTTTACAGGAAGTATTGCGTTGATTGACTCATCCTTCTCTAATGGTAAGAGATTAATGATTGGCTTTCCTCTTGAAATTCTTGAGGCCATTGGAAGTTCATAGACTTTTAGCCAATGAACCTTGCCTGTAGAAGAAAAACAAAGAACAGTGTCATGGGAATTAGCAACAAACAATTGATCTACAAAATCTTCATCTTTCATCTTGGTGGCTGCTTTACCTTTTCCACCTCTTCTTTGTGCGTGATAATCACTCAGGGATTGGGCTTTTACATAACCACCATGAGAGAGAGTGACAACCCTATCCTCTTGAGCAATCAAATCTTCGAGAGTCAAATCAATCTTATCCTCTAAAATTTCAGTCATTCTCTCAGAACCAAAGCTATCTCTAATCTCAATAATTTCATTTCGAATCACATCCATCAAAAGATCTGGTGTTTGAAGAATGTCTAATAGGTTTTTAATTTGCTCAAGTAACTCATTAAATTCATTAAAAATTTTGTCTTTTTCAAGTCCAGTTAATCTGTGAAGCTTTAAGTCAAGAATTGCTTGGGCTTGCTTCTCTGATAACTGGTAATCACCATTTTTCTGAAGACCAAAACCAGGGTCCAGGTCTTGAGGCTTGAACTGTGCCATATCTCTATCGCCAATTAGCTCTTTTATTACAGAACCTTGCCAAGTTCTTGCAACTAATCCGTCTTTAGCTTCGCTTGGATTTGATGCAGCCTTAATCAGTTTAATAATTTCATCTATATTAAAGAGTGCAACCGACAAACCTTCTAATAAATGTGCGCGATCTTTCGCTTTATTTAGCTCAAAGATAGAGCGTCTAGTGACTACCTCTCTTCTGTGAGCAATGAATGCATTTAATACAGATTTAAGATTCATTAATTTTGGCATACCGTGATCAATTGCGACCATGTTGATACCAAAAACCGTTTGCATCTCGGTAAGCTTGTATAGGTTATTAAGCATAACCTCTGGCACCTCACCACGACGAAGCTCTACGACCATCCTCATGCCATCTTTGTCTGATTCGTCTCTGAGTCCAGTAATACCATCAATCTTCTTATCTTTAACCAGCTCTGCAATTTTGCCAATCAGCCTAGCCTTGTTCACTTGATAAGGCAGCTCAGTAACTACAATACTTAATTTATCTTCACCCTCAATGTGTGATCTTGAGCGTAAATAAATTTTTCCTTTTCCTGTCTCATAGGCTTCACGGATTCCACTTGCGCCATTGATTATTCCTGCCGTTGGAAAGTCTGGGCCAGGGAGCACTTCTAACAATTCATCTACCGTAATATCTTCATTATCTATCACTCTAAGACAAGCTTCTGTGACCTCTGTAAGATTATGAGTTGGAATATTTGTGGCCATACCAACAGCAATACCAGAAGAGCCATTAATTAATAAATTAGGAACTCGAGTTGGAAGAACTGAAGGCTCACTTTCAGAGCCATCGTAATTGTCAATAAAACCGACTGTCTCTTTATCTAGGTCTCGAAGCAGCTCATGCGAAAGCTTAGTCATTCGAATTTCTGTGTATCTCATAGCAGCGGCACGATCGCCGTCTACAGAGCCAAAGTTACCTTGACCATCAACCAGTATGCTTCTCATGGCAAATGGCTGAGCCATTCTTACAATCGTGTCATAAACTGCGGTGTCGCCATGAGGGTGATACTTACCAATCACATCACCAACGATTCGGGCAGATTTCTTATAGGATTTATTGTAATCATTTCCAAGAACATCCATAGCGTATAAAACACGTCTATGAACTGGTTTTAAGCCATCCCTTACATCAGGGAGTGCCCTTCCAACAATGACACTCATGGCGTACTCTAAATAAGAGTCGCGCATCTCATCTTCTATTGTAATAATTGGGAATTTTTGCTCAAGAATTTCTTTAGAATCAATATCGTCAGACATAGAATAAACCTAAATAAATAAGTAGATTTTATTGTACCCTAGATAGGCTAAAAACACACCAAAAAATTGGCTATTTTTCTAAGAAAAAAATGATTATGAGGAAGTACTAAGAATTACGCTTTTTAATCGATTGAGCAAGTCTTCTCAATAGTGACTCTGTGTCCTTCCAACCAATACAGCTATCAGTTATGCTGACCCCATATTTTAAGGAAGAGAGTGGCCCAACTTTTTGATTTCCCTCATTTAAATGTGATTCAATCATAACACCAAAGACAGAGTCAGAACCATCTTCAATTTGAGATGCAATATTCTCACCAACCTTCAATTGATTTTTAAACTGCTTTTCCGAGTTGGCATGCGAGAAATCAACCATTACCTTAGAAACAAGTCCTTTCGCTTTTAATTTTTCACAGGTATTTTCAACATGCTCTTTTGAGTAATTTGTACCATTTTTCCCGCCTCTAAGTATGATATGGGCAGTATCATTGCCAAGTGAGGTAAAGTGGCTAATTCCACCATCCTTATTAACCGACAAAAGATGGTGAGGGCTATTGGCCGATTGAATAGCATCAATGGCGATTTCTAACGAGCCTCCAGTACCATTTTTAAATCCTACAGGACAAGATAGCGCTGATGCAAGCTCTCTGTGAGATTGACTTTCAGTAGTTCTAGCACCAATAGCTCCCCATGAAATTAAATCTGATAGGTACTGTGGAGTTAAAACATCTAAATATTCAACGCCCACTGGAATAGAGATTTCACCTAAATCAACTAATAACTTTCTTGCGGTTTCAAGACCTTTATCAATATCAAAGCTTTCATCTAGATAAGGATCATTAATTAATCCTTTCCATCCAACTGTTGTTCTTGGTTTTTCAAAATAGACACGCATAACAATGAATAAATCTTCAGCTAGTTCTTCTTTAAGCTCAAGAAGATTATGAGCATACTCCATTGCGGCTTTCGTGTCATGAATTGAACAAGGGCCTACGAGAACCATAAGCCGGTTATCGTTGCCATAGAGAATATTTTTAATTGTATTTCTTGAACTTACAACAACAGAAGCTGCCTTCTCAGATAATGGCAACTTATCAATAAGAGTATTTGGTGACACCATCGGCGCACTTGAAATAATTCTTACATTATCTGTATTGTGTTTCATGACTTACTTTTGTCTAGTGATTGATGCGTATGCAGAGTGATTATGAATAGACTCAAAATTTTCTGATTCAAGGCAATAGTAATTTATTTTCTTATCAGAATTCAATTCTACAGCTATATCTCTCACTATGTCTTCAACAAAAGCGGGGTTTTCGTAAGCTCTCTCCGTAACAATCTTTTCGTCATCACGCTTCAATATTGCATAAAGCTCACTTGATGCTTTTTTTTCTGCTAAATCTATCAAATCTTCTAGGTAAAGAGTTTCACCTTCCGAAGCTTTTGCTTCAATGGTAATGTGAGATCTTTGGTTATGAGCTCCATACTTAGATATGCTCTTAGAGCAGGGACAAAGACTAGTCACAGGGACGACAACTTTAATAGTTAATTCTGACTTGTCATCAACAATACTTCCAGTTAATGTGGCCTTGTAGTCAAGCAAGCTTTGGACCCCAGAAGATGGGGCTTTTTTATTACGAAAAAAAGGAAATTCAACAATGATCTGAGCATCAGAGGAGTCGAGCCTATCAGCAACTCTTTGAACAAGATCCATAAAACTATCAATACTAAAATTGCACTCGTCATCATTCAAAATTTCAACAAACCTTGACATATGAGTACCTTTAACGTTTTCAGGTAGCTTAACCGTCATTGTAAAGTTTGCAACTGAGGGATGAGATTCGTTAGCCCTATTAACAAAGTTTATTGGATGAAGAATATCCTTAATACCAACCTGGTTGATAACGATATTACGTAAATCTTTCGAATTTTGAGTATCCGGCAATAGTGTATTTTTCATTGTTTATTGTTCCGATTGAACTATTGAACACACAGACACTTCAACTTGCCAATTATGACCGTCAGGCCTGGCAAAGTCGCCAGGGTATTTTCTCAATGTATGAGTAGAAGTAAAGTTAGTAACAATTTTTAGTACGAGCATATTCGGAAAAATTGATAAAAAAGCGGCATTATACCTGCTTAAATCTTACTATACCACCTACAATTATTGTGAGAATTGGCAAAATAAAAGAAGAAACTGAAAATTTATTTGATTGGCTTAGTCGATTTTGTCAATACCTAGAGCTTTTCCATGAACACCAGGTATAGTTAGGCCCTTCCTTGCACGATGACTCGTAAAATTGACTAAATCTTCAAAAGAGTAGTTTTTGTGTTTTTTCCCATTTCCGTACTCTACACGTAATTTTTGACTACTTTTTATGGTACAGATGCCAATTAAAAACTCTTCACGCGCCAGAAAATCTTCGTTTTTAATCTGAATAAGCTTATTACCCTTACCTTTTGAAAGCTGAGGAAGCTCTGAGACAGGGAATATTAGCAACCTAGCTCTATTAGTTACTACAGCTAAAAAGTCAGATTCTATATCATCTACTTTCGTAATTCTCATCGTTTTTGCTTGTTTAGATAGTGTTATTGTATGCTTTCCAGACTTAATTTTTGATTGTAAATTACCTAAGGTCGATATAAAGCCATAGCCTGCGTCAGACGACAGTATGACTGGTTGATCATCGCCTCCCATAACAACGTCAATAAACTCAGCACCAATTGGCGGCGTCAACCTTCCTGTTAGCGGTTCCCCTTGCCCTCTAGCACTTGGAAGCGAGTTTGCTAATAAAGTATAAGACCTTCCAGAAGAGTCAATAAAAATAGCCATTTTATTACTCCTACCTTTAGCATCCTTTAAAAACGAATCTCCAGACTTATAATTTAAAGAAGCAGAATCGATATCATGCCCTTTGGCCGCCTTTACCCAGCCTTTTTCACTAAGAACAACAGTCACATTTTCAGCTGGAATCATATCTTCATCATTAAAAGCCTGTGCTGAAACTACATCAGATACGATTTGACAACGCCTCTTATCTCCAAATTCTTCTAGAATAACCCTCAACTCTTTTTTAATATATGTCTTTAATCTTGTTTCACTTGAAAGCAACAGTTCAATTGACTTACTCTCCTTATCTAGCTCATCTGCCTCAGTCTTTATTTTTATTTCTTCAAGCTTAGCTAAATGACGTAACTTTAACTCTAAGATAGCTTCTGCTTGAACTTCAGTAATTTTGAATTTTTTAATAAGGACTGGTTTTGGTTTTTCTTCGCTTCTAATGATTGCTATTACTTCATCAATATTTAGATAAGCGATTAGTAATCCATCTAAAATATGAAGTCTATCTAAAATTTTATTCAGTCTGGAATTCAGTCTTTTAACAACAACCTGCATTCTGAATTGCAGCCACTCTTTTAGTAATAAAATTAATGGCTTAACTTGGGGCTTACCATCCAGCCCAATGACATTCATATTAACCCGATAATTTTTCTCAAGATCGGTTGTCGCAAATAAATGGAGCATCAATTGATCGCAATCCACCCTATTAGATCTGGGAACAATAACTATACGTGTTGGATTTTCATGATCAGACTCGTCTCTAAGATCATCCACAAGCGGAAGTTTTTTATTTCGCATCTGGGTAGCAATTTGAGCAATTACTTTTGCTCCCGAGGTTTGATATGGTAGCGCCTCAATTATAATTTCACCGTCCTCTTTAATATAACTTGCCCTCATTTTGACTGATCCATTTCCAGTCTCATAAATTTGATAGAGCTCTTCTTTTGAGTTAACTATAAAGGCATTTGTTGGATAGTCAGGCGCTGGAAGAATTTTTAATAAACTCTCTAAATCAGTTGATGGCCTTTCAAGAAGCTGAATACAGGCACTTATTACCTCAATAAGGTTGTGCGGAGGCATATCTGTTGCCATGCCCACAGCAATTCCTGAAGCCCCATTAAGCAGTAAATTTGGAACTTGTGCTGGTAATTGTTGAGGCTCTTTAATCGTTCCATCAAAATTGTCTATCCATTCCACTGTGCCCTGATTTATCTCACTCAAAAGCAAATCAGCATAGGGAGACAATTTTGACTCTGTGTATCGCATTGCAGCGAACGACTTTGGATCATCTGGAGCACCCCAATTACCTTGTCCATCTATAAAGGGATATCGATAAGAAAAAGGTTGGGCCATGAGAACCATTGCTTCATAACAAGCGCTATCACCATGAGGATGAAACTTACCTAAGACATCTCCGACTGTTCTGGCTGATTTTTTGAATTTAGCGGTTGACTTGAGACCAAGCTCACTCATCGCATAGATGATTCTTCTCTGGACTGGCTTTAATCCATCTCCAACAAAAGGAAGTGCACGATCTAGAATGACATACATTGAGTAATCAAGGTAAGCGCGCTCACTATACTCCCCAACGCTTTGTTGCTCAATGCCGTTTTGGCTCATTCTTTTCCTAAATTAAAATTAATACAGAATTCAAAATAATTTTGAATGGATTATATTTTAATTGAACTCCTTAGTCAGTAATCATTAATTCTTTCATATCTGGAAAGAATTAACCCGGTGGCCAAGTCATCTGACGACCACCTAGACAATGCAGGTGAATATGTGAAACGGTCTGGCCACCGTATTCATTACAATTCATTACCAACCTGTATCCTTTTTCTGCAAATCCACGCTCTTTAGCAACATTAGCAGCAGTAATACTCAGTCTACCCATTAAGGCTTCATCAGAGGCATCATTGGCATTTGCAATATGCTCTTTAGGTATAACTAAAAAATGTTCGGGCGCTTGAGCATTGACATCCTTGAAAGCTAATACTCTGTCATCAGAATAAAGAATATCGCCAGGTATATCACCTTTAATTATTGAACAAAAAATACAATTTTCCATAATTCAATTTTATATCTTTAAAAAAACTAATATAAACAAATTCTAGCAGAGTTTAAAGATTTACCAATACTTAGGATAACTGCGATCTACTGATAAATTGTTATAAAACAAGGCTACTAAAACTATAAGTATCGACCCTATAATTGTGGGCATCCATAAGAACTCCCATTGAGCACCAAGCAAAAACACAATAAAAGGATTAGAGCCTGCCGGGGGATGAGGAACACGTAAGTACTGCATGACTGCAATTGCAAAAGCTAATGCTAAAGCCATACTCCACCAATCTGAACTAACAAAATGATAGAAAATAAGTCCAATAAGAGTAGTCACAAAATGCCCTAAGATAACATTTCGAGGCTGTGCAAATGGAGAGTCAGGAAGCACAAACAAAACAAAAATTGAAGCTCCAAATGAACCCATAATAATTGGTTGCTTAGTGAAATATGCTAAATAACCAATGACACACGCTGCAAGAAAAACGCCTAGAGATATAAAACCTAATTCTTTGAATGGTGGTCTTGGAGGGATTGGTGCAGGAGAGCCTTTAAGTTTAGTTAGATATGTCATTATTTATTCTGAAATATAAATTGAGAAAGAATTATATACTAGATTTTTTTTCTAAAGCTTCATGAATAATCTATCGCTTTATTTGTAAAATATTTTTGCAAAATTAGTCCTGTACAAATAAGAACAAGTCCAAAGAAAGTAGACACTAATATCCTTTCATCTAAGACAAAATAGAGAACCACCAGAGACATGAATGGAGTAATAAAAACTAAACTAGCAACTCTAGAGACTGTGGTTGAAATTTTTAATGCTGACTGCCACAAAACTAAGCTAATCCCCATCTCAAAACAACCTATATAAATCGACCCAATTAAACCTTTGAAAGAAGGAACCACGAATGAATTAGTGAATAATACAAATACCAAAATTAACGGGAAGCTAAACAAAAATATAAGAAATAAACTCACTAAGCTGTCATTAGAATTTTTTGTGTTAAAAAGCCAAAACAAAGACCAGATAACCGTACTAATTAACATCAAAAAAACTCCAAATGGATTTACAAATTGCATTGAGAATATATCACCGTTTGTAGCAATAACAACAACCCCCAAATAACAAACAATAATCGATAAAAAGGATTTAACATCTATCGTTTGTTTAAGAATAGGTATAGAGAGAATAACAAGCATGACAGGCCAGCTAAAATTAATAACCATGGCTTCCTGTGCAGGTAAGGCGTCATAAGCCTTAAATAAAATAATGTAATAGAGACAAGGATTCAGGCACCCAAGAAGTGCATATTTTTTTAAATCATCTCTTGAAAAACTTTTAATTAAATTAAGTTTGCCTTGATATAAAACAAGAATAAACAAAACACAGATAGAAAATAATGTCGAATATAAGACTAATTGAATAGGTTCTAAGTGCTCCAAAGAGAGCTTAAAGGCGCTTGCAACTGTAGACCAAAAAAAAATTGCTATGCCAGCAAAAAGATAAGCTTTACTTTGATTTGTCAGAGTGGATAACATTCTATCGATTTAATTGACTTGATAAAGGCAGAGCTGACAACTTACACCCTCTTTAACATTATACTCAGCAGTCTCATGAACAAGCTTATACCATGACTCAGAGAGCTCCATATCACTGATGATTTGCATATAGGGCGATGCCTCCCATTCTTGTTTACGGACTGTAAAACAAATGTAACCTCCCTCTTTAGTGATTCTCACCATCTCTTTAAGAGCTTCAGGACCGACATGTCCACAGGTAAAGGTACCAGCGCAAACTATTGCATCAAACCAATTATCCTCATAGTCTAGTTCTTTTGTCAGATCCACTAACTTTAATGATTGATAGATATTTTTTTGATGGGCAACACTCAACATTTCCTGAGAGAAATCCACGCCCTCTATATTATTAAAATTATTTTTATGAAAAATTTCACCAACAAGACCAGTGCCGCATCCAGCATCCAGTACTTTTGCTTTGTCATTTTTTAGATAAGTGAGAAGAAGATCTGAGGTAATTAAATGCCCTACATATCCTGCTAAATTAATAACATCATGCTCATAGTCTGAAGCCCAATTCTTGTAAATACCCTCTAACGCATCTAAATCAGCAGCATGCAATGTTTCATAGATAGTAGAGATCATGCTTTTTGTATTCTTCATTAGAAAGCTTTTTTTAATTAATAATTTTTGGATACTACTTTTCCTTAATTAGTCCATAACTATACATAATAAGTCCAGTCCATACTCCAACAAATCCTATCAATTGGTTTGAGTTTACTGCCTCATTTTGTAAATAATAGCCAACAAGAAATTGAAGGGTCGGAGTAATTAAAAATAAAATTCCAACAGTTGTCATAGGGAGTAGCTTAGCTCCAGCATTAAATAATGCCAAGGGTATTACAGTTACAGCACCTGCTAAAAATAATAAAACATCTGTGGAAATATCTACATTAAAAAATGAAACATCGAAGTTTAAATAGAACCATATAGAAAAAATTAAGAAAAACGGGAGCAATATTAGGGTCTCGATGTATAGTCCTGGAACTGCTGATGAAGCCATCGCTTTTCTTGCAATACCATAGGCTGAAAAAGTAAATCCTACCAAAAATCCTAGCCATGGAAATGAGTCTCCACTAAAAACATAATATAAAGCCCCAACTGTAGCAAACAATACAGCTAATTGCTTTAGTTTTGAAATCCTTTCATGAAAGAAAATGTAGCCACCGATCATATTGATGACGGGTGATAAAAAATATCCCATAGAGGCCTCAACCACTCGACCCAAGTTAACTGCAAGAATATAACCACCCCAATTAATAGTTATGAGAATAGCGGTTATAAGCAAAAAAACTAGCTCCTTCTTTGAAGATAAAGACTCCTTAAAGTTCAATCTCCAAGAGGGTTTAAAGTTAACCAGGAAAAATAATACTGGCACTGACCACAACATCCTATGAACAAGCACTTCGGAAGGGTTGACGTGATTAAGTAATGCCCAATATATAGGGAAACAACCCCACATTAGGTAGCCTGAAAGGACAAGCAGAATGCCTTTATTCATGAAGCTTGAGCAAAAAGAAAAAAACTTATTGTAGACTAAATAGTCGTTATATGCTTTTAATGTTTGTAGTAATCTTTTTCGGAACTGGCATGACTTAAAGTGTCGTCATCAGATGTCTTTTCATTAATCTCATTCAAATTTTCATTAATTCGAAACAAGATAACTACCATTTCACAAGCAACTCTAGAGGCCAAAGAGCCTCCAACAACCCAGACCAAACCCCTCCAAAAATCTCCTTCAAGGAAAATATCACCTAACCCTTTGGTGATAAAAGCAAATAAGAGTATCCAATAAAATAATGTTATGAGCTTGGGTGTGACCATTTCATCGAGGTAGAACATGTAATGGTTATCAAGCTTTTCCATAGTCAACTTAAAAGCTTTTTTAATACTCTCTAAGATGTCATTGTTATTCATTTATAGATCCTCAAATTCGTCTTTCTATTAATATTATAGTATTAATACAAGTAAAATTCTAAATTCATTATTTGAATTTTTTCATAGACAAAAAAAAGCCCATCAATTAGATGGGCTTTTTAATAGATCTTTGAAGCTTATTATTTGTGGATCTTTACATTAGTAAATGCACCACCAATAACTTCACGCTCAGCGTATGAACCATTAGCTGTACCACCTGCATCCAGCTCTACACCAGTTGCACCAACATAGTCAACCGGCAGACCACCTGAAATCATTTTCAAGCACTCTTTAAGCTTACCAGCATGACATTCTGTACCTGGAGCATTAGCAACATTCATTACTTCTGCCTGAATAGCAGCTCTGTCGGTTGAACGTGCAGCTTGTGAAGCTAGGATAATTAAAGCCATAGCGTCATAAGATTCAGCTGAAAATACACCTGATCCATCAACTCCACCAGCTTCAGCAACAGCTACCCAGTTCGCACCAAGATCAGCATCTGGAGAAGGCAATGTACCCCATGATCCATCTGCAACAGCGCCTGAAGTTACATCACTGATCATACCGTCACCAAAGACGTAATCAGAAAAAGCGCCTGTATCTTCTGAAGCAGCAATAATTCCTCTACCACCAGTATCAGCATAGCCTAAAACAGCTAAAGTAGCTGAGCCACCTGCAGATAATGCTGCAACGTCAGCAGAATAGTCTGCTTTGTCATCGTCGTGTCCCGCTAATACTGTAACAGTTCCACCCATACCTTCATATGCTGTCACAAAAGCATCGGCCAGACCTTTACCGTAGTCACTGTTTGAGTGAGTTACAGCCATATCAGTTTGACCTCTAGAAATTGCAATGCTTGCAAGTACTGGACCCTGTCTAGCGTCTGAAGGGGCTGTTCTAAAGAACCAACCACCGTCTTCTAGAGTAGTTAGAGCTGGTGAAGTAGCTGATGGTGAAATTGAAACGATACCATTAGGTACTAATACATTAGTAATTACCGCACCAGTATTACCTGAACAGTTAGGGCCCATAATAGCCATAACATTATCGTCATTTACCATTTTTTCAGCTTGTGCAATTGCAACCGCTGGGTCAATACATACTGAGTCACCTTGAACTACATTGATAGTTCCTTGAAGATAGGCACCAGAAGCATTTGCCTCGGTTACTGCAAGGTTTGCACCACCTGACATTGGACCAATCATTGATTCAAGAGGACCTGTAAATCCTTGAAGCTCTCCTACATTGACCGTTGCACCATAAGATGCAGTTGCCATAGTTGCTGACAATACTACGCCAGCTGTTGTCTTTAAATAACTTTTCATTTTGTCTCCTATTTTAAAAAAAGATTCCCTACGCTCAATAAACGATTAAGACGTATTTCCAAAGGGATTCATGGGTAATGATAAACAGTTTCCTGCGGTTTGTGTTAAAAATATTTGAAAATATACTTGACTAATGGCCAATCTAATACTTTTAAAACAAAATTATAGCTCTTTATTTTTCTCAGGAAGTATGCCACCAGGTGAAAATCTCATTATCAAAAGCAATATAGTCCCCATAAAGACAAGTCTTAGGTAGTGGACTCTATCTTCAATAAATTCTAGAAATGCGCTTCCTTCCTGCATATTATTTCCTAGCATTTCTACAACCCAAAGTCCCATTGGGCCTGCCTGAATCCATATAAACCAGATTATAAATGCGCCCAAAACAGATCCCAAATTGTTACCCGATCCTCCAAGAATAACCATAACCCATATCAAGAAAGTAAATCTTAGGGGTTGGTAAGCAGTAGGAATAAAGATTCCATCATAAGTCACCAATAAAGCACCGGCTACACCAACTATTGCTGAACCAATAACAAAAATTTGAAGATGTTGACGCTTGATATTTTTTCCCATTGCCGAAGCAGCTACTTCATTATCTCGAATCGCCCTTACTTTTCTACCCCAAGGCGAATTTAAGGCAAGATTTGAAAGAATAATAAAAGCACCTAAAATAGCAATGAATAGGCCTGAATAGCATAATTTAACAAAAACGACAGCGGCTTCTCGAACATAATCTCCTAACTGGTCAATTTGTTCTGATTGAGTAAGCAACTGAAGTTCTGATTTGTGAAGCCAGGCGATTATATTTTGAAACCATTCAGATTGTTGCATATCCACTTCATATGGAACAGGCCTTGGAAGGCCATAAACATTTTTCAGACCGCGAACAAACCAGTCTTCATTTTTGATTACGTAGAGAATAATTTCTGAAATACCCAAAGTTGCAATGGCAAGATAATCCGTCCTTAAACCCAGAGTTATCTTACCAATCCACCATGCTGCACCAGCTGCAGCCAATCCACCAACTATCCATGAAAAGGCTACGGGAATTCCAAAACCACCCAGATAGCCCGTAATTGCAGGATCAACCTTTTCAATTAATTCAGCGGCTTCAGAGAAGTAATATCTGGTTATTAGGTAGCCGATTATTACTACTGAAGCAGTAAGCCATTTATTAACCCCTCTCCTATTAAGAACTACTCCAGTAATAACAGTTACAGCACCAATAATCAATGAAAGAAACATCTTCATACCCCCAACATCTATTGCTTCAGTCACAGGCTGCTGTGCTATTAGCACGACGCTGACACCACCCAGAGCAGCAAACCCCATAATTCCAACATTAAATAAACCCGCATAGCCCCATTGAATATTGACACCTAGAGCCATAATAGCTGATATTAAAGACATATTAAAAATACCAAGTGCAAGCGCCCATGATTGATTCATGCCCACAAATAAAAGGATGAGACCCATTATTGCAAAGCTAGCAATGGCTTTATTGGCCTCCCAAATAGCTGTAATATTATTCATCAACGATTACCTTGCCCTTAAACAACCCTGTAGGCTTTATCAAAAGAACAATAATTAAAATAACAAAGGATATTGCATATTTATATTCTGTACCAATGAGTTGAACCAATGAATTAGGATGCATCGATAAAGGTAACAAATAAATTAAAAACTTTTTGTATGCATAAGTAAGAAATATCTCAGAAAATGCGACTAAAAAAGCCCCCGCAATTGCGCCAATAGGTGAACCAATACCGCCCACAATAACTGAGGCAAAAATTGGCAGGAGTAACAAATGATATTGCTGAGGTGCAAATCCTTTATCTAGTCCATAAAGTGTTCCAGCAATCGTTGTAAAAAGAGCGACTAATAACCAAGTTATTCTCACAACTTTATCTGGATCTATTCCAGATAGAAGAGCTAACTCTTTGTTGTCTGAATAAGCACGCATAGCTTTACCAGTCTTAGTTTTTTGTAAAAAGTAAAATAGAAAAGCAACAAGCAATATAGCCAAAGTGATGGTTAAAAATTGAGATGTTTTAAGTGCAATACCCTGCTGAAGTCCTGTAAATGCCTTAAACTCTCTGACTGAAAATATAAATCTCTCTCCATCTCCAAAGCGTTGCGCAGAAGCCCCTAGAAAAAACCTGACGATACCTCCTGTAATAAACATAACACCTATTGATGCTGTAATACCCACAATACTCTGCTTAATCTTTATTCCGCGATAGTGTCTGTAAACCAATCTATCCATTAAGAGTAAATAAATTGACATACCCACCAAGGCCAATGGAATCGCCAAAATGGCTGTAGGGAAACCCGTTATAGTCCAACCTTTGCTAATCATGTAGCCGCTAATTAGAATAACAAGCATCGTTCCAAAAGCCATACTGTCTCCCTGAGCAAAATTGGAAAACCTTAGGATTGAATAGACTAAAGTGACTGCCAAAGCCCCTAAGGCCAGTTGAGAGCCATAAGACAAAGCAGGAAGAATGACAAAGTTTGTCAGTAAAGCGAATGCGTTAATTATATCAATCGAGTCTGACATCTAACCTCCCAGAAACTTCTTACGAACTTCACGATCCTTAATAAGCTCTTTTCCAGTTCCTGTATGCTCATTACGACCTGAAACTAAAACGAATCCCTTGTCTGCAATATTTAGAGCCTGCTGCGCATTTTGCTCAACCATTAGAACTGCCATTCCAGCATTTCTTACATCTAATATATTTGAGAAAATCTCGTCCATCACAATTGGTGAAACTCCGGCTGTAGGCTCATCTAGAAGCATAACTGAGGGTCTTGTCATCATTGCCCTTCCAAAAGCAACCTGTTGCCTTTGGCCACCAGATAATTCCTCGGCTAATTGTTTACGCTTTTCATAAAGTATAGGAAACAATTCATAAACCTCTTCAATAGTTTTACTGATATCGTCTTCCCTAATGAAACCACCCATTTGAAGATTTTCTTCCACTGTCATTGATGGAAAAACATTTTTAGTTTGAGGAACAAATGCCAAACCTTGGGCTATTCTGTCTTGAGTTGAAAGCATTGAAATATCATTTCCATCTAATGTAACTGAGCCCGAAGTTGGCTCTAGCATCCCGAGTAGAACTCTCATTACTGTTGATTTGCCGGCACCGTTTGGGCCAACTATGACAGCAAGTTCTCCTTTTTCAACTTCAACCGAGCACTCATGCAGAATTGGAACAACGCCATAAGCAGCGACAAGATTTTTTCCTTTAAGATATGCCATTAATTAGTTGCCTCAGTTTTAATTCCCTTGCCTAGATATGCCTCAATCACAGCATCACTACTTTTAATCTCCTCTGGAGTACCACTGGTCAAAATCTGGCCTTCAGCGAGAACAACTACTGGATTACAGAGCCTCGAAATAAAGTCCATGTCATGCTCGATCATACAAAATGTATAGCCCCTCTCTTCATTAAGTCTTAGAATTGCATCACCGATTTGCTTGAGAAGTGTTCTATTGACTCCTGCACCAACTTCGTCAAGGAGAACAACTTTGGCATCAACCATCATTGTTCGTGCTAGTTCTAGTAATTTTTTCTGACCTCCAGATAAATTACCTGCTCTTTCGTTTTTGAGATGACTTATGCTCAAAAAATCGACGACCTCTTCAGCTTTAGATTGAAGTGACCCCTCTTCTTCTTGAATTTGTTTGCGCTTTAACCAACTATTCATAAGACTTTCACCAAGCTGATTGGCAGGAACCATCATTAAATTTTCAAGGACACTAAGTGTAGGAAACTCATGGGCAATCTGGAATGTTCTAAGAAGACCTTTATGGAATAGCTGGTGTGATGTCAGCTCCGTCACATCTTCACCATCAAGAATAATTTCACCGTCTGTTGGCTGATAAAGTCCGGCAATCAAGTTGAACATTGTTGTTTTCCCAGCGCCATTAGGGCCAACCAAACCAGTAATTGAGCCTTTATCGATGTGCAAATCTACCCCATCAACGGCTCTGATTCCACCAAAATGTTTTGATAAGTTCTTAACTGTAATCATTTTTAAATGGGACCTTTGATACCTGTTTCTCCTTGTAAGGTAGGTGAATTTCTAAAAATTGCCAGATTATCCTTTAAATTCAAATAAATTGTAAAGCTTTATGGCAAAACCTTGTTAAAAGGTTTGACAATAACACTTGAATAAACCCCTGCAGATACATAAGGGTCTGCATCTGCCCAATCAGAAGCCTCTTGAAGATCGTCAAATTCAGCAACAATTAAAGACCCTGAAAAACCTGCCTCTCCTGGATCTGAGACGTCAATTACTGGATGAGGGCCCGCCAAAATAAGGCGCCCTTCATCTTTAAGTTGATTAAGTCTTGCGACATGGCCAGGCCTAACTCCCTTTCGTTTTTCTAAACTATTTTCGACATCTTGAGAAATAATAGCATACAACATAATTTATCCCTTTAGGTCTAACACATCTTGCATTGAATACAATCCACTTGGCTTGCCAGATAGCCACTTAGCTGCTCTAACTGCTCCAATTGCATAAATCATTCGAGAAGATGCCTTGTGGGCAATCTCAACCCTCTCCCCATCCATAAAAAATACAACAGTATGCTCACCAACCACATCGCCACCCCTGATTGAGGAAAATCCAATCGTATTTTGATTTCTCGGTTCTTCAATGCCTTCGCGGCCATATATCGCGCATTTAGACAAATCTCGACCAAGCGCATTGGCCACCACTTCACCCATTTTAAGAGCGGTCCCTGAAGGGGAGTCAACTTTATAGCGATGATGCGCCTCTATAATTTCAATACTCGAATCTGGACCAATAACTTTTGCAGATGTTTCAAGAATTTTTAGTGTCAAGTTAACCCCAACACTCATATTTGGAGCGAAAACAATCGGAATCTCTTTTGAGGCTTGATGAATTAGCTGAAGTTCACTATCACTAAAACCAGTTGTGCCTATAACCATTGCTTTGCTAGAGTCTTTACACGTTGATATAGCGCTTAGAGACGCTTCTGGCCTAGAAAAATCAATTAGTATATCGAAGTCGTTTAGAGAGTCTCCAAGGCTATCTCCTTTGTCAAAGCCAGCACCAAGCTCTACTTTAGAGCTAGCGTTGACTGCTTCAATAAGGGCTTGACCCATTTTCCCTTTGGAACCGTTAATGGCAATTCTAATCATTGATAGAGTCCTCTAATAAATTATTTTTTTTAGTTACAGAATCAATCTCCTTGAGCGTTTCAAGCAGAGTGAACATTAAGCTCATAGGCATAGAATTTTGACCATCACTTTTGGCTAAATCTGGATTTGGATGAGTTTCCATAAATACTCCAGAAATTCCAACCGCTACAGCTGCCCTAGCCAAAACAGGAACCATCTCTCTCTGACCACCAGAGGATTTACCTTGCCCTCCAGGCTGCTGAACAGAGTGGGTGGCATCAAATACAATTGGACATTTTGTTGATCGCATACTGGAAAGACCTCTCATATCTGAAACTAGTGTGTTGTAGCCGAATGAAGTTCCTCTATCACATATCATTATTTGTTGGTTTCCAGTAGCTTTAGCTTTTTCAACAACATTGTCCATATCCCATGGCGCCTGAAATTGCCCTTTTTTGATGTTGACAGGCAATCCTTGACTGCAAACATTTTGAATAAAATTTGTTTGTCTGACAAGAAATGCTGGCGTTTGAAGAACGTCAACTACAGAGCTTACTTCATCTAGGGGAGTATCTTCATGTACATCAGTTAAAACTGGAACATTCAATTCTGATTTAACTTTTTCAAGTATTCTAAGTCCCTCTTCCATTCCTAGTCCACGAAAACTATCTGCACTGGTTCGATTGGCTTTATCAAAGGACGATTTATAGACAAAGTTAATATTGAGCTCATTGCAAACTTTTTTTAGATAGCTCGCACTTTCAATTGCCAGCGCCTCCGACTCAATCACGCACGGACCAGCAATCAAAAAAAATGGGTGTTCAATCCCAACCTGAAAATCTAGTAAATTCATGAACTTCGCTTATTACATAAATATATACGTAAATTATATTCGTTTAAAATAAGCATAGTTACAAATCCTTTAAACCATGGAACAAAAAACACCCGACATCTTAAAAAAAATTGTTTCAAGAAAACAAGAAGAAATTGCAGAATCGATTAATCGAGTCCCAATTGAGAGAATGATTGAATTAGCTGCTAATGCTGACAGTCCTCGTGGATTCTTTAATGCTCTAAATAGTAAAGTCCTAAAACGCCAAAACGGGATTATTGCTGAAATCAAAAAAGCATCTCCAAGCAAAGGCGTTTTAAGAGAAAACTTCGACCCCGTTGAAATTGCTCAAAGCTACGAGTCAGGTGGTGCAACTTGTCTCTCAATATTAACCGACCGTGATTTTTTTCAGGGAAACTCTCAATATTTAATAAAAGCGAGGGCTGCTGTATCAATCCCTGTAATCCGAAAAGATTTTATCATTCACCCCTATCAAGTTTATGAATCACGAGCCATTGGTGCAGACTGCATTTTATTAATTGCCTCTTGCCTTGAGGATGATGAATTAATTAATTTAAGTAGCATAGCTACTTCATTGGGGATGGATGCCCTTGTAGAAGTTCATGACAGTGAAGAGCTTCATCGTGCATTAAAACTAGACTTACCATTACTTGGAATTAATAATAGAAACCTACGTAATTTTGAAGTTAATCTTCAAACTACCATTGACTTAATCACTGATATTGGCGATGATAAGTTAATAATTACTGAATCTGGTATCAAAACTAAGCTAGATGTCGATTTAATGCATCAACATAACGTATATGGTTTTTTGATTGGAGAGGCCTTTATGAGAGATTCTAATCCTGGTCAAAAACTTAAGGAGCTTTTTGAATGAATATATCTGTGAATTGGGTTGATGGAATGCTTATGGTGGGTAAGTCAGATAGTGGGCATACTATAACCATGGATGGTCCTCCCGAAATAGGTGGTGATAACTTAGGTGTTAGGCCAATGGAAATGCTTTTACTTGGAGTTGCTGGCTGCACCATGATTGATGTTGTAACAACGCTAAAAAAAATGCGCCAAGACCTTTCTTATTTTCAAACTAAGATAAGTGCAGAAAGAGCAAATGACCACCCAAAAGTCTTTACTGATATTCATATTCAATTTGTTATTAAAGGCAAGGATCTAGATTCTAAAAAAGTTGAAAAAGCGATTACATTGTCAGCTGAAAAATACTGCTCTGCGTCAATAATGCTTGGAAAAACAGCTAACATTACCCATGATTTTGAAATCATTGAATAATATTTCATTTAACCTCTATTTCTAAAATACTCATTCAATATATTTGCAGTATAATATGCCTTCTTCGGAGAGGTGGCCGAGTGGCTGAAGGCGCTCCCCTGCTAAGGGAGTATAGGCTTTAACTCCTATCGAGGGTTCGAATCCCTCTCTCTCCGCCATACAACCTCCATTCCAATTAGTTTTATTCTGAAAAAAATAGAATTTATTATTTATTGGTATACTTTATAAATTTTAAGAAACAAATCATGGATAAAAAAATTAATTCTGGTGCGTCTCATCCAGTTACAAATAAAAAAATTTTCGACTTAATTACACGAAATATATCAAATAATTCTAGAATCTTAGATTTTGGCTCTGGAAGTGGTTATATGACACAACAGATTGGGCGGTATCTTGAAAAAAATGGGATAAATCTTAATGACAAATTGTATGCTTGTGAAATAGCACCAGAAAATTTCTCATATGAAAAAATTAAATGCTTGAAGATTGAAGCTGATTCAAAAATACCTTTCGATAATAACTTTTTTGATCTTATTTATTCTATTGAAGTATTAGAACACATGGCAAGGCCATATGATTATTTTATCGAGTCTTTTAATAAATTAAAAAGTGGTGGAACCTTAATTTTTTCGACCCCTAATATCTCTCATTTTAGGTCAAGACTTTCTTATTTATTTAGCGGATACCAGGAAATGTACGGCCCACTCTCAACAAATCCAAAAAATGCTGGCAGAATAAGCGGACATATAATGCCATTAAGCATAAATAATTTTAATTATGGACTAAAAAAGGCTGGCTTTGATACTGTCAGCTTCCAGATAGATAAGAGAAAAAAAAGTGCATTGATACCAGCAATTTTATTTTATCCATTTCTGCGCTTTGCCAGTATTAGAGTCTCAAAGAGAATGAAAAAATTTGACAGGGAAATCTATCTTGAAAATCTTGAAAGTATTTCATTTATTAATTCTTTAGATGCACTGAGCTCCAGAAGTACAATTGTAGTTGCAAAAAAAATTTAAATTAGTCTATTAATGATTATTTTTAATTGCACTTACAACTAGGTGTCTTCCATAAAGGGATTGAATAGAACCAGAATTTTTCCAGAATTCTTTCTCCTCTTTTGATTCTGCAAGTCGAATTTTCCTCATACAGTATTTTTTTTGTGGCCATCCAAAAATTTTTTCAAAAAAATGCTTTGGTTTTTTTTCTTCAACATCGTGTATTTTTATTTTTTCAAAACCAGCAAGCTTCAAAAAAACATAAATTGACGAAAATGACCAAGGCATGATATGCATATGCACTCCTCTTTCAATTTTTCCAATTAAGCTTGGAAATGAAGGGAAAAAACCTCTAAATAAAAATTTTAATTTTGAAGCCGGATTCCAAATATTTGGTGTTGAAATAATTAATATTCCTTCTTTATTTAAATGTTTATTTATATCCTGAAGAAATATTAATGGATTTCCCAGATGCTCTATTCCTTCGCAAGAAACAATTGCATCATACGACAAAAGGTTTTTTGGCAAACCTTTGTCCAAGTCAAAATTCTGAAAATTTCGATAATTATCTGGTTTTGAATCATAAAGATCAATCCCATCAATTGCAAAATTAAATTCTAATGATTCGGCCAGCCAGCCATTGCCACATGGAATATCTAAGATAGCTTTTGGCTTTATTGATTCTAAGACCTTGACAATAGTTTTCATATAACTTTTCAATTATTTCTCCTAATATTACCACCCATGGCTAAACCAGAATTACAATCATCACGCTTAGCGTATATTTCCACCTTACCACCGATTGCTTTTATAAGTCTTGGGAGATGCTCGATTGGAGTTGAACCAAAAGTCAAAGGGTAGCATTAAAATTTATGTAAATTGATCATAGAGAATACCTCTTAGCCATATAAAACTCTGCTATAAGTACATATCTAAAGTTTTATTAAAATTATTTAGTGCCGAATATTTTGTCGCCTGCATCACCTAAACCAGGCAATATATAACCATTTTGATTTAAACATTCATCAAGCGCAGCAATAAATAAATCAACCTCGGGATGAAGTTTACTTACTCTTTCAATTCCTTCTGGGGAAGCGACTAAAAATAAACCAATAATTTTTTTACATCCTTTTTCTTTGAGTAGATCTATTGTCGCCAAAAGTGTCCCTCCTGTTGCCAACATAGGATCAATAATCAATGCAGTCCTCTGGTTAATATCCTCAATAATCTTGTCAAAATAAGCAACAGGATTTAATGTCTCTTCATCTCTATAAAGACCTACTACACTGACTTTAGCATTAGGAACCAACGTCAGAACTCCATCAAGCATTCCAAGTCCTGCTCTTAAGATTGGAACAATCGATAGTTTTTTTCCAGAGAGCATCTGAGTTTTAATTGGCTCTCCCTGCCAACCTTGAATTTCACGATCTTCAATTGGAAGGTCTCTAGTGGACTCATAAGTTAAAAGACTTGCAACTTCATTAGCAAGTTCTCGAAACTGCTTTGTACTTATACCTTCTTGTCTAAGTAAGGCAATTTTATGGGCTAAAAGAGGGTGAGAAATTATGTTTACAGGCATCATTTTTCCTTGAAAGTATTTTTTGTATTTTAGTATACACAATTTGTAACATTATTCTAAATCACGAATATAAATAACAAGTATTATTATTTCAATAATAGAAAATTACTTTAGTTTTATATGAAATTTGGAATTTTAGGGGAAGCAAAAATTGCTCGCGAACGTGTTGTACCAGCAATACTAAATGCTGGCCATGAAGTTACTCATGTTGGAAGAAGAAACCCCGGAAAAGAAACCTTGCCTAAAATCTATGAAAATGCCATAGAGACTGATTATGAAAGCCTTATTAAAGACCCTTCAGTCGATGCAATTTACAATCCACTTCCAAACCATCTGCATGTCCCCTACTCAATTAAAGCAATTAAATCTGGCAAACATGTTCTTTGCGAAAAACCTGTTGCACTTAACTTAAATGAACTATCAAAACTAGAGTCTGCTGCCAAAGAAAGCAAAGCATTTTTCTATGAGGCATTTATGATTAGAAGCCACCCTCAATGGCATTGGCTTCAAAACCTAGATATTGGTAAATATCAGTCATCACACTTCATCTTTAGCTATCCCCAGCAACCTTCAGGAAATTACCGTAATCGAGCAAGTAATGGTGGTGGTCCACTTTATGATATTGGTTGTTACGCAATATTATCAGGCTGTCTTCTTTTTGAAGATAATCCAGAAGTTCTTTCTGCAACAGTAATAATGGATAAAGCTCATGATGTTGAAAAACAAGTTGATGCAACTCTCAGATGGCCAAATGGAGAAACTCTTAGCTTTACAGTTTCAGGATGTGCTGCACTGAGTCAATCTTTCACCATATTGGGCTCGGATGGATGGGCCAAACTTAATGTACCAGTCAACCCTCCAGAAATAACTTATGCCTATTGGTCCGAAGGTCGACTTATAAAAGGAAACAAAGTTGAATTTCCAGCATGCAATCATTATCAATTAATGGTAGAGGACTTCGTTTATCATGCAGAATCTGGTCACGACTCAGATTTTTCTTTTTCAAGAATGGTGACAAAAGCGATTAATGACATTCAAAAGATTGCTGGATTAACAATCTAAGAAATTCATCTAAAATTGAAAAGATTACTGACTAATATTGCAATATTAATAATAGCACATGGTATCTTATAACGCTATGAAAACAGATACTCCATTTGTTGTTGCTGGACGAACTTTTAAGTCAAGACTGCTCATTGGCTCTGGGAAATATAAAGACCTAGAAGAAACAAAACTAGCCACTGAAATATCAGGCTCTGAGATTATTACTGTCGCTATTCGAAGAACAAATATTGGACAAAATGCCAATGAAGAAAACCTTCTTGATGTTATTTCTCCAGAAAAATATACGATTCTTCCAAATACTGCTGGTTGCTACAATGCTAAAGATGCTGTGAGAACTTGTCTTCTGGCACGAGAGTTACTAGATGGCCATAATCTAGTTAAACTTGAAGTTCTTGGAGATGAAACAACCCTCTACCCAAATATCGTCGAAACTCTTGATGCAGCAAAGACATTAATTAAAGAAAACTTTGATGTCATGGTATATACTTCAGATGACCCAATAGTAGCAAAAGAACTCGAAGAGATTGGTTGTTGTGCAATTATGCCACTTGGCTCACTGATTGGCTCTGGACAAGGTATTTCTAATCCCTTTAATATTAAATTGATTAAAGATAATTCTAGTGTCCCCGTTCTAGTAGATGCTGGAATTGGTTGTGCAAGTGATGCCTCTAGAGCAATGGAGCTTGGCTGTGATGGGGTTTTAATGAACTCGGCCATCGCAAATGCGAATGATCCACTATTAATGGCAAGCGCAATGAAGCATGCAATTATTGCTGGCAGGGAATCATATCTTGCTGGAAGAATGATGAAAAAGGCATTTGCTAGCGCCACATCGCCAATGGAAAATCTCATATAGTAATTCATCATCACTCTCATGAACTTTTCAAAAAAAATAAGTGATCTTGAAAAAAATCACCTATTGCGTTCTCGGCGAGTTGCAAATAGTGCTCAAAGCACCCAAATGAGAATTAACAATCAAGACGTGATTAATTTTTGTTCTAATGACTACTTATCTCTGGCTAGTCATCCAATCATTAAAGAAGCGTTAATTAAAGGCGTTGAGAAATATGGAGTGGGCTCAGGTGCTTCTCATTTGGTAAGTGGGCATTCTGAATCTCACAAATTACTTGAAGAGGCTTTAGCTGAATTCACAGGACAACAGAGTGCTCTTATTTTTTCATCTGGCTATAGCGCAAACCTTGGAATATTTTCTGCACTAAGGGATGAGATTAAATGGGTAATCCAGGACAAATTGAATCACGCATCATTGATTGATGGAAATCGATTAATTGGACTTCCAATTCAAAGATACCTCCATAACAACCTTGAATCTCTAGAGAAAAAATTAATAAAACAAACTGGTCCTGGATTAATTGTCACTGACAATGTTTTTAGTATGGATGGAGATCGTGCGAATATTGCAGGAATTGTTAAGACTATTAATAAAACAAATGCTATCTTAATGCAGGACGATGCTCATGGTTTTGGTATTTTTGATCCCATTATTCCGCAAAATTCTATCTATATGGCAACACTAGGAAAAGCTGCAGGCTTAATGGGTGCATTTGTATCTGGAGATAAGGAGTTTATAGAATTTTTAATTCAAAAATCTAGACCCTACACCTATACAACTGCCCTCCCACCAAGTATATGTCATGCAGCCCTAGAAAGCCTAACGCTAATAAAAAATGGAGAACAAAAAGAAAAATTAACCACTAATATAAAGCATTTTAGAAATATGGCCTTTCAGCTTGGACTTAATTTTGAAGATTCAAATAGCGCCATCCAACCACTAATAGTTGGCTCTAGTTCGAAAGCCTTAAAAATTAGCAATAGGTTATTTAAAGAGGGGTTTTTTGTGAGTGCAATTCGTCCACCAACCGTCCCACCGAATACTGCTAGACTTCGTTTTACATTATCAGCAAATCACAAAACAGAGCAAATAGACGCTCTACTTGAAAAGGTCAAAAATGTTATGGCATAAGACAATCGGCGAAGGCCCCAATCTAGTTTTATTGCATGGATGGGCATTTAATAGCGACATTTTTGTAGAGCTAGTAAATAAATATAAAAAAAAATATCGTATCACCGTTATTGATCTTCCTGGTCACGGAAGAAGTCCAGATATAGATGGTGGGATTGAAGATTGGAGTAACGAGATCATCAAACTCATCCCAGAAAAATCTATTCTATTAGGCTGGTCTTTGGGAGGATTACTCTCTATTTTTATTGCGAATAAAATTAAACTCAATGAATTAATTTTGGTAGCTGCAAGTCCATGCTTAGTAAATACTGAACAATGGAGTTTTGGTATAAGAAAAGAAGTATTTGACCAATTTGCAATTAATTTAAAAATAGATAGTACTAAAACCCTTAAACGTTTCGTCAGTCTTCAAAGCAAAAACAAGTCTCAAATCCAAGAACTCCATAAGTCAATTCAAAAATATCCAGCATCACAAAGTGCCCTAAATAATGGTTTAGAAATAATAATTAACTCAGACCTAAGGACTATTTATAAAAATATTTCAACTCCAAAAACATGCATTCTTGGCGATCTTGACACTCTTGTTCCAGAAAAAATTCAGCATTGGTATGTAGAAGCTGGTGCAGAAATTCACGTTTTCAATAGTGGGCATCTTCCATTTTTAGATAAAAGTTTCAAAATCTAAATTGATTGAGAAACCGCTATGTATCAACTCTAATAGATATTAGGTTTTTGGTATAATTTACATTAATTAGTTCAACAATAAAAAAATGAGTGCATTAGTCGGAGTTATTATGGGTTCAAAATCAGATTGGCCCACAATGAAAAATGCCACAGATATGCTAGAAGAACTAGGTGTCTCTTACGAAGTTAAAGTCGTTTCAGCTCACAGAACCCCCGATTTAATGTTCGAATATGCTGAAACTGCTGAGGAAAGAGGCCTTAAAGTTATTATTGCTGGTGCTGGTGGGTCGGCTCATTTGCCTGGAATGGTTGCCTCTAAAACAATTGTTCCAGTTTTGGGTGTTCCAGTTCAATCTAAAGCTCTAAGTGGCCAAGATTCCTTATTATCAATCGTCCAAATGCCTAGTGGTATACCTGTCGGCACACTTGCTATAGGTGAATCAGGAGCAAAAAATGCTGGAATATTGGCAGCTCAAATTGTTGGAAATGAAAATGAAGCAGTTAGAGAAAGGGTTAGTAAATTTAGATCAGAACAAACTCAAAACGTATTAAATAACTCCAACCTAGAAAATTAACTTATGAAAATAGGGGTTCTTGGTGTTGGTCAATTAGGAAGAATGCTCGCGCTGTCTGCCTCTCCTCTAGGCCATCAAATGAGATTTTTAGCTTTGTCAAATGAAGGCTACTCTTCAGTTCTTGGTAAGACATTTACTCATAACAATAATCCAGAAGTTATCAAAAAATTTGCTGATGATTCTGATGTAGTCACTTATGAAAGTGAAAATATTGATATAAAAATCGTTAATCAAATTAGAAAAACTTCAAAAGTTTATCCTAGCGATAAATCTCTTCACCTAACTCAACATAGAGCTAGAGAAAAAGACTTACTAAAGAAATTAAATATTCCTTGCGCACCATATGAATTAGTCAATAGTATTTCTGATCTCAAAAGTGCTATTGATAATATTGGTCTTCCTGCAATTCTGAAAACTGCTACAGAGGGATATGATGGTAAAGGTCAGTTTGTAATAAAATCCAAATCTCAAATCAATGAGGCCTGGAAAAAAATGTCTAGCGCTGAGTCAATTCTCGAAGGTTTCATTAAATTCAATAGAGAGCTCTCGATAATTGCAGTTAGAGGAATTAATGGCGATCTCAAATACTATCCTCTCGTAGAGAATTCACACCATGAAGGCATATTAAGACTAACAATTGCTCCAGCCCAAAAGATTTCAAAGTCTCTTCAAAAAAAAGCAGAAAGTTATATGAATTCTCTCATAGCTGAAATTAACCATGTTGGAGTATTAACTCTTGAACTCTTTGAATCTGAAGATGGACTTATTGTCAATGAGATTGCCCCTAGAGTTCATAATTCTGGACACTGGACAATTGAAGGTGCTGAAACTTCTCAATTTGAAAATCATATTAGAGCAATAACTAATAGTCCTCTTGGAGAGACAGCAATTAAAAATAAATACAATGCGATGATTAATATTATTGGTGTCCATGGACCCACCAATAAGGTTCTAAAAACTAACAATGAATACTTACACCTATATGACAAAGAAGAACGCAAGAATAGAAAATTAGGGCACATAACGATTACTTCAAACTCACAAGAAGAATTACAGAAATCAATTGACAATTTAAAAGAATATCTTCCTTAATCCTCATTCAAATCTAGAGGGCTTCCATGTCGTCTTATCTCTTCATGATAGAACTGCTCTGCAAGTTTTTCTTCACAATGGTAAGCAGATAGTTCACTAACCTCCACTTTCGCCAAAAATTGACATACATGAATCATTTCATGACACATTGTAATAATAAATTTTTTATTATCTAAAGACTCTTCAATTTCTATAAAAAATTTACCATCGCCCTCATAATCTGTCCACGCAAGAGCATCTTCAACACTGTGAATAGTGAGATCTATTGTAGGAAGATTATCTTTATGAAACAAGCCATTACAACAAAAATTATACAATTGCCGTGAAAGCTCTATTTGCTCCTTGTTACCACCATGAATGTAGAGCATTGATTACAAAACCATATTGTTAAAAATGCTTATCAAGATAATTAATTATGTCATTGGATTCATATAGCCAACTCACCTCACCAGCATAATCAACCCTAAGGCATGGCACCTGTATTTTTCCGCCATTCAATTCAAGTTCTTTTCTGAAATCACCTTTTTGCGCATTACGAGTTTCTACGTTAAGATTTAGTCGTTTAATTGCCCTTCTAGTCTTTATACAGAAAGGACATGCATAAAATTCATACAATTTTAGTGCCTCAGTTTTTTGATCAACAAGAAGTTGATCTTCAGAGCTTCTCTTGATAATTGAAGGTTTAATCAACCAGTCAAGGAAAATCAAAATCCTGCCTAATCCTTCTCTAATAATCTTTAGGATAAGTCTCATAAATTTTGTTTATAAGCTATCAAAGTATTTTCAAGTAGGGTTGCAATAGTCATTGGACCAACCCCTCCAGGGACAGGAGTTATAGCTCCAGCAATATCTTTAATAGCATCAAAATCAGCATCCCCAACAAGTGAACCGTCCTCTAATCGATTAATACCTACATCAATAACGACCGCCCCCTCTTTAATCCAGTCTCCTTTAACCATTTTAGGTATTCCAACTCCAACGACAACGATATCAGCCTTTCTCACTTTTTCCGCAATATCCTTAGTTCTACTATTGCAAATTGTCACCGTACCTCTTGCATTTAAAAGCTCCATTGCCATTGGTCTGCCAACAATATTTGAAGCACCAATAACCACACAATTCATACCTTCAATCTTACAATCGATTGACTCTAAGATAGTCATTACCCCTTTAGGTGTGCAGGGCCTTAAATGAGATTTATTCTGCATTAACTTACCAATATTCTCACTATGAAACCCATCAACATCTTTTAAGGGAGAAATATGCTCAATGACTTTATTTGAATTGATATGGCTAGGCAAAGGAAGTTGAACAAGAATACCGTCAATATGTGGATTATGATTAAGTCGCTCAACTTCTTCCAACAACTGCTCCTCTGTAATATTTTCAGATTTAATAATCTTGTCAGAAAAGAACCCAGCTTTTTTGCAAGCTAACTCTTTATTACGAACATAAACAGCTGAAGCTGGATCCTCTCCCACTAAGATTACAGCTAGACCTGGTGGACGATCAAAAGTTTTTATCTCGTCAGCAATCTTTGAGCGAAGACTTAATGCAATCTCTTTACCATCGATAATATTCATTTTTTTAATTCCTTTTTAACTTTTACTAAATCACTTTCTGTATCAACACCATAGCCAGTTGGGGCCACAGAAATCTCTACATGTATATCAAACCCTTGCGCTAAAAAAGTTAGTTGCTCCAATTTTTCAGCGTTTTCAAGATTGGACTTAGCTATTCTAGAGTACTCTTTAAGAAAATCTACCCTATATGCATAAAGACCAATATGTCTAAAACAATAATCTAAATCAATCTCACTTTTATTTCTAAATGCAGGAACAGGAGATCTAGAAAAATACAAAGCTCTACCGCGCGAATTATATACAACTTTTACACAATTCTCGTCAAAGTATGAAGCCTGTGAATCAATTTTTTCACACAGCGTGGCAACACTCATACCAGAGCTAACTAAGTTAGAGGCTACTTGATTTATAGCCTTAGCGGACATCATTGGTTCATCACCCTGCAAATTAACTACTACATCACTATCATCAAAACATAAATCTACAACAACTTCAGACAATCGTGATGTGCCTGAGGTATGGCTTGGATCAGTCATACAAACCTCTGCACCAAAATCGTTTGCAACTGTTCTTATTCTCTCATCATCTGTTGCAATGATTACTCGACTTGCATCGCTCCTCATTGCACTCGAATATGTATGCTCAATAAGCGTTTTACCATTGATATCTTTTAATAGCTTTGCCGGTAGTCGACTTGAACCATATCTAGCAGGAATAATAATGGAAAAACCCATTATTTTTTTGAATCTATTTTTCTAGCTTCTTCAACAAGAAGAATGGGGATGCCATCAATAATAGGGTAGGCTAATTTACTTTTTTCGCACACTAGCTCCTCACCAACAAGCTCAAGCGGAGCTTTACTTTCTGGGCAAACTAACATTTTCAATAAATCATTATCAATCACAACCTTGACTCCAATTGATGATAAAAATCAGATTTAATTTTTGCATCTACATCTAGATACCACATTTGATCAGATGCAAATTGACTACATTTTACACAATCCTTGGAAGTCATTATGATTGGATATTTATTGGCAAAAGTTAAATCCTTTTCCTTAAATTGATAATGATCTGGAAATGGCTTGGAAATAATATCAACACCATATTTTTTTAGAATTGAAAAGAAATTATTTGGCTGTCCAATACCTGCTATTGCATAACACTTTTTACCTTTGAAGAAAACAAGCCCTTTTTCTTCATTGGTAAGAAGGTTAATATAGCTTTTTGCTTCAATTTGACTTGATATTTCACCCTCTAAAGCAGAACCATTATTGATTATGAAATCGACCGATTTAAGTCTATTCTTTGACTCTCTGAGAGGTCCGGCTGGAAGAAACAAACCATTTCCTAGTCGATTACGTCCATCAATAACTAGAATTTCAATATCGCGACCCATAGAATAATGCTGAAGACCATCATCACTAACAATAACATCTAGTGAGTATTTTTCATTTAAGAACTCAACTGCTTTAGCCCTTTTTTTTGCCACAACAACTGGCGCTTTGACTTGCTGTTTAATTAATAAAGGCTCATCTCCACATTCAATTGGATTGCTTGTTGAAGTAACCTCAAGAGTTTCCTGAGAATATTGGCCACCATATCCCCTTGAAACAATCCCCACCTTTTTATTTTTTGACTCAAAATACTTAGCAATTGAAATAACAATTGGCGTCTTACCCACTCCTCCAACAGTTATATTACCAACAACAACTATTGGAACTTTTGAGATATTTACTTTCAGAATGCTAGACTTATAGAGCCAAGAGCGTATGCTAGAAACAATAAAAAAAACAAGAGAGAAAGGAAGAAGTAATAAGTTAATAATACCAAACTTACTATGATTTATAAAACTTAGATTGCGCAACATTTTGATAACTTTATTTACTTAAAATTCTTTTATTATGACAAAATATTCCAACCATGAGTGTTGAATTTAATATTTCCAATCAATATTTAAGATCTAACCGAAAAAAAGGTTTTGTTTCTTTTATTTCTGGTGTGTCAATGATTGGCCTAATTTTAGCTGTAATGTCCCTGATTACAGTATTGTCAGTAATGAATGGCTTTCATGAAGAATTAACAAATAGAATACTAAATACAATATCTCATTCCTATATAACTGGATCGGATGATACGCTTGAAAATTGGGATGATCTCCAGAAAAAAATTAATACTCAAGATCGTGTAATTGCGTCCTCTCCTTATGTTGAAGATTTTGCGTTAATGACATCAAAAACTGCCACTCAAGGTGTCAGCGTTAGAGGAATACTTATTAATCAAGAGTCATCCACATCAGCCCTACTTGATGATATTAAATATGGCTCACTTAACCTGGAGGAAGACGAATCATCAGCCCTAATTGGAGTTGGCCTAGCAACCCTTATGGGAACAGGAGTCGGCGACCAAATTACCCTGATTGCACCCGCCAGGAACACTCTTGGAGCTCTAGTACCACAATCACAAACCTTTACTATTAGTGGTATTTTTAATGCTGGACTGAATGACTACAATAATGGCCTAGCATTTATTCACCTATATGACGCTCAAGATCTCTTTACTTTAGGAAATAAAATTTCTGGAATCCGACTCAAGGTAGAAAATCTCTTTGATGCAAATGAAATTACAAAAGATGTTGTTGACTCACTAGGTAATGGCTATTATGGTGTTGACTGGATGCAACAACAAAAACACTTCATCAGGGCATTAAACCTTGAAAAGCAAATGATTGCAATTATCCTCTCTCTCATTATTGCTGTAGCTGCATTTAATATTGTCTCTATGATGGTTATGGTAGTAACCGATAAAAAATCTGATATTGCGATTCTGAGAACTCTAGGAATGACTCCAAAAAGAATCGTAAAAATATTTTATTATCAGGGAATTAGTATTGGCCTGATTGGAATTAGTATTGGAACTATTCTTGGATTACTTTTAGCAATGAATATTGAGTCAGTAATTTCAGGAATTGAGAGCATTATTGGCTTTCAATTTTTTCCTAAAGACGTTTTTTATATCAATCGCTTTCCATCAAAGATTCTAGCAAGTGACGTTATTAGTATTATTTTAGGCTCCTTTATTCTAGTCATTATCGCTGCAATTTATCCAGCAAAGCGTGCAGGAAAAATCAATATCTCAGAGGTTCTCAGGCATGAGTAATATTATTGAATGCCGCTCTTTAAATTTTGATTATGGCGAAGGTAGTACGAAAACTAGCGTTTTAAAGAACCTAAATTTTAAAATCCAAACAAACGAAAAAATCGCAATTATTGGTCAATCTGGCTGCGGAAAATCCACTCTACTCAATTTGATGGCTGGACTTGACAACCCATTTGATGGCGAGGTACTAATAAATAACACAAATATTTCAAAACTCAAAGAACACCAGAAGACTGAGCTTCGTGCTCAAAACCTTGGATTTGTTTATCAATTTCACCACTTACTAAATGACTTTTCATCAATTTATAATACTGCCTTACCTCTTCTAATTAATGGAAGTGATAACAATGAAGCATTGTTAAAAGCTGAAAATATCTTAAAAAAAGTAGGACTGGAAAATCGAACTAACCATAAACCTTCTGAATTATCTGGTGGTGAAAGACAAAGAGTTGCAATTGCCAGAGCAATGATTACTGCCCCTGCCTGCCTTTTAGCAGATGAGCCTACTGGTAATTTAGATGAAAAAAATGCTAGAGATGTTTTAGATTTGATAATTGAACTCAACAATAATCAAAGTACCGCACTTTTAATCGTTACCCATGATTTATCTATCGCAAATAAGATGGAAAGAAAGTTTGATTTAGCCAATGGTTACCTGAGTGAAAAATAAAGTAATTCTAGTAATTATTGATGGACTCAAGTATCAAACTGCAATTGATCAGTGTGGTTTTTTGGAAGCCCTTGTAGAGTCAAAACAAGGACGAAGAATGAGAATGATAGCAGTTCTACCAACTCTTTCTGCCCCAATCTATGAAACACTTCATACTGGGCTGGAGCCATTAGAGCATGGCATTACATCCAATGACAATCTTCGTAAATCAAATTGTGCAAATATTTTTTCAATTGCCAAAGAAAGTGGGCTAGTAACAGCTGCTGCTGCACATTCTTTTTTTTCCACTTTATACAATGAAGACCCCTATATTCCAATAAGAGATCAAGAGGTCAATGATCCTGATAAAGCAATACAGCATGGACGTTTTTATTCGGAGAATGGTTATACAACATTTAATATTGCATTGCCCTCAGATCATGATTTAATGAATCAAGCTAGCATGCTGATTGATCGATATAAACCTCATTATCTAATGATTCATTCCTCAAGTTGTGACTCTATTGGTCACAAGTTTGGTGGAAACTCATCTGAATACTCTAAGCAGACATGGCAGGTGAATGACCAATTAGCTCAACACATTCCTTTTTGGATAGATAAAGGTTACCGAATATTAATTACCTCAGACCATGGATTTACCGATGTAGGGAGTCATGGCGGAAGCAGTCAAATTGAAAGATGGACCCCTTATTATGACATTGGTCATCCAAATCCAGGGATTGAGAGCGAAGAGGTCTCACAACTTTCAGTAGCGCCTAGTATTTTGTCAATACTGGGACTCAGTATCCCCAAAAAAATGAATGCGCCACTAATTGATAAATAAAGAACTCTGAATCTAGGCTAAAAACTGAATCATAATTCCTGCAGCGATTGCAGAACCAATAACGCCAGCGACGTTTGGACCCATTGCGTGCATCAATAAGAAGTTTTGAGGGTTAGATTCAAGACCCACTCTATTTGACACTCGAGCTGCCATAGGAACTGCAGAAACACCAGCAGAGCCAATCAGTGGATTGATCTTTGTTTTGCTAAATACATTCATCAACTTCGCCATCAATAATCCACTCATTGTACCGATAGCAAATGCAACCATACCTAACAACAAAATTCCGAGTGTATCCAATTTTAAGAACTCGGCTGCAATCAATTTAGAACCAACAGCTAGTCCTAGAAAAATGGTAACAATATTAATCAGAGCATTTTGTGTTGTATCACTTAAACGATCAACCACACCACACTCTTTCATCAGATTTCCAAAAGCAAACATCCCAAGAAGAGGAGCGGCATCAGGAAGCAATAAACCAACAAGCAACAATAGCATGATTGGAAATACAATTTTCTCAGTCTTTGATACTTCACGCAGTTGCACCATTTGAATTTGACGTTCTTTTTCTGTTGTAAAAAACTTCATGATTGGTGGCTGAATAAGTGGCACTAGTGCCATATAAGAGTATGAGGCAACAGCAATAGCACCAAGCAATTCAGGAGCTAATTTTGAGGCAACATATATAGAGGTTGGTCCATCTGCACCTCCTATAATACCGATCGCGGCTGCTTGCTTTAAACTAAAGTCAAAGACACCTAGAGATGTCAACGCAATCGCCCCTAACAACGTTGCAAAAATACCGAATTGTGCTGCAGCTCCCAGAAGCAATGTCTTGGGATTGGCCAAAAGTGGCCCAAAGTCTGTCATCGCACCAACACCCATAAAAATGATTAACGGAGCTATTCCACTTGCAATTGCAATAGTATAAAAAGTGTATAGCATTCCATCCCTATAACCCAAATCGCTGACAGTTTGTATTGCCAAAGCTTGCTGAGAACCAGAACTTTCCTTAAATGCATCATAAATGTCTGAAGCTGCATCCCAACTAGTCAAATTAAGGCTGTTAGCCAAAGTACTTAAAACTTCAGGATCAGCTGCATAAATTGCACTTCCCATAGCAGATAAAGCAAGTCCAGCACCAGGGATATTACTTAAGATTGCACCGAATCCAATCGGCAGCAAAAGTAAGGGTTCGAATTTTTTTACGATTGCAAGGTACAACAATAGAAGACCGACTAAAATCATCGCTCCTGAACCAAAGTCTAGCTGATAGAGACCAGAGTTTTCCAACAATGTATATAAATTTTCCATATTTGATTAAGCTAAAGAAATTATTGCCTGTCCAGCAGAAACCTGATCACCCTCACTAACGTTGACGGATACAACAGTGCCTGCGCGCGCAGCTTTAACTTCAGTTTCCATTTTCATTGCCTCAAGAATAACAAGTGTGTCTCCTTCGTTAATCTGCTGGTTTGGCGAAACCAAAACCTTCCAAATATTCCCGGCTAGTGGTGCTGGGATATCTTCAGCATTAACTGCAGGTGTTGCTACTTGAGACGTTTCTGCTTGAGGCACTGCAGATGCCTGTCCAGCAACTTGGATTGAAGAAATATCACCACCAGATTTCACTTCAACAATATAATCTTGGCCATTATGTTTCACTGTATAAACACCATCCTCTTTTGGTCCCTCACTTGGAGCCTGTGGCACTGGCTCAAAGAAATCAGGATTATTGCGATTTTCTAAAAACTGCATTCCCACTTGCGGAAATAGAATATAAATTAATAAATCGTCAATTTTTTCATTTTCTAGTTTGATACCTTTTTCTGCAATAATAGAATCGAATTCCGCTTCCAAGGTATCCATTTCTGGATCGATATTATCAGCTGGACGACAGGTAATTGCCTCACCACCATCAAGAACACGGGCCTGAAGTTCAGCATTTACCGGTGCTGGTGATGCCCCGTATTCGCCCTTTAGTATTCCTGCTGACTCTTTTGCGATTGATTTATAACGTTCACCGAGTAAAACATTCATTACTGCTTGAGTACCAACAATTTGAGAAGTTGGTGTTACAAGAGGAATATAACCAAGGTCTTTTCGTACGCGTGGAATCTCTTTTAATACCTCATCAAGTCTATCTAGAGCATTATTCTCCCTTAGTTGGCTTTCCATATTGGTCAACATACCACCAGGCACTTGAGCCAACAATATACGAGGATCAATACCTTTCAATGAACCTTCAAATTTAGCATATTTTGGACGCACCTTTCTGAAGTAAGCATCAATCTCTTCTAGTTGCTCCATATCAATGCCAGTTTTGCGAGGACCATGATCCAAAATAGAAACGACTGCATTAGTCGAAGAGTGTCCATATGTCATACTCATCGAAGCAATTGATGTATCTACACGATCAATACCAGCCTCAATTGATTTAATTAAGGTCGCTGTTGAGAGGCCTGTTGTTGCATGGGCATGAAGCTGTATAGGGATATCAATTGCCTTCTTAAGTTTTTTCACAAGGTCGTATGCAACATAAGGCTGAAGAAGACCAGCCATATCTTTAATACAGAGAGAATGAGCGCCCATATCTTCAATTTGCTTAGCCATATCAATCCAAAGCTCTGTAGTGTGGACTGGACTAAGTGTATACGAAATCGTGCCCTGAGCATGCTTGCCAACTTTTACCGTTTGGTCAACCGCTGTTTTTAGGTTGCGCATATCGTTCATTGCATCAAAAATACGCAAAACACCAACACCATTTTCTGCGCAACGGTCAACAAAATTTCTTACGACATCGTCACCGTAATGACGATAGCCTAATAAATTCTGAGCTCTAAGCAGCATCTGCTGAGGAGTATTAGGCATCGCTTTACTAATTTCTCTAATTCTATCCCAAGGGTCTTCGCCCAAAAAACGGATACACGAATCAAAAGTAGCGCCGCCCCAAGATTCCATTGACCAATACCCTACCTTGTCTAGCTTTTCAGCAATTGGTAGCATATCGTCAATTCTCATCCTGGTCGCAAAAAGTGACTGGTGACCATCTCTTAAAACAAGTTCAGTAATTCCTACAGGTTGTGAATTGACATTATTTGACATAAATTAAGCTCCAGTATGCAATTTAATTGCTTTCTCAATGATTGATTTTGTGTCTTCATCTATCAAGTTATCCGTTTGAATAGGTGAAACAGAAGTGCTGGCCAAAAAAGGCTGGAGTTTTAACACAGAAGCTGACATCAAGCTTGTTAGAACAACCATTAAAGCCAGAAATACAAAAACAAATCCCATCCCAAAAAGGGTTAGGTTAATTGCTTCGCTCAGTAGATTACTATCCATTATTTTACTGCCCTAAATTATTGATATTATTGGTACCAGTGGACGGGCTCGAACCGTCACTCCCGTGAAGGAACCGGATTTTGAATCCGGCGTGTCTACCAATTCCACCACACTGGCTTAATTTAGGCTTATTTATGTCGAAAAGTAATCCTTCCTTTTGTTAAATCATAAGGAGTCATTTCTACAGTTACCTTGTCGCCAGGCAATATACGTATATAGTGCTTACGAATCTTTCCAGAAATATGTGCAAGAACGCTATGGCCATTTTCCAATTCAACTTTAAACGTTGTATTTGGTAATTTCTCCTTTACTACGCCTTCTAACTCAATGTAATCACTTTTTGACATATATTCATTTAATATAATTAAAAAAACAAATGGCATTATACCTAATTACTTTTATTTTTTGCATTAGGAATACCTTCAAAAGCTTTGTTGAAGGGAGAAAAAAACTAAATCGTGATTGAAAAATTAATGAATATGTCTCTTTGAATGAGCCCAGCCTTGAAGCTTTTGCAAATCTGTTTTCTTTTCAGGTTGCACAATTTCTTCAAGCTCAATGAGTCTCTCATTAAGCTCATTAAAAGCATTTGTATAATGCTTACTCTTGATTGATTCTTGATAAAGTTTGGACTTAAGAGTGGCAATTACAGAAACTAAATCTTGATCATTACTAGCTTCATCAACCAGTGAATCATTATTTAATTTAGTCTGAGTATCTTGAAAACGTTTAAGAGGTTGTGTTGCTTCAGAATCACCCTTAGTGAGGGACTCATCTAAAGCTAAATTACTAGGATTGAATGGGATAACTCTTTCAGAAATATTTAAATCTTGGAGGGAGCCTCGCGTTGTAGGTTGTTGGACGGTGAAGCCACTAACACCTAATAAGCGTGCGACCCATGAAATTCCAAATCTAATCACCTAAACTCCTAATATAGTTTGGTATATGTTACCCAAAGAATTAAGATTTGTGGATTTTTTTATTATTTTTTATTTATAATTTGACTCACTAAATCTTCATCAGAAGGATTGTCAGTAATCTCGATTTTTTTAAAACCCAAATCTTCCGCTAAATCTTTAATTCTTTCACTATAAACAATAATTTTTTTCGATATGAGAGTTTCAATAAAATCTGCAGAAATACTTTTAACTAGTCGCACAATATTAATAAGACCCTCATTACTGGTTGCCATTAAAACCCCATCAGATTTTTTGAAAAATGACAAAATTGATTCCCTGTGAAGTGATGTCGCCTCACAGGAAGCTCTTTCATAAACCTCAAAATAATCAACTTGGTTAGAGTCAACCAAATTATCTTTTAATGTTTCAGACCCCCCTCTCCCTCTAACTATCAAAATTTTATTGTCAGATAAATCTAAGCACTCTCTCATCTTCAGAAGTTCATTGCTTGAAGCATTTTTTTGTGGATAACAATCAACTGTGACATTTTTTTTCAATAGTTGATTCGCTGTCACAGGACCTACTGCAAAAACTCGAAAAGGTGCAATAAATATTTCCTTAAAATATTCTTCAGCATAATTAACCGCATTTACGCTAATAAAGATAATCACATCATATTTTTGCTTTATAGCTATAGGTTTAAACTTTTTGATCTCAAAAGCTGGGAAAAGAGCGTAATCAATTCCATTTGCCTCTAAAAGCAACTCTAAGTTATTAGTTTGTGCAAGGGGTCTGGTTATAAGTAACATACAAACATTATAAATATATGATTGAACCTAAATAGAAAATCATAACGAAGTGTTTATTAATATAAAACTGTGATGACTTTATAATAGTCATTAAATTATTCTTTTCATTAATATGTTTCTATCAATTTTATCTCTTTTAATTGGCTTTGCTCTCCTCATATGGAGCGCAGATACATTCACTCACAATGGCGCTAAAGTTGCTAGAATTTTTAATATTTCTCCGCTGATTATTGGTTTACTTATATTTGGTTTTGGAACATCAGCGCCAGAAATGTTGGTCTCTGGACTAGCGGCTTACGATGGACACCCTGAGATGAGTATTGGAAATGCTTTTGGATCGAACATTTTTAATATTGCTTTAGTTCTTGCCACAACAGCAATTATTTATCCTGTCACAGTTGAGAAAGCTGTCTTAAAGAAAGAGTGGGTTTTCCTTTTTGTATCATCTTTAATCGCAGGTTTTTTACTGATGGACGGATTCTTGAGTTTTGTGGATGGACTTATCCTTTTAGCTTTATTGTTGCTTTTTCTTATCTATGTCTTTAATGAATCAAAAAAAGGAAACAGTATTGAAATTGAACCTTATGAAGAATCGATTGATAATCAAGAAAAAGGAAAAACATGGCTTCTACTATTGATATCACTCATTATTTTAGTATCGAGTGCTAAACTTGTCGTTTGGGGTGGAACTAACCTTGCTCTAGCTTTTGGCGTAAGCGATCTAATTATTGGGCTTACTGTAGTTGCTTTAGGAACTAGCCTTCCAGAACTTGCTGTAGCGATAAGTAGTGCATTAAAAAGACAACACCAGATGATTATTGGAAATATTATTGGCTCAAATTTGTTTAATACTCTGGGCGTTTTGGCAATTCCTGGATTAATTCATCCATTCCAAATCCCTGCTGAAGTAATTAGTAGAGACTATATTTATATGATCACTCTAACTCTATTGATACTTATTTTATCAATTAAACTAAAAATCAACCGCTATGGCGGTTTAATCCTATTGGCAATTCTAGCTTCATATTTATATCGATTAGTTTGGATTTAATATTAAAAAATCTTAATGACACTAAAGATGTAGCAGAAAAACTTGCTCAATGCTGCTCTGACATTCAATCTCACTGTGTGATTTATTTAATTGGTGACCTTGGAGCTGGAAAAACAACTTTCGCCCAATACTTTATAAGATACTTTGGTTTTGACAGAGTAAAAAGTCCAACCTACACTTTGGTTGAAACCTATCAAAATGAAAATACTGATATACATCACTTTGATTGCTACCGCTTAACTGATCCCGAAGAATTAGAGTTTATAGGAATACGTGAATATCAAAAAGGAAAAAGCTTTCAATTAATTGAATGGCCTGAATTAGGCAAAGGCGCTCTAGCAAAGGCAGATATTTCTATCAAATTAAGTGGCTACGGAGATAGCAGAGAGGCCAACATATCATTTGAAACAGAATTAGGAAAGTCAATTTTAGAATGCGCTATTGGATAAGCCTATTTATTACCATTTTTGCTAGTTTCACTTATGGTGATGACAAAACTTCACTTTACGATTTTAGATATTGGTCTGCACCCGACCATACTCGAATAGTCATTGACAAAGAAGAAGACACGCTCTTTAACATCAAAAATACTGATGATTATGTCATTATCAGTTTTGATGATGCTGAAGTATTATCAGAAACTTTTTCAAATATATTTTTCAAAGATAACCGAATACAAAAAGTACGAATTAAGCGTGACAAAAACACAATTAAATTAATCGTACATATTAGTAGAAAATTTAAAGTTAAGCACTTTACTCTAGAGCCAAACGCCAAGTATAGATATCACAGATTAGTAGTTGATATAATTGATTCAGAATCACAAGTTACAAGAAAAATAACAAAGCCAGATACGCCTCATTCCTCAAGAAATCAAAAGATTATTCTAGTTGATGCCGGACATGGAGGTGAAGACTCTGGAGCAGTTGGAAAAAATAAATCTTTAGAAAAGGATGTCAATTTAGCAATTTCAAAAAAACTTGTATCAATTATTAATCAAAATAAGGATTTAAAAGCATTTTTGACTAGAAGTGGAGATTATTATGTTCCACTTACAAAAAGAATAACAATTGCGCAAAAACAAAAAGCCACAATGTTTATTTCTATCCATGCAGACTCAGTAGAAAGTGTTAGCGCAAAAGGTGCTTCGGTCTATACATTAAGTGAAAAAGGAAACAATAGTAAGCTCGCAAAGCAACTTGAGGAATCACAAAATGTGGTCGACCAGTTTGGTGGGGTTGAAACAGTGATTGATAATGATCAATTTTTGAAAAGTATATTGACTGACTATTCAAGAAAAGATAGAGAAATGCAATCATTTCAGCTTGCACAAGCAATAATTTTACAGCTAGATAAAATTGGGCCTATTCATAAAAAAATACCTCAAAAAGCCAACTTTGTGGTACTTAAATCACCCTCAATTCCATCTGTTTTAGTTGAAACCGCATTTATTTCAAATCCAACCCAAGAAAAACGCTTGACTAATAAGAGACAACAACAAAAAATTGCAGAGTCAATTTATCAAGGAATAATGAATTATTATCGTAATCTTGATTAATCTTTTTGTTCTGAATTTTCACTTAGAATAATTGCATCACTTACCAGTTGATGGACACTTACGACCATATATGGATCAAAATCATAATGAGGGAGGACTTTAGAAAACTGAGATTTACAGATAGCACAAATTGCAGCTAATGTATTTACACCACTTTCTTGCTCACTTTTTTTCAGAGCATGCATTCTTGGTTTTGCCCCCTTAACTCTCAGATCTATAAGGTCATCTGTTAGAAGACCACCTCCTCCTCCACAACAAAAAGTCGACGACTTTATTGTATTTTTAGGCATATCGATAAAATTATTACATGCCGCCTTAATCACCTCTCTAGGCAAAATAAATTGACCATTACTAATATCACCCATATTACTTCCTCTAGCTACATTACAAGAGTCATGAAAAGTTACTACGCGATGATCATTTTTTGATTTATCAAACGATAATTGATGACTTTTTATTAAATCATATGTAAATTCAATCATGTGCTGTGGCTGCGGATAGTTACTATCTAGCTGTTTTTGAAGTTTTAATGCATACTCATCTTCTGCGCCGCCTCCAATTCCCGACAGTGTATTCCAAAAACTATAGGCAACTCTCCATGCATGTCCACACTCTCCGACAATAACTCGCTTTACATTTAAATCGAGTGCTGCCCTTCGAATACGAAGAGCACCCTCTCTCATAACATCATAACTCCCTATAAACATTCCAAAATTTGCCGCTTCTGAAGCATAAGAGCTTAAGGTCCAACTAACTCCACTTTCATGAAAAACTTTAGCATATCCAATCAGTCCATCAATATGAGGCTCAGCAAAAAAATCAGCCGAAGGTGAAACCATTAAAACTTCAGAGTTTTTGATATCTATAGGTAATTTGACATCTACACCAGTATCGTCTTTAATCTCTTCCTCAAGATCCATAAGAGTATCTCTTAAAGCAGGCTCAGGCATACCTAAGTTGTTTCCAATTTTATTTACTTTTCCTAAAATTTGATTAGAGTATTTTTGACCAACACCAATTGCATTCATCACTTCACGCGCCGCCATAGAAATCTCTGCAGTGTCAATTCCTGATGGGCAATATACTGCGCACCTTCGACATTGAGAGCACTGATGGAAATAGTTATACCAATCATCTAGCATATCCTCATCGAGATCTTTGGCGCCAACCAACTTTGGAAAATACTTCCCTGCAAATGTAAAATGTCTTCTATATACGCTTCTAAATAAATCTTGTCTCGCTACAGGCATATTCTTGGGATCAGCGGTACCCAGATAATAGTGGCACTTATCAGTACAAGCGCCACATTTAACACAGGCATCTAAGAAAACCTGAACCGATCTATATTTAGACTTAGTTTCGGCCATTTTATCAATTGCAACCTGTTGCCAATTGTCGACCTTTTCAGCTGGAAACCCAAGATTTTTCTGAATTTCTGCAGTAGCTTTAAAAGGACCATCACCGGCCATAGAGCCTCTGTCGATTGGTGGAGTTTCAACATAGGTTGAAAGTTTTATTTGCTTATTACTTGACAAGACTATTTAACCTCTTCGTTATTATTTTCAAGATCAATTTTTAAACCATCTTCGTTTTTAGATGCCCAATCTGAGATATGTCTTTTTTTACGAGCATTATCCACCTGATTGAAAGTAGGTGAAAAGAATATACCAGGAGCATGTAACAATTTAGAAATTGGGAAAATAGAAATAAGACAAAAGACAGGAAAAATATGTGCCAAAAAGATAAATTCCCTTGGTAGTTCAGACCAATTAAGGGTAATCAAGCCTTCTGCAAAGTTTTTAACCATAAGTAAATTTGGATGATGATTAGCAAAAGTCATTACCATTCCAGTAGAGGCAATAAAAATCAGAACCAACAACATTAGATAATCGGATGGGGAGGATATATATCTAACTCTGTCAACAAATATTCTTCTACTTAATAATCCAGTCAAGCCAAAAATAAGTGGATATGCAGCATATTTGAATGGTTCAGTTTTATAAAGGATTAATGGCACTTCTCCTGGCCAAAAATAAACTAAATGACGAAAAAACAATAGAACCAGAGCTAGATGGAAGCTCCAACCAAAGAGCCAAGTCCATTTATTTGCTTTGAAGAGACTTGAAAATAAAAAAATCTCTCGAATAAACCTTAGAATAACCCCCTTTGTGTCAAGGGCAGATGGTGCAATGGGTATTTTAAGTGGCGCAGGAGTATTCCAATATTGAACTAGTTTATAAGACACTCCCAATATAAAAATTAGAGCAGAAATATAAAAAAATAATATAAAAAAAATACTTATCAACGACATATGACTTTATCTCTTTGACAAAAAATGGAAGTCTATACTTAAATATACACTAACAATGTTTAATCAAACACAGCCTGTAGGTTTTGGAAGACCAGCGAATCGACAACCTTGCTTTGCAGGACCATACGGAAAGAGAGAGTATAGATAACGTGAGTTACCCTTATCATTTCCAAGTTTTTTCGAAATGGCCTTAGTAAGAACTCTAACTGCAGGAGCGAATTCATACTCTTTATAATACGCCTGAAGAAAATTTATTACTTCCCAATGTTCTGGAGAAAGCTCTATACCATCTTCTTCTGACATAGCGTTAGCAATTTCAGGTGTCCAATCTGACACTTTGATTAAGTAGCCTTCTTCGTCAACTTCAGCCCCTAATATTTCAGCCATAACTATTATCAACCTAAGAATTTAATAGAAAATTATTTGCACTCTTTGCAACGCCGCGACCCTCGTTGATTGCCCAAACAACTAATGACTGCCCCCTTCGACAATCACCTGCAGAAAAAATCCCTTCTTTTGATGTACTGTAATCGCCATGGATAGCCTGATAGTTTCCTCTTTGATCAAGGTCAATATCGGCATCTTCGCTCAAATAATGCTCTGGAGATACAAAACCCATTGACAAAAGAACTAATTCAGCATCCCAAATTTTCTCAGTTCCTTCAATTTCTAATAATTTACCATTATTAAAATTCACATTAATTGTTCGTATACCTTTAACATAACCATCACTATCCTTGATGAATGATTTTGTTAGAAGTTGGTAGTGCCTTGGATCTTCACCAAAAACCTCGCTTGACTCTTCGTGACCATAGTCAACCCTGTAAATAACCGGCCACTCAGGCCAAGGATTATTTTCTGAGCGGTTTTCAGGTGGTCGACTCATTAACTCAAAATTAATGATGGATTTAGCACCCTGTCTGAGAGAGGTTCCAATACAGTCAGTTCCGGTGTCACCACCACCGATGACAATCACATTTTTTCCTTTAGCGGATAGTTCACTTTCATCAGGATATCCATTATCAAGGAGACTTTTTGTATTCGAAGTCAAGTATTCCATTGCAGGATAAATACCTATGGCATCTCTATTTTCAGCTGGTAGCTCTCTGGCTTGTGTCGCCCCAGTTGTAAAAATTAACGCATCAAATTTTTCTTGAAGCTCTCTCGTTGAAATATCTTTCCCAACATCAGTATTCGTTATAAACTGAATACCTTCTTGCTTCAATAGTTGAATGCGGCGATCGACGATATCTTTTCCAAGTTTCATATTAGGAATACCATACATTAATAGTCCGCCAATTCGATCACTCCGCTCAAAAACTTGAACAAAGTGCCCCATTTGGTTAAGGTCATCCGCTGCGGCAAGACCCGCCGGCCCAGAGCCAACTATCGCAACTTTTTTACCTGACCTAGACTCAACCTCTCTCACTTTAATCCAGCCTTCTTCAAAGCCTTTATCTACTATTGCTAACTCTATATTTTTAATTGTGACTGCTGGATTATTTAAGCCAAGTACACATGAGCCTTCGCATGGTGCAGGACATACTCTTCCTGTAAATTCAGGAAAATTATTTGTTTTCTCTAGACGCTCTAGTGCTTCTTGCCATTCATTGTTATAAACAAGGTCATTCCATTCAGGAATCAAGTTATCGATCGGACAACCAGTTGTAGATTGGCAAAAAGGGACACCACAATCCATACATCTTGAGCCTTGCTCTTGAAGTTGATCTAAATTATGAATACCAGAGAAAATCTCATCATAATCATGGATACGAACACCCACATCACGATATGACTCAACTTGTCTGTCTAACTCTAAAAATCCTGTCGCTTTGCCCATTTCTTGCTTTTATTTTTTTGCGAAACATTATCTCATAATATCATTAAAAACATTTAAAAAATAACATCAATAATATCTATTTAAAAGCCTATAGCTTCTTGTGTAGACAATAAAAAATATGTATAATTAGCGCTTTTTTAGAAACCCCGAATAGGTGCAATCGTGAATTTAATTGATCAAATTGAGAGTGAACAACTTAGAGCTGATATTCCTGAATTTTCTGCAGGCGATACAGTTGTTGTCCAGGTAAAGGTTCGTGAAGGAAATCGTCAAAGACTTCAGGCATTTGAAGGAGTTGTGATTGCAAAGAAAAACAGAGGTTTAAATTCCGCCTTTACTGTTCGTAAAATTTCACATGGCGAAGGGGTTGAGAGAGTTTTTCAAACTCATTCTTCAATGATTGATAGTATTTCAGTTAAAAGAAGCGGTAAGGTTCGTAAAGCTAAGCTTTATTATTTACGTGGACTTACTGGAAAAGCCGCAAGAATTAAAGAAAAGCTTAATAAGAAATAAGTACCAAAAAAATTTAAATGCCAGTTTTAACTGGCATTTTTTTTGTCCAATTCTAAAGATTCTTAAGTAGAATAAATGAAAATGAATAATAAACTCATTGACCAATTTATTGATTTCTACTGGCTATCTACAGGTGCAAGTCAAAACACACTAAGTGCGTATCGCTCCGATCTTAACATTTTTAGTAAATGGCTTAACGAGATTCCATTTAAAAGTGTCAATAAAAAACTAGTTCAAGATTATTTTTCTTTCAGAAAAGAATCAAATCTCAGCGCTGCTTCTCAGTCAAGAATCCTCACCTGTCTTCATTCATTTTTTCAATACTTAATAGACAATCAACTAATCAACAATGATCCCACTGATCAAATGAATTATCCAAAGTTAGACAAAAAATTACCTGTTTTTTTAAATATACAAGAAGTTGAAAAATTGATGGATACTCCAAATATAAAATCAATTTTTGGTCAAAGAGACCGTGCGATGCTTGAGCTTCTCTACTCTTGTGGTCTCAGAGTTTCAGAGCTCATTAACTTAAGCTTTCATAATATCAATCTTAAAGATGAATTTGTTCGTGTTCATGGAAAGGGCAATAAAGAGCGAATACTACCATTAGGTGAAATAGCGATTGACTATCTTGCAGAATATGAAAAAAATTCAAGGCCAACGCTTCTAAAAAATAGCCAATGTGATAGTTATTTTTTGTCAAATCGAGGAAGCGCTATGTCTAGGCAAAATTTCTTTTATATTATTAAGAACTATGCCTCTTTAGCAGAGATTGATAAACCAATTTCACCTCACTCCCTAAGGCATGCTTTTGCAACACATCTTGTCCAAAAAGGAGCTGATTTACGCTCTGTCCAATTAATGCTTGGCCATAGCGACATTTCAAGCACTCAGCTCTATACGCATATTCAGAATGCGCAACTCAAAATACAGCATCAAAAACATCATCCAAGAGGGTAATTAACTTGTTAGGATAAATCCAAGTTATCTAGTTTATAAAGTATTGGCTTAGTTAGTGATGTTAAAGATGTTTTTGGCTTTCCATCTATACCAAAATTACTTTCAGATAAAAACTCAATAAAGCACCTCTCGATTCTTTGCCATTCTTTATCAATCATTGCAAACCAAGCCGTATCTCGATTCCTTCCTTTAGCAATGGTCATTTGCCTAAAGACGCCTTCATAAGAAAAACCGAGTCTTTGGGCCGCATTTCTAGACCTTAAATTAAGGGCATTACATTTCCACTCATAGCGCCTGTATCCATTATCAAATGCCCACTTCATCATTAGATACATTGCTTCAGTTGCCTCAGTAGTTCTTTGCAAAAGCGGAGAAAAATTAATATGTCCAACTTCAATTAACCCAACTTCAGGATTGATTCTTAAATAACTTGCAATACCGGTAGCTTTATTAAGTTTTTTGCTAATAATGGCAAAAAATACAGGATCATTACCACTCTCAAATGATTCAATCCATTCAGCATACTCTTCTAAATTATCAAATGGACCATATGGCATGTAAGCCCAATTAATGCCTTCTTTATCAATTGAGTTTGATAGAAAAAGTTCTTCAGCAAACTGATTTGCAACTAGAGGCTTCAATGAAACTAAATTTCCTTCAATTGATATACCTTTGGGATGAGGAGGAACTAAAAATTCACCAACTATTTCGCCTTGTTTCATTTACTCAAACTCCAAAAAATATTATATAGATCAATGCTTAATAATAAATTTAAAGACAATAAGTCTTGAAAAGTTAGTCAATTTGCAATTGATAAGTAACAAAATCTATCGGATCTGAAATCTGATCATAAACTTTTCGAGCCCTAGAATTATCTGTAGCAGTTATCCATCTTACATAGGGCCAATTATTTTTTTTAGCTATTGATTTAAGCTCTTTAAATAATGATTGAACAGCCCCAGAACCTCTAAAATTAGGATGCACAAAGAGATCATCTAAAAACCCAACAAGCTTTCCACGAAGGGGTGATGGCATCTCCCTGAAATGCATAAACCCAATTAATACTCCATCATTAGAACTAACCCCAATTGCATAAAATTTAATATCAGGAGTAAGTATCCATGACCAAACCGTATCAAGAATATCTTGATTTATTTCCATTTCATAGAATTCAGCATAACCACGATAGAGCTTTGCCCATTCTTCTTTATCGCTATGATTTAATTCTTCAACCTTCATTTAAACAATCATATTAATTGATTAAATACATCTTCAAGTCTCTGAACTGCGGCATCAACATCCTTCAACTTATCCAAGCCAAATAATCCAAGACGAAATGTTTGATAATCATCACCTTCATCACATTGAAGTGGAACACCAGCAGCAATTTGCATTCCCAAATCTTTAAACTTTGAGCCGTTATGTATAGCCTTATCAGACGTATAGCTTACTACGACTCCCGGAGCAAGAAAACCATCGGCAGCAACGCTAATAAAACCATGTTTCTTTAGTAAAGACCTCACTCGATCTCCCAGCTCTTGTTGTTTGTCTCTAGCTTTATCAAAACCAAACTCAGCTGTTTCATTTATTGTGTCTCTAAAATGTTTAATGGCATCCGTAGGCATAGTAGCATGGTAAGCGTGTCCACCATTCTCATAGGCTTGCATAATTTGTAGCCATTTAAGAAGATCACAAGAAAAACTTGTACTCTGAGTATTGTGGATACTTTCAGAAGCACTTGAAGATAACATCACCATTCCAAAGGCAGGTGAAGCACTCCATCCTTTTTGGGGAGCGCTCACTAAGACATCTACTCCATATTTTTCCATATCCACCCAAATAGCCCCGGATGCAATACAATCCAATACAAACATACCTCCAACTGAATGGGCAGCATCTGAAACATATTGAATATATTCATCAGGAAGAATAATGCCGGATGAAGTTTCAACATGAGGTGCAAACACCATCGATGGTTTTTCAGCTTTAATTTGTTTAACAACTTGGTCGATATCTACTGGAAAAAATGGTTCTTGAGGGCCAGCTCGCTTTCGAGTTGCCTTCAAAACAGTCAGCTTTGATGGGATATTACCCATTTCAAAAATTTGAGACCAACGATAACTGAACCAACCGTTTCGTAGCACTAAACAATCTTTATCAGTTGCAAATTGACGAGCAACTGCCTCCATGCCATAAGTTCCCCCACCAGGAACTAAAATGACAGATTCAGCGTTGTATACTTCTTTAAGTGAAGATGAAACATCATTCATTACAACCTGAAATGAATCAGACATGTGATTAAGTGATCTATCAGTATAGACTACGGAGTATTCTAAAAGCCCATCAGAATCAATGTTAGGTAATAAGCCAGGCATTCTTTATCTCCTCAATGAAAAAAGATTACAATTCTACACAGAATAAAAAAATGAAGACAAAGAAAAAGTTTAAAAAAACCAGCTAATTTGACTCAAGCTAAATGTACTGCACTTCAAGAATTTCATAGACGATGTCGCCTTTGGGAGCTTTTACAGTGACTTCATCGCCCTCTTCATTTCCTATTAAGGCTCTAGCAATTGGCGAATGACAAGAGATCTTACCCTTATCAATATCAGTCTCATCTTCACCAACAATTTGATAGCTAATTTCACTATCATCTGATAAGTTTAGGAGGTTTACTGTTGTTCCAAAAACGCACCGACCATCTTGACTTAATTTTTTTACATCTATAATTTGTAAGCGAGATAATTTTGACTCAATCTCTTGAATTCTACCTTCAACAAAACCTTGCTCTTCCTTAGCTGCATGATATTCAGCATTTTCTTTTAAATCTCCGTGCTCCCTTGCTGTTGCAATATCATTTACTATTCTTGGGCGCTCTTCATCCTTAAGCCTGAGTAGCTCGTCTTCAAGAATTTTAGCTCCATTAATAGTTATTGGAAATGTGTCCATAAATTATTTGTGAATTGATTGTAACGACCTCACAACTAACCTATCTAGAGTTTTTAATCCGTCAAGCATTGCAAAGGCTGCAGCAACTGTTGTCAAACAAGGAATCTTATGAATTAATGCTTGACATCGAATCACTGTCGCATCTTCAAGGCCTTGACTATCAGCAGTAGAGTTTATTATAAGACTGATTTCGTCATTTTTAATTGCATCCACAATATGTGGAGACCCTTCAGACACTTTATTAACCATTGTACATTCAAGGCCAGCTTTTTTGAGTATTTCTTGGTTAGTGCGCGTTGCAACAATTTCAAAACCTTGGTTAACAAGACTCTCACCAAGCTCAACTAATCTTCCTCGATCCAAAGCTCTCAGACTTACAAGTACTTTGCCACTGGTTGGGATTACATCCCCAGCTGCCAGGAAAGCCTTATCAAATGCCGCTGGAAAATCCATGCCAACTCCCATTACTTCTCCAGTAGATCTCATCTCAGGACCTAAAAATGGATCTACTCCTAAAAACTTATTAAAAGGGAAAACTGATTCTTTAACTGAATAATGCTCTGGAATAATTTCACTAGTAAAGTTCTGATCTTTAAGAGGGATTCCTGCCATAACTCTTGCTGCGATATTGGCAAGAGGAACGCCTGATGCTTTAGAGACAAAAGGAATCGTCCTAGAAGCTCTTGGATTGACCTCGATGACATAAATCTCTTCATCCTGATAAGCAAGCTGAGCATTCATTAAACCTACAACTTTTAATTCTTTTGCCATCAATTTAACTTGGCTTCTCATTTTATCAAGAACATTTTCAGGAAGAGAGTGAGGCGGAAGAGAACATGCAGAATCACCAGAATGGATTCCTGCTTGTTCTATATGCTCCATAATTCCGCCAATGACAACATCTTTACCATCACTCACGACATCAATATCGACTTCGATCGCATGATCTAAGAATGAATCTAGCAAAACTGGCGAATCATTAGACACTTTAACAGCCGATGTCATATAGCGCTCAAGACTGACATTATCATAAACGATCTCCATTGCTCGACCCCCTAAAACGTAAGATGGTCTTACAACCAGAGGAAATCCAATTGAATTAGCGATTTCTAAAGCCTCATCCTGAGATCTGGCAGTATCATTAACTGGCTGTTTAAGATTTAACTTTTGAATCATTTTCTGAAAGCGCTCTCTATCTTCAGCTAAATCAATAGAGTCAGGGCTAGTTCCAATAATATTAGCACCACTTTTTTCAAGATCATCTGCAAGTTTGAGTGGGGTCTGTCCGCCGTAATGAACAATTATGCCTTCAGGCTTTTCAATGTCGATAACCTCTAAAACATCTTCAAGTGTTAGTGGCTCAAAATAGAGCCTGTCAGAGACGTCATAGTCAGTGGAGACTGTTTCTGGATTACAGTTAACCATAATAGTTTCGTAACCATCTTTTTGAAGCGCCAATGAGGCATGAACACAGCAATAATCAAACTCAATTCCTTGGCCAATTCTATTGGGGCCGCCACCTAAGATCATAATTTTTTTGTTGTCTGAAGGGTTTGCTTCACACTCTGTCTGATAGGTAGAATAAAGATAAGCAGTTTCAGTATCAAACTCAGCTGCACAACTGTCAACCCTTTTAAAAACAGGTTTAATATCAAGGGATAGTCTTTTATTTCTAAATACTTCCTCGGTGCAATTCAGAATTTCCGATAGCCTCTTATCTGAAAAACCTTTTTGCTTGAGTCTTCTAATTGTTTCAACTTTAATACTATCAATTTCCTTACCTTCGATTGACTTTTCTGACAAGACGAGTTCTTCGATTTGAGTCAAAAACCAAGGGTCAATCTTTGAGAGTTCAAAAGCATTTTGTAGACTCATTCCCATTCTAAATGCATCAGCTAGATAAAAAATTCTATCTGCGCCAGCAGATAGAAGTTCACTTCTAACTCTTGATTTAGAGTCATCAGCAGTAATATCAATTATTGGATCTAAGCCAGACTTATCAGTCTCAAGACCTCTTAGTGCTTTTTGAAGAGACTCTTGAAATGTAGACCCCATAGCCATGACTTCACCAACTGATTTCATTTGAGTGGTTAGTCGATCATCAGCCTGCGGGAATTTTTCAAAGGCAAACCTTGGAATCTTGGTTACAACATAATCAATAGATGGCTCAAATGATGCGGGTGTCTTGCCACCTGTAATATCGTTATCCAGTTCATCAAGTGTGTATCCTATTGCCAATTTGGCAGCCACTTTTGCAATTGGGAATCCCGTAGCCTTTGAAGCCAAGGCAGAAGATCTAGAAACTCTTGGATTCATTTCAATAATGGTTAATCTTCCATTATCAGGATTAATAGCAAACTGGACATTTGAGCCACCAGTATCAACTCCAATTTCTCTAAGCACCATGATAGAAGCATTTCGCATTATTTGGTACTCTTTATCGGTGAGTGTTTGAGCGGGTGCAACTGTTATTGAGTCACCAGTATGGATTCCCATTGGGTCAAAGTTTTCAATAGAACAGATGATAATACAGTTATCTTTGTTGTCTCTAACAACCTCCATCTCAAACTCTTTCCAACCAAGAATAGATTCTTCAATTAATAGCTCATTAGTTGGAGATAAGTCCAAACCACGCTGACATATTTCCATAAATTGTTCTTTATTGAATGCAACGCCTCCACCGGAGCCTCCCATTGTAAATGAAGGACGAACAATTGTTGGAAAGCCAACGCCCTCCTGAATTTTCAAAGCATCCTCAAGAGAATGTGCGATTGCTGCTTTAGGCATGTCAAGACCGATTTTGAGCATAGCTTGACGAAATAACTCTCTATCTTCAGCCTTATCAATTGCTTCTTTATTTGCGCCTATCATCTCAACGCTGTGTTTTTCTAAAACACCGTGACGGTCAAGATCTAATGCACAGTTGAGAGCAGTTTGCCCTCCCATGGTTGGAAGTAAAGCGTCAGGCTTTTCTTTTTCAATAATTTTCTCAACAATTTTCCATGTAATAGGCTCAATGTAGGTTGCATCAGCCATTTTAGGATCAGTCATAATTGTAGCTGGGTTTGAATTAACCAAAATAACTCGATAGCCCTCTTCGCGAAGTGCCTTACAGGCTTGAGCTCCTGAATAGTCAAATTCACACGCTTGTCCAATGACTATGGGACCTGCGCCAATAATTAATATACTTTTAATGTCCTGTCTTTTAGGCATTTTTAACTATATAAACAAATAAACGATTTAAATTCATTTTGACATCAGCTCTATAAATTCATCAAACAAATAACTGACATCATGTGGCCCAGGAGAGGCCTCTGGATGTCCTTGAAAACTATATGCTGGCTTCTTTTTAATTCTCACGCCCTGTATACTCTGATCAAATAATGAGCGGTGACTGACTTCTATATGCTTAGGCATATTTTTTTCAGAAACTGCAAAACCATGATTTTGTGAAGTAATCATAACCCTTCCAGTCTTTAAATCCTGAACAGGATGGTTTGCACCATGATGACCAAACTTCATTTTTTCTGTTTTAGCTCCAGAAGCAAGGGATAAAAGCTGGTGGCCTAGACATATTCCAAAAATTGGAATTTCTTTATCTAATAATTTAGTTATATTATTAATTGCATAATCACATGGCTCAGGGTCGCCAGGACCATTAGAAAGAAAGATACCATCAGGATTTATAGCCAATAACTCATCTAACGAGGCTTGCGCATTAAAAACAGTTAATTCGCAACCTTTGTCTACCAACATTCTCAATATATTTTTTTTAATGCCGTAGTCATAAACTGCCACTTTAAATTTAGAAGGTTTTTTATTAAAAGTAGAATTTTCGATGTCAAATGTACCTTGATTAAATGAATATGTTTTGGTAGTTGAAACTACTTTTGCTAAATCCATATTTTTTAGTCCAGGAAAGTCTATGGCATTTTGAACAGCCTTATCAGAATCAACTGAATTATTGGCCATGATGCAACCTTTAAGAGCACCATTAATTCTAAGATGTCTAGTAAGTGCACGAGTATCAATATTCGAAATAGCAACTATATTGTTGCTTGAAAGGTAATTATCAAGACACATTTCAGAACGCCAACTACTGTATGCAAGTGGAAGGTCCCTGATGATTAATCCAGATGCATAAACATTGGATGATTCTTCATCGAGAATGTTTATTCCTGTATTTCCAATATGAGGGTATGTGAGTGCTACTATTTGCTGACAGTACGATGGATCTGTAAGTATTTCTTGATAGCCTGTCATAGCCGTATTGAAGACTACTTCGCCAACTGTATGGCCAATTGAACCGATTGATTCCCCCCAAAAAACTTTGCCATCTTCGAGTGCTAATACTGCAGTTTGAGGCAAAATATAACTCCTTTTCGAGGTTCAAAACACCGAGAATTTTACCATGTCTTTGCATTCAAACGCTCTTGAATTTATTAAACCAATGTTATAATTTAAGAAGTTCAAACAAACTCAATGCATTTGTGAAAATTATAGTTAATGGTGAAAAAATCTCACTACCTCAAAATTCAAATATTGAAGATTTAATTCTACATTTAGGCTATCAAAATCAGCGGATTGCAATTGAAATTAACGAATCAATTATTCCAAAATCAAGCTACTCTTTAGCTCTACTAAAAGAATTAGACAAAATTGAAGTAATTTCTGCAGTGGGTGGTGGTTAATCAGCAATCAATTTAGGATCCATTACTTTATACCAAACAAAAGGAAGAAGTGCCATTGCAAGCATCATTGGGTAGTTATAAGGCATTTCCATTTGTTGTTTATCTTGCGAAAGTAAAGGGTAGTGCTTTGAAGCGGTTTTATGATGCTCGCTATGAAGTCCAAGATTAAATGTTGACCAGTTAGCAGACGGATGCCTACTGTTCCAAGAATGAAGTTCATTATATCTTTCATATTTCTCATTAACTTTTTTTCTTTGAAGACCATAATGTTGAATGTAATCTACAAGCTCTAACAAAAGAATAGACACAAAAGAATGAAATAAAACAAAAATTATTCCATGTAATCCAGCGACAATATATGCCGCTAATAGAAATAATATTTCTATAAAAAAATATTGAATTACTCTATTTTTAATACTTATTGTATTCATAGCTTTTTTATTTAGTAAATCTTTTTCAGTGTTCCATGACGATACAAAAGTCATCACTACACATCTAATAAAATAAAAGTAAAAATTTTCTCCTTTTCTGGCTGTTGCAGGATCATCTCTTGTGGCTACATTTTTATGATGTCCATAAATATGTTCTATTCGAAAATGTCCATACAGACACGATACTAGAAGCATAACGCCTATGCCTCTCATATACTTATTACTTCGATGAATTAGTTCGTGAGCAGTAGTTATACCAATTGAACCTCCAGACATACCAACAGAGGCTCCAATAGCAGCCGCACTAAGATATGTCATCGAGGAATTAGATAAATTAATCAGACCAAATACAATCAAAAATAAGATGCCGGGCAAAATTATAATGAGTGCTAAACTATGAAGTTTTGTTTCATTCAAATTCTCATCTTTGTTATTTAGATTGGGCAATATTAAATCAATTATAGGAACAATTACAAGAACCCAAACAAAAGGAGCGAGCGCCCATTGAGGAGAAATTAATATTCCGAGAGAACTTGATATAATTAAAGCTAATGGAAAAAATAAATAAAAAATCATAAAGTTAGTTATAAACTATTTTATTCTTATCGGTTGCCTTTTTTTAGCTTTAACTCTGAACCATTCACCCATATTAGCTAACTCAAAATCCATAAATTTATCTGAATAGCAATCTAATAATCTCTCCAATTGATCTTTAAGGATTCCAGATAAAAGTAAAGTCCCATTAGGATTTAATAGCCCTGAAAAAAGAGGTTCCAACTCCATGAGTGGATTGGCAAGAATATTAGCTATAAGTAAATCACAATTCCTATACTCGTCGTTTTCCATTGAATGGATTGTATGGATAACACTTTCACAATTATTATTAACAGCATTTTCTTGACTGGAAATGACTGCTTGGGGATCATTGTCGATAGCAAGAATACTATTAGCGCCCAACTTTGCAGCTGCAATAGCTAAAATACCTGTGCCACAGCCAAAATCAATAACATCAAGCCCTTTAGGAGGATTTTCATCTAAAAACTCTAAGCATAAACTTGTTGTTTGGTGAGTTCCAGTTCCAAAAGCTAAACCAGGATCCATATTTATTATTACTGCATCACTAGGAAGTTCAAATAATGAGTCCCAGGAAGGACGTACCCAAAGTTTTTTACCAAATTGCATCGAAGGAAAATTTTTTTGACATTCTTCCTCCCAAACCCTATCTTCCAACTCTAAAGTATCGAAAACATTAATATTACAAATTTCAAGTATTGAGTCAGTAATAAACTGTTTATTTATTTCTGAAGAGAAAAGAGCTGTAATCCTAACGGAGTCCCAAAGAGGGGTTTCACCCACTGGAGACTCAAAAATTGCATTATTGAGAGCGTCAGAACATGAAATTGAAATACTTCCAAGACCTGTAAGCACTTCAGAAACTAAATCTACTTTATTTTTATTGACTTCAAAAGATATTTGATTCCAATCCATTGATAAAATTATACCCAGCTCTTTACTAAGACTTTTTTATCAAATCCTTGACTGAATTTAAGGCGTCTGATAATTTTTCAGGCTGGGTGCCTCCACCTTGAGCCATATCCGCTCTACCGCCTCCTTTGCCGCCTATCTGAGATGCAACATGGTTCAAGATAGCGCCTGCTTGATATTTGTCTGTCAGATTTTTTGTGACAGCGGATATTAGTGAAACTTTGTTTCCTGAGACAACTGCCAAAACAATTACTGCACTGCCCAATTTATCTTTTAATTTATCTGCTAATTCCCTAAGATTTTTTGGCAATACCTCTGACACTTCAGTTGAAAGAAGCTTGATACCATTAATATCTACAGCACTAGAGAGTAAATAGCCACTTTGATCCCTTGCCAATTGTTTTTGGAAGCCTGAGATTTGTTTCTCAAGTTTTTTTTGATTAGCGATTAACTTCTTAACCTTATCCAAGACTTTTGATGGGCTTGATTTAGTTAAGCTGGCAATCATATCTAGACTATCTTTATTACTCTTTTCAAGCCTATAGGCCTCAAACCCCGTAATTGCCTCAACCCTTCTGACACCAGAAGCTACGCCACCTTCAGAAATAATTTTAAATCTTCCTATATCTCCTAATCTTTGAACATGCGTGCCTCCGCATAGCTCAACTGAAAAATCATCATCCCCCATTGAAAGGACTCTGACTTTTTCTCCATATTTTTCTCCAAAAAGAGCCATAGCGCCTTTCTTTTTAGCTGATTCAATATCAGTTTCTTCAGTTTTTACTTTCGAATTACCTAATATTTGTTCATTCACAATCATCTCTATCTCGTCTAATTTTGATTTTGGTATTGCCTCATCATGAGAGAAATCAAATCTTAATTTATCAGATTCGACCAAAGATCCTTTTTGCTGAACTTTATCCCCAAGAACAACCCTCAAAGATTCATGAAGAAGATGTGTTGCAGAGTGATTTCTCATAATTCTCTTTCTTCTATCTGAGTCTATTTTGGCATTTACTTTATCACCTACTTTGATAGAGCCAGAATCTAACACTCCATGGTGCTCATAAGCATTAGAAGATTGCTTTTGAGTATCAGTTACATTAAATTGTGAGTTTTTATTAGATAGAGTTCCTTGATCTCCAATTTGACCTCCAGACTCTCCATAAAAACTACTTTTATCTAAAATCAAAATCGCTTGTTCTCCCGCTTTCAACTGACTAACAGATTTGTTATCTTTAATAATTGCATTGATAGTGGCAGTGTTATTAAAATTCTTATAACCAAGAAATTCAGTTGGATTTTCAATTGTTATTAACGTTTTTTTGGACTCAAAATCTCCAGCCTTTCTGGCGCGCTCTTTTTGAATTTCCATTTCAGCATCAAAGCTCTCCATGTCTATTTTAAGGCCACGCTCTCTAGCAACATCGGCTGTCAGGTCGACAGGGAAACCATAAGTATCATAGAGTTTAAAGGCAACTTCACCAGAAATTTCATTTCCAGAAATCTCTTGAATAGCGTCCTCAAGAATTCCCATTCCCGTGTCAAGCGTTTCGATAAATCTCTGCTCCTCTTTTTTAAGCGTTTTCTCAACATGATCTTGGTTAGAAATAAGCTCAGGATAAGCTTTTTTATTCTGATTTGATAAAACTGATACCAATTTATAAAAGAAAATCTCACTAATGCCTAATTTGTGTCCATGGCGAATCGCCCTTCGAATAATTCTTCTGAGAACATACCCTCTACCTTCATTTGATGGTGTAATACCATCGACAACCATGAATGCAGTTGAGCGGATATGGTCAGCAATTACTCTGACAGAGGCATGACTTGATTTTATTTCTCTTTCTTTAGGAGCCAATGCGGCTACTGCAGTCGTTAATTCTTTAAAGCTATCAATGTCGTAATTGTTATTTTCATGTTGAATAACAGCTGCTAGTCTCTCAAGGCCCATACCAGTATCAACTCCTGTTGATTTAAGTGGCACCAAAGTGCCGTCTTGCTGACGCTCAAATTGCATAAAAACTAAATTCCAAATTTCAATGAATCTATCGCCATCTTCTTCTGGAGTTCCAGGAGGTCCTCCTTCAATATGCTCTCCATGATCATAAAAAACTTCACTACATGGTCCACAAGGGCCAGTATCGCCCATTTGCCAAAAATTATCTTTAGCACTGCATCGAGATATCCTATCTATAGGAAAACCAATCTCATTAACCCATATATCAGCGGCCTCATCATCATCTTCAAAAACACTCACCCAAAGCTTTTCTTTTGGAAGGCCAAGTTCAATAGTTAAAAAATCCCAACAATATCGAATAGCCTCACTTTTGAAATAATCTCCAAAACTAAAGTTTCCAAGCATTTCAAAAAATGTATGGTGACGTGCTGTATAGCCTACGTTATCCAAGTCATTATGCTTTCCACCTGCTCTGACACATCTTTGACATGATACTGCACGATTAAAGGGCTTTTTTACGGCTCCAGTAAAGAAATCTTTAAATGGAACCATTCCTGAATTAACAAATAATAAGGTATTGTCATTATGTGGGACCAAAGGTGCGCTCTGCTGAATTGAATGACCGTGGCTCTCAAAGTAAGCTAAAAATTTCTGACGGATTTCAGCAGTTTTCATTTCAAACTTGTATAATTATTAAATGAGTTGATTATACTCACAGCCCCAGTTAGTAAGCAAAAAACTCTTGAAAGCGATCGCATAAATTTATTTGAATATCATTTTCAATTTCACCTAATTTTTTGATAAAGGATAATTTTTCTATTGTTCTGATTTGATCTATCATAATAAAACCTTTTGTACCTTCAAAAATACACTCTACTCTACTAGGAATACTCTCGAATGACGTAGTTATAGGAGCTACCAATAGATTAGGTAAATTATTTAATTCGTCTGGAGTAATAATCGTACACAAGCCAAGATTGTTTACTATACGGCCATATTCAGGATTTTTCATAATGAGCCAGACTTCAAAACGTTTCATTGATTCATACTCCACTCCCATTCAGCAGTTAGATTGGTATCATGAATTTCCCAACCTATTCGAACTTTTTTTTGGGGTGTAATAAGAAGTCCACTGTCCATAACAACAAAATCAAGCTCTTGATTTTGTAGATTAGCAAGTGCAATAATCGGTTTAGGTATTCTAATGCCCTGGGAATTCCCTATCTGAATAATTTTAGCCATGATGTAATTATATTGTAATTACATACTGATTACAAGTACTTTAAATTATAGATTCCAGACTACCTGCGCCCTCTCTCAAAATTATTATTTCATCTTTAGAGATGTCTATAACTGAAGTCGGCTCTGGAGGACAATGCCCTGAATCTATAATTAGATCAATTGAATTACTCAAAACTGTCTTAACATCATTACCATTATAAAACTCATATCCCTGCATTATTAGAGAGACACTCATCATAGGATCGACCAAATCTTCTAGAATTGCCTGAACTATCATATTACTTGAAACCCTTACTCCAATAGTCTTTCTTTTACCATTTAGAAGTCTATTAGGTATATCTTTTGCACCTTCTAGAATAAACGTATAGGCTCCAGGTAGTATTTTTTTCAAAAGTCTAAAGCCTGAATTATTTAATTTAGCAAATTCTCCCACATGTGACAAATCTTTGAGCATTAAAGTAAAGTGATGGTGTCTTTTTAACTGTCTAATTCCTAAAATTCTCTCCATTGCACCTTTATTACCTAATGCACAACCGAGCGCGTATCCTGAGTCAGTTGGATAGGCGATAACACCTCCATTTTGTACAATTTCAGTAACTTTATTAATAAGTCTTTTTTCAGGATTTGCTTGATGAATATTAAGAACTAATGACATTACAAATAACTCCAAACTGCCCTACTAGTATTAGGCAAATCACTTAAGTTTCCAATTTGAATCCTTTGATTAGGCCAACCGTGAAAATCTGAACCGCATGATGCAAGTAGATTATAGTTTTCTGACCATTGATTTCCAAGAGAAATTTCTTCTTCAGAGCTATTTGCATTTACTACTTCAAGACCATCTCCTGAAGCTTCCTTGAAATCATAAAGCATTTTTTTTATTTTCGTATGAGTCATCCGATATCGAAAAGGATGTGCAATCAAAGCTTTACCGCCTGCAGAATGAATCCAATTGATAACTTCATCAAAAGCCTTCCATTCAACTCTGACTCCTCCAGGTTTTTTCCCAGTCATATATCTTCTAAAAACTGACTTCATGTCTTTACAATAGCCTTCTTTAATTAACATTTGAGCAAAATGCGTGCGAGTTAGCATAGACCCTCCACTTATTTCTTGAGCTTTTTCTAATGCGTCTTTAATCCCAGAGCGCCATAAACCCAGGGCTATTTTTTCAGCTCTTACTTTTCTTAATTTTCTATTATGCTCTAAACCATTTTGAAGAATATCGTTATCAATGTCCACTCCAAGTCCAACGATATGAATAGCCATATTGTGCCAAAATGCAGATATTTCTACACCATTTATTAACGTAATACCCAATTTATCAGCCTCTAACTGAGCCTCAATTATGCCTTCAGTTGTATCATGATCAGTTAAAGAAAATAAATCGCAGCTAGCTTTATTGGATAGTTCAACCAATTCACTTGGCGATAGAACTCCATCAGAATAGTAGGAATGATTATGTAGATCGGCTTTCATTATGCTTTTTATTATAATCTAAAACCCAAATTAACTATAAATTGCTAAATTTTCTCTAATTGACATTAGTTGCATTAAATGAGCCACAAGACATATGATTTAATTACATTATTAACTATAATATGAAGCTTATAAATTGAAATAATCATTATGTGTGGAATAGTTGGTGGAGTTACAAGCAAAAATATCACTCCTCTTCTATTAGAAGGACTTAATCGCCTAGAGTATAGAGGTTATGATTCTTCTGGCCTTATTGTTCTTTCCAACAAAAATACCTTTAACAGAGCAAGATCTGTTGGAAAAGTCGCCAATTTAGAAAAAAAATTAAAATCCAGAAGTAAAAAAATTAACGGCAATATTGGAATTGCCCACACTAGATGGGCAACTCATGGAGAACCATCAAGCCTTAATGCGCATCCACATATATCTAAGAACTCCGTTAGCGTGGTGCACAATGGAATAATTGAAAATTATATTGAATTAAAAAATAACCAAATAAAACAAGGTTATAAATTTGAATCAGAAACTGATACTGAGGTTATTGCTCATGCTATAGACTTTGAAATGAAGTCATGTGAAACCCTAATTGCATCAGTTCAAAAAGCAGTAATGTCTTTTGAAGGCTCATATGGCCTAGGAATTATTTCATCTAATTTCCCTGACCGCATTATTGCTACAAGAAAAGGATCACCATTGTTAATTGGTATCGGTGAAAACGGAAACTATATTGCATCTGATCAAATCGCACTTTTATCAGAAACAAAAAAATTTATATTTCTTGAAGAAGGAGATATTGCTGAAATAGAAATAAATAAAGTTACTATTATTGATATTGATGGGAACTTAGCTAAGCGTCCAATTGTAATTTCGAAAATCAAAGCTGATCAATCTGATAAAGGAAATTACAGTCATTTCATGCAAAAAGAAATCTTTGAACAACCTCAAGCCATTAGAGATACCCTTGAGTCTAGAATTACAAATGACTCCGTAATATCTTCAGCATTTGGTTATGAAGCAGAAGGAATCTTTAAGTCAATAAAACAATTACAAATTGTCGCTTGTGGTTCTAGTTTTAATGCCGGACTTGTAGCGAAATATTGGATTGAAGATATTGCAAAAATACAATGTAGTGTTGAGATTGCTAGCGAGTACCGTTATCGAAACCCTATCCTTCAAAATAATACACTTTTTGTGACTTTATCACAGAGTGGAGAAACTGCTGACACTTTAGAAGCATTAAAAGTAGCTAAAAAAATAAACAGTAAAGTAAAATCACTTTGCATAAGCAATTCTGCAGAATCAAGTCTTACTAGACTATCAGACTTAACTTTTTTAACACACGCTGGTCCCGAAATTGGTGTAGCAAGTACAAAAGCTTTTACAACTCAACTAGTATCTCTTGCATTGCTTCTATGTTCTATAGGTAAATTGCAAAAAAAGATTGATATTAAACAAGAAAAAGAAATTGTTATTGGTTTAAAAAAATTACCTGGGCTTTTAAATGAAACATTGCTTCAAGAAAGTCTTATTAAGAAACTAGCTAGCCGTTTTAAAGATAATACGAGCACACTATTCCTTGGAAGAGGAACAATGCATGCAATCGCAATGGAGGGTGCTCTAAAGTTAAAAGAAATTAGTTATATTCATGCAGAAGCTTATCCAGCAGGTGAATTAAAACATGGTCCAATAGCACTGATTGATAAAAATATGCCCGTAATTGCGATAGCACCAAATGATGAACTTCTAGAAAAACTTAAGTCCAACCTTCATGAAGTCAAATCAAGAGGCTCTCAGATGATTGTTTTTGAAGATGAAGATTCAAAAGTTCAACCTATGGAGTCAATGCTAGTGGTTCCCATTATTTCAAATTTAGGAAGAATATCAGCTCCAATAATTTTTACAATTCCGCTTCAATTATTAAGCTATCACGTTGCCCTCATAAGAGGAACTGATGTTGATAAACCGAGAAATTTAGCAAAGTCAGTCACTGTAGAGTGAGTTTGGATGGAACATACTTTTTCCGTTAATAAAACAAACCAATAAAAACAATTACCACCAAGATTACTATCCAAATATTGAAGGAATTTCCTTTATGTTTAAAGGATGTTTTGGTAAAAGGAAAGCACAATTTAATTTCTGGAAGTTTATTTTATCTCCCTGTTCAATCAATAGACCTTAGAGGATCAACTTTGTATAATACAGAAACACCTTGGAGAATAGATGATTAAGAATGCTAATAAAAAACAATGATCTTCAATAAATTTAATAAGTCATTAAAAAGAAATGGAATTGTTAAAACTATAATAATTAGTTTAAATTATCCATTTACTTTATATAAGAGAAAAAATTTTACGAAAAATCTGGAAAACTTTAATACAGTAGAAGACAAATTTACATGGATATATAAAAATAATTGGTGGGACAGCAATGAAAGCCTTAGTGGAGCTGGGTCAACATTGGAATATACTAATAATCTCCGTAAAGAACTTCCAAAAATCATAATTGATTTTAATATACGCAGTGTACTTGACGCTCCTTGTGGAGACTTTAATTGGATGAAAGTATTATTGCCAACATTAAATGTTAATTATATAGGAGCAGATATAGTTCAAGATTTAGTGGATTCAAATAATGCAAAATACAAAAATGAATCAATTAAATTTGTTAAATTAAATTTAATTACCGATAGTTTCCCTCGTGCAGATTTATTAATTTGTCGAGACTGTTTATTTCATTTATCGAACGAGGATATTCAGAGCGTTTTGATGAATTTCATAAATTCAAAAATCCCTTATTTGCTAACTACGACTCATAAGAATAAAAATAATTTTCAAAATATAAATATTCAAACTGGAGATTATAGAAATATTGACTTGTTTTCATATCCATTTAATTTTCCACTAAATCCCCTTGTTAGGATAGATGATTATGTATTACCAGACCCTGAAAGAGAAATGTGCCTTTTTAGTAGAGAGCAAATATTATCAATAAATCATAAGTAGTTTTTTAATAGTAGTCTTTTATTGAACTATGAGTTAATTCTGCTATTCTATTCAATCAAAAATATAGTAATTCATCTTAAACTTTGATACTTTAGTTAGAAAATGTTGATTTCTGATCTGCTGATTCATTAGGTCTCTTTCGTGTTTTCCCTTTAAGACTGAGATAACCAGTTCTTCCCTCTAAGAGTCTTTATTCCACTCTAATTCAACAATTTGGATATCTTTATGTAATCCAGCCCTCTCTATCTGAAGATATTAAATCAGAAGAAATGAACTGTTGTCGTTTAGTGTATTCTTTTTGATAAATAAGTTTGTTGGATTGGAATTCCATTGTGAATTCTAGACATGGAATTATGGGTTCAAATCCACTACATTGAAGACATTACATCGTCTCTGCATTAAATTAAAAATTAAATAGGATATTAACTATGAAAAAATTCTTGCTTATATTGCCAATTTGTATTTTATTTATATCTCCAGTTTCTGCTGATTTTTTTGATAACTGGTCAGATGATAATATTTGTAGTTGGATGGATAATCCATCAACACCAAAATATATTAAGGAAGAAAGTGACAGAAGAGAACTAAATTGTAAAGGTGGTTTTTTTATTTTAACTTCTGAAGCAAAAGAAAAGAAAGTATCAGAAAAAATACTAGCAGAAGAGAAGAAAGAGAAGAAAGAGAAGAAATCATAATAAAAAAATTACCATCTTCAAATTATTCAAATATTTATGATGAATAAAGTTTTCAAGAAGCAATAAATAAGTTCTATAATTCTGTCCAATAGTCTTGAATTTTTTAAACAGAAATTGTCCTCAATATTTCCCAGCTAAAGTGGATTAATTCTAGGAAAGTCTTTTTTCCAACATTTGAATTCTACTTTCATCTTCTAGTTTAATCTTAGAATAATAGCGCTCTTTACTTTTTAGCCAAAGCAACTCAAACTCAACTGCTTTAAGTATCGATTTTTCTCCATAACTAGCTGATTCAGATGGAAAAACTACCTTTCTAGTTTCATACTTATCTATTAGATTATCACTATTCATTTCACTAATTATTGGCAAAGCTTCTTTACTAATCCCGCCTCCCATTGCAGTTTTAAACCCCTTTTCTTTAGCTTTAGAAAAAATAGTCTTACATAAACCCTTAACTTGTTGAGAAGTATTTATAGCATCTCTTTTAAGCCCCATTGAACCAACAAGATCAACTCTACCAATTGTAATTCCTGTTAAATTAGAAATATTAGGTACTTGGAGCATTTCATCAAAATTATTACATGCAGTTAAAGTTTCTATATTGACTCCAAACTCGATATCATCAGCATTATCTGGAGCAATAAAATTATCAATTAAATCAGTAAATTTTGAAATAGCATATTTTGTTTCAGCCATTGGAGCAATGCATCCTTTAACTCCTATTGCTAATGCATTATAGACATCAGTAACAGCCTCAACGCCGCCAATTTTTAAAATAATTGGAAGATTGACATAACTAGT
>CABXIU010000009.1 GCA_902512305.1 uncultured Gammaproteobacteria bacterium
ATTATCAAACTAAATACCACTTAATACTATAAGTTAAAATATTGAGTATGAAAACGCACGACTTTTTATTAGAACTAGGCACAGAAGAATTACCTCCAAAGTTATTATTAAAACTTTCTAATTCTCTTAAGGGTAATTTTAGTCAAGAGCTTGAAAAGTTGAATATTAGTTCAAATGCAATACAAGCATTTGCAACTCCAAGGCGCCTAGCTTTAACTGTTTCTAAGCTGCAAAGTAAGCAGAAAGATCAATTTGTTGAAAAAAAGGGCCCTTCAACTCAATCACCTGAAATGGCAATCAATGGTTTTGCCAAATCTTGTGGTGTTACTGTTAGCGATCTTGAGAAAAAAGAGCTCGATGGAAAAGAGTACTTTTTTTATTCAAAAGAGGAGGCAGGACAAAATATTAAAGATCTATTGCCTTCAATCATTGAAAAGTCAATTAAAGACATTCCAATAACTCGAGCAATGAAATGGGGTGACTCCGACTACTCTTTTGTAAGGCCAGTTCATTGGCTTGTTTTAATGCTAGATAAAGATATTGTTCCAGTCAATTTAATGGGGCTTGAGAGTGGGAGAGTATCTAGAGGATTAAGGTTTCAAGAGTCAAGTTTAAGCTTCTCACATGCTAAGGAATATGAGCATGTGATGAGTGAAAAGGCGCAGATTCTGGTCGATTTTAATAAGCGAAAAGAATTGATACGTTCTCAAATATTATCAGTTGCGAAAAAGAATAAAGCTGAAGTAGTTATTGACGAGTCTCTACTTGAAGAGGTTTGTGCTCTAGTTGAATACCCAAGAGCATTCTCTGGCGGATTTAATAAAAAATTCTTAGATGTCCCCCAAGAGGCGATTATTTCTGCAATGAAATCACACCAAAAATATTTTCATTTAGTGGATAGCAAGGGCGACTTATTGCCACTTTTTATTTCTGTTGCAAATATTGATTCTTCAAATCTACAGGTGATTATTGACGGTAATGAAAGAGTCATTCATCCTAGACTTGCTGATTCCGAATTTTTCTGGAATAAAGATAAAGCCACAAGGCTTGATGAAAGATTAGCTGATCTAGATGGCGTCATGTTTATGGACTCGTTAGGCTCGATGGGTCAGAAGGTTAAACGGATAGAAAAACTTAGTTCTCATATTTCAGATTTAGCTGGATTTGATAAGAAATTGTCTGCGAGGGCGGGTTTATTATCAAAATCTGATTTGCTGAGTGAAATGGTTGGAGAGTTTGCTGACCTTCAGGGAATTATGGGTGGGTACTACGCTCTTAATGATGGCGAAACGAAAGAGGTTTCAGTTGCAATAAGTGAGCATTATCGACCTAGATTTTCCGGAGATAAGTTGCCATCAACTAACGAAGGGCTTGCTGTTTCAATGGCTGATAAACTCGATACCTTAACTGGAATTTATGGGATTGGTCAAGCACCAACAGGCTCTAAGGATCCATACGCACTGAGAAGAATCGCTCTTGGTATGCTCAGAATTTTATTAGAGGCAAAAATAGAGTTAAACCTTAAGTCACTCATAGATTTTTCCTTAAATTTGCATCTAAAAGGGGTTGACAGAGGATGTGGGGATGACATCTATACTTTTATGATGGAAAGGCTTAAGGCCTACTATAGAGATGCAAATATAGATAGTAATATTTATGAAGCTGTGCTTGCCGTCTCACCAGACTCTCCTTTAGATTTTCATCTACGTGTTGAGGCGTTAAATGATTTCACTCAGAGCGCAGATTCAAAGAGTTTAATTGAATCCAACAAAAGGATTGCAAACATATTAAAAGACTCTGATGAGAAGAATGAAGAACTAGATCCTAAAATGTTAGTTGAAGACTCTGAGAAGGTTCTTTTTAAGGCGACTGAATCTCTATCAAAACAGCTTTCAGGCAATAAGGACTATAAAGAAGTTATGAAATCCTTAATTGATTTAAAAGACTCAATTGATGCTTTCTTTAATAATGTTATGGTTAATGTTGATGATGAGAAAGTAAAAAGGACAAGGCTAGCTCTAATTAGGAGGGTAAGACTGCTATTTCTCTCTGTTGCAGATATCTCCTATCTTTCCTCTTAGCAAATGAAGGCATTAATTCAGAGAGTCGCTTCTTCACAGGTAGAGGTAGATGGAAAAACAGTTGGTAAAATAGATAAAGGTCTTTTAGTCTTCTTAGGTCTAGAAAAAAAAGATAATGAGCTAATTGCAGATAAGATGATGAGTAAGATTATTTCTTATAGAGTGTTTCCTGATGAAAATCAAAAAATGAATCTAAGTCTCAAGGATATCAAAGGAGATGTTTTAATTATCTCGCAGTTTACTCTTGCAGCGGATACTAAGAATGGAACTCGCGCAGGTTTTTCGACAGCACTACCACCTATTGAGGCAGAAAGTCTTTATGACTATTTCATAGGCAAAATAAAGGAGTCTAATCTTAAAATTCAAAGTGGAATCTTTGGAGCTGATATGAAAGTTTCATTATTAAATGATGGGCCAGTCACATTCATGCTCGAGGTTTAATTATATGAACGATATAGTCAAAATCTATGGAATCAAAAACTGTGATACTGTCAAAAAAGCTTTAAAGTTTCTCACTAGTATTTCAATGTCATATGAATTTATAGACTATAGAGAAAATCCAATACCTGAAAACCTATTTGAAAGAATGTATCAGGCTGTAGGGTTTGAATTATTGATTAATAAACGTTCCACAACCTTTAGGTCGTTATCGGACAGTGATAAACAAAACATTGATTATCAGCTTGTAACAAAATATCCAACCCTTATCAAGAGACCGGTATTAATTAAAAATGATGAAGTTATAGTAGGATTTAGCGAAAAAAAATATTCGGAATTTCTTTTGTAAGTTTACTTTTGGCTATCTAGTTCTTTTCTAACTTCATCCATATTGATTGATTTAGCTTTATTCAATAAGTCTTCTAAATCTTTTGCGGTCACAGCGCCAGGCTGTGAGAAAATTCCGATTTGTTCCCTAAAGATCATTAAAGTTGGAATTGATCTAATTCTAAAGTGTGCCCCTAGGGCCTGTTCTTCTTCAGTATTTACTTTTGCAAAAGTGACTCCTTCAATTTTTTCAGAGGCTTCTTTAAAGGTAGGAGCGAATTGAAGACATGGCCCACACCAGGGTGCCCAAAAGTCAATAATGACAATGTCATTGTTACTTATTGTTTCATCAAAATTTGATTGTGATAGTTCAATTACAGACATAAGGTTTCACTTCTTAAAAGTTAAATCGCATTATATCTTTTTTACTAAAATACTGGCTTGTTTTTACTGAGCTGATAGAATAGCTTTATGAAAATACTCGGCATTGATCCTGGCTCAAGAATTACTGGTTTTGGCTTAATTGAGGCTAACAAACTTAAGTTCTCATATATCAATAGCGGATGCATAAGAACAAAAGGTGATTTGAATGACAGAATAATTACTATCTATGAGGGTATTAAAGAAATTATTGATAAGCATGAGGTTGATATTGTTGTGGTTGAGAGAGTTTTTATGCGTCCAGATAGGCCAAACCCTGATGCTGCGATAAAACTAGGCCATGCTCGAGGCGCAATAATTTCAGCAGCAGGCGGACAAGGGATTCCAATTATTGATTACACTGCTAATCAAATAAAAAAAGCTGTTGTAGGTAGGGGTCATGCAACAAAGGAGCAAGTTTCTTTTATGGTGCAGCAGCTTTTAAAACTAAATAAAGCTCCTCAGTCTGATGCTGGCGATGCTCTTGCAGGTGCAATTTGCCATGGCTATCACGCTCTCTAATTAACTATACTAAAAGCTTTCACTTCGTAAAATTCAGTTCTCATTTGATATCTTTCATTTCTTTATTTTTTAGATAATCTATTGATAATTCTTCTATTTTTAGAAATTAATAAAAAATATTAAATTATTTTTAAAAAAAGGTTGCAAATGTAAATGAGAATGAGTATCATTATCATTAATTAAAAAAGTTTGGAATGATTAGTAATAAAACCGACTTCCTCAATCTACTGTTTTTTATTAATTATTTCAACTGCTTCAAAATAGCCCTCCGAACTACGATGAAGCAAAATATCAAAGGAGATTTTAAATAAGTGATATTTTAATTGCATATAAAAGTTATTTACTTCCTTTAATAGCTCTCAATGTGTAATTAAGCAGCCCTATGTCTTACTCCTTCCATAGGGCATTTTTTTTAAAAATAAATATAAATCATGAAATATTGGTACAACTACAAAATATATTTATTAAAAAAATCCAATCGTTTGACTTTTGTCTCAATGAGACAACACAAAATTCCAAAGCAAATGATTGGACAGGTCATCTTGGATGAAGTTAAAAATGACTTTAAACATGAGATGGAACTTTATTACAAAAGTCCAAGAATGTTAAACAGGAGAATACTATGAGCGTATTGATTACAAAAGAGGCACCTGATTTTAGTTCTTCAGCTGTTCTTGCAGATGGCAGTATTGTAGAGAATTTCCAACTTTCACAATTTAAAGGTAAGAAAATAGTACTTTTTTTCTATCCTTTAGACTTTACATTTGTTTGCCCTTCAGAGATTTTAGCGCACCATCATAGAGTTGCTGCTTTTAATGAAAGAGATGCAATACTAATTGGGGTATCAATAGACTCAACTCATACCCATAATGCTTGGCGTAATACCAAAGTTAATGATGGTGGAATTGGACCAATTGATTTTCCATTAGTCTCAGATATGAATCACTCAATTATGAATTCATATGGAATTATTCATCCCGAAGGAACAGCACTAAGAGCCTCTTTTTTGATTGATGAGAACTTTATTGTACGTCATCAGGTGGTTAATGATCATCCATTGGGAAGGAACGTGGATGAAATGATAAGAATGGTTGATGCGCTAGATTTTCATACTGAGAATGGAGAGGTATGTCCAGCTGGATGGTATAAAGGTGACGATGGAATGAGTGAAAATGCTGCGAGTGTTGCAGAATATTTATCAAAAAATGCAAGTAGCCTTTAAATCAGTTTAATTATTCAATCACAATTTTAAAATCTGGAAGAGCTTTAAGAAGGAGTTTTCCATAAAATTTTGAGACTAATCTATTATCAAAAATAGTAATTGTTCCAGAGTCTGTCTCAGTTCTAATCAGTCTTCCACAAGCTTGAATAAGTCTTAAAGAAGCATCTGGTAAGGATATCTCCATAAAAGAATTTCTATTCATCGATTCAAGATAAGATTGAGTGGTCATCTCTATTGGTGATGTTGGAACGCTAAATCTTAGTTTAGAAATAAACACATGATTTAAATTATCACCTTTGAGATCAACTCCCTCGGCAAAGCTATCGAGACCAAAAATAATACTCCCTTTATTATTATTACGATTTTCAATGTGCTTTTGTAAAATAATTTTTTTACTATATTCACCCTGAATTAATAACTCACAATCAATTGATTTTTCGATTAAATCAGCAACCTCTTGCATCTGATTATTGGAAGCAAATAACACCAGGGTTGCAGAACTTGAATCTATTCTTTTGATTAGCTCAAGAGCAACTTCTTGGGTATGTTCAAAGACATTGGTGGGGCTTGCTTTTATTTTTCCAACTTTAAATTCAACTGACTTATGATTAAAAGGTGAGGCTAATCTGAGATATTGATTTTCGCTTAACTCTAATCCAAGTTGTTGATTGAGCCTGTTAAAGCTTCCAAGTGCTGTTAAAGTCGCTGAAGTTAATACTACACCAGCAGCTTTTGACCAAATCATTGCATTAAGCGAACTTGATACATCTATTTTTGCAGAATTTAGTTGGTAATTAAATTTCTTGTTTGCCAGTCTTGATTGACTAATCCAATTGCTAAGAGGCGGCTTTTCAGGGTCTTGAGTCTGATTGAATGTTGACAAAAGAGATAAAATAGAAGAAAGGTTTTGATGATTTTGGCCAACTATATTATTAATATTGTCTGAAGTGGATTGTTCTATTTTGTTAACTTTTATAAACTCTTCCCAGCCCTCCTTATACTCATAAAAGTCATTGTAAGCAGAGTTAAATAAAGCAAATAACTGTTTTGTTAGATTTGTTATTTCATTAGGTATGCCAGTTATTGGAAAAAGAAAAATATCGTCTTTGTAGTCAAGCTCAGAAATAAGGTCAGTTAATTCTTTTAATGCTTCATCAACTTTTTCAATGTAGCTTTTCGAGGTTTTAGATCTTGTGATTTTATTGATTTGATCAATTGAGCCTTGACTTTGTCGAATTGAAGTTTTCATAAATTCAGTGCTCCCACCAGTCGAAAAATGAGATAGTGCCTTTTGTGATAAATGGTGTGCTTCATCAAATACAAAAATGCAATCTTCAACACCTGGTAGAACATTATTTCCATTAATAATATCAGCGAGGACAAGATCATGATTTGCAATAATTACATCTGACTGAGAAGCTTTTTTTCTGGCTTTAAAGAAGGAGCAGTCATTATAAAATTCACAATTTTTTGAGTTACAAGTAAATCTATTGCAGGCAATCTTTTGCCAAAGACTATTTTCTGGAGGAGTCTCTAGGTCATCAATTTCACCACTCCATTTTTTAGTGGAGTAGTTATCAGCCATTTCTGAAAGAGTATCTAAATCAGTTTTTGTTGGTTTTTCATCCCAAAGGAGGGCGTCTTCAAATAGAGATGTTGAGTTTGAATTTTCTTCTGTTAGATTAATTAAATTTCTTATACAGACATAACGAGATCTTCCTTTAGCTAGGGCATATTCAAAATCTACAGACGAATATTTTGTGGCTTCTACAATATCCTTGTTGAGAATTTGCTCTTGAAGGGCTACATTCGCTGATGCAATAACTAATTTCTTTTTTAAAGCTATTGCAATCGGTAGGCAGCTTGCGAAGTAGGCCATAGTTTTCCCAGTGCCTGTTGGCGCTTCAACACATATGAGTGGATTTGAATCAGGATATTCACCCATCAATGTTTTTGAAATTTCAGCGATCATTCTATTTTGCGATGATCGATTACTATAATTGTTTAATTGAGCTTTAGCACCCTCAAAAGAGTATCGAATCTGCTGTTTAAGTTTAGTGGTTAGCATTAAGTGGCTTAAGAGCTTCTTTCAAGAGAAAGTTCACACAAAAGCTTGAGTGCAGTTTTGTATTCAGAATTCGGGAGAATTTCAATTGATTTGAGTGCTTTATTGGATTCCTTTTGCGCAATATCTCGGCTAAATTGAAAAGCATTTACACTTAAAAGTATTTCAACAATTTTTTCAATGTTTGAAGTATCCGAATTTAGAATTGCATCTGTTAGTATTTTCTTTTCAGCTTTACCTGTTTTTTCTAAGGCGTAGATCATCGGAAGAGTAACCTTTCCTTCAGACAAATCATCCCCAATTTCCTTTCCAATGATGAGAGAGTTTGATTCATAATCCAATGTGTCATCAATGATTTGAAAAGCATTTCCAAGGTACATTCCAAAGCTACTAAGAGATTCAATAATTACTTTATCACATTGAGACAAAATTCCAGCTATTTGACATGCTGCTTTAAAAAGACAGGCTGTTTTTCTTTCAATAACTGCAAAGTACTCTGATTGAGTGACTTTAGCATTTTTTATATTTAATAATTGAAGAACCTCTCCTTCTGAAATCTGATTGGTTGCTTTCGATAAAATTCTCATAATCGCCATTGAGTTTGGCTCAACCATAATTTCAAAAGCTCTTGAATATAAAAAATCACCAACAAGGACACTAGGCGCATTCCCCCATAATTCATTTGCGCTGTCTTGACCACGGCGAGTAGTCGATTGATCGACTACATCGTCATGAAGAAGAGTGGCAGTATGAATGAGTTCAATGACCACAGCCATCGAATGATGATAATCGCCTTCATAATCTGTTGCTTTAGCACATAACAGAAGAAGTAAGGGTCTGATGCGTTTTCCACCTGAATTAATAATGTAATGACTCATTTGACTTATAAGGTCAACATTTGAATCTAATCGGTTGACTAGAATTTGATCCATTAATTCAAGATCACTCTTCATAAGAGCTTGTATTTCAGTGAAATTTTGCATAAGGAATTATTTTAACTGAGTTGCCAATAAATAAACCTCTTTAGATCTAGAGCGCGAAGCTTTTGGTTTAATTACAGAGACTTTCCTAAATACTTTTCTGGCATTGTGAAGATAATCATCAAATCCATCTCCTTGAAAAACTTTAACTACAAAGCTTCCATTGATTCCTAGAGTTTTAGTGGCCATATCTATTGCGAGATCGGCAAGATACATCGATTTGGGTTGATCAACTGATAATTGTCCACTCATATTGGGAGCCAGATCAGACAAAACCACATTTACTTTACTACCGTCTGTCATTTTTAGTAAGTCGTCATAAACTGACTGTTGGGTAAAATCACCTTGAAGGAAATCAACACCGTTGATTTCATCAATTGGCAATATATCACTTGCAATAACCTTTCCAGAGCTGCCAACAAATTTTGCTGCAACTTGTGACCATCCTCCAGGTGCTGCACCGAGGTCTAATACTAGGTCACCATTTTGAATAATTTTATTTTTTTCAATAATTTCGAGTAATTTATAAACTGCCCTTGAACGATAGCCTTCTTTTTGTGCTTTTTTAACAAATTCATCACTCAAATGTTCATGCATCCAACGACGAGAGCTTCCTTTTTTTGCCACTATAAAAATTATTTGTATTTAATAGATTTATTTTATAAGAGAAGTTCTTTTAAACATAATTAAATTGTTTTTTGATTTATATTGGGCCTGATTAAATATTTACGGGATAATGTGCCATCAATTTTTTTTGAAGAAGTAATTTTTATGGCAGTTAACTTAAGAAATGTTGCAATTATTGCTCATGTAGATCATGGCAAGACTACGCTCGTAGATAAGTTACTTTCTCAATCCCAAACCTTTGATGAGCGTTTTCAGGCGACTGACAGAATGATGGATTCAAACGACCTTGAAAAAGAAAGAGGAATTACTATTAGTTCAAAAAATACTGCTATTAACTGGGGTGAATATAGAATCAATATTGTTGATACCCCTGGCCATGCAGATTTTGGTGGGGAAGTGGAGAGGATTCTCTCAATGGTCGATAGTGTTCTATTATTGGTAGATGCTGTTGATGGTCCAATGCCCCAGACTCGTTTTGTTACCAAAAAAGCTTTTGAGCAAGGCCTTAATCCAATTGTAGTGATTAATAAAATTGATAGACCGAGTGCGAGGCCTGATTGGGTTATTGATCAAGTATTTGAGCTTTTTGATCAACTTGATGCTACCGAAGAGCAATTAGATTTTCCAGTGATATATGCTTCAGCACTAGGTGGTTATGCTTCCGAGGATGATAGTATTAGAGATGGAGATATGACGCCAATGTTTGAAGTCATTATTGACAAAGCTCCTGCACCTAACGTTGACTTAGATGGGCCTTTTCAGATGCAAATTACATCTTTAGATTATTCATCTTTTGTTGGCGCAATTGGAATAGGTAGAATTGAAAGAGGTGTTGCTAAAAAGAACATGCAAAATGTCTTAATTACCCCTGATGGCTCTAAACGTAATATAAAAATTGTCCAGTTACTTAGCTTTAATGGGCTTGAAAGACATGAAATAAATTCAGCAAATGCTGGAGATATCGTTGGAATAGTAGGTATCGAAAATATATCTATTTCAGATACAATTTGTGAGCCATCAAAGATCGAGCCATTACCCCCTTTGAGTGTAGATGAGCCAACAGTGAGTATGGCTTTTAGGGTTAATGATTCACCATTTGCAGGGCTTGATGGAAAGTATATAACCTCAAGAAACATTAGAGAGAGACTTGACAAAGAGTTAATTTACAATGTCGCTCTTCGAGTTGAAAATACTCAGGATTCTTCTGAGTTTTTGGTCTCAGGTAGAGGTGAATTGCATCTCTCTATATTAATTGAAACTATGCGAAGAGAGGGATTTGAACTCTCTGTTGGAAGGCCACAAGTTATTCTTAAAGAGATTGATGGAATAGTTTGCGAACCTTTTGAAGAGCTCACAGTTGATGTTGAGTCGACTCATCAGGGCTCTGTTATGGAAAAATTAGGTGAAAGAAAAGCCGAACTCACTAATATGAGCCCTGACGGTAAAGGGCGAGTGAAGCTTGATTTTATTATCCCAGCTAGAGGATTAATTGGCTTTAGAACAGAATTTCTAACTGCTACAACTGGCACGGGTCTTATGTACTCATCATTTGATTCTTACAGGCCCCAAAAGGATGGAAAGATTGGTCAAAGAACAAATGGTTCACTTATTTCTATGAATCAAGGCAAGTCTGTTGCGTATGCTATATTTAATTTGCAAAAAAGTGGAAAGTTTTTTGTAGGTCATGGTGAAGACATCTACGAAGGTATGGTTGTTGGAATTAATACTAGAGATAAGGACCTTGTAATCAATGTAATGAAAGGCAAACAGTTAACTAATGTTCGTGCATCAGGGTCTGACGAAGCGGTTGTATTAACACCTAAAATTAGTCTTGATTTAGAGCAAGCACTTGAATTTATCGATGATGATGAGCTCGTCGAAGTAACGCCAAACCATATACGCATTAGAAAAAGATTATTAACTGAGAATCAAAGAAAACGCGCAAGAAACGCATAGAATTTCTTACTTTTTTAGCCTAGACATTCATATAATCTTCATTGTTTCTTCATTTTAATGTCTATATAATCACATTTTTGTTAAAACAATAGTCTTATATGGATGCTTTCTTAGACTTTCTGGTTAGACAGAAGAAGTTTGCTCTTGTCTTCTCTCTTGCTTTTATTGCTATTGGTGTTCTCTCAGTTTTGGGAATGCAGCGCGATCAATTCCCTACTGTAGATTTTGAAGTGCTAAGTGTCACTACAGCATACCCTGGCGCTTCACCTGAAGATGTTGAAAAATCTGTGACGAATGTTATTGAAGAAGAATTACTCAGTGTCAGTGGAATTAAAGAAATTACTTCTACCTCTCGAGAGGGTATTTCTAGCATCATTGTTACACTTGAGGCAGACCTTAAAGATGTCACAACTGTTAAAAATGATGTCCGCAATGCAGTAAACCGTGTCAAAGCCTTTCCTGAAGAGGTTACTGATTTACCTCAAGTAATCGATTTTAATGTCACCGAATTCCCAGTCATTACGATTAATATTGACAGTACATCGGGTGATTTTAATCAAGCAAGGCAAATTACAGATGAGCTACAGGTGGCTATATCTAGGATTAAAGGCGTTGCTTCAGTTGATAACCCGAGTTACCTTGACAGTGAAATACAAATTAAGGTTAACCCAGACAAGCTTGATAAATACAAGATGTCAATTAATGAGGTTATATCAGCCATTTCAAGTCGAAACGCTCGTTTTACTATTGGTGGCAACAACCAAGAAAGTTTAGAGAAGAATATCGTAATTCTGTCTGAGTTTGAAAGTATTGATGATATTAAAGATGTTGTTATTAAGTCTAGCTTTGATGGCCCTGTTATAAGGTTGGATGATATTGCTGAGATCTTTAGAGGCCAAGAAGAAGAGACCTCTATTACTCGAGTCAATGGAACTAAAGGATTCGTTCTAAAAGTAAAAAAACAACCTCAAGCGGATATTATTAGAACTGTTAAAAGAGTTAGGGAGCGCGTATCTGAATTTCAAAAAAACATTCCAGATGATATCAATATTTTTTATACCGATGACTCATCAGAGGCAGTTGCAAACAGGCTCGAGATTATTATTAAAAATGGCTACATAGGGCTCGCACTAGTTCTAGTTGTTTTAGGGGTATTTCTCTCTTTGAAAACGGCTTTCTGGGTCGCGGTTAGTATCCCTGTATGTCTTTTAGGCGCTGTATTTGGACTTGGACTAACTGGAAACACAATTAACTTAATTTCTCTTTCAGGATTTATTCTTGTGCTCGGTATTGTTGTAGATGATAGTATTGTAATTGCTGAAAGTATTCACCACTATAAATCTAAAGAAGGAAATCTGTATAAGAATGTTGTAATGGGACTAAAGCGTGTCATTATGCCTGTAGTTACAACTATTATTTCTACCATGCTGGTGATGTCTTCATTTTTCTTAATGTCAGGTATATTGGGAAAATTTATTTATGTTTTGCCGGTTGTAGTGTTGTTTGCCTTGGCAATTTCCTTTTTAGAAATTACGTTTGCTCTTCCAGCTCACCTAGCCACTAAAAAAGTTGAGAAGCAAAAAACATGGTTTGTGCCTGTTGAAAATTTTTACAATAGATCTATGATTCATATCTTAAAGTGGCGATATCTGATTGTTCCTTTGTTTATTGGTTTGCTTGCCTATTCGGCATTTTTTGCTATGAAAAATATCCCATTTAATCTATTTCCATCGAGAGGTGCAACAGTTATGTTTGCTAATATCGAGGCTCCTAATGGAAGCTCTGCATCGTACACTGAAAAAATAGTTATTGATGTTGAAAACCTTATTGTTAGTGAAATTGGCAAGGACCTTAAGTCATATACCAGCACCATCGGGAGCTACTTTACTAATAGAGCTGATATTGAAATTGCCTTAACAGAAACGAGTGATAGAGAAAGAGCTGCTGAAGATATGCAGGAAAAACTAAAAGCACTAGTGAAAAATGTAGAAGGGGCTGAAAAAATTCGCATATCTCTATTAAGACCTGGACCACCTCAAGGTGCAGACATTGAGGTAACCCTTGTTTCAGAGAATGATGCACAACGAGCTCTTGCTGCTGACAGACTTGTAGAAATATTAAACTCAATTAATGGTGTTGACAACATTAATCGTAATGATGAGATTGGCAAGCCAAGGATTGAGACAGTCCTTGATTTTGATGAAATGGCTCGTCTTGGGGTTGAGTATCAGTCTGTTTATAGGCATCTCAGAACTGCTTTTTCGGGTTCTTACGTTACTGATGCGACGATAGCAGGTAAAGATGAAGACGTTAGGATTTATATTGGTGAAAATGATTACACCGAGAATTTTATCAAAAATACTGCTATAAAAAACCGTCAAGGTAATCTGATACCAATGAGTCAGTTTTCAACTCTCCGAGAAATTCAAGGTGAGCCAGATTACAACCACTTGGATGGTGATCGTTCTATAAAAGTTACCGCGAGTATTGCTGATGGTCGTCCTAGAGGAAGGCCAAGTCAAGTTAATGAAAATAGTGGAGAAAACCAGCCGCTCAATGTTAAGCCTGATGAAGCAAAGTCTGATGAAGCTAGGCCTGATTCGGCAAAGCCTGCTCGAAGAGGGCCGCCACCATCCAAAACAATCATATTAGCTAAAGCTTTGAAGGAACTTAATGCGTCTGTTGAATATCCACAGGTTTCTATTATTACTGCTGGTGGTGCGCAAGAATCAATTGACTCTCTTCAAGACTTCTTAAGAGCCTTTGTAGTTGCCCTTGTTGGCATTTTTCTTCTTCTTGCAATACTCTTTAACTCCTATTCGCAACCAATGCTTGTATTGGCCGCAGTTCCTTTTTCACTGATTGGAGTTGTTTGGGCTTTTTATTTCCATGGAGAGCCTCTAAGCTTCTTTGCATTGACTGGCTCGTTGGCTCTAATGGGAGTTATTGTCAATGACTCACTAGTGATGGTCAGTCACTTAAATTATATTAGGGATAAAAGTGCACAATTAGAAGATAAAAAAGTTTGGATTGCAAGAGGTTCGCGAGATCGTTTGAGGGCTGTAGTACTAACCACACTAACAACTATGGCCGGTGTATTACCACTTGCTTACGGTATTGGAGGTACGGATGTGTTCCTTCAACCAATGGTTCTTGCGCTTGGTTACGGTCTAATATTTGGTACCGTCTTAACACTAATTCTATTGCCTTGTATGTATCTTATGAACTATGACTTTATTAATATGCTGAGCAGGATTAGAGCGAGGTTTTCCAGAAAAAAAGCGCTAGTCTAGCTACTTGTTTTGAAGAGCCAGTCGAATTATCTGCTCAGTGCTGAGGTCTTGGTCATCAATTTTTGAAACCATTTTGTTCGCTTCTTTTACTTTAAAGCCAAGCGATTGAAGTGCTTCAATGGCCTGTCTAGAATTTGGGTTAGAGCTCTGTTTGAATTCTTTTGAAGACACTAGGCTGCCTGATAGTTCCAGCTTTCCAAGTCTATCTTGCAGTTCAACTATTAGCTTAAGAGCAGTTTTTTTGCCAATTCCTGGAGTTTTCGCAAGTAGATCAGCATCCTCTGTAGAGATGCACTGAACTAAAGAGCTAACACTAAGGTTTGATAGTATCGCAAGTGCTACCTTTGGTCCGACACCATTAACTCTTATTAACTCTCTAAAAACATTTTTTTCATCTTTAGTGATGAATCCAAATAATGTGTGCGCATCCTCTTTAATGCTGAGATGTGTAAACAATAAAATATCTTCTGACAGATTATCTAGCTCATAGAAGGTAGACATGGGGCAGAGTACCTCATAGCCAATTCCTTCAACCTCAATCAAAACTTCAGGAGGGTTTTTGTTAATTATTCTACCTTTAAGATGTCCAATCATATCCAGGGAAATTTAGCAAAGTGCTCTTTTTCAAATAAACGTATCTGATTCTCATTCTGCAATGTTAAACCAATATCATCAAGTCCATTGATGAGTCTTCTTTTTCTTTCTGGGTCGACTTCAAAACCGTAGGATTTCTCATCTGTCTCAACAACTTGTTTTTTTAGATCTATTCCGATTTGTCCAGAGTAGTTAAATAAACTATCAACGATTTCAGTGCTTAAAGTGATTGGAAGTATGCCATTCTTAAAACAATTATTATAGAAAATATCTGCAAAACTTGGAGCAATGATGGCTCTAAATCCATAGTCTTCAAGAGCCCATGGGGCATGCTCTCTTGAAGAGCCACATCCAAAATTTCTTCGAGTAAGTAAAATTTGCGCTCCAAAGTATTTTGGATTATTTAAGACAAAGTCGGAGTTGATTGGGCGCTTTGAATTATCCATCCCTGGCTCACCATGGTCTAAATAGCGCCATTCATCAAATAAATTTGGCCCAAATCCACTTCTTTTAATTGATTTTAAGAATTGCTTTGGAATGATAGCATCTGTATCAATATTGGCGCGGTCAAGAGGCATTGCAATTGAGCTCAAAGAAGTAAATTTTTTCATGAATTTACTCCTGAAAATCTACCCGCTATTGCAGTTGCTGCAGCAATCGCTGGGCTTACAAGGTGTGTAAATGATCCTTGGCCTTGGCGACCTTCAAAGTTCCTATTAGAGGTACTCGCACACCTTTCACCAACTTCTAGTTTATCTGCATTCATCGCTAGACACATTGAGCATCCAGGTTCACGCCATTCAAATCCAGCATCTTTAAAAATTTGATCAAGACCCTCTTCTTCAGCTTGTTTTTTTACCAGCCCTGAGCCAGGAACAACAAGCGCTAATTTAATATTTTTAGCAATTTTTTTACCTTTTGCTACTGAAGCAGCAGCTCTCAAATCTTCAATTCTTGAGTTTGTACAGGACCCAATAAATACCTTATCTATTTCTACCGAACTCATTGATGTGTTGGGTTTTAGATGAATATACTTCAGTGCATTACGAATACTTTCTGCTTTAACTTCATCTTCCTCAAGTTTTGGATCAGGTGTTGAGCCATTAATGTCAACAACCATTTCAGGAGAGGTTCCCCAAGTCACTTGTGGTTTAATTAGGCTAGCATCAATTAAAATTGACTCGTCAAAATGAGAGTCTAAATCACTATGAAGAGTCTGCCAATATTTTAGAGCTGACTCCCAATTATCACCTGTCGGAGCAAAAGGCCTTCCTTGAACATAATCAATTGTTTTTTCATCTACAGCGACCAGACCAACTTTTGCCCCAGCCTCAATTGACATATTACAAAGAGTCATTCTTCCTTCTATGCTCATCTTTTCAATCGTATTTCCACAAAATTCAATTGCAAATCCTGTGCCACCAGCAGTCCCAATTTTTCCAATCACATATAGCGCAAGATCTTTAGCACTTACATCATTAGATAATTCACCATTGATTTCAATTTTCATATTTTTTGCTTTGTTTTGCCAAAGGCACCCAGTTGCTAGGACATGCTCTACTTCAGATGTTCCAATGCCAAATGCTAATGCTCCAAGAGCTCCGTGGGTTGTTGTATGCGAGTCACCACAAACAATACTCATTCCTGGTAAAGTCGCTCCTTGTTCAGGCCCAATGACATGAACAATGCCTTGACGAACATCATTCATATGAATTTCATTGATATCAAATGTTTCACAGTTTTTATCTAAAGTTTCGACCTGAAGTCTAGAAACGGGATCAGTAATACTGCTAACACCACTTGATCTATCTGTAGTTGGCACATTATGGTCTGGGACAGCAAGATTTGATTCGTTGCGCCATATCTTTCTTCCTGCCAAGGACAGGCCCTCAAAAGCTTGCGGAGATGTAACTTCATGAATTAGTTGACGATCAATATAAATAAGCATTGAGCCATCTTGCTCTAAAACCTTATGTGTGCTTATTAGTTTGTCGTATAGTGTTTGAGGCATTATTGAATAGTAATACTTGATAAAATGACTATTTTACATTTTTTAAAATAACTCACATTATAGAAATAGTTTATAAACATCTATATTTGGTGTAGTGAAATTGTTTTGGTTTTAAACTTTTAAGGTAGAGTTTATGTGTGGAATCTGTGGTCAGTTTCGCTTTGATGGAAAAGAGGTTTCGTCAAAGTCACTAGACAATATGATGACAAAGTTGGCGAGAAGAGGCCCTGATTCAAGTGGAAAATGGATTAGAGGGAGTATTGGTTTTGGACATCAAAGACTAAGTATTATTGATTTATCTAACTTAGGTTCTCAGCCTATGATAGATGATAAGCTTGAACTAACATTAGTCTTTAATGGAACAATATATAACTATAAATCACTACGCGCTCAGTTAACTGACAAGGGCTATACGTTTTTTTCACATTCTGATACTGAAGTCATTTTAAAAGCATATCACCACTGGGGTGAAAGCTGTCTTGAGCATTTAGATGGAATGTTTGTTTTTGTTATTTGGGACCAACCTAGTAAAAAATTATTTATTGCAAGGGATAGAATGGGTATTAAGCCACTCTATTTTAATTCTACTTCCAAGGCGTTTACATTTGCATCAAATTCACAGGCATTGCTTACTCAAAACCTTGATAAGAGTATTAATCCTGTTGCCCTCCATCAACAATTATCTTTACATGGTGTTGTGCCAGCACCAAATACAATAATTAATGGAATTCAAAAATTAAAGCCCGGCACCTTTATGACTCTTAATTCTAAGGGCCGTATCCAAGAAAAAACTTACTGGAAGCCCACGGCTAAAAGACCTGAAGGCAAAATTTCTAATCAAGAATATATTGAGAAGACCCATGAACTATTGTCTGCTGCAGTTATAAAAAGGATGAATGCATCTGATGTTCCAATTGGCGTCTTACTCTCTGGCGGCCTTGACTCGTCTTTAATTGTTGCACTCCTGAAAGAGGCAGGCCATGAAAGGATTAGAACTTTTTCAATTGGTTTTGAAGACATTGAAGATGAATCTGGAAGTGAATTTGAATATTCTGATCAGATTGTCTCTAGATTTAATACTGAGCACAAGAAGTACAAAGTAAGTAATGAAGAAGTTCTTCCAAGATTATCTGAAGCCGTTATTAATATGGCTGAACCAATGGTTGGTCAGGATGCTGTAGCTTTTTATTTGCTATCTGAGCAGGTCTCAAAACACACTAAAGTTGTTTTATCTGGACAAGGCGCTGACGAAGCTTTTGCGGGATATTTTTGGTATCCAAAAATGGCAAAGGAGAATGGAGATGAAATTGAATGTTTCTCAAAACATTATGTTGATAGGCCTCACGAAGAGTATTTGCAAACTGTGGTATCAAAATATCAAGGAGAAAATCATACTCATATTTGGCTAGACAAAGAGTTTTCAAAAACAGGTGCAGAATCCTTTATTGATAAGGTATTTAGGACTGATATGACTCGCTTGATAGTTGATGATCCTGTTAAGCGGGTTGACAATATGACTATGGCATGGGGTTTGGAGGCTAGGGTTCCTTTTATGGATACTGATCTTGTTGAGTGGGCATTGAGTATTCCACCATCACTAAAAATGAAGGAGGAAGGAAAGCATCCCCTGAAAAGTATTTCAAGGGGGCTTTTGCCTGACTCAGTAATTGATCGAAAAAAAGGTTATTTTCCTATGCCTGCATTGAAATACATTCAGGGAGATTTCTTAGAATTTATGTCTGATATACTTTTGTCAGGCGCATGTCGCAATAGAGGTATTTTTGATAAGCATTATGTCAACAAAGTTATTGATTCACCTAGAGATTATATGACAGCACTAAATGGATCTAGGCTTTGGCATTTAGCGTTGCTCGAATATTGGTTTCAAATTAATTTAGATAGCTAATTTATGGATAAGATTGTAATTTATACAGATGGTGGATGTAGAGGCAATCCTGGAGTCGGAGGTTGGGGCGTATGGCTTCGTTATAAAGATCATGACAAAAAGCTAAAAGGTTCGGAGCATAATACCACTAATAATAAAATGGAACTTACTGCCGCCATCAAAGCTCTGGAATCACTTAAATCAAGAAATATCTCAGTGGATTTGTATACAGATTCAAAATACGTCATCCAAGGAATTAATGAATGGATTGATTCTTGGAAATCAAAAAATTGGAAGACTGCCAATAAGAAGCCAGTAAAAAATGTTGATTTGTGGAAGCAACTAGATACTCTTAATAATGAATATAGTGTCAACTGGCACTGGGTTAAAGGTCATAGCGATGATCCAGGAAATGATATGGCGGATCTCTTGGCAAACGAAGCGATGGACGAACTAAGTTAAATTGAAAATCGATCGGGATGTTCTAAATATTCTAATTCTTTTTGACTAAATTCAGAGAGTGTTCTTGCTTCAATGTTGAATGGACCTCTCAAATTTGATCCAATATGTTTCTTTATTAATTGGTCAAATGTTTTAACGGGGTCAATTTTTCTTTGACTGCATAAATGTCGGTACCAATAATTACCAATCTTTACATGGCCAATTTCATCTTCAAAAATAACATCTAATATTTCAGCCATTTGATTAAACTTTGTTCCACTAAATTTTTTTTTAATACTCGGTGTTACATCCAATCCTCTTGCTTCCAAGACTCTTGGAACAAGAGCCATTCTTGCCAAAACATCATAATCTGTAGCAACTGCCATTTGCCATAATCCATTATGTGCATCAAAATCTCCATACTGATAGCCTAGTTCTTCTAGATATTGATTAAGAAGAGTAAAGTGATATGATTCTTCAGTGGCAACTTTAATCCAGTCAGAATAATATTGATGAGGCATGTCTTGGAATCTATAAATTGCATCTAGTGCCAAATTGATTGCATTAAACTCAATATGACAAATTGCATGAATATTTTTAATCATTCCAAGCTCTGACTTATCTCTTTTCGGTGTGCCATTAAAATTAACTAATCTTGGTTTTTGAGGACGGCCAGGTGACGGCATTTTCTTAATTTTAAAAGTTGTCCCTATGTCATTTAAGATTTTGACTTCACCTAATTGATTTGTTAAACGAACTTTCTCTTCTGGGTTCTTACAGATCAAAGCAGAATAAGAATCTTTAAAAAGAGACATAGGATCCAACTTTAATATTTCCTAATTTCCATTGATCAATTTGTATTCTAATCAATCTTAAAGTCGGAAAGCCGACACTAGCGGTCATTCTTCGTATCTGTCGATTTCTTCCTTCAGTGATAGACATTTGAATCCATGAGGTAGGAATATTTTTTCTTGTTCGAATTGGAGGTGTCCTATCCCATAGCCATTTCGGTTGCATTATTTTATTAATGATTGCTGGTTTTGTTAATCCATCTTTTAGATTAACTCCGGTTTGAAGGGAGTTCAAAGCTACCTCAGAAATCACACCTTCTACCTGGACAACGTAGACTTTGGTTTTTTTATTTTTTGGATCAGAGATTTTATTTTGAAGCTTTCCGTCATCAGTTAATATGACTAGACCTTCAGAATCTTTATCTAGTCTACCTACTGGATAAATATTTTGGATATCAACATAATTTGCTAAAGTCTCTCCCTCACCACTAAATTGACAGAGAACACCAAAAGGTTTATTTAAAGCAATAATTTTAGCCATAAATATGTATTGCTCTTTCAACAAATGCATCGAGTTGGGAGTTCGCAATACTCTTAAATAATGGGGAGATAGTCATATCAGCAATTATAGATTTGAAACTAAATTCAAGATCTAAATAAACTTTTGCAGCGCTATCTCCAAGAGATTCAAATCGCCACTCTCCAGAAAGCTCATCAAAAGGTCCATCCAGTAATATCATCTCGATTGATTTATAGGGGGTTAAGGTATTTATAGTAGTAAACTTCTGTCTGAAGCCATTTTTATTTATCTGAACCGAGGCAGTAATTTGATTGCTAGATTCATTTAAAATAGAGGAGGAGTCACACCAGTTTAGAAATTGCGAGTAGTCATTAATATTATTGACCAAGTCAAACATTTGCTGGGGTGAATATGGAACAATTGCACTTTTTGAAATACGATGCATGGCTAAAACTAAAAAAGATAATTCAAATACTATTGCCTTAAATAAAAAAGCAAGACATGACTATTTTATCGAACAAAGTCTTGAGGCTGGACTTAGTTTGCTTGGCTGGGAAGTAAAAAGCCTAAGGGACAATAAAGTCCAAATAAAAGAGAGTTATGTGATTTATAAGAATAATGAACTCTTTCTTTTTGGAGCACATATCTCCCCATTAAAATCCGCTTCCAGTCATATAGAATGTGATCCAATTAGAACTAGAAAACTACTGCTCAATAAAATTGAAATTAATAGGCTCCGAGAAAAAATTACTCAAAAGGGATTAACCGTTGTTCCACTTAAATTGTATTGGGTAAGAGGAAAAGTGAAACTAGAGATTGGAGTTGCCAAGGGTAAAAAATCATATGATAAGAGACAAGATATAAAGGAAAAGGATTGGAAATTAGATAAAGCTAGAGCACTAAAAGAGAGCAATCGCTGAAATATTTGGTATGGGTAAATTTTTTTTTTAATTATTTTTCATATAACTTTCTTTTGGTAGTACAATAACCACTAGGTACAGCGTTGGAGGCAGATGGTTTCTTTTGATTCTTTCCTCCTGAAATAGGTTTAAAAGTTACCTCTTCCGCTTTATCTTTTTTTTTAACAAACTTTATTGGAGAGAATTAAAATGAATAAATCAGAATTAATCGATGCAATAGCTTCAGGTGCAAATATGTCTAAAGCAGATGCTGCAAGAGCATTAAATGCTACAACAGGTGCAATCACTTCAGCAATGGCAAGTGGTGATGGAGTCCAACTAACTGGATTCGGTAGCTTTGTAGTTAGAAGCCGTGCAGCTCGTACTGGCCGTAACCCACAAACTGGAGCAACTATTCAAATTAAAGCTTCTAATGTGGCAGCATTCAAAGCTGGTAAAGCATTGAAAGATGCATGTAACTAATTAAGTTATATTATTTTAAAAAGGCGCTAACGCGCCTTTTTTTTTGTTAAAAACCTATGAGTATTATTCATAAACGATTAGCAATATCTGTCCTCTTAATCTGCCTATTCTCAGTTTTAATTTACATAGGAGTTGGTTACTTTATTTATACTACTCTAGCAAGAGCTGAGCCAGGTTGTGGGAATAATTGTAGTAATTCTCCAAATTCATTTATGGATCATTCCAGCAATTCTGATTTTGCCTTTAGCAACTTTAGTATTGATTATTGGGAGTCATATAGATACCCAGGAGGTGATGAAGGAATAGAGCTCGATGCTTGGTGGATACCAGTCGATCAAAATGGTGCAGGAGACTCACCAGTAATTATTTTGACTCATGGTTTAAGAGCCAGTAAATATGATTCTGATATTTTATTAGTGGCAGCCATTTTAAATGAGGCGGGCTTTAATACCTTATTGTTTGATCAGCGTGATCACGGTATGTCGACAATTGAAGATGGGCAAATCAGTGTTGGAACTAAAGAATACCGCGACCTTATCTCAAGTGTAGATTGGTTAGTAGATGAGCAATCAATTAATCCAAATAGAATAGGCGTCTATGGTTTATCAATGGGTGCAGGTACTGCTGCAATTGCCTTTGGATTAGATGAGAGAATTAGAGCTGTTGTTCTAGAATCGGGGTATTCAGATCTTAACGTAATAGTTAAGGAGGAGCTTCAAAGAGAAGGATATCCATCTTGGCTCTCAAAGGGGGCAGTTTGGGCTGCTTATATTTTTGGTAATGAAACACTACTTGAGCCATCCCCTCAACTTGCATTTATGAACCATAGTGGAAGGCCTATTTTTGCTATGCATGGAACAGGTGACACTAGGGTTTTGCCTCATAATACATCTGATATGGAGGTATTTGCAAAACAATACGGAGCTAACTTAGAAACTTGGATGGCTGAAAATGCCATTCATTCAGGAATTAAGTTTATGTATTTTGATGAGTTTGCTTCAAGATTAATTGATTTTTTTAAAAGCAATCTTGAAGGAGATTTAAAGCCTAAAAAAAACCTAGAAAATAACTAAAGCTTGAATTTGTTATTAATTAATTTTTTACTTTTAAAGCTTGATATACTTTTTTTAAGCTAACTCTAATTTTAAGCTATGACTAAATTCTCTCCATATTGGTGGGAAGACCAACCAAAATACAGCGAAAGTAACGGGATTCCTGTGAAAGCCGATGTTGTAATTGTTGGTGCTGGATTTACAGGTTTAAGTGCAGCAATTACTTTAGCAAAATCTGAACTTAGCGTTATCGTTTTTGATTCAGAAGAGATAGGTTTTGGAGCAAGTACAAGGAATGGCGGAATGCTAGGCTCTGGCCATAAAGTTTCGCCTCAACAAGCCGATAAAAAATATGGTTTAGATATAGCTAGAAAAATCCACAAAGAAGCAAATGCTTCACTCACTTTTACTACTAATTTAATAAAAGATAATAATATTGATTGTGATCTACAGATTTGTGGCCGATTAAGGACATCATGGGTGCCTCAAGATCAAGTGAGTATGTCAGAAAACCTTAATAAATTAAAAGCTATTGATCATTTTAATTCTAAAATGATAGATCCTAATTTGATGTCTGAATCTATTAAAACTCACTTATACTTTGGTGGTCAATATTATCAAGATCATGGTTCGGTTCAACCCAGAAAGTTTCATTATGGACTGCATCAACTTGCAATAGATTCTGGTGCAAAGGTTTTTGGAAATAAGCCAGTAAAAAAAGTGACTAGATTATCGACTGATGAAAAAGATGGTTTTATTGTGTCTATTTCTAATAAAACTATTAACTGCAAGAATGTTTTAATAGCGACCAATGGATATACTCGACCGACTCTTTCAAAGTATTTGTCTAGAAGAATTTTGCCAGTACCTAGTTACATTATTACGACAGATGAGATTGGTATAGAAAGAGTTAATGCATTAATTCCCGGAGGTCATTGTATAGTTGAAACACGAAAGCGGTATTGTTATTATCGACCAACACCCTGTGGAAAAAGAATAATGATTGGGACAAGAGCTGCTATGCATTCAATTTCAGCAGAAAAAGCACTTCCTATTCTTCAAAAAACGTTATCAGAAATTTTTCCTGAATTAGATGGGGTAAAGGTAAGTCATTGCTGGACAGGGTTTACAGGTTTTAGTTTTAGTATGCTTCCAAACTTAGGCAGTCATAATGGAATATATTCTGCAATGGGCTATTGTGGTAATGGAGTCGCTATGGCTCCTTATTTAGGCCATATGGCGGCCCTGAAGATATTGGAACCAGATAAAAAAGTAACAGTATTTGAGGATACATCACTGCAGAGCCGTCCATATTACTTTGGAAAGCCCTGGTTTCTTCCAATTGCAAGTGTTTATTTTAAAGTTTATGATAAATTCGATAACTATCGTAGAAACAAATATTTATAAAGTATTGAGTCATTTATCTTTTGCTGTCTTATGCTTCCATAACCCTAAGAAATATTCAAGTGCATGGTAAAATATTCGCTTTTTAAATAATTGGAGATTATCCATGGAGCAAACATTATCAATAATTAAACCAGATGCAGTAGCTAAAAATGTCATCGGTCAAATTTACTCAAGGTTTGAAAATGCTGGCTTTAAAATAGTTGCATCAAAAATGATACATTTGGATAAAGAAATGGCTGGAGGTTTCTATGCTGTTCACAAGGATAGACCTTTCTTTAACGATCTAATGACTTTTATGACTTCTGGACCCGTAATGATTCAAGTCTTAGAGGGTGAAAATGCAGTTGCTAAGCATCGTGAAATTATGGGTGCTACCAATCCGCAAGAAGCAGATGCAGGAACTATAAGAGCAGATTTTGCTGAATCTTTAGATGAAAATGCAGTTCATGGTTCAGATTCTCTAGAAAATGCAGCAATCGAGATTGCCTATTTCTTTGGTGAAGATGGTATTTGTCCTAGAACACGATAAAAATAGATAACCTTTCTCATGTTAGAAAAACAAAACTTACTCGGACATACTCAAAGTAAGTTTAAGGAGTTTTTTTCTGACTTGAATGAAAAGCCATTTCGTACAAAACAGATTATGCAATGGATATATCACCAAGGTGCAAATGACTTTGGTGATATGCATAATTTTTCTAAAGATTTAAGACAGAAGCTTAGAGCAATAGCTTCTATAGACTTGCCTGAAGTTATTTCAATGAGCAATTCAAAAGATGGGGTCATCAAGTGGGTTATAAAACTTGGTGAAGAGAATCATATTGAAACTGTTTATATCCCTCAAAAAGATAGAGGTACTCTCTGTATCTCTTCACAAGTTGGTTGCTCACTTGCATGTACTTTTTGTTCCACAGGGTATCAAGGTTTTAATAGAAACCTTAAAACACATGAGATTATTGGTCAAGTTCTAATTGCTAAAAGTCATTTAATTCAAAAAGATCAACGCATTTCCAATGTTGTATTTATGGGTATGGGGGAGCCGTTACTTAATGAGTCTCCTGTTTATGATGCTTGTGAAATTCTTTTAGATGATTGGGCTTTTGGGCTTTCAAGAAGAAGGGTTACTGTTTCATCCTCTGGAATTGTTCCTGCATTAACAAGAATGTCAGACAAAGTGCCAGTTAGCTTGGCAATCTCTTTACATGCACCTAATGATGAATTAAGGGATATACTCGTTCCTATAAATAAAAAATATCCAATTAAAGAGCTAATGAAAGCATGTCATTATTACCTAAATGCTGGTACTCAAGAGAGACATATATTGTTTGAATATGTCATGCTCGACGGGGTTAATGATTCTTTAGAAGATGCAAGATTACTTTCGAAGTTATTAAACTTTTGGTTTGAGCGTGAATCAGCGAAAGTCAACCTCATTCCTTTTAATCCATTTCCAGAAAGTCAGTATAAAACTTCAAAAAATATCACTATAGATAAGTTCCAAGATATATTACATCAATCAGGGATTCGAACCACAACACGAAGAACAAGGGGCGATGATGTTGATGCTGCTTGTGGTCAGCTAGCAGGAAAAGTATTAGACAAGAGTAGAAGAAATGTTGGACGGAATTGATTACTACCCAAAAAAGAAAAAACGCATATTACCAAAGTTAATCTGGCTGTTATTGTTTATTTTGGTTTTAGGAGGTCTGTGGTATTATTTTCAAGACTTAGATTTTAGTCAAAGTAAATCAGTTTCAATCATCATCAGTCAACCAACTGAGTATGTGGGGAGTGAGGATGAAGTGATTGAAGATACTGATGAATCAATTACACCTAAAGTAATAGTGAGTAATGAAGAGAGTCTTGATGAAGTTGTAAGTAACTATGAAGCAAATACACAAAATTAAACGAAGAGTTTCAAAGCAAATATTTGTCGGTGATGTAGCTATCGGTGGTGATGCACCAATTAGTGTTCAAACTATGACTAATACAGATACTTGTGATGTCGATTCTACAATTTCACAAATTCTATCACTTGAAGGGGCAGGTGCAGATATGGTAAGAGTTTCAATCCCTACTATGGATGCTGCAGAAGCGTTTAAAAAAATAAAAAAATCCGTAAATATACCTTTAATTACTGACATACATTTTGATTATAAAATTGCTCTCAAAGTTGCAGGGTATGGTGCTGATTGTCTTAGAATTAATCCTGGAAATATTGGTAAAGAAAATCGAATTAAAGAAGTTGTTGCTTCTGCAAAAGATAACGGGATACCAATAAGAGTAGGGGTTAATGCAGGCTCCCTTGAAAAGGATTTACAAAAAAAATACACTGAGCCGACTCCTGAAGCAATGGTGGAATCGGCTTTTAGGCATATCGATATTCTCAATAAGTTAAATTTTGATAATTTTAAAATTTCTCTTAAAGCATCAGAGGTTTTCATGACTGTGTTTGCCTATCGTCAGCTTGCCTCACAAATTGACAACCCACTTCATCTTGGTATCACCGAAGCTGGATCTTTTCGTTCTGGTGCTGTTAAATCCTCAATTGGAATGGGCTTGTTGTTGAGTGAAGGTATAGGAGATACCATTCGTGTTTCACTTGCATCAGATCCTATCGATGAAGTTAAAGTTGGTTTTGATATCTTAAAATCTCTACATTTAAGAAAGAAAGGTGTTAATTTAATTGCTTGCCCATCTTGCTCTAGACAAAAATTTGACGTTATTTCTGTTGTTAACGAGCTTGAATCACGCCTTGAAGATATTAATGAAGCTATTGATGTGGCTGTGATTGGCTGCGTAGTTAATGGTCCAGGTGAAGCCAAAGAGGTGAGTGTAGGTCTAACGGGAGGCTCTCCAAACTTATTATATATTAATGGTAAAACTCATAGCAAAGTGGATAATGAGTCACTAGTTGATACCCTTGAGATGCAAATCAGAAGGAAGATACCTATTTCAAACGTTTAACTCTTTTAAGAGCCTTATATTTATAGATAGCAATAATTGAGTAATAACCTAATAATGCTGAAACTATCGAAGCAATAAACCCTCCCACCCAAAAAGCTATTGTCGCATTTCCAAAATTTTCCATAAGATATGAAAATGTAAACTCAAATTCTAGATCTATCTCAATACCCATAATTGAAGCTCCTAGTTTATAGGTAAAGTAATAAAAAGGTACCATTGTAATTGGGTTATTAACCCATACAACAAGAATTGAAAGTAGAATATTTGCAGAAAAAACAACCGCAAAGATTGCTACTAATAGAGTATGCATTGGGAGAGGTATAAATGCAAAAAAGAGCCCTATAGCAAAAGCTCTAGAAATTGTTTTTTTATTCCATTTCAAAATTTCAGGATTTTTAAGATGTTTATTAAACCATCCAAGATTCAGATTTTCAGGTTTAGGACTGTATTTTTTTAGTGTTTCTTTCATTGATTATTTGAGGCTTTGATAATGTTTTCTGATGTTAAGCCATAAAGCTCATATAGCTCAGATTGTAAACCATGTTCTGTTACGTAATCTGGAATACCTAAAATGTGAAGTTTTGTTTTAATATTATTAATCTGAAGTAGTTCATTTATAGCGCTTCCAGCGCCGCCCTTTAAGGTATTGTCTTCTATTGATATTAGTGTTGAAGAGTTATTTGCAATATTAATTATTAAGTCTTCATCCAAGGGTTTTACAAACCTCATATCTACAACGGTAGCATTAATCTTTTCAGAAGCTTCAAGGGCAATCTCAAGCATATTACCAAATGAAAAGATGGCAATATCTTCTCCAGCTCTAACAATATTTCCTTTTCCAATGTCAATCATCGATTTTGTGACAAAATCTTCAACGCTGGATTTACCTCTAGGAAATCTTACACAAACTGGCCCTTCAAAATGATTTGCAAAATTCAGAGCTTTATACATTTCTAATGAAGAGCTTGGAGCTAAGATAGTAATATTGGGTATGCATCGTAAAAAACTCAAATCAAAAATTCCAGCATGAGTTGCTCCATCAGCTCCTACAAGTCCTGCTCTATCGATAGCAAAAGTAACGTTTAAATTTTGCAATGCAATGTCATGAATAAACTGGTCATAACCTCGTTGTAGGAAGGTTGAGTAAATAGCAACAATTGGTTTTAAACCTTGAGTTGCCATTCCGCCAGCGAGAGTCACTGCATGTTGCTCAGCAATAGCAACATCCACAAAACGTTCAGGAAATTTATTGGCAAAGTCAACCATTCCCGATCCTTCAGACATGGCAGGTGTAATTCCAATAACTTTTTCATCGCTCTTAGCAATATTGCAAAGCCACTCCCCAAAAACACTGCTGTAGCTTGGAAAATTATCACTGGAAGATGAAGGTGGAGAAATACCATGAAATTTTAGAGGATTTTCTTCTGCCGCCTTAAATCCATGACCTTTTTTTGTAATGATATGAAGAATTCTTGGTTTTTCAAAGTTTTTAAGATTTTCTAGAGTTTTAATTAATATGTCAATATCATGACCATCAATTGGTCCAAAGTAGTCTATCCCCAACTCTTCAAAAAGCGTGCCTGGTAAAATCATTCCTTTTAAATGTTCTTCTGATCGTTTTGCAAATTTTTGAATACGCGGCAATCTTTCCAAAAATTCTAGTGATTTAGATTTCATGGTTGAGTAGATTTTTCCAGAAATAAGCCTCGTTAGATATTTGCTTAATGCGCCAACATTTTTTGAGATTGACATATCATTATCATTAAGAATGATTAAAAGATTAGCGTTTGTATCTCCAGCATGATTGAGAGCCTCAAATGACATTCCACCAGTTAGTGCTCCATCTCCAATCACGGCTATTGAAGTATCTGAATTGTTATCAAGTTTATTTGCCATGGCAATACCTAGTGCGGCACTAACTGAGGTTGAAGAGTGTCCAGCACCAAAAATATCGTGTTCACTTTCACTTCTTTTTGTAAAACCCGATAATCCATCTTTTTGACGAATAGTTGACATCAAGTCTTTACGACCAGTTAATACTTTATGAGTGTAGGCTTGATGACCGACATCCCAAACAAAAGTGTCATTAGGGCTGTCAAAAACATAATGCATTGCTAAGGTTAATTCGATTGTTCCAAGGTTTGAACTTAAATGCCCTCCAGTCTTTTCAATACTTTCAATTAAGAATAGTTTAATTTCTTCTGCAAGAGTATTTAGCTCATCAATATCTAGCTTTTTAATGTCATTCGGATTTTGAATATGATTTAAGATCATTCGATTTCGTTATAAAGACTTAACTTAATTGCATAGAAAAGAGTCGAATTATACACTTCTCAGTATTGAGAATCATGAAGCCCTAATGGAGATTTAATGTTTATCTAAAGCCCAAATAAATTTAAATTGCTTTGCTTGACTAGTAAAATTGATACTTTTAGTATGATCATCAAGAAATATGCATGCCATCTGTGCTTTATACAAGTTTACTCGGCTGGATGACTTTGAGAAAATCAAAGATCCTCTGAAGTCTTTTTTAGACTCTTTAAGAATTAAAGGTACTCTATTGCTTGCAAGAGAGGGCGTAAATGGAACAATTTCAGGCAATAAAGATAGTGTTGAAAAAGTTCTTGACTATCTTCAGTCGGATTCTAGGCTTCTTGGTTTAGATTATAAGTATTCATACAGCAAAAAACAGCCGTTTAAAAGACTTAAAGTTAAATTAAAAAAAGAAATAGTTACGATGGGTTTGTCCGAAATCGACCCAACTCATTCAGTTGGAACTTATGTTAAGCCAAAAGATTGGAATGAATTAATTAATGATCCTGATGCTGTTTTAATTGATACTCGGAATAATTACGAATATGAAATTGGAAGCTTCAAAGGTGCTATCAATCCGAATACTGAAACTTTTAGGGAGTTTCCAAGTTTCTCTAAGGATAGTTTAGAGAAATATCGAGATAAAAAAATTGCCATGTTTTGCACTGGTGGAATTCGCTGTGAAAAATCTACAGCCTATTTAAAGTCTGAGGGATTTGAGAATGTTTTTCACCTTCAGGGCGGCATTCTTAAGTACTTGGAAGAGGTTAAAGAGGATGAGAGTCTTTGGGAGGGTGAATGCTTTGTATTTGATGATAGAGTTGCTGTTAAACACAATCTTGAGCAAGGCAAGTATGATCAATGTCATGCCTGTCGTTTTCCTATTACGGAAGAAGACAAAAAACACCCTCACTATGAGAAAGGTACCTCATGCTCAAGGTGTTATGGAACAAAAAATTTAGAACAAATTGGTAGGTATAGAGAAAGAGAGAAGCAGGTTCAATTAGCGAAAAAGCGAGGCGAAGTTCATATTGGTGACGATGCTCGTCAAACCCAAAAGAAGAATAGATAATTTAGAATAAATTTTAATTAAATAAGTTTTTTCACAAAAAAAAGTTTGCTAGATGTTTGATAAAAAAAATATTCCTGAGCTTAAAAAAGATATTGTTTTAGATGTTGAATTGTTAGGATCAAGATTCAATTTACATACTCGATGGGGCGTTTTTAGTCCTCGATCGATTGATGATGGAACTTTACTATTATTGAAATATATTAGTGCTGATGAAAATGATGTGTGTTTGGATTTGGGGTGTGGTTATGGACCCATTGGTCTTGCTTTAGCAAGGCAGTGCCATAAGGGTCAAGTCCATATGGTTGATAAAGATTTTGTGGCAGTTGAGCTTGCAAATTACAATGCGAAGATTAATAACATAAACAATGCTAAAGCCTACCTATCTGATGCCTTTATACAAGTGCCAAGCGAGATAAAATTTAATAAAATCATTTCAAATATTCCTGCTAAAGTAGGAAGAGAGCAGCTTTCAATCATTCTATATGATGCGTTTGAAGCTCTTGAATTAGGAGGTACAATTACTGTTGTTACTATTAATGGGCTGAAGGATTTTATAAAGAATAACTTTAAATCAGTTTTTGGTAATTATAATAAAATTAAACAAGGTCAAAAATATTTAGTATCTCAAGCGACTAAGCAGTAATTTTTAAATGATTTTTTTTTCAGTCATTTAAATTCTAGATTAAAATAAAAGAAATAATTTTGGAGTATTAAATTGGAAGTATTAGAAAAAATTCAGAAGCAAGTCGATAGTGCTGCGATTGTAATTTATATGAAAGGAACTCCACAATTTCCTCAATGTGGTTTCTCCGCTAGAGCCTCTCAAACACTAGCTTCGACTGGGGTTAAGTTTGCTTATGTAAATGTTTTTGAGGATCAAGAAGTGTTTCAAAGTCTCCCTGATTTTGCTGATTGGCCTACGTTTCCTCAAATATACTTCAACTCTGAATTAGTCGGTGGTGGAGATATTATTCTGGAAATGGCTGAACAGGATTCACTTAAGGATGCTATGCAAGAGGCAGTTGAAAAGTTCAATAGCTAAAAAAACTAAAGTCTTCTTAATTTGTAACCATTTTCTTTAAGCCATCGCTTAGCTTCTTTGAAGTTTGGCATTATTGATTCCACTGATTTCCAAAAGTTGACTGAATGATTTCTATGAATTGTATGAACCAACTCGTGAATAATGACATAGTCAATTACATCCATAGGCGCCATAATTAAAAGGTAATTTAGATTTATATTATTTTTTGAGGAGCAGGAGCCCCACATTGTTTTTTGTTCTTTAATTCTTATCTGATTGACTGACAAATTATATTTATCAGCGAAATAGTTAAGTCGAGGAATCGCTATCTCTTTGAACTTATTTTTGTACCATTTTTTTATTGACAGTGAGAGAATTTCTGGATTATTAGAATTGGAAATAAACTCTTCACCACTAAAAATTAATTTTTTGGATGAGGTTTGATTTAAAGTGATTGGAAATAGAAACCCTAGATATAGAAGTTTATTTTGATTCAACGAAGTATCCTTCATTTGATCCTCTATTAATTTCTTCTTCTTATTAATCCATTTTTCTTTTTCGTAAATAAAATCTTGAATTTTTTCAATTGAAAGCTTTTTTGGCGCACGAACAACTAATTCAGCATCTTCATTAATAGATATACTGATTGTTCTTCGCTTACTTCTAATAATCTTATTTGGAGTCATAAATACATAAATACTTTAATTATTGGATCCATTCCCTTGCATTTTCAAACATTCTAAGCCAAGGCGATCTTTCTTGCCAGTCATTTGGATACCAGGAATTTTGCACTGCCCTAAAAACTCTTTCAGGGTGAGGCATCATGATAGTAATTCTCCCTGATGTATCACAAATTGCTGCAGCTGAATTTTCAGAGCCATTAGGGTTATGAGGATAGACTTGAGAGGTACTTCCAGAGTGATCAACATATTGCATTACTATATTTTTTGGAGTTAAATTTGACCCAAAGACTGCTTTTCCTTCACCATGCGCTATTGCAATCGGCATAATTGATCCGTGCATCTCTTTAAAGAATATTGACTTAGATTTAATAATCTTGACTCCGGTAAACCTGGCTTCAAACTGCTCAGAAGTATTTTTTTCAAATGAAGGCCACTCTTCGGTTCCAGGAATAATTTCTGAAAGATTTGAAATCATTTGACAGCCATTACAGACTCCCAAGGTGAAGCTATCAGTTCTTAAAAAGTACTCGGAAAATTCATCTTTGACGTGTTTATTTAATAATATTGAGTTTGCCCAGCCTCTCCCAGCACCGAGAACATCACCATAGGAGAATCCCCCGCAAGCTGCTAAACCTTTAAATTGTGACAAAGAAATTTCTCCAGAAAGAATTTGACTCATATGAACATCAGTTGCTTCAAAACCAGCTTTAGAAAATGCTGCTGCCATTTCAACATGACCATTAATACCTTGTTCTCTGAGGATTGCAATTTTTGGCTTTATGTTTTGATTTAAATAAGGTGCACTAATCTCCTCATTAATATCAAAGACTGTAGAGACTTTTAAGCCGTGAGACTTTTTAAGAGTTTCCAAATTTTCTGATTCAGCACACTCTGGGTTATCTCTTAGTTTTGCGATTTCAAAAGAGGTTGAAGACCACAATTTTTGTAGATTGCTTCGCTTATCTTGGAATACTTTTTTATTTTTTTGATAGATTAATATTTCATCACTCTGATTTATCTTTGCAATTGGATTTGCATAATCTTCCAGTCCAATCGCGTTAAACTCTTCTAGAACTCTTTTTTTATTGCTTTCAGAAACCTGAATGATGCAGCCAAGCTCTTCATTAAATAGATCAGTTATCAGATTAGAGGATTGAATATCTAAACCACATTTTGAAGTGAAAGCCATTTCTAATAAAGATATGAGTGCGCCTCCATCAGACCTGTCATGGTAGGCAATAATTAAATTATTTTTATTTAAAGTATTGATTAATTTAAAGAATTTAGCAAAAAATTTTGGGTCATCAAGGTCAGGAGCTATATTTCCAATTTGATTAAAAACTTGTGCAAGTGATGAACCTCCCATCCGATTTTTTCCTAATCCAAGATCAATTAGAAATAATTCGGATTTAATTTCAGTGTTAAGTAAAGGGGTAACTTGTAATCTTACATCAGGAGTTTTTGAAAAGGCACTGATGATGAGTGATAAAGGCGCAGTTACTGATTTCACCTTACCATCATCATTCCAGGAGCTTTTCATAGACATTGAGTCTTTGCCAACGGGAATCGTTAATCCAAGCTCAGGACAAAGACCCATACCTATTGATTTAACTGCTTCATAAAGTTTTGCATCCTCTCCCGGATGTCCACTTGCACACATCCAGTTTGCTGATAAGTTGATATGACTAATGTCTTCAATATAGGCACCAAGTAAATTGGTTAGAGCCTCTCCAACACTCATTCTTGCCGCAGCCGCAGCATTGATGATAGATACTGGAGTTTTTTCTCCAATAGCCATAGCTTCACCTTGGTAACCCTCAAAATCTGAAAGAGAGATAGCACAGTCAGCAACTGGCACTTGCCATGGACCAATCATTTGGTCTCTCGCAATAAGTCCGGTAACTGATCGATCGGCTATTGTAATTAAGAAATTTTTACTTGCTATTGTCGGAAGGTTAAGTAAGCGGCTGATTGCATCATCAATAGAAATATTACTTGGTTCAAACTCATTTTCAATGTTAGGTAATGATTTAACATCCTTATGAATTTTAGGAGATGAGCCAAAGAGGAGAGACATTTCAATATCGATTGGCTTATTGTTAAAATGAGAATCTTCAAGTAGTAAGTGTCTATCCTCTGTTGCACTTCCTAAAACAGCATAAGGCGCTCTTTCTTTTAAACAAATCTCATCAAATAGATCGATACTGTCATCTTTAATTGCTATAACATACCTTTCTTGTGACTCATTGCACCATATTTCAAGTGGAGACATTTTTAGCTCATCATTGGGAATTGATCTTAATTGAAGTCGAGCTCCTTTTTTTGAGTCATTAACGAGCTCGGGGATTCCATTAGAAAGTCCGCCAGCACCAATATCATGTATTGAGACTATAGGGTTTTTGCCGCCTAAATTAACACACGCATTGATGACCTCTTGAGCACGTCTTTGCATTTCAGCGTTGGCTCTTTGAACAGAGGCAAAGTCAAGGTTCTCGTTTTGATCACCACTACCAATGCTTGATGCTGCACCTCCACCAAGACCAATGAGCATTGCCGGACCACCAAGAACAATAATTTTATCTCCATCAGAAATTAAGCCTTTTTCAACGTGATTCGTTTTGATGTTTCCTATGCCTCCTGCAAGCATGATTGGTTTGTGATAACCTCTTACCTCATTGTTTTTGGTTTTTTGCTCGTAAGTTCTAAAATAGCCACATGTATTTGGTCTTCCAAACTCATTGTTAAATGATGCAGCGCCAATTGGTGCATCGATCATGATTTCTAGTGCTGAAGCAATTTGACTTGGTTTTCCATACTCTCTTTCCCAGGGTTGCAGTAAATTTGGTATCTTTAGATTTGATACAGAAAATCCGCATAGGCCTGCTTTTGGTTTTGATCCTCTTCCAGTGGCTCCTTCATCTCTAATTTCACCGCCTGAACCTGTGGCAGCGCCAGGGTCAGGTGCTATTGCAGTAGGGTGATTATGAGTTTCAACTTTCATTAGAACTGCTTTTTCAGCAATAGAGCTTCTGTATATACCTTTTTCATCAGCTTCAAAATAGTTTGATTCATAGCCATTCATGACTGCAGAATTATCACTATAGACTGACAAAAGCCCTTTAGGATTTTGCTTGAAAGTATTTTTAATCATGCCGAACAGGGAAATTGCTTGTTTTTCAGAGTCTATTGTCCAATCTGCATTAAATATTTTGTGTCTGCAGTGCTCAGAGTTTGCTTGGGCAAACATCATTAACTCTATATCTCTCGGGTTTCTTTTTATAGCAATAAAGCTGTCAAATAAATAATTAACCTCACTATCACTTAATGCAAGTCCTAATTCTATATTGGCCTTAATAATTTTAGATTTACCATGATTAAGGATGTCTATACTATTAAATTTATTTGGCTTTAGCTCGTTAAATAATAAACTTGAATCATTGATATTTAGAAGATGAGATTCGGTCATCTTATCCATCACCAATTCAAGGATGATACCTAGCTCCTTGGTGCTGGTTTTTCGATCAAAATGATAGTTAATACCTCGTTCTAGCCTTGAAATTGTTGATAAACCACAAAGCTGACAAATATCTGATGCTTTAGAAGACCATGGTGAAATGGTTCCAATTCTAGGAGAAATAGTAATTATGTTTGTAGATTTTTCTAAATCAACTTTTGGCGCGTAATTTAAAAGTTTATCCAGTATTGCCTTGTCAAAAGAACTTAAATCTTTATCTGATTTAATAAAATGAATATACTCAGTACCGATTAGGTTTATTTCTGGAATTAAAGATTTAATTCTTTCGTTGAGAGATTTAACTTTAAATTTTCGGAGTGCTTGTATTCCCGAATGAAAAGAAATCATAGTTCGGACAATATTTCATCAGAAATATCAGCATTGTGATAAACCTCTTGAGTATCATCAAGATCTTCAAGTCTATCAATCAGCTTCATAAATTTTTCAGCATCTTCCATGTTGAGCTCTACTCGATTTGCTGGCTCCATTGTAATCTGGGAATGATCAGGATTTAAATCATTGGCTAATAGAGCATCTTTAACTGTAAAAAAACTTTCTGGTTCTGTAACTACATCAATTGAACCGTCATCATTAATAACAATATCTTCAGCACCAGATTCAATTGCGATTTCCATGATTGCATCTTCATCTGCTGATGCAAAGCTTATAAAGCCTTGTTTTGAAAACATATATGAAACGGAGCCATCTGTTCCAAGATTACCCCCATGCTTAGAAAAGGCATGCCTCACATCAGAAACAGTTCGATTTTTGTTGTCTGTTAGGCAATCGACCATAATTGCAGTGCCTCCAACGCCATACCCTTCATAGCGAATTTCTTCATAGCTTTCTCCTTCAAGGTCACCAGAGCCTCTTTTAACTGCATTATCGATTGTATCTCTCTTCATATTGGCAGCAAGAGCTTTGTCGATTACTGCTCGAAGAGATGGGTTGTTCTCTATAACGCCACCACCTATTTTTGCAGCTACTACAATTTCTTTAATGAGCTTTGTGAAAATTTTTCCACGTTTAGCATCTTGAGCACCTTTTCTATGCTGGATATTGTGCCACTTACTATGTCCTGCCATTTATTTAACAATCTCCAAAAAGGTTATTTAGTAAAGTCCAGTAAGCGTTGAATTGAGTGTTTTGCTCTGCTTATAACGTTGTTATCGATAAGAATTTCATTGTTTCCAGTATTGAGTGTGTCAAGACATTTTTCAAGGCTATTCATCGCCATCCATTCGCAATGAGCACAAGACTCACAGTCCGCACCTTCTCCCATTGTTGGAGCTTCAATTAGTTTTTTATGAGGGGCAACTTCTTTCATTTTATGAAAAATACCATTATCTGTTGCCACTATAAAAGTATTTTCGGGCCTTGAAGAAACAGCATCAATCAGTTGAGTTGTCGATCCAACTACATCTGCAAGAGCAATAACCTCTTTGGGTGATTCAGGATGAACTAATACTCCTGCTTCAGGATGGATTTCCATGAGCCTTTCAATCCCCTCAGCTTTAAATCCTTCATGAACAACGCATGCACCATCCCACATAAGCATCTCAACACCTGTCATCGATTGAACGTAGTGGCCCAAGTGTTTGTCAGGAGCCCAGAGAACTTTTTTTCCTTCGTTATGTAATTTCTCTACCACTTTTAACGCGCTGCCAGATGTGACAACCCAATCGGCTCTTGCCTTTACTTCTGCTGATGTATTTGCATAGACAACGACTACATGATCTGGATTTTGGTCACAAAATTCTGAAAACTCTTTGATTGGACAAGATAAGTCTAGAGAGCAAGTAGCTTGCTCGTCGAGTACTAGAACCCTTTTTTCAGGAGACAAAATTTTAGCAGTTTCTCCCATAAACTTCACTCCAGCAACGACTATGGTTTCAGCATTACTATTTTGACCGAACCTTGCCATTTCGAGAGAGTCTGATACTTTGCCGCCAGTTTTTTCAGCTAAAGTTTGAAGGTCAGCGCTAACGTAATAGTGGGCGACAAGAGTTGCATTATTTTCCTCAAGAGCCTCTTTGATTAAATCTTCAATAGATTGATCAATAACTATGTTTTGCATTATTAAGCTTTATTTGGAAGAGTAACCTTTATATTTAATTCTTTAAGTTGAGTCTTAGAAACAATCGAAGGCGCATTGGTAAGAAGGCATGCTGCTGTTTGAGTTTTAGGAAACGCAATTACATCTCTAATTGATTCAGATTGACTTAGAATCATGACCAACCTGTCAAGACCAAAAGCAATGCCTCCATGTGGAGGGCAGCCATAATCTAGTGCATCCAAAAGAAAGCCAAATTTCTCATTTGCTTCCTCTTCATCAATACCTAACAAGCTCAGGACAGTTTTTTGCATTTCACTCTGATGAATTCTTATTGAACCACCGCCAACTTCAGAGCCATTAATAACTAAATCATAAGCTCTTGAGAGAGATTCTTGAGGATTTTTTACAAGGGTTTTTGAGTCAACACTTGGAGCAGTAAATGGGTGATGAATGGCATTTAATGAGCCATCATCTGAGACCTCAAACATTGGAAAATCCATTACCCAAACTGGCGCCCATTCTTTAGAAAACAGGCTTAAGTCTTGTCCAAGCTTCTCTCTCAGATTTCCAAGCGCCTCATTTACAATTTTAGATTTATCAGCACCAAAAAATATGATATCTCCTATTTTTGCCTCAGTTAACTCTATTACTTTTTGAGTTACATCATCGCCAAGGAATTTAATGATTGGCGATGACGGGCCATCTTCGTTTACCTTGATGTATGCTAATCCTTTTGCACCATAGATACTTACAAACTTAGTGTAGTCATCAATCTGTTTTCGACTAATCGAAGCACCCCCTTGTACTTTAAGGGCTGCCACTCTTCCTTTTTGATCATTAGCTGGACCAGAAAAGACTTTAAACTCAACATCTTTCATGATTTCATTGACGTCAATCATGTGTAATGGAATTCTCATATCAGGTCGATCAACGCCATAAAGGTTGATAGCTTCCTCGTATGTTATAGTTGGGAATTTTGATGGTAAATCAATTTCTCCAACTTCTTTAAAAAGTCCTCTTATCATTTCTTCCATGAGCGATGTGATCTCATCTTCATTCATGAATGATGTCTCAACATCTAATTGGGTAAATTCCGGTTGACGGTCTGCTCTTAAATCCTCATCTCTAAAACATTTGACAATCTGATAGTATCTTTCAAAGCCAGACATCATTAAGAGCTGTTTGAATAGTTGAGGTGATTGAGGAAGTGCAAAAAAGCTGCCTTCGTGAGTCCTCGATGGAACTAGATAGTCCCTAGCGCCCTCTGGCGTTGCCTTCGTTAGAAAAGGAGTTTCAATGTCAAGAAAGTCATTTTTGTCCATAAAGTCACGCATAAAGTGTGTCACTTTTGATCTAAGACGGAGTCTCTTTTGCATCTCATCTCTTCGAAGATCTAAATAGCGATATTTAAGTCTCACTTCTTCTGAGGTTTCCATTGAGTCGAGTTGAAATGGCATCGGTTTAGAGTTATTTAGGATTTCAATTTTTCCAGCAAGGACCTCAATTTCACCTGATGGGATTTTATTGTTAACCATATCAGAGTCTCTAGCAACAACTGTGCCAGTTATGAGAATCACAAACTCATTTCTTATAGTTTCAGCTATCTTAAAAGTATCAGCTGTATCTGGATTAATGACTACTTGTGCAATTCCTTTTTTATCTCTTACATCCAGAAATATTACTCCCCCATGATCACGTCTTCTGTTGACCCAGCCACAAAGTTTAACCTCGTCATTAAGATTGGTCTTATTTAATTCACCACAAAAATGTGTTCTCATTTCTTTTCTTTAACCTTCAGATTTTCAGGGGTAACAACTCCAGCTGAAATAACTAGTTTAAATGCCTCTTCAACAGTCATATTTAACTCATAAGCATCTTTTTTTTGCATCATTACAAAGAACCCCGAAGTTGGATTAGGTGTCGTTGGAACAAACAGATTAATTACATCTTCTCCAATAATTTTTTCAACTTCACCCTTGTAGTCACCTGATTGAAATGCAATAACCCAGATTCCTTTACTTGGATATTGTATTAAAAATGCTTTTCTAAAGCTTTCACTTGAGGTATTGAGAACAGTTGAAGATATTTTTTTAAGTGCGTTATAAATATTTCTAAAACCAGGAATTTTGTTGAGTATTCTTTCCCAAAGTTCAACAATCTTTCTGCCCAAAATATTTGTTACTAAGGCGCCGGTAATTAAAATAATTAGAACAACTAGAACAATTCCAGAACCAGGTATATTTGTATCAAGATTAAGAAGTGATTCTGGAAGGAATCTGGCAGGCACTAGATTGTTAACAACTTCTAAAAAGAATTTGATAACAAGCACACTTAAGGCTAGTGGAATCCAAAAAAGGAGTCCAGATATAAAGTAATTTCTTAAGCGCTTCAATTTACTATGTAAGTAAGTATAAAAAGGTATATTTTAACACAAGCTGTTTTAGCAATTTGATACTCGGATGCTTAATATAAAAGGTTATAAATTACGTTCTTCTTCACGAAGCGTTAAAATTTCATAACCAGTTTCTGTAACTAAAATTGTGTGTTCCCATTGCGCAGAGAGTGACCTGTCTTTGGTGGTTACTGTCCAACCATCAATTCTTGATGTAGTGACTTCATATCCGCCTAGATTGATCATAGGCTCTATCGTGAAGGTCATTCCAGGCTCCAGAATAGGGCTTTGATTGATTTTGCCATCATCATAGTGAATAACTTGAGGTAATTCATGAAAAACCTCACCAATACCATGACCACAGTAGTCTCGAACTACTGAGCAGTTTTTACTTTGAGCATACTCTCCAATCATTTTTCCAATCTCTCCTAGATGAATACCAGGCTTAACTATTTCGATACCTAGCATCATTGAGTCTCTAGCGACGTTACAAATTTTTGAAGCCTTTACGCTCGGTTTTCCAACAATAAACATTTTAGATGTATCGCCATGAAAGCCATCTTTAATGACGGTAATATCTATATTAATAATGTCGCCTTTTTTTAGTTTTTTTTCGCTCGGTATTCCGTGACAAACTACGTTATTAACTGAGGTGCATATAGACTTCGGGAACCCATTATAATTTAGGGGCGCAGGTATTGAATCTAAGTCATTCACTATAAAATCATGACAGATTTGGTCAAGTTTTTCAGTTGTTATTCCAGTTTTAACATGTTCGCCAATCATCTCTAAAACACTAGATGCTAGCTTTCCAGCAATACGCATCTTATTAATTTGATCTGCTGACTTAATAGAGAAAGACATTAGGTTCTTTTATTTAGATTGCTGTGCTCTTTTTTCCAAGGCTTTAATTCTGTCTTCTAGTGGAGGATGAGAAGACCATAATTGAGAGCGTTTAGATTTTGGCTTTTCTCCAATTCCAAATGCAGCTAATTGTTCAGGAAGAGGTTCTGGTTCTCTTTGTCCAAGACGCTTCAGAGCATTAATCATATTTTGGTGACCAGCCAGATCAGCACCACCTGTATCGGCTATAAATTCTCTTTTTCTTGAAAAGTACATGACGATAATACTAGCTAAAATTGAAAGAATTACTTGTGCAAAGATAGTTGTTACAAAATATCCGATACCATAACCACGTTGATTTTTTAAAATGACGCGATCGACGATGTGACCAATCACTCTAGAAAAGAAAATTACAAATGTGTTAACCACTCCTTGAATAAGAGTGAGTGTAACCATGTCTCCATTTGCCACATGACTTATTTCATGCCCAACAACCGCTTCAATCTCACCTTGAGTCATATTATCAAGTAAACCTTGAGAAACAGCAACTAAAGCATTATTTTTGCTTGCACCAGTAGCAAATGCATTCATTTGGTCGGAGGGAAAAATTGCAACTTCAGGCATTTTAATACCTACTATTCCAGATTGTTTTTTAACTGTTTCAATTAACCATTTTTCAATATTGCTTAAAGGATTTGAGATGACTTTTGCTCCAGTCATTCTCTTTGCCATCCATTTTGAAATAGCAAGTGAGATAAATGCACCACCAAAACCAAAGACCCCTGAAAAAATTACTAGGGAATTGATATTTAAATCGCTTCCATTTTGCATAAGCAGACTTTCAACTCCAAGGATTCTTAGGGTAATACTTAGGATTACCATAATTGCAATATTGGTTAGTAAAAAGAGGAGTATTCTTTGCATATTTTTTCCTTTGAAATAATTAGATAAACAATAAATATTATATAAAGAAAATATTTATATATTTGATATTGATGAATTATTAATGCAATTTATTATTTGGTAGGTTATTTTCCTGGCCACATCATACGTATTTCAGTTATTGTGCAGCTATTATCACCTGAAGATGTTAGAATTATCTGGTAAGAATTATCAGATGGCGAAAGAATTGTGAAATCACCATCACCAAAATCTGAAACTATTAAATTTTGATCACTTTCGACTTTAATTTGAGTTATGTTGATACAGGACTGGTTTTTTATTGAAGAAACCTGAACAGTTGAAAGATAACAGTATTCTCCATCGGGAATTAGACTAGCAGAAAAAGAAGAGGTACCATTATTATATTTTTGAGAAGAAATATGGAGAGAGGGGAGTATTGAAGGGCTGTCTGGATGAGCAAATGTTAAATTCAATCCATTGAGTCCATTTGACTCTTCTATTTGAATTAAATAGGCATAGCAAGTTTCATTTATTCCCCGATTTTTAGCGTCTTCAGCTAAAGATGATGCAAAAGAGTTGACTGATGAAAGTAGAATTATTAATGCAAAAATATTTTTATAATATCCATTCATATCTAAAAATTCATACTAATTGATTTGCTTTAACTATACACTTAAAGTAATGCTTTTTTAATAATTCTTAGAGGTGCAAGAAATTTTCAATTTGGCTGGATAAGTAAATTAAACTACTTTATAATGAAATTTCAAATATTTTTAGGAGTATAAAATGAAATTAAGATTTTTATTTGTTGCTGTTTTAGCAATGCTTATAAGTGGGTGTATGGACACTATTATGGCAGTCCCTGCTGCTGCAGTTAATGGAGTTGGTAATGTAGTAGGTGGCATTTGGGGGGCAGTAACAAGTATTTTTTAATACTCTCTTTTAGCGCTTCTTAATCCCATAAATATTGTTTTTTTATGGGATTTTTTTTTGTCATTAACTAAATCTTAATCTATTTTTTTATTTTGCGCTATTTGAAGTGCCTCTTTCTTACTGGAAGCTTGAACAGAGTATGAAATTTTATAACCTTTTTTTTGAAGGTCAGTTATAGTCCAGTCATTTCCTTTAAAGGCTGGTAAAACTAGGATAACTATTTCAGCAATAATAATAAGGATTTGAAGATCATTTGCAGTTGAAAAGTTGAAAAATCCAAGCTCACCATAAATTTCATAATCTATACTTGCTAGAATTAAGACTATTAGGATATATGATAAAAAAATCATCCATAGTCTTCTGAATAAAAACCACCATGGGAAAAATGGTATTGCCAGCCATGCAATACCAGATTTAACTGCTTCAAGTTCTTTTGTTGGGTGATTGAGAACTTTATAGGTTTTCATAGTAATACTAGATTAATTTTTTTGAAATTTAGTATACCAAAAAATATCCAAATAAGAAGTGGGGCGAGAAACGGGGCTCGAACCCGCGACAACCGGAATCACAATCCGGGGCTCTAGCTTCACTTCGTTACGCTACCCTTTACTGACGTAAAGGATACCAATACACAAAGCCCATACCTACAACTAAAAAAGGACAATTAGTCCATAAATAATCAATAGTAAGTCTACCATACTAAACGGTACTTTTTGAGCTCAAAATACACTCAAGGGCACGCAAAAGGGCACGTTTTTTTATACCAATAAAATGGCTATAGAGAAGGGGGTAGGACACCCCTTTTGAATCACTAGTTAATCGGGGAAACTGGGTGAGGTGTGAAATTTAGAAATTTGGTTAATGCAAGAGGAGGGATTTATTCAGTATTCTAGAAATCATCATCATCACCTTTCAAAAAAAAGAGTCTTATGAAGGTAACTCCTACTAATATTATGAACGGAATCATTGCCCTTTCAAGACAATTATCAGCTCCACAATCATCAACTTTGAATAGTAACCAACTACCATTTAATACTAGAATAAGGCTGATTATTCCAAATATGCCCGAAAAAAAATTTACTAGAAAGCAAATCCCAGAAACTATAAGAACTAATTTTATCCAGCTAGACCCTGATGAAATCTGGTTCGGAATGGATATTATTTTTGAAGTTAGATTAAAAAAATCATAACCCAATGCCAATCCTCCAGCTATCGCAATCCCCACTAATAATAAAAAAGTAAAAATATAATTCATACATACTCCTTATTTAAACATCTTCTGTATCATCATCATCATCACCACCTTCTTTAAAAAATTCATGGATAAGCATTAATATCAGAGGAACCCAAAGAAGACCAAGGCCACATCCATTTGAACTACAACTAAAATCCGCATCGAGAACAAAAAGAACTATGATTAAAATCCCTGCTAGAAAATAAAATTTGGCTGGACCAAAAAGTACCCTTACAATTAAAAAAACAACGCATGCTATTCCTATAGATTTAGCCCACCAAGAAGCATATGTCAGCTCTAAAGGAACAGATGGAGTTGAACCTGAGATGAAGTCCTTCATGTCAACAAAACTCAACTGTAATATTGAACCAAAGGAGGATATCTGTTTAACAAAAAAAGAAATTATAAAAAAAATGATAGCTACAGCAATAGCCATCCCAATAATGTCTGCTAGTAAATCACCTGGCCTTTTACGAACAGATTTAATATATTTTTTTATCTCCATAGGTTTTCTATAAGATTTTATTTTTTCCATCTTAATTGTATATTAATTTGACCTACTTTACGTACTAAATAAGGTCATTACTTTCTAAGTGTTTTAAGTGCTCTATAAGGGCAAATATGGGGCTCTCAGAGGCATAATAATGGCATATTTAATAGATAAATATATTCTATGTAAGATATTGATTTTTATACAAAAATAAAACTATAAGAGTAGTATATATTAGTTAATATGTTATAATAACTTATTGGCTAAATATCATTACTTAATTGTTCGATAAGAACGAAAAAATAACCAGACACAAGGCTCAAAGTCTCGACCTATTTATTAACAGTCACGAGCCTCATATTCTTAACTCATCTAAAGAGCTAGGAAAGACTATTGGCTTAAAAAGAATAGAGCAGTTTAAGACGCTCAACCTACTTCTATTTAACTTGCTTTATTGTGGAAAAAATAGATAAATAGGCGAGTTCTTTCAGCTTCTGATAAGAATCTTATTCGCTCATTATTCTCAGGCAGAGAGGGGATATTGCGGATAGGATTTACCTGGAGTCCATACTCTCTCAGGGCATAAGAAAATACAACTGAGATGGCTGCAACATAGCGATTAATTGTCGCGTTCTTTAGGTGAACAGGAAGGGTGCTTAGAGCCTCATTAATATCTGTAGTTGTAATATCAATTATTGGCTTATTACCTAAAGCCTTAATCCAAAAATTGAGCTTAACTCTTTCATCATTTACTCTAGTTCCTTTGTACTCATTATTGAGGTATTTATCTATTACTAATGAGAGTAATGTTTGAGTCTTTGATTGAGAATATGCAAGTAGCTTCTTTCTATCATTCTCAATACTGTTAACGAATTGAACTGCTAGTCTTTTACTGTCAAACGTCTTTGACACTCGTTTGAATCCTACCTTCTTAATATATACACGGTAGACATTACCTTTCTTTCTTACTACTTTCTGAATACAAGCCATAGCTATCTCCAATAAAGTACCCCCAAAAGGGCACGCAAAAGGACTTTTTGACTTCTTTTTTAGTTGAGTATTAGGCTGTAACCCTAATAGGAAGTGGGGCGAGAAACGGGGCTCGAACCCGCGACAACCGGAATCACAATCCGGGGCTCTACCAACTGAGCTATTCCCGCCATAAAAAAAGTGGCGCGCCCAATACGATTCGAACGTATGACCTACGGCTTAGAAGGCCGTTGCTCTATCCAGCTGAGCTATGGGCGCGATAACTTTGCTTTAATAAAGTATAGGCATGCACTTTATAAATAAATTTTGGTCGGAGTGGAGGGATTTGAACCCCCGACCACCTGGTCCCAAACCAGATACGCTACCAGACTGCGCTACACTCCGAAGGTGAGTAATTATACTGTCATACCTTGCTTAGTCAATGCTAAATTAAGCCAGATCTAATCTGAATTCTCAAGACTGATTTATTTATTATTTAAAATAGTTATTGTGAAGTTTGATTTCTTCTTTATTTGCAAAAATTACCTTAATTTTTTCTTTATTTATAATATTTTTTTTGATAATCGAAGAGTCAATTGTCTGAGCTTCATTGTTTTTATTTTCTTGAAAAAGATTTGATTGCCCCCCAGTCATTGCCAAATAAACTTGTGCAAGAATTTGAGCGTCTAGAAGTGCTCCATGCCTTGTTCTTGCACTTGTATCAATACCAAATCTTCTGCATAGGGCATCTAGGTTATGCATCGTACCTGGCCTTTGTTTTTTTGACAATTCAAGAGTATCAATGATAGTACAAAAATCTTGAATTTTTTTCTTTACTCCATTGAGTGTAAGTTCATGATTGAGAAATCCTAAGTCAAAAGGTGCATTATGGATAATTAAAGTTGATCCCTCAATAAATGATAATAAGTCATCTGAAACTTGACTAAATTGAGGTTTATTAATTAAAAATTTATCTGTAATTCCATGAACTTTTACTGAATCACCAACAGTTCTATTTGGTTGAACATATTTATGGAATTCAACATTTGTGATTTCTCTATTTTCGATTTGAACGGCTCCAATTTCAATAATACGATGACCTTCTTTTGGATCAATTCCAGTTGTCTCTGTATCAAGCACAATAAGTCTTTCCATATTTTGCTAATTAAAGTAAAATAGTCCATTTTAGCATCCACCATTAAAAGTTTAAAACAGATTATGGCAAGAGTAACAGTAGAAGATTGTTTAGACAAAGTTCAGAATAGATTTGAATTAGTTTTGGTTGCTGCAAAGCGTGCACACCAATTAAATTCTGGTGGCTTTAGGTCAACTCTAGATGTGGCTAAAGATAAGCCTACTGTTCTTGCATTAAGAGAGATTGAGGCTGGATTAATTGATGCATCAATTCTTACTGAAGATTATGCAATGGAGGAAGAGCTTAATGCGCAGGAGAGGTTAGCAGATGAAGCTAAAATGTCCGAAGTCACTGAAGAGCTATCTGAAGCTTCACTAGATTCAAAAGAAGAGGCTGATGATTTGGCAATTAAGGAAGATGAAGAATAGAAATCTCATCAAACTTCACAAAAAATGACGCAATGCGTCATTTTTTTTGTCTAATCTAAAATATTTTTTCAGCAATCTAATCATTGACTTTGGTAACATGGATTTTTACGAATTGATTAAGTGGAGTTTTAAATGAAATATCCAATTATACAAAGTAACAGAAAGCCTTTAATCGATGCTGATACATATAATGCAATGTATCAGCAATCAATCTCTAATTCAGATGAATTTTGGGCTCAGCAAGCTGACAAATTCATAAGTTGGGACAGAAAATGGGACAGGGTCTCTGATGTAGATTTTTCTAAAGGAAAAATTGCATGGTTTGAAGGTGCAACTCTGAATGTATCTTATAACTGTCTAGATCGTCATCTTCCCGAACGAGCAGACCAAATAGCAATTATCTGGGAGGGAGATGATCCTGATTCGAGCGAATCAATTACATATCAAGAGCTTTATGAGATGGTTTGCAAGTTTGCAAACGGAATGAAAGCTTTGGGCGTTAAAAAGGGCGATAGAATTTGTCTCTACATGCCAATGATTGTCGAAGCAACAGTAGCTATGTTAGCTTGCGCAAGACTTGGAGCAATTCACTCTGTAGTCTTCGGAGGATTTTCTCCAGATGCCCTTAGAGATAGAATTCTAGATTGTGAGAGTAAGTTAGTGATTACAGCTGATGAAGGGGTGCGTGGAGGAAAATCTATACCTTTGAAAGCTAATGTTGATATTGCTGTAAAAGAATGTGACTGCGTTAAGAATATTGTAGTAGTGAAAAGAACGGGTAATAAGATTGGTTGGTCAGATAGAGATGTTTGGTATCACGATTTAGTTAAAGACGCTTCACCAAATTTTCCATGTGAAATGTTTGATGCTGAGACTCCATTATTTATTCTTTATACCTCTGGTTCAACTGGAAAGCCTAAGGGTGTTCTTCACACCTCAGGTGGTTATTTGTTATATGCTGCGATGACTCATAAGTACACCTTTGACTATCAAGAGGGCGATATTTATTGGTGTACTGCAGATGTGGGCTGGGTTACTGGCCACTCCTATATTGTCTATGGACCACTTGCGAATGGTGCAACCAGTTTAATGTTTGAAGGAATTCCTAATTATCCTGATGCTTCAAGATTTTGGCAGGTAGTTGATAAGCATCAAGTAAATATTTTTTATACTGCACCAACTGCTATTAGAGCTCTAATGGGTGCAGGTAATGAACTGGTTCAAAAAACCTCAAGATCTAGTTTAAAGATATTAGGAACGGTTGGAGAGCCTATCAATCCTGAAGCTTGGGAGTGGTACTATAGTATTGTTGGTGATAAGAGATGCCCCGTGGTTGACACGTGGTGGCAAACTGAGACTGGAGGTCATATGATAACCCCTATGCCATTTGCAACTGCTTTGAAACCTGGATCTGCAACTCAACCCTTTTTCGGAGTTGAGCCACAGGTTCTAACTGAGAGTGGAGAGGTGCTTGAGGGAGAAGCTTCAGGGGTTCTTGTTCTTGTACGTTCTTGGCCTGGACAGATGAGAACTTTATATAACAATCATGAACGTTTTATGGAAGCTTATTTTTCAACATTTCCAGGTAAATACTTTGCGGGTGATGGAGTCAAACGCGATTCTGATGGCTACTATTGGATTACTGGTAGAGTGGATGATGTCCTCAACATCTCTGGTCACCGACTGGGTACTGCTGAAATAGAATCTGCACTAGTTCTTCATAGTAATGTTAGCGAGGCTGCAGTTGTTGGAATGCCTCATGATATAAAAGGCCAAGGTATATATGCGTATGTCTCACTGATGAGCGGTGTTGAAGGTTCAGATGAACTTAAACAAGACCTTGTAGCACTAGTCAGAAAGGAAATTGGTCCAATTGCAACAGTTGACAAGATTCAGTTTGCACAAGGCTTACCTAAAACTAGATCAGGAAAAATCATGAGACGAATTTTACGGAAAATTGCCGAAGATGATTATGCTGAGCTTGGTGATACATCGACTCTAGCAGAGCCTGGTGTTGTAGATGATTTGATTTCCAATAGAGTTTAATAGAAACTTTACCTTAATTAATCTAAATCATGAATGTATTCCTCTATTCTGTTGTACTCATAGCATGGGGTTCTTCGTGGCTTGCGATTAGTTTTCAACTTGGGGATGTTGCGCCACAAGTTTCAATAGTTTGGCGTTTTCTAATGGCATCCTTCCTGCTTTTTTTATGGTGTTATTTTAGGGGATTGAGACTTTCATTTCCATGGCGAGATCATGCCAGTTGGCTCTTACTAGGTTTTTTTCTGTTTTGTATTAATTATATCTGTGCTTATTTTGGAACCTTTCATCTAGCCACTGGTTTAATTTGTCTTATTTTCTCAACTCTAACTTTATTTACCGTTTTTAATGGTTTTATATTTTTTAAAAAGCCCATTAGATTGCCTATTTTGATTGGTGCAGTAGTTGGTATTGCTGGACTTTCAATCATTTTTTCAAATGAAATTAGTAATACTGAATGGTCATTAAGCTCAGACGTCGTTAAAGGATTTTTGTGGATGTTATTGGCAACCTTTTTTGCATCCATAGGAATGTTGTTATCTGGTCAATTCCAAGCTCGTAAAATCCCATTAGTGCAGAGCAATGCTTTTAGTATGCTCTATGGTTCAAGTATTCTTATTTTGTATATCAGTCTTAGTGATGTTAATTTCAGCTTTGATACAAGCTATAGCTATGTCTTATCACTTATATATTTAGCAGTTGTAGCATCAGCCATTGGTTTTGGCGTCTACCTAAAACTTGTTGGAAATATTGGTGCTGATAAGGCTTCCTATGTCAATATTTTTACGCCTACAATAGCTCTGCTTTTATCAACCTTATTTGAAAACTATCAGTGGAGCTGGATAGGTGTAATAGGGGTATTATTAATTATTGTTGGAAATGTAATCGTTCTATATGCAAAGCCAGTCAATTAGATTATTAGAAATTAAATGGAGCAAATGATGGATGTAAAAACTGCTTTATCAAAACGAAAATCCACTAGAGCATTCTTAGATAAAGAGGTTTCTATTGATATTGTCAATGAAATTATTGAGCAATCAAAAACGGCTCCGTCTGGAGTAAACACGCAACCATGGCAGATTGCTGTATTAACTGGAGAGAGTAAAAATAATCTCTGCAATAAGTTTGAGAAAGCCTTTCGAGATGGGTTAAAAGGTTCAATGGATTACAAGTATTACCCCGTCGAGTGGAAAGATGAATACAAGGAGAGAAGAAAGGAGTGCGGTTTATTGCTCTATTCAGCATTAGAGATCAAACGTGAAGATAAGCAAAGACAAATCGATCAATGGGCTCTGAATTATCAAGCATTTAATGCGCCAGTAATCCTTCTTTTTTTTATCGATACAACAATGGAGAAAGGCTCATATATGGACTATGGAATGTTCATTCAATCCATTATGCTCTCAGCAGTGGAGTATGGCTTGGCGACATGCCCACAAGCGGCTTTAGGCGAGTACCCTGATATAGTTCGTCAAGAATTTCCAGAGTACAAAGACAAGCTTGTGTTATGCGGTTTAGCATTAGGATATGAAGATAATAATCACATAGTCAACTCTTACAGAACAACAAGAGAAGATTTAAACAGTTTTGTTAATTATTATTGTTAAAAAAAGATTTAAAGCTGATCTTCTAAAAGTTCGAGCTCAAATTGATTTATCTCAAGTTCAATAAGTGCACTTTCTAATTCATCACTTAATAATTGTATTTCTTTATCATTAGTTTGAATTGTTGAGTCGCTTATAGTTAATTTAGATTCTAATTCATCATGTTTTTGTTGAATTAAACTAACTTTATCCTCAAGAACCGTTACTTTGCTAGATGAAAGATTCAGTTTATTACTGGTTTTTTTAAGGTTATCAAGTGTGCTTATCAGCTGGTTATCAAGCTCATCAAGCTGCATTTGAAGGTTAGCAATATCTGCTTTATATTGATCAATTTCATCTGAATTATCAATAGAGATGATGACAGGTTCAGGCTTTTCACTGTTAAATTGAGAATAGGAATAACCAATAAAAAAAACTAAAACAGTTGAAATTAAATAGAATACAATTTTCTGATTCATTTTATTTATTTTCCAAAAAAATATTCACTATTCTTTAATCCACTTGGCTGCATCTTTAGCGTAATAAGTTAAGATTGCATCAGCCCCAGCTCTCTTAAAGCATAAAAGGGTTTCAAGGACAGTTGATTTTTCATCAATCCAATTATTTTGGCTGGCAGCTTTTAGCATAGCATATTCACCACTAACGTGATAGGCAAAAGTTGGTACACCAAAAACTTGTTTAACATTTGAGACAATATCAAGGTAGGGTAATCCGGGTTTTATCATGACCATATCTGCACCTTCATTAATATCAAGCTCAACCTCTCGAATAGCTTCATTTGAATTACCTGGGTCCATTTGATAAGTTTTTTTATCTGATTTTCCTAAATTGCCAGAGGATCCTACTGCCTCTCTAAAAGGACCATAAAATGAAGAGGCATATTTTGCAGAATAAGCCAGTATATTTGTATGAATAAATCCGGATTCTTCCAGGGCATTTCTTATAGCACCAATTCTTCCATCCATCATATCGGAAGGAGCAACAATGTCAGCACCTGCCTCAGCATGAGAAATTGCTTGCTTAATAAGAACATCAACAGTTTCGTCATTTAACACATATCCATTTGAGTCAATTAAACCATCTTGGCCATGACTAGTGAAAGGATCAAGCGCAACATCTGTAATCACTGCAAGTTCAGGAAATCCTCTTTTTAGAGCTCTAACTGCTCTTTGAATAAGGCCATCAGGATTGTAAGATTCTTCAGCCTCCTCAGTTTTTTTATCGGAATTGATTACTGGAAAAAGAGCTATTGCTTGGATTTCTAAATCAACGATCTCTTTTGCTTCAATTAAAAGTTGATCAATACTTAGCCTCTCTATTCCAGGCATAGATTTAATTTTTTCCTTTTTATTTTTGCCTTCAATAATAAAGAAAGGGTAAATTAAATCATGAGCACTCAAAGAGTTTTCTCGAACTAGTGAACGATTAAATTTTTGTTTTCTCAATCTTCTTGGTCGATGAGTTAAAATGGACATTTTGATTCCTAAAGTAACAATAACCAAATTATACAATAATGAAGCAATCATCCGAAACCCTTACAAGTTTATCAAGTGTTAATAAGGCTTTTATTGAGCCTTTTCCAAATTCAACTAAGGTTTTTTCTAAAGGTTCTAGGGATGATATTATGGTACCAATGAGGCAAATAAAACTCACCGATACTATTGGCGATCTTGCTGAAAAAAATGATCCAGTTCATGTTTATGATACTTCTGGACCTTACACTGATCCCAACAAGACAATTAGCTATAGAGAAGGGATTGATCCCATTCGCGGTAATTGGATTGAAGAGAGAGGAGACACTGAAGTACTGGATGGTGTGAGTTCAAAGTTTTCCAATGAAAGGCTAAACAATAAAGAACTTGATGATCTGAGGTTTGAACATTTGAGAGCACCAAGGAAGGCAAAGAAAGGAAAAAATGTGACTCAGATGCATTATGCTAAGAAAGGTATTATTACTCCTGAAATGGAATATATTGCCATACGCGAGAATTGTCTTTGGAAAGATTACAATGATCAAGTCGGGCAACACCAAGGAGAAAGTTTTGGCGCTGCAACTCCCAAAATTATAACGCCAGAATTTGTGAGAGATGAGGTTGCGCGTGGGCGTGCAATTATTCCCAATAATATTAATCATCCTGAAACAGAGCCAATGATTGTTGGACGAAATTTTTTAGTCAAAATTAATGGAAATATTGGTAATTCAGCACTCGGATCTTCAATAGACGAAGAGGTCGGGAAAATGGTTTGGGGTGTTCGCTGGGGTGCTGACACAATCATGGACCTATCAACAGGTAAAAATATTCATGAGACAAGGGAATGGATTATTCGTAATTCTCCAGTTCCTGTTGGTACAGTACCAATCTATCAAGCACTTGAAAAGGTTAAAGGGGTGGCTGAAGACTTAACGTGGGAGATTTTTAGAGATACCTTGATTGAGCAAGCTGAACAGGGTGTTGATTACTTTACAATTCACGCCGGCGTTCGACTTAAGTATGTCCCGTTGACTATGGATAGGGTTACTGGAATAGTTTCTAGGGGCGGCTCAATCATGGCGAAGTGGTGCCTTGCGCACCATACAGAGAGCTTTCTTTATACCCATTTTGAGGATATTTGCGAAATCATGAAGGCTTATGATGTCACCTTTTCGCTTGGAGATGGTTTGAGACCTGGCTCTATAGCGGATGCGAATGATGCGGCTCAGTATGGTGAACTTGAGACTTTAGGTGAGCTTACAAAAATAGCATGGAAGCATGATGTCCAGACTTTTATTGAGGGTCCTGGGCATGTTCCGATGCACATGATTAAGGATAATATGGAAAAGCAGCTCCAAGAGTGCGGTGAAGCTCCTTTCTATACCTTAGGCCCCCTTACGACTGATATAGCACCAGGTTACGATCATATTACCTCTGCAATTGGGGCAGCTCAAATAGGCTGGTATGGTTGTGCAATGCTTTGTTATGTAACTCCTAAAGAGCATCTTGGGCTTCCTAATCAGGATGATGTTAAAACTGGAATCATTACCTACAAAATTGCTGCACATGCTGCAGACTTAGCAAAAGGACATCCTGGAGCACAGATTAGAGATAATGCCCTCTCAAAAGCAAGATTTGAGTTTAGATGGGAGGATCAATTTAACCTTGCACTGGACCCTGATACTGCAAGAAGTTTCCATGATGAAACGCTTCCAAAGCAAGCAGCTAAGACAGCACACTTCTGTTCGATGTGCGGACCTAAGTTCTGTTCAATGAAAATTTCTCAGGATATTAAAGGCTTGGATAGCGATGCGGTTGAAAAAATTCAAGAAATACAAGTAGAGATGGACAAAAAGTCTGAAGAATTTCTTAAAAATGACAGCGAGATTTATCTAAAGGAAGGGGCTTAAAGAAGACTTACCTAGGATTTAATGTAAGGCGTTATTGCATCCAGAACATTGTTGACTGCACCTTTATTATCTTCAAAGATTTTTCTTGCGTTAGCCCCAAGCTTTTCTCTTCTTGAATCGCTCAATATGAGTTCAGAAATAGTCTTCATAAGCTCATCAGCACTAGCAACTTGAATTGATGCATCATTGTCTAAAAGTTTTTTTGAAATCTCTTCAAAGTTATAAACACTATTACCAAAAATGATTGGTTTTGATAACGAGGCAGCCTCAAGCATATTTTGACTTCCATTTTCAGTAAGGCTTCCACCAATAAAGGCAATATCACTGATGGAATAATACGCCATCATCTCGCCCATACTGTCTCCAATCAGAATGTCAGTATTTTCAGCACACTTTTCACCTATCGATTTTCTTTTGACGTTGAGGCCGGCAGTCTTAGCAATTTTGAAAGCTTCCTCAAACCTTTCAGGGTGTCTTGGCACAATGAGAAGAAGAGAATTAAAGCTATCCTTAAACTTAAGATAACTGTCAATAATTAATTTTTCTTCACCATCCCTAGTACTTGCAAAAACTACAACACTTCTATCTCCAACTATATTTTTTAAAGCATTGATAGTACTTTGATCAATTGGGTCGTTAATATCAAACTTAAGACTACCACTTGTTAATATTTTTGCTTTATTAACACCCAATGAGATAAAGCGATCTGATGTAAACGAGTTTTGAGAGCAAATTACACTTATTTTATTGAGAGATTCATTGACTAATTTAGGAGAAAATTTTTGGTATTTGTCAAACGATTTTTGTGATAATCGAGCGTTTATAAGAGCCGCAGGTATTTTTTTCTTATTGAGTAAATAAATTAAATTTGGCCAAATCTCAGTCTCCATCAAAATGCAAATTTTAGGGTTAATTTTGTTTAGAAAGGATTTAATAATTAGTTGAGAATCAAAAGGAAAAAAGCAGTGAATCACATTATCTTTATAATGATTTTTTACCGCTACAGAGCCAGTTATCGTTGTCGTTGAAATAACAATATTATGTTTTGGGTATTGACTAAGAAGAGCATCTACCAAGGGCTTAGAGGCATTAAACTCTCCTACAGAAACACAGTGAATCCATATGACCTGACCTTTTATTTCTTTCACGATTCCTAACTGATTCTTTAATTTGACTTTCCATAATGAATTATGAGTATCTTTCACAAGTATCTTAATTAGAGCAAAGGGAATACTAAGCCAAATGATGAGTGAGTATAGGAATCTATTCATTAACTGATTCAATTAGATAATATTTTTTGAATATTCATATAGTTAAATCCTTCAATTCTCTTCTAAAGGGCTTATGAAAGGCAAAAAAGGTATAATAGTTCGCTGATATTATAGCTTTATCGTATAACTTTCATCACATCTATTTTTCTTAGAATGTTTCGTTACTATGATCTTGACTAGAATTTTTTTTAATATTTATTAAAATTATGAAATTTGTCGATTCTGCGAGTGTTGTTGTTGAGGCTGGAAAAGGCGGAGCAGGCTGCCTTAGTTTTCGCCGCGAAAAATATATTCCAGATGGCGGTCCAGATGGCGGTGATGGAGGTGATGGTGGTAGCGTTTACTTTCGAGGCCAGGAAGGACTCAATACGCTCAGTGAGTTTCGATATAACCGCTTATATAGGGCTAAGAATGGCTTGCCTGGAATGGGCAGAGATCGAAGAGGAAAATCTGCTGATGATCTTTATGTTGAAATCCCATTAGGTACAAAGGTTATTGACCTTGCAACTGATGAGGTGATTGGAGAAATCACAATTCATGATCAAATTTTACTTGTTGCAAAAGGCGGCTTTCATGGATTAGGAAATGCCAGGTTTAAATCCTCAGTGAATCGTGCTCCAAGACAAACCTCTCCTGGAACCCCTGGAGAGTCAAGAGAAGTTGCCTTAGAATTGAATATTATGGCTGATGTAGGGCTTTTGGGGATGCCAAATGCAGGAAAATCAAGTCTCATAAGGCAAATCTCTGGAGCCCGCCCAAAAGTTGCTGACTATCCTTTTACAACTCTTCATCCAAGTCTTGGAGTTGTAAAGGCAGGAAGTAATCATTTTGTGATGGCAGACATACCAGGCTTATTAGAAAAAGCAAGTGAAGGAGTTGGTCTTGGGTTTGAGTTTCTTAAACATCTTTCAAGGGCTAGAGCTCTGTTGCATGTGGTTGATATATTGCCATCTGATGGCTCCAATCCAGTCAATAATTATCTGACTATAGAATCTGAATTAAAAAAATTTGATGATGAACTCTTCAAAAAACCCAGATATATTGCCATTAATAAAATAGATTTAATTGATGACAAGGAAAGAAATAAAACGATTAAAGATTTTCTTAAAAAGATCAAATATAAGGGAAATGCGTTTAACATATCTGCATTAAATGGAATGGGCTGCAAATCACTCGTTTTTGGTTTGTATGAATTAATAGAGCAAAAAAATGAAAAATAAGTGTTGGGTTGTAAAAATTGGGTCAGCCCTTTTGACAAATAATGGCAAAGGGATTGACAAAGGTTTAATTTCACAATGGGTAGAGCAGATTGTTGAGTTGCAATCTAGCCAAATTGATGTAGTTTTGGTTTCAAGTGGGTCCATTGTTGAGGGTATGAAGCGATTAGGTTGGAAGGATAAACCCAGTGATATTCATAAACTTCAAGCGGCAGCTGCAGTTGGACAAATGGGATTGGTTCAGGCTTATGAGTATTTGTTTGCAAAGCACAATGTTCAAACTGCCCAAGTATTATTAACAAGAGACAATCTCTTGAATTCCAAACATTTTGATAATATTTCAGCAACTTTGGCTAACTTACTTGAGTTTGGTGCTGTTCCGGTAATTAACGAGAATGATACCGTTGCAACAGAAGAGATTAAGTTTGGTGATAATGATACTCTAGCTGCTTTAGTGGCAAACTTTCTAGGTGCTGAAAAACTCATCATATTGACAGATCAGCATGGCGTTTTTGATGATGATCCACGTAATAATACTGAGGCTAACTTAATTAAAAAAATACACTTCAATGATGACAAGTTAGAGAGAGTAGCAGGAAAAACAGCTGGTAATCTTGGCTCTGGAGGAATGTATTCAAAAGTTATGGCAGCAAAACAAGCGGCAGAATCTCAAACTATTTCTAATATAGCTTGGGGTCGAGAAAAAGAAGTTTTAACCAGAATTTATAAAGGCGAATCCATAGGGACATTAATTCATTGTTAGCATATATCGGTTTAGGGTCTAACTTAAAAGACCCTAAGTTACAAATTGAAACAGCCCTCAAAGCTTTGAATGAGGTAGATAGAATATTAGTTATTAAAATTTCAAGTTTTTATGAATCAAAGCCACTCCTTGATATGTCAGGACCAAACTACATAAATGCAGTTTGCAAAGTAGATACATCTCTTAGCGCTTCAGATTTATTAGATGTTTGTCAACAAATAGAAGACAATCAAAAGAGAATTAGAGAAGTAAAATGGGGGTCAAGAACAATTGATTTAGATATACTTTTGTATGACCAACAGATTATTTCAAGTGATAGGCTATCTATTCCTCATCCTGAAATGATTGATAGGGCTTTTGTTATGGTTCCTTTATATGAAATTGACAAAGAGATTAATGTCCCTTTGTTAGGATCAGTAGAAAAATTAATAGACAGAGTAAACAAACTTGATGTTAAAAAAATATGAAGCATTCAGAGTTAAAATTATACAAACAAAATAGTCAAAAAATTACCTGCTTGACTGCATATGATGCGTCAATGGCTAAGCTACTTGATAATACAGGTATTGATGCAATTCTGATTGGTGATTCTCTTGGAATGGTTATTCAAGGGGATATAAATACACGCTCAGTTTCAATGCGTGATATGTTGTATCACACTTCTATCGTTGCTAAAGCCTGTAAGAATGCACTAATCATTGCTGATATGCCATTTCGTAGCTATGAAGATCCTCAGAATGCCTTAAATAACGCTAGAGATTTAATAGATAATGGGGCACAAATGGTTAAGATTGAAGGAGGTATTGAGCACTCTGAAGTTATTAAAACTTTAATTTCAAATAATATTAATGTTTGTGGTCATTTAGGTCTTCAGCCGCAGCTAATTGTCCATTCTGGCGAGTATAAAGTTCAGGGACGAGATGAAGATTCAGCACAATCAATAATTAATAATTCAGTCCTGTTAGAGTCTTTAGGCGTTAGTGTGTTGGTTCTTGAGTGCGTCCCTAGTAATTTAGCAAAGCTAGTGAGCGAGCAAATCAAAATCCCAACTATTGGAATAGGTGCTGGAAATGATTGCGATGGACAGGTGCTTGTTAGTTTCGATATGCTAGGCATTACTTCTGGCAAACAGCCAAGATTTGTTAGAAATTTTTTAAATTCTCAAGACTCTATTTCAGCAGCGGTAAAATCATATATTATGGAGGTAAAGGAGGGGACTTTTCCTTCTGAGAGTGAGAGTTATTAATGCAAATTTTTAATAAGAATTCCGATCTTAAACTCTTTTTAGATAGCGTCCGAGAAAAAAATAATGAGATTGCGCTTGTTCCTACGATGGGCGGACTTCATGATGGGCATCTCTCATTAGTAGAGCGTGCAAAAGAGCTTACCAAGATAGTCGTTGTCAGTATCTTCGTTAACCCTACTCAATTTGCCAGAGGAGAGGATTTTGATGATTATCCAAATACCTTCGATGATGATAAATTACTGTTGGAGTCAAAAAATGTAGACGTTTTATTTCTTCCATCTAAAAAAGAGATTTATCCTCATGGAACATTAACTGATTACAAGGTTGGTGACATTGGTCAAATACTTTGTGGTGCTTTCCGACCCACTCACTTTGATGGTGTAGCACAAGTAGTTAAACGTTTTTTTGAAATTGTTGAGCCAAATTACGCTGTTTTTGGTGAAAAAGATTTTCAGCAGCTCTTAATCATTAAGTCCTTAGTTAAGAATCTTGATTTAGACATAACAATTGAATCCATGCCAACTATTAGAGAAGACGATGGGTTAGCAATGAGCACAAGAAATCAATACTTAAGTAATGAAGATCGTGAAAGAGTTCTAAGCTTTTATAGGGTACTAAGTAATACCGAACATTCTATCCAAAATGGAATATCAGTACTCTCCGCTAAAGAGGATGCAATTAAATCATTGAGTAGGGAGTTTGAAGTTGAGTATTTAGAGGTTCTAGATGCGAATAACCTTACACAAATCCAGACTAATACCTCAGAAATTATTATAATATCTGCTATCAGGTTTGGCGGGACTCGTCTTATCGATAATATTGTTTTTAAGAGGAAGGATGATGTTTAGTATCTCTGAAGAGGCAGAAATTTACGTCGCAGATTTATTTGAACAGCAGGATGAAAAAAATCTTGGTTTAAAGGTTGATGTTGAAAAAGCTGGGACGCCTGTTGCAACGGTAACATTTAATTTTTGTATCAAGAGCGATCTCCCTGATAATTATCAAGAGTTTCCATACGTTGGCTTTAGTGCCTTTATTGATGAATCTAATAATGAATATTTAAGTGATTCCCATGTAGCATTAAAAATTGATGGAACAAATAAAAAATTGACGATTACTGCTCCTAACGCAAAAGGAGAGGCACCCAAAGATGATGCACCTCTTCAGGAAAAAGTTCTTTTTACTATTGTTACAGAAGTCAACCCTAGTCTTGCATCGCATGGAGGATTTGTTGATCTAGTTGAAATTACAAAGAAGAATGAAGTAGTTCTGAATTTTGGAGGAGGCTGTCAAGGCTGTAGTTCAGTTAACCTGACACTTAAAGATGGGGTAGAAAAACAGCTTAAAGCTTTGTATCCAGAAATTTCAGCAGTTCTTGATGCAACAGACCATTCTTACAAAGAAAACGCTTACATGTAGTTATTTAGCGCATTCATGCTAATATTAATACAAGGTGAGGAATGGAAGGTATAAGAGTTTATTCCCATTCCGCATGTCTTTCGAAAGATAATGGTGATGGTCATCCTGAGAGAAAAGAGCGCCTAGAGTCTATACTTGAATCAATTCATAGTATTGTTGATTTAACTATTGATTTGAAAGAAGCACCAATCGCTAAATGCTCGGATATCAATCTGGTTCATCCTCAGTCATATCTTGATGATATTTTTTCAATGATTCCAGACCAAGGGCTTATTGGTGTTGAAAAAGAACCTTATGCTGACACCCTCCTTTGTCCAAACTCAAAGGAGGCAATTCTGAGATCTTGCGGTGCTGGAATTAGCGCGTCAAAAGACCTAATGGATGGCAATTTAAAGAGGTTTTTCTGTGCTGTGAGGCCTCCAGGACATCATGCTGAAACGACAAGAGTCAACGGTTTTTGTTTTATTAATAATGCGGCAGTTGCAGCTCGTTATTTGCAGTTTAACTATGATATAAAAAAAGTTGCTATTATTGATTTTGATGTGCACCACGGGAATGGTACTCAAGAGATTTTTTATAATGATAAGACGGTTCTCTATGGCTCGATTCATCAACATCCATTATTCCCTGGAACAGGGTTAGAGTCAGAAACTGGTGTTGGAAATATATTTAATGCGCCAATCGAATCAGGGACTTCTAGTAAAGAATTTCTTAAAATTTTTAATGAAAAGATTTTAGTCAATGTGGATGACTTTAAACCTGAGGTAATCATTATTTCAGCAGGCTTTGATGCTCATAAAAGAGATTCTTTGGCTACAATTAATTTAGAGTCTGAGGATTATTTTACAATGACCCAAGACATTGTCGAAATTGCTAAGCGCCATAGTAAAGGAAGAATCATCTCTTTTTTGGAGGGTGGGTATGATCTTTTGGCATTATCAGAGTCAATTAAATCCCACTTTATGGGATTAAGTGTTTAAAGATATGAATGAATTTGATCTAATACAAAGTTATTTTAATTGGCAATCAACCGATCCTAATGTATTGCTCGGAGTTGGTGATGATGCAGCTCTGTTTGATCTTGAGCCTGATCATCAACTTGTAACTTCAACAGATACCCTTGTAGAGGATATTCATTTCTTTAGAGATACATCTCCAAGTGATATTGCCTATAAATCCTTAGCCGTTAATTTAAGTGATATAGCGGCAATGGGCGCTGTTGCGAAATGCTTTACACTTTCTCTTACTCTTCCAAAGATAAATCATGACTGGTTAAAAGAGTTTTCTGCTTCACTAAAAAAGGCTTCTAGACTATACAATGTGAATTTAATTGGCGGAGATACAACAAAAGGACCCCTAAATATCACCATAACAATGATGGGCTCAATAAAAAAAGGTAAGTCTATTCAAAGATCAGGTGCTAGAAATAAGGATGATATTTATATCTCAGGGGATCTTGGGACTGCAGCACTTTGTCTCAAAAAAATGAATGAAGGTATTAAACCAAGTCTTAATGAATTGAATAAACTCAATAGACCTATTCCTAGACTAGAGTTAGGTTCTGCATTAAAAGATTTGGCAAGCTCTTGTATTGACGTCTCTGATGGGCTTGAGCAAGATTTGTCTCATATCTTAAATTCTTCAGATGTGGGCGCAACAATCGATGCTCAAAAATTACCCCTAGGAGAGGAGTTAAGTCAGTATATCAAAGAAACAAACGATTGGTTATTGCCCTTATGTGGAGGGGATGACTATGAGTTATGTTTTACCGCAGATAAGGCAAGTAGCTCTAAATTAAAAAAACTGTCAGAAACTCTCAATATTAGAGTTACGAAGATTGGTTCTATAAATGCTTCAAATGAGCTAAAGATAAATGGCTATGATGGTTCGAGCGCATCTTATAAACATTTTTGATAAAAACTGATTATTTGAAGGTTTTGATTAAGACTTAGATTTCTTTTCTTTCTTCTACAGTTTTACAATCAATGCACTGATTAGCAGTTGGACGAGCCTCTAGTCGATTAAGGGCAATCTCAATGCCACAGGTTTTACAATAGCCATAATCTCCCATATCAATCATATGAAGCGTCTTATCTATCTTATTGATAAGTTTTCTTTCACGATCTCTTGTCCTAAGTTCAAGAGCAAACTCTTCTTCAATGGTTGCCCTATCATTAATATCAGCAACAGGCGAAGAGTCTTCTTGGATATGATTAATGGTTGATTCGGCCTCTGTAACTAACTGTTCTCTCCAAACATTCAGCTTGTGAATAAAGTGTTTGAGCTGACCGACTGACATGAACTTCTCACGCTTTTTTGGAATATAGGCTGGGATTTCATTAAAATTTGGATCTGTCATTATTGTTAGTTTAGAAAAAAGTGTAGTTTATACCCAAAATTGCATAAAATAGCAATGCTTTTTTATAACCAATTCATTGAAAAAAAATCAACTATGACAATTAATGCATTGATATTTGATGTTGATGGAACACTTGCCAATACAGAGCATGATGGTCACCTTAGGGCTTTTAATGAAGCTTTTGATTACCTTGGTCTCAATTGGTATTGGGACTCCAAGCTTTATACCGATCTATTAAATGTCACTGGTGGTAAAGAAAGGATGGCTTACTATATAGAAAAATACAAGCCGGAGCTTAAAGATGATTTAGGTTTTGACGATTTTGCAAATATCCATAAAAAGAAGACTGACATTTTTATTTCCCATGTTGCAAACGGGCTCGTTTCCTTAAGAGTTGGCGTTGAAAGATTAATTGATGAGGCTCTCTCAGAGGGGCTTCGATTAGCAATTGCTACAACTACAACGCCTCAAAATGTTGAAGCTCTATTAACAAGCACTCTCGGAAAGGACACTCTGAGTCGATTTGAGGTGATCGGTGCAGGCGATATCGTTAAGAAAAAAAAGCCAGCTGGGGATATATATCAGTATGTTTTAGATAAAATGGGACTCAGTAGTGATGAATGTGTTGCTTTTGAGGACTCTGAAATAGGGTTAATGTCATCCACATCTTTAGGACTCAAGACTATAATTACGACGAGCGAGTATACTAAGACACAAAACTTTGATGCGGCAATGGTAGTTCTTGATCAACTGGGTGAAAAGGACAATTCATTTGAGATTATCAAGGGGCAACCAACTAGCCATAGTTTTGTCAATATTGCATATATAAAGGAGTTGTATGAGCAAGATCGTTAATTTAGCAGACAACAGTGCTGTTTATGATGTTGCAAAAATCTCAGCATTATCGATTGCGTCCAAACTCAGCAAGAGGTTTAATAATCATATTTATCTTAAACGAGAAGATGATCAGGTGATTCACTCCTTTAAGCTTCGTGGTGCGTATCAAAAAATGAGTTCATTGAGTGATAAACAGAAAAGTAAGGGAGTTATTGCATCTTCTGCTGGTAACCATGCTCAAGGAGTAGCCCTTGGTGCAAACAAATTAAAAATCAAGGCAATCATTGTAATGCCAACCAGCACGCCGCATATTAAAGTTCAGGCTGTTGAGCAGTTGGGAGCAGAAGTTATTTTGCATGGTGATGTTTATGACGATGCTTTTCTTCATGCCAAGGAGTTAGAGTCAGAGCAAGATCTTTGTTTTATCAGTCCATACGATGATTTTGAGGTTATCGCAGGGCAAGCAACAGTCGCTAAAGAAATATTATCTCAACTCGAAGAAATTGACTATGTGTTCGCGCCTGTAGGCGGTGGAGGTCTGATTTCTGGTATGGCAAGTTACATCAAGCATTATGCTCCTCATATCAAGGTTATTGGTGTTGAACCAACAGATTCACCAACACTTTATAAAGCCTTAGAGGCAAATGAGAGAGTCGTATTGGATGATGTTGGAAGATTTGCTGATGGCGTTGCAGTTAAACAAATCGGCGCTCTTCCTTTTGATATTGCAAGGGAGTCCGTAGATGATGTTGTTTTGGTGAGCAATGATGAAATGTGCGCAGCGATTAAAGATATCTATGAGGATGTTCGTGCTGTCTCTGAACCTGCTGGCGCACTATCAACTGCAGGAGTAAAAAAATACATTTTAGAAAACGAACTTCAAGGTAAAAATATTGTCTCAGTAGTCTCTGGTGCAAATGTAAACTTTGACAGACTAAGATATATTGCTGAAAGAGCTGAATTGGGTGAGCTTAATGAAGCCATCGTGGCTGTGACCATACCCGAAGAGCCTGGAAGCTTCCTCAGATTTTGTGAATTACTAGACAACTCATCATTGACAGAGTTTAACTATCGATATGCTGCAAAAAAAGATGCACATATTTTTGTCGGCATTCAACTGACTAAAGGCGAGAGTGAAAAGCAAGCTTTAATTAGAAGACTAAGTAAATCTTTTGAGGTGATTGATATGAGTGATAACTCAATGGCAAAAACTCACATAAGGTATATGGTTGGTGGTCACTCAAATGCGGAGAATGAAGTAATTTACCGCTTTGAATTTCCCGAGAGGCCGGGTGCGCTTTTGAATTTCCTTAAAAAAGTGAAAACAAAATGGAATATATCTCTCTTTCATTACCGTAATCACGGGGCTGACTTTGGAAGAGTATTAATTGGTCTCCAGGTTGATAATATTGCTGAACTAGAATCTAGGTTTGATGAGATTGGCTATTATTACCAAAACGAAACCGACAACAAAGCTTATCAGTACTTCCTTTAATAAACTGAGTCTAAAAGAAATTGACTCTATCGTCTCAATAGAAAAAGATAGTTCTGAGCACCCTTGGACTAAAAAACAGCTTTCTGAGAGCGTTGCAAATTCAAATAATCTGAACTATATATTAGTTTTAGAATCTAAGATTATCGGTTACATCCTAGCAATACCTTCAATTGATAGTGCAGATATTTTAAATATTGTCATCCACAAAGATTTCAAAAGAAAAGGCTTTGGATCGAGCTTAATAGTTGAGACATCAAAAGAGCTAAATAAAAAGAAAATCAAAACCATCTTTATAGAGGTGAGAAAAAGCAACCTATCAGCTATTTCATTTTATTTAAGTCTTGGATTTCAAGAGATTTCTATCAGAAAAAATTACTATTCGAAAAACTCAAATCAACTTTCAATAAGAGAAGACGGTATAATGATGCGTCTGGAAATATCACAATTAATTAAAAAATAATGACCTATAAAAATATTACTGTGCCAAGTACTGGCGAGCCTATTTCAATACAGAATAACACACTAAAAGTTCCCAATAAGCCAATCGTTACCTATATTGAAGGTGACGGTATTGGGGTGGATATTGCTCCAGTAATGCTCAATGTTGTTAACACAGCAGTTAAAAAAGCATATGGCGGCGAAAGAGAAATACAGTGGATGGAAATTTATGCTGGTGAAAAGGCGGATAGTATTTATGGAGAGTATTTACCAGAAGAAACTGTTGAGGCAATTAAAGAGTTTTCAGTATCAATTAAGGGTCCATTGACAACCCCAGTGGGCGGTGGAATGAGATCACTTAATGTCGCTATTAGGCAGATTCTTGATTTGTATATTTGTCAAAGACCGGTTCAATATTTTGATGGAACTCCTTCCCCAGTAAGGCATCCTGAGAAGGTTGATATGGTTATATTTAGAGAGAACTCTGAAGACATCTATGCAGGTATAGAATTTGCTAAAGGATCAAAAGAAGTGAACAAGGTCATTGACTTTTTGCAAGATGAAATGGGCGCTACTAAGATTCGTTTTCCTGAAACTTCCGGTATTGGAATCAAACCAGTTTCTACAGAAGGTACGACAAGGCTTGTTAGAGCTGCCATTCAATATGCAATTGATAATGATAAATCTTCAGTCACTTTAGTTCATAAAGGCAACATTATGAAGTTTACTGAAGGACTATTTCGTGATACAGGCTATCAGCTTGCTAAAGATGAATTTGGTGCTAAAGAGATTGATGATGGACCATGGTGTAGCTTTAAAAACCCAAATAATGGTAATGAAATAGTTGTTAAAGACTCTATTGCCGATGCCTTTTTGCAACAAATTTTACTTCGTCCAGATGAGTACTCTGTTATTGCAACTTTGAACCTTAATGGCGACTATATTTCTGATGCTTTAGCGGCTCAAGTGGGCGGTATCGGTATTGCTCCGGGCGCTAACCTTTCAGATAACATTGGAGTCTTTGAGGCAACACACGGAACAGCACCAGGCTATGCTGGTAAAGATATGGTTAACCCGTCATCTTTGATTCTTTCAGCTGAAATGATGCTTAGACATATGGGCTGGACAGAAGCTGCTGATCTTATCATCAATGCGATGTCAAAAATCATTCAAAATAAGACTGTGACTTATGACCTAGAAAGGTTGATTGATGATGCAACTTTACTCTCTTGTTCTGAGTTTGGTAAGGCATTAGAGGATTCAATAAAGTAAGTTAAGAACTTTATCGCCATTTAAAGATTATAAAAGCGAAGATTTGATTGACTCAAAATTCATATCTCTTTATAATCTCTCGCTATTCCCTGATAGCTCAGTTGGTAGAGCAACGGACTGTTAATCCGTTTGTCCCTGGTTCGAGCCCAGGTCAGGGAGCCAAATTAAAGAATCAAGACATCTTCGGATGTCTTTTTTTATGTCTTAAAAGCCTG
>CABXIU010000010.1 GCA_902512305.1 uncultured Gammaproteobacteria bacterium
ATTAAGGTTAAAACCTCCATTAATTCATCTGCCGTTCCATACCCTCCAGGGAAATAAATGCATGCACTAGAGTACTTAACGAGCATCACCTTTCTCGTAAAGAAGTAGTTGAAGGTAATATTTTCATCCAAATATGGATTGCTAGATTGTTCTTGAGGTAATTCAATATTCAGGCCAATACTTTTAGATTTGCCTTCATAAGCCCCTTTATTTGCAGCACTCATAATTCCGGGGCCACCACCAGTAAATACGTTATAACCAGCATCAGATAAATCTTTACCTAGCTCATAAGCATCTTTATATAAAGGGTCTGAAGGCTCTATTCGAGCTGACCCAAAGACAGTTACATTATTTTTAAAACTTTGAAGTTTTTCTTTTGCTGATAATAATTCAGCACCGACGGTAACTAAACTCATAGAGATGAAAAAACAGCAGACGCTGCTTCAATTGTTGTATTAATATCATCATCTGTATGCGCTGTTGATAAAAAACCCGCCTCATATGCTGAAGGTGCAAGATATATTCCTTTTTTAAGCATGGCATTAAAGAATTTTTTAAATAACTCAATATTACAGCCAGATGCCTGTGAGAAATTAGTCACTCTATCTTCAGAACTAAAAAATAAACCGAACATGCCGCCGACATAATTACTTGTCATTGGAATATCATGAGATTTAGCTTCAGCAACTACACCATCAACCAGCTGTGATGCTCGACGACTAAGATCTTGATAAAAAGATTTATCAGCTTCTAAAGCGCTTAACATAGCTATTCCAGAAGCCATTGAAAGTGGATTACCAGAAAGAGTACCAGCCTGATAAACCGACCCAAGTGGAGCTATATGGTTCATAATTTCTCTCTTACCGCCAAACGCCGCGACGGGAAGTCCGCCACCAATAATTTTTCCTAAAGCGGTAAGATCAGGTACAACATCATAGATCTGCTGTGCCCCTCCTAAAGCAACTCTAAAACCTGTCATCACCTCATCAAAAATCAGAACTGTTCCGTATTCATCACAAATCTTTCTTAGGCCCTGTAAAAAGCCATCTTTGGGTGGTATACAATTCATGTTGCCCGCAACTGGTTCAACAATGATGCATCCAATTTCTTCGCCCACCTTAGAAAATAAATCCTCAACAAGCTCCAAATTATTGTACTCAAGAGTCAGGGTATGCTTGGCGAGGTCTGCAGGAACTCCTGGTGAAGTTGGAACACCTAAAGTGAGGGCTCCAGAACCAGCTTTAACCAGTAAAGAGTCTGAATGACCATGATAGCAGCCTTCAAATTTCAAAATTTTGTCACGATTTGTGTATCCCCTTGCTAGCCTTATTGCGCTCATCGTTGCCTCTGTACCAGAGCTAACCATGCGAACAAGCTCTATTGATGGCATTATCTGACAAACTTTTTTTGCAAGAGATGTTTCTATCTCTGTTGGCGCTCCAAAACCTAAGCCTTTATCTAAAACAGCCTTCACTGCATCAATGATGATAGGGTTAGAATGGCCCAAAATCATTGGCCCCCAAGAGCCTACATAATCGATATAAGAATTTCCATCGACGTCAAAAAGATAAGCACCTTCTCCTCTCTCAAAAAAAACAGGATCTCCGCCCACGCCATTAAAAGCTCTAACAGGAGAATTGACACCTCCAGGAATATACTCTTTGGCCTCTTTAAATAAAATTGAAGACTGTTTCATTAATACTCCTGAAAATGCGTTATAGCTGGGTACTTATTTAAATTAGTAATATGTGACCATACCACTAATACATTATCCAATAATAATTTCATATTAACAGTTGTTTGTGAAAGTGAAATTGCTCGATTGGTGTCATCTAGAAGCTTAAATAAATGATTAAAGGAAGCTTTTTCAATAACCTTATTCAGCTCAAGATTTGCCCCATCATGATTTAATATTTTAATTTTTATGCCCTCACTAATAAGGTGCTGCAAACATTTCAATACATCCAGTTCGTTATCAGAAAAAATCTCAGTCTCTGAAATTTTGGTTGGAGTAACTGCAATCTCCAGAAGTAAATTTTGCCAACCCTGGTATCTAAAAAAATAATCTCCTTGCAAATCTTCTAGTGCTTTATGAGGAACACCATGAGCACCTTCAAGTAACTGCATAACATCAAAATCCTGCCTTGAATTTTCATCAATTTGATTTCCAAGCCACTGGGCAGCTTCTTGGTCATATGATGGGCTAATATGAATCGTTTGACATCTGGACAAAATAGTCATTGGTAGCCTATCAATGTTATGAGCAAGCAAAATAATAAGCGTATTTTTTCTCGGCTCTTCCAGGGTTTTTAAAAGACTATTAGCTGCATTATTATTCATTTGATCAGCATAAAAAATGACCCCGATCTGAAGAGTATCGGCAGTTTTTCCCAATGATTCACAAAATGCTCGGATTTGATCGACTCTTATATCCTTAGACATTGAACCAGAGTCATTTAACTCTGTTCTGCAATAGATTAAATTAGGATAATGAGAGCGCCGTATTAATGCGCTATAATCGAGCTCAATCTTGGGATCATCATTATTTAAAGCTTTGCAAATTTCACACTCTCCGCAAGAAGAGTTGTTGCAAAGAAGCCTTTGAATTAAATTTTGAGTGAAATCAAATTTACCTATTTTTTCAACCCCGGTAATGAGTAATGCATGAGGTAAATGATTTTGTTCAATCATCTTATCCAGCTTTTCACTAGCTTTTTGATGCCAAGGTAATATCATAGTGAATCTATTAATGCTCGAATTTTAGAATGTATATCATCGACTGCTCCACTTGCATCAAGCAATTTAATTCTCTCAGGAAAGGCTTCTGATCGACTAATAAAAACAGATCTTACACGTTCAAAAAATTCTCGCTCTTCAAGTTCAATTCTATCTTTGGCTGCGCGGGATTCAATTCTTGCCATTCCTACCTCAACACTCACATCTAGAAGAAGTGTTAAGTCAGGCTTAAAGTCACCTAAAACCCAATCCTCTAATTCAGCAATACGATCTAAATTAAGCATTCTTCCGCCACCTTGATAGGCAAATGAAGCATCAGTAAAGCGATCACTGACAACCCAATAACCATCATTCAATGCAGGAATAATTTTATTTTGTATTAATTCATTTCTGGAGCTAAACATCAACAATAACTCTGTATCGCTGTGCATCTCTTGGTTTTCTACATCAAGCAAAACAGATCGAATTTTCTCGCCAACTTCTGTACCTCCTGGTTCACGCGTTCTAACAACTTCGATACCTTTTCGATGCAAATAGCTACAAATAAGATCAATTTGCGTACTTTTACCAGCACCTTCAACACCATCAATTGTAATAAACTTTCCTTTACTCATAGCTATGAATTTTAAACTAGTTAACCTTTAAGTACTTCTTGATATTCACTTTATGTTCGTCATAAGTCGAGGCAAAAGCATGACTACCATCTTTCTTTGCAACAAAGTATAAGTCATTTCCCTTTGCTGGATGAAGAGCAGCATATAGAGATTGATAACCTACAGAAGATATAGCCCCAGGAGGCAGGCCCTTATTTCGATAGGTGTTATAAGGATGATCAAATTGCAAATCACTTCGAGTTAATGGTGGTGAGTAATTTTCTCCTAATGCATAAATAACAGTTGGGTCAGTTTGAAGTCGCATATTTAAATTCAATCTTCCAATGAATACACTTGATATTAATGGCTTTTCATAATCAAGTGCTGTTTCATTTTCTATCAATGATGCTAGAATTATTGCCTGATATGGAGAGTTAAGCGGGATACTTTTGTCCCTTTCCTCCCATAACTGAGACAATTTAGTCTTCATTGTTTCATGGGATTTCATTAAAACATTCTCAATACTTTCTCCATAATTAAAAATATATGTTTCTGGATAGAACCATCCATCAAAAGGTTTTTTGACTCCAATTGAATTCATGATCTGATCAAATGATGAGTTAGATGTTATAGAAGGGTCTTTACTTAATTGATCAAAATAATACTGAATCGTTTTTCCTTCAATTAATGTAATTTTTGTTTTAAGAGTATCGCCTCTTGAAATTTGATCTATAAAAGTTAGCACACTTGTATTCGGCTTTAACTCATAATAGCCAGACTTTAATTTTTTATTAGCATTCATGAGCTTGCTTAATGTTGTAAAAAAACTCTTTGACTTTATTATCTTTTTTTCACTTAGTTCCTGAGCGACTTCACCAATAGAGGAGCCAGCTTTAACCTGAAAAATTTGAGTTTGATTCACTAAGATATCCTTGGATGTGAATATCCATGCGATAAGCAATAGTAATAAGACTGAGGCTATAGATCTAGATAGAATTTTTCCCTTGGGTCTTATAAACATGTCCAAGATTTGATGTCCTGAGTGACAGATTCAAATGTTCTTTTAATTTTATCTGTAATTGAGCTACTAGATAATTGACAATTCTCGATTGAGCTGACTGATTGGATACCAATTAAACTATTTGAAATAAATACTTCATCAGCTTTATTAGCCTGAATCATTGAAATCTCTTCCTCTTGAATATCAAGGCCGATTGATTTAGCAAGCTCTAAAATGAGAGATCTCCGACTGCCAACCACGCCACATCTATCTAATTTTGGCGTCAATAATCTCTTCCCAAAGATAAAATATATATTTCCTTGAGTGACTGAGATGATATTTTTATTTTCATCAAGCATAATCGCCTCATCGCCTTTCATAGTCGCTCTAGCTAAAATCTGTTCAATTCTATTGCAATGCTTAATGCCCGCTAAATTAGGATTTGAATGATAGCCGCTTTGGGCATATTCAAGAGATAAAGATTGTTTTGATTGAGGTTTTATTAACTCCGAAACAATGACAACTCTGACTGGCAATATGTCATCAGGATAACTATAGCCCCTTTGGGAATTCCCTCGAGAAAGAATTAATTTAATGATGCAGTTTTTTTTTGAAGAAAAGCTCAGAGCCTTTTTAATATCTTCTAGCCAAATGGATTCTTCTATTTTTTTTATTTTTAACTTATCGCATCCAATATTTAGCCGTAAGAGATGCTTATTCCAAAATAAAATTTGATTATCTTTGGCAACGCAGGTCTCAAATAACCCATCGCCATATTGCATATTGCGGTTAAAAATACTTAAATTAGACTGCTCTTTGCCATTAATGATTACAATTGAATCCATATCTAATTAGAGCATTGTTGAAATCATTCGGCCCTTATGCTTGATCCATAATATACTGAGTTAGAAGAGGAACAGGCCTTCCAGTTGCTCCTTTTTTTGATCCTCGAAGCCATGCAGTTCCGGCAATATCAATATGAGCCCAAGAATATTTCTTTGTATAACGAGCTAGAAAGCAGGCTGCTGTTACTGTCCCCGCCTCTCTTCCACCAATGTTTGCCATATCCGCAAAATTAGATTTGAGTAAATCATCATACTCTTCGTCAAGTGGGAGTTGCCATACAGTATCTTGAGCTGATTCACCTGAAATCTTTAGGGCATCAGCAAGACCTTGGTCATTTGACATAACGCCAGAATGGTGATTGCCAAGTGCAATAATAACTGCTCCAGTAAGAGTTGCAATATCTATAACCACTTTAGGCTTATATTTCTCACAATAAGTTAAAGCATCACATAGAATAAGTCGGCCCTCTGCATCTGTATTAAGGATTTCAATAGTTTGTCCAGACATACTTTTAACTACGTCACCTGGCTTTGAAGCATTATGAGCAGGCATATTCTCTACCGTAGGAACAACCACCGTTAAATTCACTTTAAGATTCATTTCAGCAATCGCACTCATCGTCCCAAGTACCGAGGCTGCGCCACACATATCGTACTTCATCTCATCCATTCCTGCACCAGGTTTTAGAGAAATTCCACCACTATCGAAAGTGACTCCTTTACCCACCAATACTATTGGGGCTTTTTTCCCAGCATTCATATAACTTAAACTGATTAGCTTTGCAGGCTCTAAAGATCCTTTAGAAACAGAGAGTAAAGAATTCATTCCAAGTGATTCCATATCTGATTCTTCTAAAATTTCACATTCAAGATTATGAGTTTTCGCAAGAGATTTTGCTTTTTTAGCAATATAACTTGGAGTACAGATATTTGAAGGTAGGTCACCTAGCTCTCTTGTGAGTGCCATACCATTTGCTATAGCCACACCTTTTTGAATTTCTGATGCGCCATTATTTTTTGAAAATATATTAACTGCCTCTAAAACAATACCACTCTCTTCCTCCTTGATGCCAACTTTACTTACCTTATAACTCTCATTCTTAAGCACCCTTGCAGCTGTAGTTTGAATCCATGCTTCATCAACATTCTCAACCTCTACAGTTGGAATTACCACATTTTTCACCTTTGATGTACTCATCGCAGATGAGAGTGATTTAAGTGCTTTGATGAAATTTTTTTGAGTTAGAGGCGTCTCTCCTAAACCAACAACCAAAACTCTTTTTGACTTATAGCCTTCAACCTTACCAAGCAGCAAAGTATTGCCTAATTTTGGCTCAAAGCGATGTAAGTCTAAATAATTCTGAATAATTCTATTGTCATTTGATTTATCCTTTAAAGCAAATGCAACTGAGCAGTCTCCACTATAGTGGTCAACAGCTTGATGAGTAACGAAAAACTCCATATCTATTTCCAAAAATTATAATCTCGGTATTCTACCAAAAAACTGTAAAATTTACCTCTTTAATCACGATTTTCTAATATGAAAAAGTTTCTTGCCATCACCATAATCTTTATAACTAATATTGTATTTGCAGATGTTGGCATGATTGTAAACAAACTAAAGCCATACTTTCCAGAAATTAAGGTTGAGAATATTAATACTTCAGTGTTAGATGGTTACTACGAGGTAGTTCTAACTAATCCATGGATAGATGTGATGTACATATCAATGGATGGCAAGTATGTCATTCAAGGCGCTGTAACCGACTTAGAATTAATGACTAATATTTCTACAAATCGGATTAATTCAATCAAACGAGAAATTCTAGAAAGTATTAGTGATGACGATAAAATCATTTTCAAGGCTGAAAATGAGCAATATGTTGTCCATATCTTTACTGATGTTGATTGCCCTTATTGCGCCAAGCTTCATGCAGATATGCAAGAATTGAATGCTCTAGGTATTACTGTTAAATACTTAGCCTCACCTCTAGAGCAGCTTCATCCTAACGCCCAAAGTGCTATGGAAAAAATATGGTGTGCTGAAGATAGAGCGCTTGCTATTCATAACTACAAAACTAGTAGAGGAAGAGACTTGCCAGATAATCCTGAATGTGTTAATCCGGTTGCAGAACAACTCGCAATTTCAAAACAATTAGGCGTCAATGGAACCCCTTCAATATTTTTTGAAAATGGTATAAATTTACCTGGCTACCTTCCTCCAAATGATGTTTTAAATAGAATCTTAGAAACAATTGCCCAATAATAGCGCCAGACTAATTGCACACAATGCTATTTGTTCAATAGTTTTAGAGAAACAATCTTTATCTGAATCACTTTTTCCAAATGATGAAGCTGAGATATCGTTTGCAAAATCCTTGGTATTTGGATCAATTCGGTTCTATCACCACCTTAACGACATAATTACTCCTCGGCTAAAAAAACCTCTAGAAAAGAAAAACCTTGATCTCCATTGCTTATTAGTACTCGGCGCGTACCAAATTATCTATACAGACATTTCCAGACATGCAGCAATTAATGAAACAGTTGAAATAGCTAAGTTTATTGAAAAGCCATGGGCAAAAGGCTTTATTAATGCCATTTTGAGGAGTATTGATCGTGATCAAAAAGTGATTAATGAATCCACTCATTATTCTCACCCAAGCTGGCTAGTAAAAAATATAAAAAGAGACCATCCTGGCAGTTATGAAAATATTTTCTTAGAAAACAATAGAAAAGCCCCAATGTCCATTCGAATTCATCCATCAATCAATAGAGAGGAATTCCAAAAGAAACTTCAAAAACAAAATATTTCAAGCCAAGTATCCGATATTGCTCCTCAAGCACTCATTATTTCTGAAGCAGTTAATGTTCTAGAATTACCAGACTTTAAAAATGGCTCATGCTATGTTCAAGACATTTCCGCACAATTAGCAGCACAGTTAATTTCTCCTGAAAAAGGGGACTATATCCTCGATGCCTGCTGTGCACCTGGAGGAAAAACAACTCACCTTGCAGAACTTTGTCCAGAGGCAGATGTTATTGCGCTTGATAGTGATAAGGTACGAATCAAAAAGGTTTACGAAAATATTAGCCGACTTAAAATAAAAAATGTCACAGTTTTGGAGGGAGATGCTACCAGTAAGGATTGGTGGGATAAAAAGCTCTTTGATAAAATTTTAATTGATGCCCCTTGTACTGGCACTGGAGTGATTAGAAGGCATCCAGATATCAAACTTTTGAGAAAAATAAAAGATATTAGTCAAGTCACTAAAACTCAAACTAAAATTCTCGAAAACCTGTGGAGTTTGCTTAAGCCCGGAGGTTTAATGGTATATGCCACTTGCTCGATTCTAAAAGATGAAAATGAAAACCAAATTATTGAATTTCTAAGTAGATTTAAAGATGCAAGAAATGAAGAAATTGAGATTGCTTGGGGAGAAGGAACTATTGGAAAACAGCAGCTTCCAGAGCATAGCTATGATGGCTTTTATTATGCAAAACTCTCAAAAAAACAATAAAAAAATAGTTTGAATTTAAAATTATTTTTTCTCAAGTGCTATATCTAAAACCTGATCAATCCATTTCACTTTAATAATCTCAAGCTTGCTTTTGATTTTTTCAGGTACTTCAGAAAGTTCTCGCTCATTATCTTCAGGAATAATCACTGTTTTGATTCCTCCTCTCATAGCAGCAAGAAGTTTTTCTTTGAGTCCTCCAATAGGAGTAATTTCACCTCGAAGAGTGATCTCTCCGGTCATTGCAACAGCAGCCTTAACCTTACGGCCAGTGAGAACTGAAACCAAAGCAGTACACATTGCAGCGCCAGCACTTGGACCATCTTTTGGAGTTGATCCGTCAGGAACATGAATATGAATATCAAGCTTTTCATGAAAATCATCAGGTATCCCTAAGTTCTCAGCTCGCAACCGAGTCACCGACATTGCAGCTTGAATTGACTCCTTCATGACATCTCCAAGCTGTCCGGTGTAGTTTAGCTTGCCTTTTCCCTTATATGAAGATGCCTCAATAGTTAGCAGGTCTCCACCAACCGATGTCCACGCTAACCCAGTAACCTCACCAATTTGATTATGCTCTTCAGCAAGTCCAAATCGAAACTTCTTCATACCTAAAAACTTTGGAAGGCTTTTTGAGTTAATAATTGCTTTAGTTTTGCGTTTTTTAAGAGTTACATCTTTTATGACTTTTCTGCAAATACTGCCAATCTCACGGTCAAGGTTTCTAACGCCCGCTTCTCTGGTGTAGTAGCGAATAATGTCCATGATAGCTGAATCTTTAAAGACTATTTCTGAGTTCTTAATCCCGTTATTTTTCATTTGCTTCGAGATTAAGTGTCTTTTAGCAATCTGAAGTTTCTCATCTTCGGTATAACCCGATAAATGAATGATTTCCATCCTGTCAACCAATGCTTGTGGGAGATTTAATGAATTAGCTGTTGCAACAAACATTACTTGAGATAAATCATAGTCAACCTCTAAGTAGTGGTCATTGAATGTGTGATTTTGTTCTGGATCCAAAACTTCTAGCATTGCAGAGCTTGGGTCACCTCTATAATCTGAAGCCATTTTGTCTATCTCATCTAGCAAGAATAGTGGATTCTTTACTTTAACCTTTTGCATTTTTTGAACTATAGAGCCTGGCATCGCACCAATGTAGGTTCTTCTATGTCCTCGTATTTCTGCTTCATCTCTGATACCACCAAGCGCCATACGAACATATTTACGATTAACCGATTTTGCAATTGATTCTCCAAGAGAGGTTTTACCCACTCCAGGGGGGCCAACCAAACATAATATATTTGCCTTGTTATGTGTAACGCGACTCTGGACAGCAAGATGCTCCATGATTCTCTCTTTAACCTTGTCTAAACCATAATGATCTTCATCTAGAGTTTTTTGTGCCTTTGTCAAATCTTTATTGGTTTTAGTTTTTTTGCTCCAAGGGACAGAACATAAATTTTCAATATAGGTTCTAATAATTGATGCATCAGATGACTGAGAGGACATTCTTTGAAGTTTATTCAACTCACTTTGTGCCTTGTTCTTTGCTTCCTTTGGCATCTTTGCCTTATTGATGCTATTTTGCAGTTCTTCAATTTCATTTTCATCATCAAGAGTTCCAAGCTCTTTCTGAATGGATTTCATTTGCTCATTCAAATAATAATCCCTTTGATTGGACTCCATTTGCTTACGAACTCTATTTTGAATTTTTTGTTCAGCACCTAATACATCTAACTCACCCTCAAGGATAGAAAGAATAGCCTCTAGCCTGTCTTTTGCCATTCCACTCTCAAGAAGACTCTGTTTTTCTTCAACCTTTAGACTTAAATTTGCAATGATTACATCACTAAAGCGCTCAATGTCAGTAATCTCTTTTAGGACCTTATAAACTTCTTCAGGAATTTTTTTACTCAGCTTAATATATTTTTCAAAATTTTCTAGAGCAAGTCGCATCATTGCTTTAATTTCTGTATCGTCATCAAAGCTCAAAGTGCAATCACTCAGGACAACCTCTGTATGCTCACCTAAATCGATAAACTCCTCTATTTTTGCTCTTTTTACACCCTCAACTAAAACTTTGATTGTTCCATCGGGTAGCTTGAGAAGCTGAAGTATTGTTGCTAAAGTGCCAACCTTATGGAGCTCATCATTACTCGGTTCCTCTATAGTTTCATCCTTTTGTGCAGCCAAAAAGACATTTTTATCAGCCTCCATGGCAAGTGTGATTGCCTTTATTGAAGACTTTCTCCCTATAAATAAGGGGATAACGGTATGAGGAAAAACTACCACGTCTCTAAGTGGTAAAAGAGGTATTGACTGTTTATCTATGCCAGTTGACTCTGTTGAGGTTTCTGCTTCCATAATAATGAAACACCTTGCTTATCTAATAATCTTTCTAGATAGTGACTAGTAACGTTAATTTCAAGTAGCCATTGCCCAAATTCATTCATTATTTCTTTTTGAATAAATCCAACTTTATGAATTTCACTTCTAATGTAAGCCGACTGAACATCAAGCTTAATACTAGCAAAGGTCATCATCCCACTGAGACTTTCAGAAAGTGCTTCATAGAGTAGCTCGATGCCATCGCCAGTATGCGCAGAAAGCCAAACGCGATAAATCTTTCCCTCATGATCCTTATCAATTCTTGGTTTAAAGTCATCTATCCCATCAATTTTATTCATGACTATAATTGTTGGAATTTCTTGAGCATCAATTTGTTCAATAATTTCTTCAACTTGCTCAATTTTATCCCTATTATTTGGGTCAGAAGCATCGACAACATGAAGCAGCACATTTGCTTGTCGTGTTTCCTCCAATGTTGATTTAAAAGCCTCGATTAATTCATGTGGCAAATCTTGTATAAAGCCTACTGTATCAGCAATTACTGCCTCCCCAGATGCTGGCAACATGACCCTACGAATAGTAGAATCTAGAGTCGCAAATAGCTTATCATCGGCGTAGACTTGTGACTGAGTTAATAAGTTAAAAAGAGTAGACTTACCAGCATTTGTATAACCTGCAAGAGAGATCATAGGAAGCTGATTTTTTACCCTAGATTTACGGCCTAAATCATGCTGCTTATGAACTTTTGAAAGACGCTTGTTAATATTTTTAATTCTTAATGAAATTAACCTTTTATCAGTTTCAAGCTGCGTTTCACCTGGCCCTCTGAGTCCAATACCTCCTTTTTGCCTCTCTAAGTGAGTCCACCCTCTAACCAGCCGCGTAGAAAGATGCTTCAATTGAGCTAGCTCAACCTGAAGTTTTCCCTCAAAAGAACTAGCTCTTAACGCAAATATATCTAGTATCAGGCCAGTTCTATCCATAACTTGACACTTTAATGCTTTTTCTAAGTTGCGCTCTTGAGATGGTGACAACTGTAATGAAAAAATAACAAGCTCTATATCGTTCTCTTTAACGAGCGATGCGAGCTCTTCAACCTTGCCTGTCCCAATAAAATACTGTGCTTTAGTAAAACTTCTTTTTACCGTTAATGTTTTTAAAATATTTAACCCAGAAGACTCTGCAAGTAGTTTAAATTCATCAACATTGGCTGGCGACTGATTGCTTGAGGTAAGTTCAACATGCACAAGAATTGTTCGCTCACCTTGGCCAACGGCATCCTTTTGGCGATCAAACAACTCAATAGGCATACTTAAATTTTTATCATAAATGCGCTAAAATCATCAACTTGCTTTACGAATATTATCTTTCTTGCTATCCGACTCATGAAGAATAACTGGCTGTTTTAAACCCTCTACAACTGCTTTATCAACAACAACCTCCTTCGTAGTTGGGTTAGATGGTATTTGATACATTGTTTCTAGCAGTAGATCTTCCATGATTGCTCTTAGGCCTCTGGCGCCTGTCTTTCTCTTAAGGGCCAATTTGGCAATTGCAACAAGAGCATTTTTTCTAATTGTCAGCTTTACGCCTTCAATTGCGAAAAATTGCTGGAACTGCTTAACTACAGAATTTTTTGGCTTTGTAAGAATTTGTATCAAAGCCTCTTCATCTAGCTCATCTAGTGAAGTATGAACAGCTAAACGACCAACTAATTCGGGAATGAGCCCAAATTTAATTAAATCATCTGGCTCCAAAAATTTGTATAGCTCTGTCAAAGTCTTCTTTTTGCTCTCATCTTTTACATTTGCTGAAAAACCTATCCCGGTAGTTTTTTCGACACGCCTATCTATAACTTTTCCAAGTCCGTCAAAAGCGCCACCGCAAATAAATAATATTTTAGAGGTGTCTACATCAATGGTTTCCTGATTCGGGTGTTTTCTACCGCCTTGAGGTGGAACAGAGGCAATTGTTCCTTCAATTAATTTCAACATTGCCTGTTGAACACCTTCTCCAGATACATCTCTTGTAATCGATGGAGAGTCTGAACGGCGAGAGATTTTGTCAATTTCATCAATAAAAATGATGCCTTGTTCAGCTCTTTCTGGGTCAAAATCACATTTAGAAAGCAAGCTCTTTATAACATTTTCTACATCATCACCAACATATCCAGCCTCTGTTAGAGTTGTAGCATCTGCTACAGCAAAAGGAACATCTAAGAATCTTGCTAGAGATTGTGCTAGGAGGGTTTTTCCACTTCCTGTAGGGCCAATCAGGAGAATATTTGACTTATCAAGTTCTACATCATTCGACACATAGTTAGATTTAAGTCTTTTATAGTGGTTATAGACTGCCACAGATAGAACTTTTTTTGCATGCGACTGACCAATTACATACTCGTTGAGTGAGTTAAACAAATCTTTTGGCGTGTAGTTCCACTCCTGATGTTGATCTTTTTTATCTTTAACAGTTTGCTCTTGAATTAGGTTGTAACAGGAATCAATGCATTCATCACATATATAAACGCCGGGCCCAGCTATAAGACGAGCAACCTCGTCCTTGTTTTTAGAACAAAATGAACAACTAAGATCTTCAGTATTTTGATCCATTAGTAAGCTTTAAATTAACGTTTATTAATGACTTTATCAATAAGTCCATATTTTGCAGATTCAGTTGCAGACATAAAATTATCTCGGTCAGTGTCTTTTTGAATATTCTTTAGACTTTGACCAGTATGCTCTTTTAGAATTGAATTTAGATTATCTCTCACCTTCAGAATTTCTTGAGCATGAATATCGATATCACTAGCCTGACCAGAGAAACCCCCTAATGGCTGATGTATCATGCACCTTGCATGAGGAAGTGCAAACCTTTTGCCCTTGGTTCCAGCAGTTAGAAGTAGGGCGCCCATACTAGCTGCCTGACCAATACATAGGGTAGAAATATCAGGCTTGATAAATTGCATCGTATCGTAGATAGCCAAACCAGCGGTGACAGAACCACCTGGAGAATTAATATATAAATGGATATCCTTATCTGGGTTTTCAGATTCCAAAAAGAGTAGCTGCGCTACAACAACATTCGCAGTGTAGTCCTCAACTGGGCCAACTAAAAAAACTACGCGCTCTTTTAAAAGCCTTGAATAGATATCATAAGCCCTTTCACCCCTGCCTGAGCTCTCGATTACCATTGGAATTTGATTTAAGTTTTGAATTGTCATATTAATTTTGCGTATTCATTATTTCTAAAAAAGTTTTGTTAGTCGAGGTTACTTTGGCCTTTTCTGCAATATGCTTAGCAACTAAATCTTCGACAACAATTGATTCAATGTTAGCCAATCTTGAAGGATCAGTATTGTACCAATCAATCATTTGTTGAGCACTCTCACCATATTGAAGAGACATTTCATTAAGTTTAGCATCAACTAGGTCTTTTTCAGCTGTTATTTCGGAATCAGTTGCAATTTTATTAATCAGTAGGCCAAGCTTAACTCTTCTTGCAGCCTCCTCATTAAACATCTCAGCAGGTAGCTTGCCCTTCGAAGGCATTCCTTGCTGCTCCATACGTGACTCCATATCTTGCTGTAGTCTCAGTGCTTCTGAAGAAACGCTTCCTTCAGGGACCTCAAAGTCATTCGCCTCTAAAAGAGCTGAAAATGCAGTATCTTTATTCTGTTGAACTAAGCGTGAATCTAGCTCAAGTTTCATTTGACTAGACATTCTAGACTTCATATTTTCAAAATCTTTTTCACCAAACTTCTTCGCAAACTCATCATCTCTTTTAAGCTCGATTGGGGAGCCAACCTCGTTAATCTTGACTTTAAATAGAGCCTCTCTTCCAGCTAAATTTTCAACATGGTAGTCTTCAGGAAAAGTTGCATTCACTTCAACAGTTTTACCTGGTGCAACATCAATCAAACCTTTCTCAAAGCCTTCTATCATCGCACCTCTACCCAAGATAATTTCAAAACCTTCGGCGGCACCACCCTCAAAAGATTCGCCATCCATTAAACCTTCAAAGTCAATGATTAAACGATCACCATCCTTTGATTTACGCTTAACGCTTTTGTATTCAGTTGACCTGGCTTGAAGATCTTGCAATGCTCTCTCTTCGTCTTCTTCAGTAACCTTAGAGGCAACCTGATCAATTTTTAGACTGGATAAAGAATTTAACTTAATCTCAGGATAGACTTCAAATTCTAAAGTGTAAATTAAATTCTGAGAGTTTTCAGTATCTATATTGGTTAATGAGGGCTGAGCAGCTGGGGATACATCTGCATCCTTTAATGCGTCTTCCAAGGTCTCACTAACCATCTCTGTTGCAGCATCTGATTTAGCGCTCGCACCAAATCTTTGACGCAATATGTTAGCAGGGACTTTGCCTTTTCTAAAGCCATCAACACGAACCTTAGCACCAAGGCTCTGAATTATTTTTTCTGTTTTTTGATTGAAAGTGTCAACTGGCAATTCAACCGTTAGAGATCTCTTTAGTCCCTCTAGTGTAGTAAGCGATGTCTTCATCTATTTCTAAATCCGTAACTTATTAAAAAAAGGGAAATTATACAGTATTTTAAAACCTAAGAAAAAGTGCACTCTGATAACAAAAATGAGTCGAACGAGCGATTTAAAAGCGAGAACCGGTATAGCTTACTTGGTGTTTAGCCAAAGATAACCATTCCTTGTTTATTTCAATCCCCCAGCCAGGCTTTTGAGACATCTCTAGGTTTCCGTTAACAATCTTAAAGTTTGGAGTGAAAATATTGTCTTGCCAAGGATAGTAGTCGAGACCCTCAATGGAGAACTCTAAATACTTACCTGAATTATTGATTGAGCCCATTAAATGAGCAGAAAAAAGTGTCACTAATGATAGGTTAGCCGCATGAAGCGTTACAGGGATATTGAATTTTTCAGCCATTCTAGCAACCTCAAGCGTCCTAGTAATGCCACCCAGGTAACAAATGTCTGGCTGAATAATATCGACAACCTTAGTCTCAATCATATGCCTCCAAACCCTCATATCATTGTCCTGCTCTCCGCCACTTACATCAATCTCTAGTGCGTCTGTAACCTCACGTGTCCAGTCTGGCTGCCAATATGGGCAAGGCTCTTCAAAATGACTCACTCCATAATCCTGAAGCATATGTCCGACTTCGATTGCCTTTTTTGGGGTGTAAGCACTATTCGCATCAACCAGTAGAGAGACTTCATCGCCTAATACCTTTCTAACCTCTTTGATAATTGATTCGGTTCGACCGGGCCACTGATCGATATCGTGGCCGCACTCTCTACCAATCCTGAATTTGAATGCAAAATAACCATCCTTTTCTTTTAACTGGAGTAGTCTCTCAGCTTCAGCCTCAGGAGAAATCTCGCGTTGCATACTTGAAGCGTAGACAGGGATTGAGCTTGGATTCCCACCAAGAAGCTGACAGACACTTTGATTAGCTCTTTTGGCCTTAATGTCCCATAGTGCTGTATCAACCCCACATAAGGCCCTGTAAAGATAAGTCCCCGGAAACTTGTGCTCTCTTTCTAAGACCTCCCTGTTGACTTCAGTAATATCAAGTCCACTCATTCCCAAAACATGGGGAGCAACCTGAAGATGGACGACTTGTGCAGTTATTTCACTATTGTAAGTAGAAGTTTGACCCCAGCCTTCATCCCCCTCATCGGTTCTAAGACGTACAAGTCCGACATACTCATTAGTGAAAGTTTCAACGCTAATTATCTTCATGATTGAATCTATTTTCCATTTATTTGATCCTGCAAAATTAGGTCTGAGGCTTTTTCACCGACCATAATCGTTGCAGCGTTAATATTACCACATACAAGTTGGGGAAATATCGATGCGTCAGCAACCCGAAGGCCTTCAATTCCATGAACTCTGAGACCGCTGTCAACAACATTACTATTTGGATCAGGACCCATTCTGCAGGTGCTAGATGGATGAAAAACAGTCCACACCGTCTCTTTTATGTGCTGGATCATTTGTTCATCAGTTTGGCACTCAGACCCTGGACGAAATTCATCTCCAATGACTGAACTGAAACTATCAGTTTGAGCTAATTTTCTAAGAACCTTTACCCCCTCTAATAGATCTCTAACGTCCTCATCATGAGAAAGATAATTTGGCTCTATGATTGGATGGATCAATGGATTACTACTTTTAATTCTCACCTGACCTCGTGAATGAGTCTTGCAATTTGAAACCCCTAGAAGCATTGCTGAAAAGGGATCAGGGCTCATCATCGCCCTCCTGTCTGGTGATTCAAGCGAATAGCTTACAGGTGAGAAATAAAGCTGGATGTTTGGCTTCTCAAGCCCTTCTCGAGTCCGAATAAATCCGCCAGACTGATTGACACTCAAACTCAGTGGGCCGCCTCTCGTTAATACATATCGAAGTCCTTGATAAATCTTACCCAGAAATGGCCTTAACTGGTCATTCAATGTTGGCACCTTACTTTTATAAAAATAACTCACTCCCAGGTGGTCTTGAAGGTTTTTACCAACAGCAGGGCTGTCATGAATTAATTGCACTGAAGCTTCTTCCAAAACCTTCTTTGGACCAACGCCTGAGATCTGTAATAATTGAGGCGAGTTAATTGATCCAGCACTTATAATAACTTCACGATTAGCTGAAACTTGATGCAGCTTGCCAGACTTTGAATACTCAACTCCATAGGCCTTTTTATTTTTAAATAAAATTCGAGTAGCCAAAGCATTTTTAAGAATAGTGAGATTACGACGACTCCTAATTGGCCACAAATAAGCTTTCGAAGAGGACATGCGCTGACCTTTGTGAGTTGTTATTTGATAGTTGCCAACACCCTCTTGGTCTTTCCCATTCATATCAGCATTTAAATGAATACCAATCTCCTGAGCTGCAGATAGAAAATTCTGGCACAAGGGATGTAAATGATTAGACACTTCTGAAACTTTTAATGGCCCATCTCCACCTCTATAACTATCAGCCCCATTCTGCCATGATTCCATTTTTTTAAAGTAGGGAAGAACATCAGCATATGACCAACCTGGATTGCCTGCCTCAGACCATTGGTCAAAATCTTTAGGGTTGCCTCTCACATAGACCATCGCATTAATCGAGCTAGAACCTCCCAACACTTTTCCTCTTGGCCAATAGCTAGGCTTATTGTCGGCATCTGGACTAGGCTCAGTCATATACATCCAGTTGACCGCTTTTTGATGGTAAGTTTTGCCATAACCAATTGGCATTTGAATAAAGAAACGGTGATCTGAACCACCAGCCTCCAAAAGCAATACTTTGTTGCGAGGGTTCTTACTAAGTCTATTAGCTAGAACACAACCAGCAGAGCCTGCACCAACGACAATATAATCGAAATCTTTCATAGATATTAATGAGAAATTATTTCACAAGATAAGAGGAATCCGTATATCCTTTAGTTTATAGAAATAAAAAAATAATACCTAAATAATCTATAAACTTTAAGCCTACTTCAGTACAAACTTTCTATGTTGATTTCAGATCCATTTATTTACCAATTTATTTTACTGTTTGGAGCATTTGTTGCTGGAATAGTTCAAGGAGCAACTGGCTTCGGAAGTGGTCTAGTCTTAAACGCTTTTTGGCTGCATATACTTGAACCATCGATCGCCATTCCATTAAACATTATTTCGTGCCTCTTTATCTCCGGACTTCCAATTTATAAACTCCGTAAGTCACTTGATTTTTCAAAACTCAAATCATTCATTTTCCTTGGAGTGATTGGCATTCCAATTGGAATGCTTTTACTAACCATAACTAAGCCTTCAAGCTTTAAAGTTGCTATTGGTTTTTTACTGATTATCTATTCTATATGGATGATTACAAGTCGTGGCTTTTCGATTAAAGTCAATAAAAATAGATTGATTGATCAACTCATTGGACTAATTAGCGGCATTATGGGTGGTTTTGCTGCTCTTGGTGGGTTACTTCCAACGATCTGGGTTAGCCTTCAAAAGCTTCCAAAAAATTCACAAAGAGGCACCTATGAGCCCTTTATATTTATTACAAGTATTGCCTCAATAATTAGTTTTTATTTTGCAGGACTGATTACTTTAAGCATTCTAGTTGACTTTATTAAAGTATTTCCAGCTTTAATTTTAGGCTCTTGGATAGGAATAAGAATTTATCCAAAAATTAATGAAGAGTTGTTTCGAAAAGTAATACTAGGACTAATTTTTGTTGCAGGATTAATTTTATTGGTTTAAAAATTTATATTTTTTGCAAATGCACTATAATTCAAACATATTTTTTGTTAAACTTGACTCAATCCACTTTTTCTAAGTGGGTTTATTTTTGAAAACTAAGGAGAGAAAATGAAACTAATAAATAAATTATTAGCTGTTACCGCTATTTCTCTCAGTATGGTGCCTGGTATCGCCAGCGCCGACTGTGGAAAAGCGAGATTAGCAGACTTCGACTGGAGTAGTGCGAATGTTCATACTGCCATTGTAGGCTTTATTCTAGAACATGGCTACGGCTGTGAAGTAGAAGTCACCAAAGGAAGTACAACTCCAATTATGGCTGCTCACTATGATGGTCAATTGGATATTGTAACTGAACTCTGGTATGACAATATTGTGGCTAACTATGACCCAGTTGAAGAAGCTGGAATAATTAGAAATCTTGGCATTAATACGCCAGACTCACAACAAGCATTCTATGTTGATAAAACAACAGCAGACAAATACAACTTAAAAACTGTATTAGATATGCTAGATCCTGAAGTTGCAGCGTTATTCACTGATCCTGAAGATCCTTCTAAAGGAAGAATGACAAGCTGTATCTCTGGATGGACTTGCTACACTGTGAACTATGTCAAACAAAAAGTATATGGTTTAGATAATTACTATACAAACTTTGATCCAGGTTCAGGTGGTGCTTTAGATGCAGCGATTGCTGGTGCTTTTGCTAAAAAGCAACCAATCTTTACATACTATTGGGCACCAACAGGTCTCATGGGTAAGGTTGACCTAGTTAGATTAAAGGAGCCACCATACAATGATGCATGCTGGGGAGCAATGTCTACAGTTGTAGAAACTATCAAGGCTGAAGGTAAAGACGCATATACCGCTACTTGTGCAACTGAATACAGAGACATGTCTTTAGATAAATCAGTTCTTACTTCTTGGGCGGATTCTCACCCAGAAGAAACTGCATTCCTAGAAGCATATAGCTTGCCAACTGATATGGTTAACAAGCTTCTCGCCTTCTATGAAGACGAGTCTGATGGAGATATGGAGCTTACTGCACTTGAATTTCTAGAAAATTCAGATGACTGGAAAGCTTGGGTCTCAGCAGACGTTGCTGCTAAAGTTTCTGCAGCGCTGTAAGTATGATTTAACATAAAAAAAAGAGCTCACTCGTGAGCTCTTTTTTTCATAACTGTCTATTTATGATAAGAAAACTACTCACATATTTGACCTTCCCAATTATTTTTGTTTGGCTCTTGATAACGAGCTATAACTCATCAAAGAGAAAGCCAGACAGTGTCATGGAGCTCTTTACAGATCTAAGCTGGCTGAATGACTGGCCCAAGTGGCTTGATATTCCGCTGATGAAATGGATTAATGATGGATTTAAAGTCTTCAATGAAGAGTATGGAATTTATTTTGAAATAGTAAATAATTTTTTACTTGGAGCAATCCTCTCTTTAAAGAAGTTCTTAATCATGATGCCATGGCCTCTAGTTATTGCTCTTGTAGTCGCAATTGTATTTTTCTCTAGCGGAAGAAAGCTAGGGACAACAGTTTTTGTAGGTATTTGTACATTCTTTATAGGTTTTCTTCATCCAAAGTTTTGGGATAAAGCGATTGAAACAACTTCAATCATGATTATTGGAATTTTAATTTGTATTATTATTGGTATACCTTTAGGTATTACCATGTCTAGAAGTAATAGGGTCCGCAATGCAATACTACCGGTCCTGGATTTAATGCAGACAATCCCAAGTTTTTGTTATCTCATTCCAGGAATTATGCTCTTTGGCCTTGGCGCTGTTCCAGCAATTATTGCAACCGTTATTTATGCAGTTCCTCCTTTAGTTCGATTGACTGACTTAGGAATTACATTAGTAGATACTGAAGTCATTGAAGCGGCTGAAGCCTTTGGCGCAAGTAAAAAACAAAAACTACTGGGCGTGCAGCTTCCTCTTGCACTTCCAAATATTATGCAGGGTATTAACCAGTGCACCATGATGGCTTTAGCGATGGTCGTCATTGCCTCAATGATTGGTACTAGAGGTCTTGGTGACGAGGTATTACTCGGCCTTCAACAGCTTAATGTTGGAAAGGCTACTGAGGCAGGACTAGCAATTGTTCTCTTGGCAATTGTTCTAGATAGAATTACTCAGGCTTATGGTAAAAAAATTCAAGACAGAAATAGCCCACCTAAATAATTTCATACTATGTCAAAAATCGAAGTAAATAATATTTATAAAATATTTGGCCCTAAGCCTGAGCAAGTATTACCAATGGTCAAAGATGGTGCTAGTAAAGATCAAGTTCTGGAGGAGACGGGTCATACTGTAGGCCTTGATAATGTCTCTCTATCCATTGAAGAAGGTGAAATTTTTGTTTGTATGGGTCTTTCCGGCTCCGGAAAATCAACATTAATCAGGCACATTAATAGATTGATCGACCCGACCTCAGGTGAAGTCATTGTAAATAACGTTGATGTATGCAGTCTTGACGAAAAAGAAATTTTAGACTTTAGAAAAAAAACCATGAGCATGGTATTCCAGCGATTTGGTCTTTTCCCTCACAAAACCATTATTGAAAATGTCGCCTATGGTCTTGAGATTCAAGAAGTTCCAGAGGATCAAAGAGTTGAAATTGCTCAAGGACAAATTAATGCAGTTGGACTGGAAGGCTTTGAGCATCAGTATCCGGCCCAATTATCTGGAGGAATGCAGCAAAGAGTTGGACTAGCAAGAGCTCTAGCAACGGATCCTCAGATTCTTTTAATGGATGAGGCATTTAGTGCCTTAGACCCACTCATTAGAAGTGACATGCAAAATCAATTGGTTGACCTACAAGCCAAACTTAAGAAAACAATTGTATTTATAACCCATGACCTTGACGAATCCCTCAAACTGGGTGACCATATTGGAATACTGAATGGTGGAAGACTGGTTCAAGTTGGAAGACCAGAGGATATTATTCTTAATCCTGCAGATGATTACGTTAAAGCATTTGTAAAAGATGTTAACCGCTCTAAAGTTCTCAGAGCTAAAACTGTCATGACCAAACTCGATAAGTTTGATAAATCATCAATCAATCCATCCTCAACATATAAGTATGATGAGAATACCTATATCGAAGACTTACTTCCTAAAGTTTTAAAAGATCGGTCAACAATCGAGGTCATCAACAATAAGGGAACCACTACAGGCTTCATTACTTCTGATGAACTCTCATTAGCACTAACTAAAACAAAATAACCCCTGATTGAATTCTGTGAGCAAAAATATAGTTATTTCAGCAGCGGCAGATGGAATTGGCTGGTGTATCGCTAGCTGTTTTTTAGATCAAGGGTATACCGTTTATGCATCCGACATTAATCAGAATAAAATTGATCAACTGAATACGCATCCGCTGATTAATAAAAGATTATTTATTGACAATGTGAATGCTGGAGATGCGGCCTCAGTAAAAAAATACTTTAAATCCCTGAAATTAAAAGTATCCAGTATTGATGCCTTAATCAACAATGTCGGTATCGCTGGTCCAACTGGGACAATGGAAGATATCTCAGTCGAAGACTGGAAACAAACAATCGAGACTAATTTAAATAGTCATTTCTATTTTACAAAACATGCTATACCACTTTTAAAGAAAAATAAAGGCGGCTCAATTGTTAATCTATCATCAACTGCGGGAATCTTTGGGTTTCCATTAAGAACTCCTTATGCCGCCTCTAAATGGGCAATAGTAGGACTCACTAAATCACTAGCTATGGAGCTGGGTAAATTCAATATCAGAGTGAATGCAATATGTCCAGGCTCAGTATCTGGAGATAGAATGGATCGAGTGATTGAAGCAAAAGCAAAATCTATTAACAAGAGTGAGAGAGAAATTAGAGAAAGTTTTGAGGGAATGGCCTCACTTAATACTTTCGTTGACAAAGAAGACATCGCCAATATGGCTGTATTTCTCTTGTCTGAGAAAGCATATAGAATCTCAGGCCAAATAATGAGCGTAGATGGTAATACAGAGAGGATGGACTAAATAAATTTAGTTCTTTATAAGCTTAGTGAAGTCCTGCAATGTATTCAGATAATGCATCAATCTCTTCATTTGTTAAGCCCTTTGCCACATTATTCATCATCTCATTAACTCTTTGAACACCATCAGAGTCAGTCTGTTTATTGATAGAGTACTGTCGAAAAGCTTTCAATTGAGACGCTGTATATTCAGCATGTTGCGCGCTTAGAGCTGGGAAGCCTGCAGTTGGTATACCTTCACCTTTTGGTCCGTGACAAGCAATACACGCAGTAGTTTGCGTATCCATTTTACCGCCAACATAAATTTTTCTGCCAAGCTCAATTTTTTCTTCTGAACCCTTCGCAGAATTTTCACTTATAGTTTGGATTGAGTAGTAAGCGGCAATATCTTCAATATCTTGCTCAGAGAGCAATGAGGCCACACCTGCCATCATTGCATTATTTCTTTCACCCGATTTAAAATGTTGAAGTTGCTTAACTAGATAAGCCTGTCCCTGTCCAGCTAGCTTTGGAAAATCAGGAATCGTACTATTTCCACCGAGACCATGGCAACCCATACAAGTTGCTGACTTTGCTTGGCCTGCCTCTGCATCACCTGCAGCAATAATAGGATTGCTTAAAGTGACTAGTAAAGAAGCTAAAATAATAACGATTTTTTTCATTCTCAATCTCCAAAAATTCCAAGAAATTATACGTGATATTTAAAGGTTAAGAAACCCTCAAATCATTCATAATTTAAAAAGAAAAAATTATCTTTGTGGGTCTTGAATCGAAAGGTACTCTGCAATCGATCTTTCAAAGCCTGCTGCCATAGGAGCCATAGCATTCATATAAGAGTTTTCACGCTCGCCCGATTGAAAATACTCAAGTTGCAGAATAATCCATTCAACATCTTTACCTGCAAGAGAGGGAATTGATTCGTCATTAGAGCGTCCATTTGCACCATGACAGCTAGCACAACCAAGAGCACTATACATTGCCTCACCTTCACTATTAGCAAAAGAACCTATAGAAAAAGTAGTTAAAACAAAAGCGATTAATATATAAAAAATCTTTTTCATAAATACGCGCCTTATTTGCGACTGATTAGATTATACCAATTTCTAATATAGTAAACTCAAGTTGCCAGAAGTTATTTTCCTTTCCATTTAGGGGGGCGTTTTTCAGAAAAAGCCAATGGCCCTTCTTTTGCATCCTCAGAATTAAGCATTTTTTGATAGGCTTCAATTTTTCCCGAACGCATCAATTGGTAAGCAGCCTCTATATCCATCATTTCTGTAGATCTAATAACTGACTTTATTGCCGCCAAAGAAAGTGGTGCAGACTTAGAAATTTGATGAGCCCACTCAAGCGCCTCATTAATTAAGTCTTTTTGATCACAGCTGTGGTTAACAAGACCATAATGTTTTGCCTCATCTACACCCATTCTACGACCGGTCATTAGCATATCTATAGCCACTGATTTTGGTAATCGTCGTGGGAGTCTTAGAACGCCGCCACTGTCTGGAATAATTCCTAATGTTGCTTCAGGAACAAAAAATTCTGCATTGCTAGAGGCAATAATTAGGTCTGCAGCAAGCGCCAACTCAAATCCACCGCCAACTGCCAATCCATTGACAGCTGCTATAACGGGTTTGTCTAGGTCCCACAATTCTGTCAGACCTGCAAAACCACCAGGCCCAAAATCAGCGTCAACAGCCTCGCCTTCGGATGCCGCCTTTAAATCCCATCCGCCACAAAAAAAGCGGTCTCCAGCACCAGAAATGACAGCAACCTTTAAATCATTGTTATCCCTGAATTGAATAAATGCATCCCCAAGCGCATGACTCGTTTTTGCATCAATTGCATTCGCTTTAGGACGGTTCAAAGTGATTAAAACAACTTCACCGTGCACCTCAATATTTACTACATCATTCATAATTCTCTCAATATATATTAATTTGAGTTTAATCTGATAAGTGTATCAGCTGCAACAACTCCATTTTTCTCTTTTAACACTAATAATGGATTGATATCCAACTCCTCTACATCATTAACTTTGATTAATTCAATTACAGACATCACTACATCTATCACAGCTTCAATGTCTCCTTTTAAGTCATCTCTATAACCTTGAAGCAATTGGTAGACTTTTAATTTTGATAAAGCCTGCTGAATATCCTCTCTACTAACCGGCAAAATCAGTACTGAGCTGTCTTTCAAAAGTTCAACAAATATACCGCCCGCACCAATAATAATATGCTTGCCAAAAGTAGGGTCATGATCAATACCAATAATAAGCTCACAAACAGAACCTTCAATCATTTTTTCAATAAGAAGTACAGAACTAATCTTAAATAAATCATTGCACGCCTCTTCCAACATTATTGAATTTTGGATATTTAATCTTACGCCGCCCAATTCTGTCTTGTGTGACAATTTAGTAACTGAGACTTTGAGTGTGATTGGATAAGTAATGTCTTCAGCAGCCTTTAAAGCTTCAGTTAGATTCTTAACTAAGAACCCCTTTGGAATTGGAATGCCGTATTCCATTAGAAGTTGCTTGCCCTCAAATTCAGTTAATTGTTTATTAATTTTATTTTCTCTGTGGGTGTTTAGAATTTTTATTTCAGGCATTGGTTTGCTTGCAAAAGCTTGCCCAATTTTGTAGGAGTGGTTGAGTGCTTTGAGACAAATATCTAGACCAATCATAGGAGCAATACCTAAATTCAAACACTCTTCTATAATTCTTTTTGGCATGCAGTCATCCATAGATGCTAGCACTATTGCTTTTTCACTAGTTCCTGAGATGGCATCTGAGAGTGCTAAAAGAGTTGAATCCCAGTCTTTTTGTTCCGACTCTTGAGTTTTGGGCCAATCTAATAAAAGCATTGTTGCAGCAAATCGGTCACTAATCATTGCCTTGAAGCACTCAGATGTTCTTTTTCGATCACCCCAAATAAAAGTATGATAATCAAGTGGATTATCAACCTCAACATATTCATTTAGTGTTTGCTTTACTCTGGCTTTGTGGGATTTAGTAAGGCTTGGGAAGGTAATCTCCATACCGTCAATTAAATCGGCCATCATCCCTGCCTCTCCACCCGAACAACTCATTGAGGCAACACCGTTATGTTTAATGACACCCAAAACACTAATCAGTTTTAGAGTTTCTAGAAACTCTGGAACAGTATCTACTCTGGCAACTCCAAGTCGCTCAAAAAAGACACTATATAATTCATCTGAACCAGTCAATGAACTGGTATGACTGAGAGCAATCTTGGCAGAGGCTTTTGTTTTCCCTGATTTGATTGCAATGATTGGAACTTTCATTTTTTGTGCTCTTCTTGCAGCAACATCAAATGACTCAACGTCAGAGATGCCCTCAATGTGCAAACCAATTGCGTTGACTCTTGAATCATCTAGCATCGCATGAATAATATCTGCGATATTAGTGTTTGTTTGATTTCCAAGAGTGAACATATAAGCAATTTGAAGGCCAGAAGACTGCATAGTCATATTAAGACCTATGTTTCCACTTTGAGTAATGATTGCAACACCCTTAGCAACAGGCTCACATCCATGGACATCTGGCCAAAGAGCAATACCATCCAAGCTATTGATAAAGCCATAACAATTTGGCCCAATAAGTGGCATTCCATCAGCAGCTTTTAGTAGTCTCTGATTCCGCTGAAACCCTTCTTCACCAACTTCTCCAAATCCAGAAGCATATAAAACTGCCCCGCCACCACCCATTGACTTTAAATCAGATACAATATCAATAGCAGTTTCTGCATTAACAGCTATAAATGTCGCATCAGGAGCTTCAGGTAAATCTTTAATATTTCTAAAACATTTGATACCTTCAAGCGAATCAAGAGAGGGGTGTATCGCCCATATTTGTTTTTTAAAACCTAACTTAATTGACTCTTTGATCGCAAAATTTGCCCCTCGATTACCAACTACAGCAATTGACTTTGGTGAAATTAATCGACGCAAATTACCCTTGTTCATAAAGCGCTATTCAAATGGTCTGAGTAATGATCTAGAAATAATATGCCTTTGTATTTCGCTTGTTCCATCCCAAATTCTCTCAACTCGATGATCTCTCCATATTCTCTCTAAAGGGAGTTCATCCATCAATCCCATGCCACCTAAAATTTGAATAGCTTCATCAGAAATCATTGCAAGCGTCTCGGTTGCTTTGAGTTTTGCCATAGCGGCGTCACTGTTTGACATTTCGCCTTGAGTATCCTTCCATGCAGCCTTCAAGGTTAGAAGTTCAGCGGCATTAAGCTCCGTTGACATATCAGCAAGTTTAAAAGATACGCCTTGAAATTTTCCTATCGTTTGACCAAATTGTTCACGTGTTGCAGCCCATTCTGTAGCAATCTGTAAAGCCCTTTCAGATCTACCAAGGCACATTGCTGCAACAGATAATCGAGTGGCACCTAGCCACTCATTGGCAACATCAAATCCATGATCGACCTCACCTAAAACCTTCGATTCATGAACTCGGCAATTATCAAAATTAAGAATAAAATTATGATAACCCCTATGTGAAACACTATTGTAGCCTGGCTCAACTGAAAACCCTGGAGTACCCATATCAACTAAAAAACTTGTTATCTTTTTCTTTTCACCTCTCGAAGTTTGTTCAACTCCAGAAGCAGCAAATAAAATAACATAATCAGCCATATCTGCATGACTAATAAAATGTTTAGAACCATTGATTACAAAAAACTCGCCGTCTCTTTCAGCTTTACACTTCATAGAGCGAACATCAGAGCCCGCATTTGGCTCTGTCATAGCAAGACAGTCAACCTTATCTCCTCGTATTGTTGGGAGAAGATATTCATCAACCTGTGCCCCTTTGCAAGCCAATAAAATATTGCTTGGTCTGGCCACAATATACTGGAGACCAAAATTAGCTTTCCCCAATTCCTTTTCTAATAAACATAATGTAAGTGAATCTAATCCACCGCCACCATGAACCTCAGGCATATTACATGCATAAAGACCACTTTCAATTGCTTTTTGTTTTATTTGATCAACAACTGATTTCTCAATCTGATTAGTCTTCTCGACTTCATCTTCAAAAGGATAAAGCTCTTTTTCAACAAAACTTTTGACAGAGTCAATGATCATTTGTTGTTCATTTGAAAGACCAAAATTCATTTCTATTCCTATAAGTAAATAATTATTTGATTTGCATAACTCGACCTTTTTGCTTCGGTAAAGGTAATTTTTTATGACAACTCCAGATTTTTTGAAGTATTTTAAATACAGATTCATCAATCTCATTTGCCCTAGCTTTTTTCATATCAACGTGGACCAGCATTTGCTCAGTCGTCGCCAACAATTCACCACTATTGCCATGAAGCATTTGATGAAAAATGTGTAGTTTTTTTGAGTCAAGACCGAGTATTTGAGTGCTAAACTTTAATGGCTCGCCATGTGAAGCCTCTAAATAGTAATTAATGTGAGTTTCTACGGTATAGAAAGATTGTCCGGCCAATCTGTAATCATTATCAATGCCAATATATTGAAATAATGCATCTGATGCATCGCCAAATGCATAGAGGTAAAATGATTCGCTCATATGGCCATTGTAGTCAATCCAATCTGAATGAACTTTGGCATTATAAAGAGCCAAAGGCTTATCTAAATTATCGTCTTGAGAATAATATTGATACTCTCTTGTTAGATATACTTCATTGTCCATATTCAATTAATAACAAATGTAGAAATAGAATGTTATGAGAACTCAATTAATTATGATTATATAATGGAATGAAAGCCTCTAAACTCTTGAATTATGCATAATTTTTATCGTCAAGCAAAATTTCTTTTATCCTGCCCCTCTCTGAAAGGCTGCCCAAATGATAGTGGCTATGAGGTGATATTTGCTGGTCGCTCTAATGCTGGGAAATCCAGCGCTATAAACACACTCACAGAGCAAAAAAAATTAGCCAAAGTTAGTAGAACTCCGGGAAGAACGCAACATCTTGTATTTTTTGATTTAGGCAATGATCGAAGACTTGTCGATCTTCCTGGCTATGGATATGCCAAAGTACCCGATGCAATCAAACAAGATTGGCATCAAAATATGAGTGAATACTTTGACAATCGGAAATGTATTAAGGCTGCAATACTTGTCATGGATAGTCGCCATCCATTTAAACCTTTTGATCAAATGATGCTTGAATGGTGTATTAATAGTAAAGTGCCAATTAATATCTTATTGACGAAATCTGACAAATTAAAAAAGGGAGCTGCTAGCTCAGCAAAACTTTCGGCTTTAAAAACAGTGCAAGATTTTCCATCTGTCAACGTTCAACTATTCTCTTCTTTAAAAAAAGAAGGAGTTTCTGAACTCTGCGTGTATTTAGATAAAGTATTTGAAATAAGTAATGAGAGTTAATCTAGACCTCTCAACGATACAAGCAACCGATACGATTATTGTTGCGAATAACCGACAAGCTCTTGCTATTAAGAAATCACTTAGTAAAACTTCTAAAATGCCTAAAGTATTTTCATATCAGTCTTGGCTTGAAAGATTTTGGATAAGCAACAATCTAAATCAAGACAATCGCTTTCTAACTCAGCTTGAATTTAGGTTTTTATTAAAAGAGTTTATTAAAGATGCGTCAGTTAAGAACCCTGAAACTTTTATTGAAGAACTCATTAAATGTTACAAGCTCTGTAAAAGCTACCGAATAGAAATTGACAAAATCTCAATCCTGCCATCAATTCCAACTAAGCTATTTGTTGAATTAATCGGTAAATATGAAAAATTTAAAATTAATAATCAATGTATTGATCAAACTGACATCTTTCATTCATGTTTAAAACCTCTTCAACAAACCAACAATGAAATTGAGAATTTCTATATCTATGGTTTTAACGAACCAACAACTGAACAAAATAAACTTTTCAAAATACTAGAGTGCAAGCCTTTATTCGCTCAAAGAACTCATAATAGCTCACAAAATTTCTCTTTCGTTGATCAAGAGTCTGAATTAAAAGCCATTGCAAAATGGGCCAAAAAAATTAGCGAAAAGAACCCTAGCAAACAGATCGGTGTTGTCATACCTAATTTAAATGAATTGCAACATTTGGTTAAGTCGACCTTTGACCAGGAGTTCTCTTCAAGCCTAATTGAGACCCATAAAAAACCCTACAACATGTCTTTAGGGATATCACTTAGCGACTATCCATTAATTAAACATCTTATTTCAATTATGAGATTATCCAATCAATTTTTGAATGGATATGTTGAATCTGAACTATTAAGACAGGTTGTTACATCACCTTACGTAAAAGATGCCAGTAATGAACGAAACAATCGTGCACTTCTCGTTAATAAAATTTTACGATTGGCTGAAACTGAAATAAAAGCCAACAAAATCATTCATTTATGCAATGACTGTCCAGCTCTAAAAGAAATTTTAATTGCGCTGAGTAAGGCCAAATTTCAAAAAAAATTATCGCTTGAGAATTCTTTAGACCTAATCAACTCAATATTGGTTGATTGGGGTTTTACTTCAGATAGAAATCTTTCAAGTAGTGAATATCAGATCTTTGAAAAGTACCAAGCTGAAAGCTTAGTCCTAAACAAATTATCATTTTTTTATAGAAAAACGAATCTTTCAGATGCGATTGAAATATTAATAAATCATATGAATGCTGTAATTTTTCAACCGCAAAGTGGCCCTGCAAATATCCATATATTGGGATCTTTAGAAGCAGAGGGTTTATTTTTTGATTTTGCTTGGGTCTCAAGTATGACAAGTAATTTTCTTCCAGGAAAAATAAAAATGCCTTTATTTATTCCTCCAAAAATTTCTATTGAATACTCTTTACCTGGAACAAGTTTCAAACTAATAGCTAAAGAAAGTGATATAACACTGAATAATTTAAAAAATTTAAGTAATGATCTGACATTTAGCTTCTCAAAGACCTCTAATAACCGCGATGAACTTCCAACACCCTACTTAAAATTTCAAGATTATCACGCTACCACTAATGAACAGAAATTCCAAAGAGAAATGACTCTTATTGAGGACTTCAATGCGCCAAAGATCACTAAATTTGAAATCAAGAGAGGGGTCAAAACCCTACAAGATCAAATGAGCTGCGGATTTAAAGGCTTTCTGAATAGACTAGATATCCAAGAATTTAATGAATCTCATATCGGCATTAGTAGACTAGAGCAGGGCAATTTAGTTCATACAATTTTAGAGATTTTTTTCAACGAAATTTCGTCCAGCTCTGAATTACAAAAATTGTCTGAAACAGATCTACAAACTCTAATAGACAAACATATAGAAACTGGATTAAAAGAAATAACTCAATCTAACTTCAAGTCAAATGAAAAAGATAGGCTCAAAAAAGTAATCAATAAATACATTGATCTTGAAAAGACTCGAGAATACTTTCAGGTCATAGAGACAGAATCAGAATCTCAAGTTGATATAAATGGCCTAAAGTTTTCTACCCGAATTGACCGAATGGATCAAATAAAGGATGGTTCAAAACTTATCATTGATTACAAAACAGGTAAAAATGTAAAGTTAAGTCAACTCATTAGTGAGCCGCTAGATCAAGCTCAGCTTCCAATATATGCAATTACACATGAAGTCGATGGAGTTGCTTTTGCAGCCGTAAACTCCAATGACTGTCAATTTAAAGCAATAACAAAAAACAAATATGACTTGCCATTAAGTAGTCAGTCCGTTAACAGAATGCCGGAATGGAAAAACCAAGTTTCGCAATGGAAAATAGAGCTCACTTCAGCTAGCAAACAATTTCAAAATGGCAAGGCAGAAGTTCTTCCACAAGCTAATGCTTGTGACTTTTGTGATTATGATTTACTTTGTAGAGTCGATAAATCGGGCTATAACAGATAGTCTTTCTTCAGCTAATTCCTGGGCAATATTTAGATTCTTTAAATCTGTTATCTTGATTGAGTTCAGCTGAATTTTTAGCTGAACTATAGGTGAGGTATCTATTTTTAAATTCTCAAAAGTATTCAAAATTAATTCAAATCTTCTTTGCCTCCTCAATCCATCTGTTTTGAGAAAGAAACTTAGAATTTCTTGAGGCTTATGAGATAAAAAATCGGATGAGAAACCATGCCAAATAGAGACAAGTTCAGCAATCTGTTGTATATCTTTTGGACACTTAAGGTGATCACAAAGCGACTGAATGTTGCTAGATTTTTGCTGGTAAAGCCACATTGCAAACTTTACTTCTCCAATCAGATCTGGTTGATCTAATAACTGAAATTCTATGTTTTGATTCATTTCCAACATTGGAAATAGTCTTTGATAAGCCCCAGATTCAATCAAAACTTCAAAAAAAATAGAGGGTGATTCTGTATTCATTGAAAGATAGATTTCTTTAAACACTCTCTCTGGAGTTAACACATCAACCTCACCGGAGTCCACCATAATTTTCATTAAATCAAGTGTTTTTGGATTTATAGTAAAACCAAGATGATTAAAACGTGAAGCAAGTCTTGCTGTTCTTAAAATTCTCACTGGGTCTTCTGTAAATGCTTCAGATACATGACGAAGTTTTTTTTGTTTTAGATCATTTAAACCACCGAAAGGATCAATATATTCCCCACTACCATTCTTGCTTTGTGCAATTGCATTAATTGTTAAATCTCTTCTAGAAAGATCCTGTTCTAATGTAACCGATTTTGATGTATCAAATTCAAAACCTTTATATCCTTTAGAAACCTTACGCTCCAGACGAGCAAGAGCATATTCTTCATTAGTTTGTGGATGAAGAAATACTGGAAACTCTTTTCCAACCTGACGAAAACCCAATGATTTCATTTCTTCAGGAGATGAGCCCACTACGACATAGTCCTTTTCTGTTTTTTCAGTAGCAACACCTAAAATCTTATCTCGGATTGCCCCACCTACCAAAAATTCCTGCATATTAATAACTCTAGATATTGATGTTGATATTAAATTTCTCTTATAATACACGAATGAATAAAAAGAAGAATTTATCACCCGAAGCTTATCATATCACTCAAGAATGCGGAACAGAGCCGCCTTTCTCTGGTGAGTACTATAACCATAGCGAAACTGGAAACTATAACTGCATCTGTTGCGATGCACTGCTGTTCGAATCCAGCACTAAATTTGATTCAGGAAGTGGCTGGCCAAGTTTTTATGAACTTGCAAATAATGATTGTGTCAGACAACTAGAAGATGATTCCTTAGGTTATATGAGAATTGAGGTGAGATGTTCTTCATGTGATGCTCATTTAGGTCACGTTTTTCCGGATGGACCTCAACCAACTGGAAAACGTTATTGCATCAACTCAGTTGCTTTAAGTTTTTCTGGAGATGAGTCATAACTGGATTAAACGGAAGGCCTTATTAAAATAAAAGAACCATTATGGCGAGAAAAGCCAAGAAAATTGAAAAGCCTTTTTTAAGTTTTTTGCTATCCAACTTATGTGTTACTTTAGCTCCTAATGGTGCAAAGAAAATACTTGCAGCAACTATTGCAATCAATGCTTCAAAGTTTACAAAACCAATGCCGCCAGTCGGAAGATTCTGAGATGAGCCAGCCACCATAAAACCAATACTGCCAGCAATGGCAATTGGCATTCCAACTGCTGCAGAAGTAGCAATAGCGTTTTTAATTTCAACATTGTTATAAACTAAAAATGGAGTGGTCATTGTTCCACCACCAATACCGACCATAGCTGAAATTAAACCAATTACATAACCTGCTATAGACCAAACCCATCTGGATAAATTATCTGCATGGCTTGAGGCGCTGATGCCAAACCACATAATCAATGCAACCGTTATTTCAAATAAAGCAAAGAAAACTCGTAAAAAATCAAAGCTTAAATATTTAGCAAGAATAGCGCCACTATAAGAGCCCAAAAGAATTGTTGGTGTTAGCTTTAAAAAATTTCTCCAAATGATCGCCCCATGACGATGATGCGCATACAGACTAGAGATTGAAGTAAAAACAATAGCTGCCAAAGCAGTTCCTATTGCAGTATGCATTAGAATTGATTGATCTATTGATGGTGCCAGGAGATATAGCAAGACTGGAACAATTATAAGACCACCGCCAACACCCAAAAGACCTGCAACAAAGCCTGAAAAAGCTCCAAGAAGAAGTAAAAGGATTATAGCTTCACTCATAGTTCATCGTAAATTTAGATATATAGATCACTTCTTCCAAATATGTTCAGAAAAGTGCTTTCTGCACATAGATTGATAGCGATCATTACCTCCGATTACGACCTGTTCACCGTCCTCAATGACATTTCCCTCTTCATCAATCCGTACCACCATGGTCGCCTTACTTCCGCAATGGCAAATGGTCTTTAGCTCTATTAGATTATCTGCCCATGCAAGAAGATGCTGACTGCCTGGAAAAAGCTCACCTCTAAAATCTGTTCTAATTCCATAACATAGTACCGGAATATCTAATTGATCAACAGATTGAGCAAGCTGCTTGACTTGCTCTCTACTTAGAAATTGACTTTCATCAATTAGGACGCAGTCGATAGTTTGCTTATTATTATGTTTTAAAAGAATTTCAAATAAGTCGTCATCTTGATGAAATAAATGAGCTTCAGCCTCCAACCCAATCCTTGATGTCACCTTGCCAACACTATATCGATTGTCAATTGCAGCTGAAAGTATAAATGGAGTCATGCCCCTCTCTTTGTAGTTATAAGCAGACTGAAGAAGAGAGGTTGATTTACCTGCGTTCATTGAAGAATAATAAAAGTAAAGTTTTGCCACAACACAAGCCTTAAATTAATAATAATGTAATATTATAACCCTTGGTGTCAACTAGAAATTTACATCATTCTAGCTCTTTGAGATTATAGTATTCTTCCAAAATTTCAGGATTCTCTAATGCTGTTTTATTATCAATTGGTAAGTTATTTATTGCCTTTTGAACAGCTAGCTCGACAATCTTTCCACTCTTTGTTCTTGGGATATCTGAAACCTGAAGTATCATATCAGGTACATGCCTAGGAGTAGTATTGCTTCTAATTTGATTCACGATTTTTTCTTTTAATGTTACACTCAGTTGTTTATCTTTATCTAACTTTACAAATAGAATGATTCTAGAATCATCGTCCAAATTTTGCTCTACAACAATAGACTCTATTACTTCATTTAGAAGCTCAACTTGTCTATAAATTTCAGCTGTACCTATTCTTACTCCATCTCGATTCAAAGTCGTATCTGAACGGCCGTAAAAAATCATGCCGTCATTATCCATGAGCTTTACATAGTCGCCATGGCACCATACATTAGGGTAACGTGAAAAATAGGAATTTGCATATTTTCTCCTACCCTTGTCATCCCAAAACATTATTGGCTTGGATGGGAAAGTCTTGGTACAAACCAATTCACCTTTCTGCTCTTTAACTGGCAAACCCGATTCATTCCAAACCTCAACTGACATCCCTAGCCCCCTAGTCTGAAGCTCTCCTCGGTATACTGGAAGTATATTTGAGCCCAAGACAAAACATGAAACTATGTCAGTGCCACCTGATATAGAGGAAAGACAGATATTGCTTTTAACCTTATCATAGACATAATCAAAACAATCTGAACTTAGCACAGAGCCGGTAGAAAGAATCATTCTGAGCGAATCTAGCCTGTGAGAATGGATTGGGCTTAGTTCTTTTTTCCGACAAGCATCAACAAATTTTGCAGATATTCCCATGACATTGAATTTCTCTTTTTCTGCATAATCAAATAATATGCTTTCATTATTTTTTAGAATTGGTGACCCATCATAAAGCATTAATGTTGCACCAGATGCCAACCCACTAATAAGCCAATTCCACATCATCCAACCACATGTCGAAAAGTAAAAAACTCTTTCGCCTTCTCTTATATCACAATGAAGAATGTGTTCTTTTTTATGTTGAATTAATGTCCCTCCAACTCCGTGGACAATACACTTTGGTACCCCCGTTGTTCCAGAAGAAAACAAGATATAAAGAGGGTCATTAAACTGAACACTTTCAAAAGTTATCTCTGAATCTCCAGCAGTATTGACAATTTCATCAAAGCTAGAGCAAAAATTTAAACTGTTAATTGATGCGTTAGTGTCAATATAACGAACAAGTAAAGTTTTTTCTAATGTTGGCAATTTTGTAATAATACTTTGATTTTTTTTAAGACAATCAAAAACCTTGCCATTGTAAAGGTATGAATCTACACAAATAAAAACCTTTGGCTCGACTTGGCCAAAACGATCTAAAACTCCCTGAACACCAAAATCAGGCGAGCATGATGTCCATATTGCGCCAATACTTGAAGTGGCTAACATTGATACAACAGCTTCAGGCATATTTGGAAGAAAACCTGCAACACGATCACCTTTTTTCACACCCTTACTTCTTAACCACATCGATAAGTTTGCCACCTGAGTGAATAGTTCATTGTATGTGAGTGAGGTTTTATACTGGTCTTCACCCCAAAAAATAACCGCATCACTATCATCTCTTTTAGATAAGAGATTTTCAGCAAAATTTAACTTTGCATCTGGAAACCATTCTGACTCTAATAAATTAGCTCCATTTTTTAGAACATTGGAAGAGCCTCTATCTGCGATTATTAAGGAGAATTCGAAGAAAAGCTCCCAGAAAGATTCTGAGGATTTACATGACCATTGATACAATTCATGAAAATTTGTTAGTTTTAATTTATATTTATGATTCACCTCTTGCATGAATTTCCATGCCTGGCTAATTTCAACTTCTGAAGGACTCCAAAGTAATTTATTCATTTATTTATTTTAAACTCCGACGCACATTGGATCTAAGATTCTGATATGTAATAGTTTCCAAACTGCAGTAGTTAGCTCCTGGAGATTGAGCATGCAAAATAAGATCGGCAATCTGCTCAAAGTCGCCACGAAAGTGAACAGTACTTTTAACAACTATAATCTTCATCTGTTTAGGATCAATTCCGATGTGAGTGAATATTGCTTGATCAAGACATTGGCAACGCGTACTTCCGACTATGACATAGACATTGGAATTGTCATCAAGTATTTCTAATAGTACCGTAGGTCCAATCTGTGCAACTGCTCCAGCATACATAGCGCCGCTAAAGGCAAATTTCCCGTCGCTCATCGCAATTACTCTGCACTTAGCATTATATGGGCCCATACTAGGAAGACCAGACTTGCCACCAAGTGATGCTTCAAAGATAGCATCTATGCCAAGTTTATGTGCTTCAGCAGTGACCTCAGGGTCATTAAGCAACCCAAATATAGCATTTCTAGCTTTACCCTTTACTAGAGCGCTTAGAAGACCAGTAGTATCAGAAGTCGCACCGGCACCCGGATTATCCTGTACATCTGCAATGATAACGGGCTTGGCTCCGACATGAGATACTGCTATTTCTACTGCTAAAGCTGGGCTATGCAAAGCACTGTCAAATTCAACTTCGCTTTTTTCAAATTCCTTGATAATTCGATTAGCTTGATCATTGGCCTCTTCTTGTGATGAAGCATAAGTAACAACAGCTGGACCAGCATCATAAATATCGGAGGGTGGAAATCCCATCGCAATTTCACAGTGAACTTTTCCTGGACTGCTGGAATCAGGTAACAAACTATAGAGCTCACGACATGGAGATGCACCTGTGTATTGTGCAGATAATGGAACCAAAAAAGATGCTTGCCTCATTGCACAGTATAAAGTCTCCCCAGATAAGAGTCGACGCAGCATCGTATAGCAACGAGCGCCTGTTTTAGCCATGTCAATATGAGGATAGGTCCGAAAAATGCAAATTGCAGATACATGCCTCACCATAAGCTTTGTGAGATTCGCATGCAGATCAAGACTAACCACAATTGGAAGGCCATCTCCAGTAACTTTACGGATGCGATTAAGAAGCTCACCTTCACCATCCTCATGGGACTCTGTCACCATTGCCCCGTGAAGATCAAGGTATATGCCATCCAAGGGTCCCGCCTTAGTAATACCATCGAGTAACATCTCTGTAATTCGTTCAAAAGCATCGTCGGTCACATAAGAAGATGGCTCAGCTGATGCCCAAACAACCGGTAATAACTCAATATCTATCTCATTACTAGTAGCAGCAACAAACCCTGCAATGGGAATATTAATACCCTCAGTACCGGTTATGATTTCTTGATCCTGCATCAAGCCTGGCCAACTGTCAGCCTGGAGAAAATCTTCGAAATGTGCTTTTGTAGCACCAAAGGTGTTTGTCTCGTGCTGGAAGCCAGCAATCAAAATTCTGATCAAGCCATCTCTCCTGACAACCAGTTATTTAAAGACTTTTTTTGAGGGGCGAACGGAATACTAAATATTAACCTCTCTAGACTAAGAATTTGTCTTCAGCTCTCTTCGTAAAACTTTTCCAACATTCGTTTTTGGAATCTCTTTGATAAACTCGATATGCTTAGGTACCTTATAAGCTGTCAATTTTTCACGACAAAAGCCAATAATGTCATCCTCATTTGCACTTTGTCCCTCATGAAGAACAATAAAGACTTTAACAACTTCTTGTGATCCTTCTCCTTCAATTCCAACACAGCCGCATTCAAGAACAGCAGGATGCTCATTAACAACTGCCTCAACCTCATTTGGAAAGACATTAAAGCCTGACACAATAATCATATCTTTCTTTCGATCAACAATAAAAATGTTTCCAGTTTCATCAATTCGAGCTATATCTCCAGTCATAAACCAGTTGTTTTCATCAAGGCCTGAGACCTCAGAATTCCAATATCCGCTCATGACTTGAGGACCTCTGACACAGAGCTCTCCAACTGCATTCGTTTCTGAAAGAGCATTTCCACTATCGTCTCGAATCTCAATCTCTGTATAAGCTGCGGGAAAGCCTACAGAACCTGTAAATTCTTTCTGCTTGTAATCATTAACGCTTACCAATGGTGATGTCTCCGTTAGACCATAGGCCTGCCAAATTACTGATTTAGTTAACTCGGCCCATCTTTTTGCTGTTGTATCAAGTGCTGCCATGCCACCACTTAGGGACATCAGCAAGTTACTAAAATCTAACTCTTTAAACCCATCATAATTCAATAAAGCCTCATAAAGCGTGTTCACACCTGAAATCATATGAAATTTATGTTTTTTCATGATTGAAACAAAAGTCTTCAAATCCCTAGGATTGGTAATCAAAACACTCCTACCACCAATATGGAATAGCATGAAGTTGTGAACAGTTAGAGCAAAAATATGATAGAGAGGTAGCGGGCAAATAGCGATTCTTTGCTCATTTCTCGATTCATCATACATCTTGGGATCAATTGTAAAAAAGGCTTGGATGATATTGGCAAGAATATTTCTGTGAGTCAGTATAGCCCCTTTTGAAACTCCAGTTGTGCCTCCCGTATATTGAAGAAAAGCTGTATTCTCAATTGGAATATCTAAAGATGCAGCCTTTGAGCCTTCATTCTCTTTTAAAACCTCAAGGAACATTCTTGCACCATCAATATGGTATTTTGGTACTAATTTTTTTACTTTTCTTGTGACTAAATTAATAATCTTGCCCTTAAAACCAAGAAGATCGCCAACAGTTGTGATTAATACTTTCTCTACTCTAGAGAGATCTGATTTTGCGGCAACGTTTGCAACCCCCTCCCAAACCATCAATAATTTAGCTTCACTGTCTCTAAGAACATGCTCAAGCTCTCTTTGGGTATACAGCGGGTTAATGTTTACTACTACGATACCTGCTTTTAATGCACCATAAACTATGACAGGATAAACTAACATGTTAGGCATCATAACCGCAACCCTATCACCGACCTTAAAGTTACTACTGAGCCATGCAGCAAAAGAATTAACTTGCTCAGATAGATCTTCGTAGGACATTTCAACTCCAAAACTTTCGAATGCTATCTTTCCTTGATGCTCCTTACAACAGTTATCAAAAAACTCAACTAAGTTTCCATGTTCTTTAAAAAAATCTGTATCTTCAAGTTTATTTGGTATTTTTAGTGCCATTGTATTCCCTCATTTTCAGTTAGTTTTTTTCATTTTGCCTATTAATATTTCCTTATATTGATTATAAACCTCTCCGTCCTTCTTTAAAGCAAAACATGAATTTGCAAATTTTTTTTCTATTGATTTTGCCTCCTCTAGAGTAATAGTTCCATCTTTACCGCCAGTTTTCTCCTTCCAAAGCGTTTGATATGCAATGTTTCCTGCATATGCCAAAAGGTCTGAAATGTGTCTACAACCCTTTTCTCCACCCAAAGTTTTAAGAACCTTCCTATTAAAACCTGCAATAACATATTCGCCCTTTAGTTTTTGGCAATTTTCAATTGCTTGTGGACAAATATTGTATGGGGATGCATTAATAATAGCCTCTATATCGATAATTTTTCTTTTATCATCTAAAGTCAATCTAACGGCCATGTCATGGAGAGGCTCCCCAGCACTGATATATCCTCGATGCATATTATTAAATGAATAGGTTTTACTATCAACAAGAAAAACCTCTATATCCCAGAATCCATCTTCTCTTTTATAGCCCTTGCCTTCGATGGTTCTATTATGTTTTAAGTCTCTCTTTGCAGGCTTAGATAACATTGATTAATCCTTAAATGATTCTGCTTTTTGATTTAGCATATTGCTGCTCTAATTCTAACACCAAATCTTCAACACTTGGTACATTGGAAATAGATCCAACACCTTGGCCTGCGGAAAAAATATCTCTCCATCTTTTAGCTGTCGCCTTACTTACATCAAAATCTACCTTAAGTTTTTGCTTGATAAGAGGCATAATCATTTTTTTAAAATCAGAGAGTGTTGATTGAATACCTCCTGTATTTGGAGAGATTCCAGCATTTTTAAGCGATTGCTCAAGCCAATTTCCATTAACACCTGTAATTTTATTGGACTTAATAATATCAGTCGCTGAAGCATCTAAAATCATTTGCTTGTATTCTTCAGTCGCATCACTCTCTTTGGTAGCAATAAAACGAGTTCCCATATAAGCCATATCTGCACCCAAAGCTTTAATTGCTAAGACTGAATCACCAGAGCTTATACTCCCACCAACTATAATTGTTCCATCAAATATTTCTCTCACTTCAGACACAAAGGCAAATGGGGACAAATCTCCCGTATGACCACCTGCACCATTGCAGACAAGAATTAGGCCATCTACTCCTGCACTAATTGCTTTTTTTGAGTGATACAAATTAATAACATCTGAATATACTAGCCCACCATATTCATGAACTTTTTTAACAACCTCCGCAGGATTACCGAGAGATGTAATAACGATGGGTGGTTTGTGTTTGAGAATTAGCTCAAGATCATCATTGCTTCTGGCATACATTTTACTAATAATAATATTTACAGCCCATGGAAGAGCCTCTTCTCCAGTCCCTAATGCTTGTGTTATCTCAGTGAATGTTTGATCTAAAGCCTCTAAAGTACGAGAGTTTGCAGTGGGAAATGAGCCCACAATTCCTGCCTTTGATGATGCAATGACAAGCCTTGCATTGGACACAATAAACATTGGTGACTGAATAATTGGAAGTCTAAGGTGGTTAATGTAGTTTTGATTTTTCATTCGATATCTAACATTTTTTAATTACTCCAGCAGCACCCATCCCAGTTCCAATACACATGGTTACCATTCCATAATCAATCTTTTCTCTTTGCATAGCTGAGATCAGTGTTGCTACCCTAATTGCACCAGTCGCTCCTAGAGGATGTCCAAGTGCTATAGCACCTCCTAGTGGGTTAACCTTTTCTATATCAAGTTTCAACTCTTTAATAACAGCTAAAGATTGAGCAGCAAAAGCCTCATTCAGCTCTATCCAGCCTATGTCATCAAGAGTCATACCTAAAGAATTTAAAACTTTGGGTACTGCCTTGACTGGCCCAATACCCATAATTTCTGCCGGAACACCTGCAACAGAAAAGCCCATAAACTCAGCCTTAGGGGTTAGATTGTATTTCTCAACTGCTTCTTCACTGGCAACAAGAACGGCTGCAGCTGCATCCGACATTTGAGAACTATTTCCTGCTGTAACTGACCCATCTTGTGCAAACACGGTTCTTAATTTTGCTAAAACTTCTAAGCTTGTATCTTCTCTAGGACCTTCATCTTTAGAAACAAGATTAGAATTTTTTATATATTCATTGGATTCAACTGAATAACTATCCTCGACAGTTGATATTGGTACAATTTCATTTTCAAATAAACCATTATTGTTCGCTCGAATTGCCTTTTGGTGGCTTTCATAAGCAAACTGATCTTGCGCTTCTCTTGAAATATCATATTTCTGAACGACTTTCTCAGCTGTCAGTCCCATGCCATATGCAATAGAAATATTTTCATCTGACAAAATTTTTGGATTCATGGATGGCTTAAAGCCAGTCATTGGAACACTACTCATACTCTCAACGCCAGCAGCAATAACTAACTCAGATGAGCCAGACTTAATTAGGTCAGCAGCATTAGAAACAGACTGAAGCCCTGAAGAGCAAAACCTATTGAGCGTGTATGCAGGCGTTGAATCTGGCAAGCCTGCAAGCAAAGTTGCTATTCGAGCAATATTTAGCCCTTGAGGCCCTTCTGGCATTGCACAGCCAACAATAATATCGTCGATACTATTATTTATTTTTTCACTGGAATCTGATGCCTTAAGCACACTCTGTATTGCATGAACCAATAAGTCATCAGCTCTTGTCTTTGAAAGGAGCCCTCTGGCTTTACCTACTGGAGTTCTTTTTGCATCAATAATATAAGCTTTTCTCATAATGTTCTCCAGTTAGTTGCGAAGGGGCTTGCTGTTTCTAAGCATAAACTCAATTCTATCTTGAGTTTTCTGAGTCCCCAATAGCTCAACAAAGTACTTTCTCTCTAGGTCTAGGATCATTTTTGAATTCACTACTGTATTTTCCTCAACTAGCGATCCGGTCATCACTTTGGCTAATGAGGAGATACAATATTTATCATGCTCAGACATAAAATGCCCCTCAAAAAGATTTGCAACTTGCGCCATAATGTTGGCATACCCAGCTTTACCCACCACTTTAAAGGTATCATCTAATGGCGGCCTGTAGCCTGACTCAAGCATTGCTAAAGCCTGATGTTTTGCAACATAGAGTAATTCATTCGGGTTCGCAATAATAACATCTTCACTCTTTAAGTAACCCATCTCTCTTGCCTCCAAGGCACTTACTGAGACTTTTGCCATTGCAATTTGCTCAAAATGTTTAGAGAGCAGAGGAAAAATATCGTCAGACTCTTTATTTAAATAAGCCCTAAGTGCCATCTCCTTACTACCACATCCAGCAGGAATTCCTCCAATACCGACTTCTACAAGACCAATATAAGAGTTCATTGAAGCAACAACTTTATTGCAATGGAGTAACAGCTCACAACCACCACCAAGAGCTAGCCCATCAACCGCTGCAATCGTTAATATTTTGCCATGTTTAAGTCGCATTAATAAATCTTGTAGCATACGAACTGTATTTTTAATAGAGTACAGTTTTCCAAGTTTTGGAAGCTCAGGATGCATCACCTCAAAGGCTTTCTTCTTTGCTTTAGAGGTCACGCCAGGGTCCTTCTCAAGAAGACCCAACTTGATAGCTGAAATAACTTCATAAAGGTTTGCGCCGGCACAAAAATGTTCCTGTTCTTGTCTAAAGACTAGAGCATGAAAGTCATTACTTTCCAAATAATCAAGACATTCAGGTAGTTCAGTTAAAACACTAGCACTTAGGACATTCATTTTTGTTTTGAAAGAGACGCTGGCAATACCATTTCCTATATCAATTAATTTTGTAGACTCACCATCTATCAAAACCTCTAGTTGGTTTTGCTTCTCACCACTTAAGAGAGCCTTATTTAGTTGCCTTTCATAGACTGGATGTGCTGACCTTGGAATAAATTGACTCTTATTTGGATTAAAGGCTCCTTCATCTGAATAAACAAAGGGTTGATCCATCACCCAAGCTGGTAAAGGTTGAGTTGAAAGAGTCTTTCCTTCTTTTATATCCTTATTTAATAACTCTCTTACCTGCGACCAACCCGTAATTTGAACTTGTTCAAAGATGCCTTTTTTCCAGGCAAATCCTGACTTCAAAGCTAAATCCACACATCTTGCAGTTTCAGCAACATGCTCTAGATGAAAAGCTGTGTAATGAAAAACATCACGATGGACTGACCACAAAAATTGCGCTTGTGGATCATCAGATTTAGAAAGTTCTAACAGTGCATTTTCTATACTTCCACTGTCTTTTAAAATTTTCTTTACTTTTGAGCTAATCGCTTTATCAGAAAGTCTATACTCTCCATCTTTGGGGTCAAAGACATATATGTCCTTTCCAACTTTTTCATAGATTCCTTTTCTAGTTTTACTTCCTAATGACCCTTTTTCAATCAAGGCTTCAATCCAATCCGGAATTTTAAATAATTCAATCCATGGATCATCTTTAGCATTTTCATAAATATTTTTTACAACATTGGACATCACATCAAGACCAACAACATCTAAAGTCCTAAACGTTGCACTTGCAGGCCTTCCAACCCTCTTTCCAGTTAACGCATCAACTGTATCAGCTGCAAGGTTAAAGTTTTCAGCATGCTTTAAAACTGCCATAAAGGAGAAAACTCCAATCCTATTTGCAACAAAAGCTGGACTATCTTTTGCATAAACAACTTCTTTACCCAGAGCAGAAGTAATAAAGCCCTCAGCTTTGTTTAAAAGGACCTCATCACTATATGAGGTTCTAATTAACTCAACTAGTGGCATATATCTGGGCGGATTAAAGAAATGCACGCCAAAAATTCGACTTCTTAATTTTTCTGGGGAAGACTCGGCTATTTTTTGTATCGACAATCCAGATGTATTTGTAACTAAAATGGCATTGTCATTGACATGGGACGAGATTTGTTTGAAAAGTTGTTTTTTGATATCTAGATTTTCTACTATAGACTCTATGATGAAATCACAACTTGATAGTGCTTCCAAATTGTCATAGGTTGAAGTTTTAATTAGTTTAGATATTGAAGCACTAGCAAAAGGAGTAGGATTTAATTTCTTCATCATTGTTATAGACTTGGATAGAGCTTCCTCGCTTGTATCAAACATCATAGTGTCGAAACCTAAATTGGCAAAATGGGCGGCAATTTGCCCTCCCATTGTTCCAGAACCCAATACAGCAATCTTAGTAAACGCTTTATCAAAATATTCTTTCATAGTTATCCTAAATCTTTATTTATCAAAATTCTCAAAATCATCAACTTTTAATGCTTCGAGAACTAAATCGTTCAACCTTATCCAATCTTCTTTGTCTTCTTTCGTTAAGGTTTTATTATCGACAAGCCCTTCAAGCCAAAATTCCAATGTGATGCTTGGCTGGTACTTATAACCTGCTTTTTTTACTTTATCTCTTAAAGCCTTTAACTCTTTTCCAGCCTCAAAACCTTGAAAAAGTATATGAAAAGGGTGATCAAGCTTGTTTTTTAGGTTAGAGCAAATGCACGTTGATAAGTTATTTTCTATCCACTCAATATCAAGAACAGATTTTGAAGTATTGATAATTAGCTTGTCATTAATTTTAGATGATGTAACTGAAAATGGAAAAAACAATAATCTCAATATCCATTTAGCGACTCTATTGATTGGCATGCTTTCAATATTTTGAAGCATAGAGGTATCTGCTTCTTGTATAAGAGTAAGAACTGAAAGTTTGAGAATATTCTTTGCATTATCATCATCCTGAAACTTTTCTTCATATAGCTTCAAGCAAGAACTAATTTCATACATTGCTGAAATCGAATCTGCAAACCTTCCGGATATCATTTCTTTTCTCTTAAGCGACCCTCCAAGTAGCAATGAAGCAATATCAGTTAAACAAGCAAACTTTGCTGACAATACTGAAAGATTTCGATAATAAACTCTGGTAGTTTTGTCTCCATAAGGTTTAGCTAATCGTCCGCGTGTCCATGAAAACATGGTTGCTCTAGCAATATTTTTAATAAAACTGCCGACATGAGTAACAAGCGCTTTATCGAATTTATTGATCGAATCTTTGCTTTCATCATGAAGAGCTCTGAGTTCATCAAGCATTGTTTTATGGCATCTAATTAAACCTTGGCCAAAAATCATCAAGCTTCTTGTTAATATGTTTGCCCCCTCTACAGTGATTGCAACCGGTGCACCTGAATAGACATTGGAAACATAATTTCTCTTGCCCTCCATAACCGCTCTACCGCCATGAACATCCATCGCGTCGATTGATGAGTTTTGAAGGAGCTGAGTATTTCTGTACTTCACAATCGCAGAAATAATCGAAGGCCTGTGTCCTGCATCGAGAGCCCATGTCGAAAGGTTAATATTTGCAGTAGCCCTGAATGCATTGCTAGCAAGATTTGAAAGTTTTTCCTGTATACCTTCCATTTTTGCAATAGGTATTCCAAATTGCTCACGCATTTGTGAATAAGTACTGGTTGTTAAAAGCATTGCTTGTGTTGCAGAAGCCCCTGTTACAGGAAGTGAGATGCCTCTTCCAACACTCAGACATTCCATAAGCATTCTCCATCCATGTCCAAGCATCTTGTCTCCACCAATGACCCAGTTCATCGGGATGAAAACACCCTTTCCAAAGATGGGGCCATTTTGAAATGGCTCACCAATTGGCTTATGTCTAGTCCCAATACTAAGGCCTTCAGTGTTTCGCGGTATTAATGCACAGGTAATTCCTAAATCATTTTTATTATGAAGAGGGTGGTCAGCTGATAGGAGATTATCTGGATCATAGGCCTTAAAAGCCAACCCAATAACTGTAGCGATTGGAGCAAGAGTAATGTAACGTTTTTCCCAATTCAACCTTAAGCCTAAAACTTTTTTTCCTTCAAACTCACCATAACAAACTATTCCATTGTCAATCAAAGAGCCAGCATCTGAGCCAGCAACTGTAGAGGTAAGCCCAAAGCAAGGAATTTCTTTGCCTTTTGCAAGACGTGGAAGATAGTGTTGTTTTTGCTCATCGGTACCATATTTTAAAAGTAACTCTCCAGGACCAAGAGAGTTTGGAACCATAACTGCGATTCCTAAAAATTGTGATGCAGAGGAGAGTCTTCCAACAATAATTGCATGCGCGAAATGAGAGAAGCCTTTTCCCTTAAACTCTTTTGGAATAATCAGACCTAAAAATCCCTTATCAAAGATGTATTTCCAGACTGATTTTGGTAGATCATGGGTTGATTGAATTTCATGAGAGTCCACCATTGCACATAGCGTTTCAACCTCATTGTCGACAAAGCTTTGCTCTTCTTCAGTCAACTCTGTAGCCTCTAATTCAGTTAATTCCTTCCAATTTGGATCGCCCTGAAAAAGTTCAGCGTCCCACCATACACTCCCGGCCTCAAGAGCAATACTCTCTGTCACTCCAATCGGAGGTAGAGATTTACGCATTATATTAAATAGTGGTTTAGTAAATACGAGCTGTCTAATAGTTGGAATCAAAAGAGCCCCTATAGCAAAAAGGATAAGTAATAGAAATTGGGCTCCGAAGTGATTAGCAATGACTGCACCTGGATAGGTTAAACCGACAGCCAACAGCCACAATTGCCACATCTTTATATTTGTCTTAACAAGCACCAATTTAAGTAATACTATTGATAAAAGAAAAGAGAGTAATGAATATTCAAATATTGTTTCAAGCATAAAACTTCCTTGTCGGTATTGATGCACTGACTAAGCCACTCCAATAGTCAGTGAGATTATAAGTATAGTTATAAAAATCATATTATAGCTAACATATTATTATAAAATATTAACACTTTATTATATTTAATGCTTAATTTTTGGAGCTCAATGAATAATGAATACTTATAATGGCGTCTGGAGATGCATCCAGAGATTGCATCAAATATATCCCTTTGAAGTTAATGCAATTTTTCAAAGAGTTGGTATATCAAAAAATTTATTGGTGAATCAAAATGTTTCAATACCAGTAAAAATACTTCTAGATTTTGTCATTGATGCCCAGTCTGTTTTTAAAGATGAATTAATATCAATCAATTTCGGTCGGATAGCTCAAATCAGGCCCAATTATGGGGAGGCTTTTGGTTTAATATTTGTATACTCAAAAAATCTTGAAGAAGGATTTAAGCTGCTTCAATCTTATATTTATACTGAATTAGAGGGTATAAACTTTCTAATCAGTGAAGATAAAAATCTGATTAAAATCCATTCTGTTGCTGATCCAAATATACAACACCCATCAATTTATGAAAATATCGGGCTATCTATTCTCGCTTCATTTATAAGATCAAAACGATTTCAAATTAAACAAATCAATACAAAAACATCGATTCAAGGAAATAGCGTAAGTAAAAAATCAATATTTAATTGCCCCATTAATACCTCTTGCGAAGAAACATCACTATCAATTAGCAAAAAAAATTATTTAAAAAAGAACAGTATTTCAAACCCAAATCTCGTCAATTATTTGAGCACTATTCTGGAAGAGAAAGCACAGAGAATTACCGCTAATATGAGCCTAATTGAAAAGATTGAAAAACTAATGAATAACTATGAAAGTCATTTCAACTTAATTAATCTTTTAGACATATCAAATCAACTCGGATTAAGTACGAATTCACTTCGCAATCAATTATTAAAGGAAAATACAACTTTTCGTGAGATTTTTAATAGCTTTAAATTAAAAAAATCAAAGCATATGATTAAGGATGGCTTTTCAGTTAAAGCTATCTCATATAATCTGGGATACTCAGAACCTTCGTCTTTTGTGAGATGGTTTGTTAGTCAAACTAAGTTGACTCCTACCTCATATAAAATCAATTCCCGTTTAAAGAGCTAGAAGATTTGCGTTGCCACCTGAGGCAGTAGTATCTTCTGTAATCACTTGCTCCTTAACTAATTCCCATGACTCATAAATGGAGTCAATAACTGGAATGAGTTTTTTTCTAGAGTTTAGAATTAATTCTTGAACTGAACTTGTGTTTCCAAAAAATAAAACTACATCAAATGAATCGCTTGATAAAAGATTAGGACTTGGCTCTTGAACAAGTCTATGTATATTATCTTTAGCAAAACCAATAGCAATTAATGAGTCGTATTCAGATTTGGTAATTTGGCTGATGACACTATTAGCCAAAACCAGTGAAAGAAGTGTTTGCTTTATTAAGTCGCTTGAACTTGGGCCGATACATAACGCAACTCCTTTGGGTTTATATCTAAGATGATTTGATTCTCCAGTTGGTCCTGGCAATGAAACCTCATGGTTATATTTTGATGCTTCTTGGTGTAAAAAGTCAAAGAATTCAGCTTCAATATTTATGAACTCTTTCTTTAATAATGATAAAAGGTCTTTATCTAATTTAAGGCTGGGTTTAACTAAACTCTGAACCTTAGTTTTTTCTTTAGAGAACTTAAAGGAACTATTGGATTTAATACTAGATGATATATTTTTACTATATCCATAAAGTGAATTGGGGCCACCTGCCTTTGGTCCAGTTCCAGATAAGCCTTCTCCTCCAAAGGGCTGAGAACCAACAACAGCGCCAATCTGATTTCTATTAATGTATACATTCCCTGCATTTACTCTGGATGATATTTCTTTAACTCTCTTATCTATTCTAGAATGAATACCAAAGGTTAAGCCAAAACCTTTTTTATTTAACTCATCTATAACGTTTTCTAAATCTTCACTCTTGTAGGAAATGACATGAAGAATTGGGCCAAAGAACTCCTCATTAATTTCCTCAATTGAATTGAGGTGAATCAAAGTTGGTGAAACAAAATATCCACTGTTTGATTTAAACTCTAACTCTTCTATTACCTGATTTCTTGCTCTTAACTGGTCAATATAGTTTTTAAGTTTAACCTGAGAATCAGAATTGATTACTGGACCACAGTCAGTAGAGAGATATCTTGGATTTCCAATTTTCAATTCCCTCATTGCACCTTTTATCATACTGATAGCTTCATCGAAACAATCATTCTGAAGTAACAGTATCCTTAGAGCTGAACAGCGCTGACCAGCACTTTTAAATGCACTATCAATTACATCTCTGGTTACTTGTTCATTTAACGCTGTAGAGTCAACTACCATTGCATTTAATCCACCAGTTTCAGCAATCACTCTTGCCTCTGAATTTCCAGACTGAACTAGACTGTGTTTTATTTGTTTTGCAATCGCAGTTGATCCAGTAAAAGCAACTCCTGAAATAATTGAACTGCTTGAAAGATATGATCCAACTTTAGACCCCTTACCCAAGCATAGCTGGAATAAACCTATTGGAATTCCTGCCTCAATTAACAACTCACTTGCCCTATAAGCGATAAGAGAGGTACTTTCTGCTGGCTTAGCAATCACCGAATTTCCTGCAGCAAGAGCTGCAGCTATTTGCCCAGTAAAAATTGCTAGCGGAAAATTCCATGGACTAATACAAATAAACACACCACTAGGTTTCCTATCAGTAGGTATTAGTTCTCTTGATAAATTAGCATAATATCGCAAAAAATCAACTGCTTCTCGAACCTCGTCAGTCGCATCTTGATAGGTTTTACCAGCCTCTCTCATTGCAAGAGTCATTAACTCGTATTGATTCCTCTCGTAGAGATCTGCTGCTTTTTCCAAGCTTCGAAGAATTAACTCATGATCGATTTTTTTTGAATTAAATGCATCCTTTGCAGATTCGAGAGATACTTCTAATTGACTCTCATTGGCATAAAGTGAATATCCAACAGTATCATTATTATCAGCAGGATTAATTATCTCCTGGTCAAAGAAGTCTTTATACTCAATTCCTTCAATAATCGATTTTGCTTCCCACTTATAATTGAGCCAGTCGTCTTGATTCTCAAACAAAATATCGACTTGATCCTGTTCAGTGAGAATAATGCTCCTTGAATTGCGATGAGTATTTTTATAAATATCTTCAGGCAATGGGATTTTGACATGGGACTTTACTGGATCCTCTTCAACAATGCTGAATACATCTAGTGCTAGATTTTTTGGTCTAATACTTTCATCGAATAAATGATTAATAAAAGAGCTATTAGCACCATTTTCTAATAAACGCCTCATCAAATAAGCCAACAATTCTTTGTGACTTCCAATTGGAGCATAGACTCTTGACTGAACACCATATTTATTTTTTATAGCATCATGTAAGGACTCTCCCATTCCATGAAGCCTCTGTATTTCATAGCCCTTATTATCTCCAGCAATTTCACAAACACTGACGAGTGAGTGAGCGTTATGGCTTGCAAATTGAGGAAAAATATTACCCCTCATTGTTAATAGCTTTTGGGAACAGACTAAGAAAGAGTAGTCAGTATTTATTTTTTTTGTGAAAACAGGATAATCAACCTCTCCTAATATCTGAGCTTTCTTAATTTCGCTATCCCAGTAGGCCCCCTTCACCAATCTAATCATAATTTTCAGATTATGTTTCTTACAATTATGGTTTAACCAGTCAATAACAAAGGATGCACGCTTTTGGTAGGCCTGAACAACAACTCCAAAACCCTTCCATTTAGAATTCGCAATTGATTTCATTACACAATCAATAAGATCTAAAGAAATATCAAGACGATCAGCCTCTTCTGCATCTATATTAATACCAACATTGTAGGACTCAGCAATTTGAACTAACTCCAGCACTCTAGGAAGCAGCTCAGACAGCACTCTTTCTTTGTGCATAAAATCATACTTTGGATGTAATGCAGAAAGCTTTACTGAAATGCCATTTGTCTCATTTACTTCTTTAGATGTATTGCGTTTTCCAATTTTAATTAATGCATTTTTATAGGCAGCAAAATATTTATCAGCATCCTTCATCGTCCAGGACGCCTCTCCAAGCATATCAAATGAATAAAATCCACCTTTTTGTTTGCTGGATTTAATTGCATAATCAATAGTTTCTGCAAAAACAAACTGCTTCGCAAAAAATTGCATCACATTATTAGCGCTAAAACGTATTCCTGGCCTTGAAAGAATTTCTATAGCTTTTTTAATTCTAGTCTTTATTTCTTGATTACTTCCATGGGCAATCATCTTATCTGCAATATTTAGAGCAATGGTTGCTATATTAACCATAGATGATTTACTAACACCAATATGCTTTGACCAGCCCTTTCTAGCGACTTTATCAATAAATAATTTGTCCCTAGTTTTATTATCAGGGACTCTTAAAAAAGCTTCAACCAAAGTCATTAATGACAGACCTTCGTCACTCGTAAGATTATATTCTGAGACGAATAAAGACAAAAGATCAGGCTGATTTAAGGATCTGAGCCTTTCAATTAAATTGGTTGTCTTTGTTTGAAATTTTTTTCGCTGATCTAGACTTGTTTTCTCAGATAATTGAAGACACTTTAATACCTCCTCCTCACTCATAATTCGCGCCTCTCTGATATTGTTTCTTAAGAGCGAATAGTCGACTTCAAATTTTTGTTGTGTTTGATTTTCCATATCCCAATCAAAAAACTACTAATAAGAATATTTTATTTTATTATTTATTTAAGATGGGAACTGTAAATATGGAGAAGGTAATTACCAGCCCATATACTTAATTAAGATAGCTTGGTTTTAATGATCTGTGATACTTGACCCATATCTGCTTTGCCGTCTAGCTGACCTTTTAGAACACCCATGAGTTTACCCATATCTTTCATAGAGTCAGCGCCTTCATCAGTAATAACTTTAACGACAGCAGCTTCAATTTCATCCTGGCTAAGTTGTTTAGGCATGTAATTGTTAATTATTGATAGCTCTGCTTCTTCAACCTCAACTAGGTCAGTTCTACCAGCATCTGAAAATTGAGAGATAGAGTCTTTGCGTTGCTTAACCATTTTTTGAATCACAGCCATGACTTGATTATCATCCAAATCAATTCGATCATCTATTTCTTTTTGTTTGATTGACCCAAGAATCATGCGAATAGCTTTAAGAGCAGCTTTGTCCTGAGCCTTCAAAGCCAACTTCATATCCTCGGTAATGAGTTGTTTGAGCTTAGACATTGTATTATTTAATTAAGCACCAAAAGGACTTTAGTACATACGTTTACGGTGAATTCTATTTTTTGACATTTCCTTATGAGTTCTTTTAACAGCTGCAGCTTTTTTACGCTTATTAACCCATGTAGGCTTTTCAAAAAATTCTTTTTTTCTTACATCTGTAATAACGCCTGCTCTATCACATAGGCGTCTAAAACGACGAAGTGCAATATCAAATGGTTCGTTCTCTCTTACTTTGATTGATGGCATATACTAGTTTCCTTTAAGATTCTTTTTTTGCAGCTTTAGCTGCTTTTTTTGGTGTCGCAGCTTTAGCTTCTTTCTTTGGTGTCGAAGCTTTAGCTGCTTTTTTTGGTGTCGCAGCTTTAGCTTCTTTCTTTGGTGTCGCAGCTTTAGCTTCTTTCTTTGGTGCCTCTACCACAACCTCTTCCTGGCCTTCAAAATCAACCAACTGCACTAGAGCCATTGGAGCTTTATCTCCAGTACGAAATCCTGCTTTGAGTATACGAATATAGCCGCCAGGGCGATTCTTATAAAAAGGACCTAATTGTGTAAATAATTTAGCAACCATTGCATCATCTCTCAATTTTGAGAAGATATGACGACGGTTTGCAATACTATCAGCCTTAGCTCTTGTAATCAACGGCTCGATTACACGTCTTAGCTCTTTAGCTTTAGGTAAAGTAGTTTTAATTGTTTCATGCAAAATCAAAGAATTAGCCATGTTTTTAAACATAGCTTTCCTGTGTGATGAATTTCTATTAAGTTGTCTTCCTGACTTTCTGTGTCTCATTGTATATCCTTATTCACTCATTAAGTCAACTGGCGGCCAGTTTTCAATTTCAGTACCTAGCTCTAAGTTCTTTTCGGTTAAAACTTCTTTAATTTCGTTAAGTGATTTACGTCCCAAGTTAGGAGTTCTTAATAAGTCCTGCTCAGATTTTTGGATTAAATCACCAATATAGTATATATGCTCTGCTTTTAAGCAATTCGCTGAACGTACTGTAAGCTCGAGTTCATCAACAGCAGAAAGATACATCGGAGGGAAATCATCTGAAGTTGGCTCAGGTGGTACCTCAATAACTGGCTCTAACTCAACAAATGATGATAACTGTTCTTGTAAAATGGTAGCGGCTCTTTTAACTGCATCTTCAGCATCTACTGAACCATTTGTCTCGATTACAATATTTAACCTATCAAGATTAACTTTTTGCTCAACTCGAGCAGACTCTACGGTGAAGCTAACTCTTTTGATTGGTGAAAAACTAGCATCTAATTGGATGCTTCCAATAGTTTCAGAGTCACCAGGTCTTGCAACAGCAACGTCATAACCAACACCAGTACTAATCCCAAGTGTCATTCTAATTTTCCCACCCTCACTAATACTAGCGATAACCTTTTCAGGGTTGAAAACAGAAACGTCAGTACCATTTGCCTCGATATCAGCTACAGTAAGTTCACATGGACCCTCTTTTTCAATAATAACAGTTGCACTATCACTTGCATTGAGTCTAATTGAAGCTTCTTTGAGATTTAAAAGGATATCTAGCACATCTTCTTGGACGCCTTCAATAGTTGAAAATTCATGCATCACTCCATCAATAGCTACTTCTGTAATAGCAGAACCAACCATTGAAGATAATAATGTTCTTCTTATTGAATTACCTAGAGTATGGCCAAATCCACGTTCAAAAGGCTCAAGAACAACACGATATTCATTCTTAGATATTTCGACAGAATCTATTAGTTTTGGTTTTAAAAAATCTCTTGCACTTCCTTGCATATTTAATTCCTATTTAGAATATAGTTCAACGATTAATTGCTCTGAAATATCAGAAGATAATTCATCACGAGCTGGAACGGTCTTAAAGACTCCTTTTAATGACTTGTCATCAACATCGACCCAATCAGCTATTCCATTTTGGCCAGAAATCTCAACTGCAAGTTGAATTCGGCTTTGTTTTTTTGCTTTTTCTCTTACTGAAATTTCATCATTTACACTGACCTGAAAAGAAGGGATATTTATCACCTTTCCATTCACTAAAATTGACTTGTGAGATACTAATTGTCTTGCTTCAGCACGCGTTGAAGAAAAAC
>CABXIU010000011.1 GCA_902512305.1 uncultured Gammaproteobacteria bacterium
TGATATTTTATTAATCTTTGATGAAGTGATAACCGCTTTTGGACGCATGGGAGCGAAGACAGGGAGCGAAGCATTTGGGGTTACTCCAGATATAATGACTTTTGCAAAACAAGTTAGTAATGGCAGTCAACCGCTTGGTGGAGTCGTGGTTAACAATAATATTTATGAAACTTTTATGGATACAAAAGCACCAAATTATATGATTGAATTAATGCATGGTTATACATATTCCGCTCATCCTGTAGCTTGTGCTGCATCGATTGCAAGTTTGGATATTTTGCAGAATGATCATTTGATTGAGCGAGTGCAAAAAATGAGTCCAGTATTCGAGAAAGAACTTCATAGCCTTAAAGGGTTAAAATATGTTACGGATATTCGTAATTATGGATTAGCTGGTGGAATTACTATTGAGGCTGCTAAAAACGAACCCGCATTAAGGCCCTACCAAATAGCAATGAAATGTTGGGACAAAGGTTTTTATGTGCGATATGGTGGAGACACTATTCAATTAGGCCTGCCATTTATCGTTTCCAAACAAGAAATAAAGGATGTTGTTGGTGCAATATCCGACTCAATTAAAGAACTACATTAGAGGAGAAAGAAGGAATGAAAGTAATAAAGCACCTTGTTAACGGTGAAATTGTATCAATGGGTGACCCTACTCAAGATGTATTTAATCCATCCACTGGAGAGGTTAGTAAGCAAGTAGAAATTGCTACAAAAACCACTGTTGAAAAAGCGATAACTGCTGCTCAGGATGCTTTTCCAGAATGGCGAGCAACGCCACCCCTTAAACGCGCAAGAATTATGTTTCGCTTTAAAGAATTGTTAGAAAAAAATACTAATAAAATAGCAAAATTAATTGGAGAAGAGCACGGCAAAATTGCTCATGATGCGCTTGGAGAAATAACTCGGGGTATAGAGAATGTTGAATATGCTTGCTATGCGCCACAGCTCCTAAAAGGAGAACATAGTAAAAATATCTCATCCAATATCGACTCATGGAGTGAGTTTCAACCTTTAGGAGTTGTTGCAGGAATTACCCCCTTTAACTTTCCTGCAATGGTGCCATTATGGATGTATCCAATGGCAATAGTTTGCGGCAATTGCTTTGTATTAAAGCCATCAGAAAGAGATCCATCTGCAGCATTTTTCGTAGCCCAATTATTAAATGAAGCAGGATTGCCAAAAGGAGTTATGAATGTAGTGAATGGCGGCAAGGAAGCGGTAGATACTTTACTAACTGATGAAAGAGTGCAAGCAGTCAGTTTTGTTGGATCTACCCCTATTGCAAAATATATTTACCAAACAGCTACAGCGCACGATAAAAGATGCCAGGCTCTTGGCGGTGCTAAAAACCATGCTATTGTCATGCAAGATGCTGAAATGGAGAATACAGTCAATGCTTTAATTGGAGCAGCATTTGGTTCTAGTGGTGAACGCTGTATGGCAATCTCTGTTGCCGTTGCAGTTGGTTCAGAGACTGCAGATAATTTAATTGCTGGCTTAAAATCGAAGATGAATGATCTAAAAGTTGGTAATTTTGATAATAGTGATAATGATTTTGGACCGCTTATCACTAAGGACCATATGGAAAAAGTCAAACAATATATAACTAGCGCAGAATCTCAAGGCGCAGAGATTGTGGTGGATGGTCGAAGTGTTGATGTTAAAGGTTGCGAAAATGGGTTTTACGTTGGTGGCACCCTTATTGATAGTGTAGAAGCATCAATGGATTCCTATCAGAATGAAATATTTGGACCAGTGTTACAAGTTGTCAGAGTTGACACTATGCAACAGGCAATAGACTTAATTGATGAACATGAATATGGCAATGGCACTTGCATTTTCACCCGTGATGGTGAAGCAGCAAGATATTTCAGTGACCAAATAAAAGTCGGTATGGTTGGCATCAATGTGCCATTACCTGTTCCAGCTGCTCAGCATAGTTTTGGTGGCTGGAAGCAATCAATGTTCGGAGATTTAGCTGCATATGGGCCTGACAGTGTGAGATTTTATACTAGAAGAAAAACCATAACTCAGCGTTGGCCATCATCTAGCATTCGGGAAGGCGTTAACTTTTCTTTTCCATCCTAGATAGCTTTGATATTTTTCTTTAAAGGATTTCCTCAGGGAGATCCTTTTTATTAAGCCTTAGTATTTAATATATAACTATTAAATAATCATAGAACTATATTAAAAGTTAGTCTCATATTTGTAGTTGACAACTATAACTAAAATATGTAACCTGTCTAGTTAGTCAAGAAGTCTTAAGTTCTTTGATTGACTTAATCGGAAAAGGAAATCGGAAAAGGAGGAATCGAATGAGCAAATTAAAGTGTGGCCTAATCCAAATGGGATTAAAGGGTGACGGTACGATGTCGCCAGAAAAAATACGTGATTTAATGATTGAGGCGCATATCCCTATGATAGAGGATGCAGCTAAACAAGGCGTAAAAGTGTTGTGTTTTCAAGAAGTATTCACTCAACCCTATTTTTGTCCAAGTCAGGATAAAAAATGGTATAGCGCAGCAGAGTCAATTCCTGATGGGCCCACAGTTAAATTGATGCAAGAATATGCCAAAAAACACCAAATGGTAATCGTTGTACCTATCTATGAGGAAGAAATGTCAGGTGTTTATTACAACACAGCAGCAGTAATTGATGCTGATGGAAGTTTTTTAGGTAAATATCGAAAAACTCATATACCTCAAGTTGCCCCTGGTTTTTATGAAAAATTTTTCTTTAAACCTGGAAATCTTGGATATCCAGTCTTTGATACTGCTTATGTTAAATTGGGAGTATATATTTGTTATGATCGACACTTCCCTGAAGGTTGGCGAGCATTGGCATTAAATGGTGCTGAATATATTGTTAATCCTTCAGCTACAGTTGCAGGATTAAGTAAATATCTATGGGAATTAGAGCAACCAGCATCAGCAGCAGCAAACGGAGTATTTATTGGAGCTATCAATCGTGTCGGCACTGAAGAGCCTTGGGCAAAGCAAATGGGTGAATTCTATGGATCAAGTTATATTGTAAATCCTCGTGGGCAAATAGAAGCCCAAGCAAGTTATGGCGATGACGAGCTTTTAGTTCATGAAATTGACTTAGATATGGTTCGAGAAGTGAGAGACACTTGGCAATTCTTTAGAGACAGGCGAAGTGACCTATATGGGAGGTTAACGGAAAAATAGTGCCATGAGTAAGTCGTCATCCTCTAATCCTTCAAAGTCTTCAACCATAGATATTAAGAATTTATATCTGACATTTGAGACCCAAACAGAGCTTGGACTCATAAGGTCTGGGACGCTGTATTTGGTTCATAATTTTAATCACTAATTTCTTGTAGGAGAATACTATGTCTGTACTAATTAAAAATGGAACAATTGTTAATGCTGACCAATCTTTAAAAGCCGATGTGCTATGTGCAGATGGCAAAATACAGGAAATTGGCAGTAATATCTCAGCGCCTAGCGGCGCTGAGGTCATAGATGCTGCCGGGCAGTTCGTTATGCCTGGCGGTATCGACCCTCATACTCATATGCAGTTACCATTTATGGGTACTGTTGCTAGTGAAGATTTTTATACTGGCACAGCAGCAGGGCTTGCAGGTGGCACAACAATGATTATTGATTTTGTTATTCCTGCGCCTCAACAGAATATCCTTGAGGCTTATAAACAATGGCGTGAATGGTCAGAAAAAGCGGTTTCTGACTACAGTTTTCATGTTGCCATTACTTGGTGGGATGAAACAGTACATGCTGATATGAAAACACTAGTAGAAAAACATGGCGTTAATAGCTTTAAGCACTTTATGGCATATAAGGGCGCAATTATGGCCACTGATGAAATACTTGTAAATAGTTTTAACAGAGCTTTAGAATTAGGCGCAATGCCAACAGTTCATGCTGAAAATGGTGAAATGGTTGCGCAATTACAAGATAAAATTTTTAATATGGGTATAACTGGACCAGAGGGTCACCCATTATCTCGTCCACCTGAAGTTGAAGGTGAAGCTGCATGTCGAGCTATAAGCATTGCTAATGTTTACGGGGTGCCTTTGTATATAGTTCATGTATCTACTAAACAATCTTTAGAGGCAATTACTAGAGCACGAAATTCAGGTCAAAAGGTTTTTGGTGAAGTATTGGCTGGCCATTTACTTGTAGATGAGTCAGTTTACTTGGATAAAAATTTTGAAAGTGCAGCTGCCCATGTAATGAGCCCTCCTTTTAGAGCAAAAGAGCACCAAGACGCATTATGGAGAGGAGTTTTGTCTGGTAATTTGCAGACCACTGCTACTGATCATTGTTGTTTTTGTGCTGATCAAAAGGCAGCGGGTAAAGATGATTTTCGTAAAACTCCAAATGGTACTGCGGGGGTAGAAAATCGTATGGAAGTTCTATGGCATCATGGGGTAAATACAGGGCTTTTTAACATGAATGAGTTTGTTAAATTAACCTCTACAAATGCTGCACAAATATTTAATATTTATCCTCGCAAAGGCAGCATATCTGTTGGAGCTGATGCTGATATTGTTGTCTGGGATCCAGAAGCAACTAAGACAATATCTGCTAAAACCCATCACCAAAATATTGATTACAATATCTTTGAAGGTATGAAAGTCAAAGGCTGTGCGTCGCACACAATAAGCGCAGCAAAAGTAGTCTATGCTAATGGTGAACTAAAAGTTGAACGAGGAGCTGGAAGATATATTGATCGTCCTCCTTATGCATCGTTCTATCAAGGTTTAGATATTCAAGCTAAGAAAAACAAACCAAAATCTGTGAAACGTTAGGAGAGTAATTGATTTATTGAGGTTATATGTATATTTAACCTGACCAAGTGGTCAAATATTTTTTTTTCGGAGGAAAAGATGAGTGACAACAAATTAATAAGTGATGGTGTGAACGTCAAATCACATCGTCTAAGTAAAAAAGAGATTGAAAATAATTTTTCAGATCTGCATGCACCATTATCAGCAGTAGAGGCATTAATTGAGTCTGACCGATGTTATTTCTGTTATGACGCTCCTTGTACTAAAGCTTGTCCTTCTGATATTGATGTTCCGGGCTTTATTCAAAGTATTAGGAGTGATAATTTGACAGGCGCTGCAGAGAAAATATTATCTGAAAATATTTTTGGAGGTATGTGTGCTCGCGACTGTCCGACTGAGGAATTGTGTGAGCAAGCGTGTGTCCGTAATGATAATGAAGAGAAGCCTGTTGAAATTGGATTATTACAACGATATGCAACTGATTCAGTATTGAGTAGTGGCGTAAAGTTATTTTCTAGAAAAAAAGAGACAGGAAAATCTATTGCAGTAGTTGGAGCGGGTCCTGCTGGAATTTCTTGTGCACATCGTTTGGCGGTTTTGGGCCACAAAATAACGGTTTATGATGCGCAAGATAAGCCAGGTGGTTTAAATGAGTATGGTATAGCAGCTTATAAATCTACCAATGATTTTGCACAGCAAGAACTTCAATACATTCTAGATATAGGTGGCATTACTATAAAAACAGGAATGAAACTAGGAAATCAAATTAATCTTGAAGATCTTCAAGAACAATATGACGCCGTATTTTTAGGGTGTGGTCTAGGCACGGTCAATCAATTGAATCTTGATAATGAAAATGTTTCAGGCGTTATAGATGCAGTTGAATATATTGAAAATTTGAGACAAATTGACAGTAAGGATGAACTAATGGTTGGAAAAAATATTGTTGTTGTTGGGGGCGGAATGACAGCAATAGATATTGCTGTTCAAAGTAAATTATTAGGCGCTGAACAAGTCACTATTGCTTATAGGAGAGGTAAAAATATAATGGCGGCTAGTGAATATGAGCAACTTTTAGCAAAAAAGCATGATGTACAGATTCAGTACAATGTTTCTCCAAAACGCCTCTTATCTGAAAATAGTCACGTTACTGCAATGGAGTTTGACGTTATGCAATCTCAAGGTGATGGTGGTTTAAAGGCAAGTGGAGAAAGTATTACATTGAAAGCTGACGTTGTTTTTAAGGCAATAGGACAAAAATTAGTTACCGAAGGTCTTAACAGCTTAGAAATAATTAAAGGAAGAATTGTTGTTGATGAAAATCGGAAAACTTCTTTGACTAAAGTTTGGGCAGGTGGAGACTGTATTCTTGATGGTAATAATCTAACAGTTTCAGCAGTTCAAGATGGCAAACTAGCAGCAATTTCAATAAACGAAACGCTAACGCAAGGAGTTTAATATGGCAGATTTATCAAGTAATTTTTTAGGAATTAAGTCACCTAACCCTTTTTGGTTGGCCTCGGCACCACCTACAGACAAGGCATATAACGTCAATCGTGCCTTTGAAGCGGGTTGGGGTGGGGTTTCATGGAAAACTTTAGGTGAGGATCCTCATATTGTGAATGTTAATGGCCCAAGATACACTTCCATGATGAGTAATGATCGACGAGTAATTGGCTTTAATAATATTGAGTTAATTACTGACCGACCCTTTAAAGTTAATCTTAAAGAGATGCGTCAAGTAAAAAGAGACTGGCCAGATAGAGCCTTGGTTGCATCAGTGATGTTTCCGATGAATGAGGAATCTTGGGCAAAACATATTCCAATTATTGAAGATACTGGTGTAGATGGTTTTGAGCTAAATTTTGGTTGTCCACATGGCATGTCAGAGCGCGGCATGGGCGCAGCAGTTGGGCAAGTTCCAGAATATATTAAGCAGGCAACTGAGTGGTGTAAGAAATATGCTACGGTGCCGGTAATTGTAAAACTTACGCCAAATATAACTGATGTATTGTATCCGGCCGAAGCATGTCTTGAGGGTGGTGCAGATGCAGTTTCATTAATCAATACCATAAATTCAATTATGAGAGTTGATTATGACACTTTAACCATGTTTCCAACTACGGGAAACATGGGTACTCATGGGGGTTATTGTGGTGAAGCGGTAAAACCAATAGCACTAAATATGGTAGCAGAAATAGCGAGAAATGAAAAAACAAAAAATTTACCAATTTCAGGCATTGGAGGAGTAACTACATGGAAAGATGCTGTGGACTTTATAGCATTAGGTGCGAGTAATGTTCAGGTGTGTACAGCGGCAATGGTTTATGGTTTTAAAATTGTTGAAGATATGAAAACCGGATTGAGTAATTTTTTAGATGAAAAAGGCATGACTTCAGTGGATGAGCTTATAGGTAAAGCAGTTCCTTCAGTTACTGATTGGAAGTTTTTGAATCTAAATCATGTTGACAAAGCTGTCATTGATCAAGACAAATGTATAAAATGTGGGCGTTGTTATATTGCATGTGAAGATGCTTCGCATCAAGCAATTGAATATACTAACAATAATGATGATCGAGTATTTACAGTTAATGATGATGAATGTGTTGGGTGTAATCTTTGTGTAAGTGTTTGCCCTATTGTTGATTGTATGTCAATGGTTGCTATGACAAGTGGTACTGATCCAAGAACTGGAAAGAAGATTTCATCAGAAGTTGCTGATTGGACAACCCATGCAAATAATCCATTAAAGGTATCTTGAAAAAATAATGGAGTATTGAATGGGTGATCAAATTGTTGCAGTAAAAGCCAAACGTGGCCAACGAAGTAAAGAGAGTATTCGTGAAGATAACGAACTTATTATCTTAGCTGCAGCAGAGAAAGTATTTGCAAAGCATGGTCTTAAAGGTTCCACTACGAAACAAATTGCAGATGTGGCAAAGTTACCAAAATCCAATATCCATTATTATTTTCATACTAAATTAAATCTTTACCGACGTGTTTTGGAAAGTATATTTGTTGAATGGATGAAAGCTGCTGAGCCATTTAATACATATGATGAACCAAAGGAAGCAATTCGATTTTATGTTGGTGCAAAAATGGACTTGTCACGAACAAGGCCATTTGGGTCAAAAGTATGGGCGAATGAGATTATTAGTGGTGCTCCAGAAATGGAAGAGATATTATCTTCAAGGTTAAAGAAATGGGTCGATACTTGTGTGAGTTCAATAAATACGTGGGTTGAGCTAAAGAAAATTAATAGTATGGGTGATGCCCATACCTTTTTATATATGATTTGGGCTACCACCCAACATTATGCTGATTTTGACTATCAACTAATTATATTAAACAACGGGAAAAAACTAACAGATAGTGAGTTTGAAGAAAAAAAACAACAAGTTATAGGTCTAGTTTTACGTAGTGTTGGCATAGAGCCATAGTCAAATGGAAAAAAGGCAAGGAATTTAAAAGATGGGCAGTAGTGGAAAGAAATTCAGAAAGTTAGTTATTGAAAGTAAACCACTTCAAATTGTAGGTACTGTCAATGCCTATAGTGCGATTATGGCTGAAAAAGTTGGGCATCAATCCATCTACTTATCCGGTGGTGGTGTTGCAGCTTCGTCTCTTGGAGTTCCAGATCTTGGTATTACCACACTCGAAGATGTGCTCGAAGATGCTAAAAGAATTACTCAGGTAACTTCATTGCCATTATTAGTTGATGCTGATACTGGCTGGGGAGATGAGATTAATATTGCTCGCTGTGTTCGAGAGATGATAAATAGCGATGTCGCTGCCATCCATATTGAAGATCAGGTTTCTCTAAAGCGTTGTGGGCATCGACCAAACAAGGCAATTGTTAGTACCAACGAAATGCTTGATCGTATCAAGGCTGCAGTGGATGCTAGAACAGATTCTAACTTTGTAATTATGGCTAGGACAGATGCGCTCGCTATCGAAGGAATGCAATCTGCTATCGATAAAGCAGAAGCATTTGCTGAAGCTGGTGCAGATATGATATTTCCTGAGGCACTCAATACTATTGAGCAATATCAAAAGTTTTCTGATTCTCTAAGTGTACCAATTCTGGCAAATATAACCGAATTTGGTCAAACACCATTGTTTAGTAAAGAGGAGCTTTCTGAGGCTGGTGTAGATATGATTCTTTATCCGCTCAGTGCTTTTCGAGCTATGAGTAAAGCAGCTCTTAATGTCTATCAACATATTTTAGAAGATGGCCATCAAAACAATGTACTAGAAACTATGCAAACCAGGGAAGAATTGTACGATTATCTAAACTATCATCAATATGAGATGGAATTGGATGAGTTAATGAATAAGGAGAATAAATAGTGAGTGGAAAAAAAATGGGTGGAGCTGGTCTTAGAGGGCAGAGCGCTGGAGAGACATCAATATGTACTGTTGGAGTAACCGGCTCAGGCCTTACTTATAGTGGTTATGATGTAGTAGATTTGGCAGAAAATACAACATTCGAAGAGGTCGCCTACCTTTTATTACATGAAAAATTACCCAACTCCAAGGAATTAAAAGACTATATAGAAAAACTCAAATCATTAAGAGGTTTACAGCCTGAACTAAAAAGTGCTTTAGAGGGTATCCCTAAAACCGCTCATCCAATGGATGTTTTAAGGACAGGCTGTTCAGTTTTAGGTAATTTAGAACAAGAGGAAGGGTTTTTAAATCAAACTGACCATGCTGATCGAATGCTGAGTGCATTTCCATCGATACTTAGCTATTGGTATCAGTTTTCTCACCACGGGAAAAGAATTGATACTGAAACAAATGATGACAGTATTGGTGGCCATTTTTTACACCTTTTGCACGGTAAAGAGTCTAGCCAACTTCACAATCAAGTCATGAGTGTTTCTTTGATTTTGTATGCTGAACATGAATTCAACGCCTCCACTTTTGCTGCAAGAGTTTGCGCATCAACGCTTTCAGATATCCACTCCGCAGTAACAAGTGCTATTGGAACTTTACGTGGTCCATTACATGGAGGAGCCAATGAGGCTGCAAGTGCTATGCTCTCTCAATGGAATGATCCTGATGTTGCAGAGGTAGAATTACTCAAAATGCTTGCACAAAAGCAACTTGTGATGGGCTTTGGACATGCCGTTTATACTGAATCTGATCCACGAAATGAGGTTATCAAACAATGGTCAAAAAAATTATCCTTAGAAGTAAACGACAAGCATCTTTATGATGTATCAGAAAGAGTTGAATCAGTTATGAGAAGAGAGAAGAATCTATTCGCAAATGCTGATTTTTATCATGCTTCTACCTATGAATTTATGAAAATACCGACCAAACTATTTACTCCAATATTTGTTCTTTCAAGAGTAACTGGCTGGTGTGCCCATATTTTTGAGCAGAGACACAACAATCGCATAATAAGACCTAATGCCGATTATATAGGCCCAAGTTTGCAAAAAGTTACTCCAATAGAGGAAAGAGATTAGAAAATGAAAGCTGATAGAATGACAGCAGATCAAGTTCTGCAAGATATCGCTGATTACGTCATTGATTATAAAATACTATCTGAAGAAGCCTTAAACACTGCCAGAAATTGTTTAATAGATACTATTGGGTGTGGTCTGATGGCTCTAAAATATCCAAATTGCACTAGACATTTGGGTCCAATAGTTCCAGGGATAACGGTAGAAAACGGTGCTAGAGTTTTTGGCAGGTCTTTTGAGCTTGACCCTGTTAAGGCTGCTTGGGATATTGGTGCAATAGTGCGCTGGTTAGATTTTAACGATACCTGGCTTGCTGAAGAGTGGGGCCATCCCTCAGATAATTTAGGTGCAATTATGGCGCTTAGTGATTATATTTCACGAGTTAATATTTCAAATCATAAATCACCATTAAGTATAAAAGATGTTCTTGAATACATGATTAAAGCACATGAAATTCAAGGCATTCTCGCACTTGAGAATAGTTTTAATAAAGTAGGTTTAGATCATGTTTTGCTTGTCAGGGTTGCAAGTACTGCTGTTGCAACACACATGCTAGGTGGTAACAGAGATCAAATCATTGCCGCTTTATCTCAAGCCTGGGTTGATGGCTCTTCCCTTCGAACCTATCGTCATGCTCCTAATGCTGGTTCAAGGAAATCATGGGCTGCTGGTGATGCGACATCTCGCGCCGTTCGCCTAGCAATGATGACGATGGCTGGTGAGATGGCTATGCCTTCTGTTTTAAGTGCTCCAGAGTGGGGTTTTTATGATGTAAGTTTCAAGGGAAGACAGTTTAGCTTTTCTAAGAAATATGGCTCTTATGTGATGGAAAATATTCTTTTCAAGATATCCTTTCCAGCTGAATTCCATGCTCAAACAGCGGTAGAGTGTGCAGTCTTACTTTATCCAGAGATAAAAGACAAGTTAGATGCAATTGATAGGATTGAGGTTACAACTCATGAGTCAGCACTAAGAATTATAGATAAGACAGGCACCTTAGATAATCCAGCTGACCGAGATCATTGTATGCAGTATATGCTTGCAGTTGCAATGATTAAAGGGGATTTAGTTGCTGAGTTTTATGAGGATTCCTTTCATCAACAGAATCCATTGATTGATGAGCTTCGTAGCAAGATGATTTTGACTGAAGATAAAAGATATTCAAAAGACTACTTGGCAGATGATAAGAGATCTATTGCTAATGCATTACAGATTTACTTTAATGATGGGAGTCGAACTCAGAAAGTAGAAGTAGAATATCCAATTGGACATCGCCATCGTCGCAAAGAGGGTATCCCGTTATTAGAGAAGAAATTTTTTAACAGCCTAAAAAACACTTTTAATAATGACCAAGCTAACAGGATTTACTCTTTATGTCTTGATAGTGAGAAAATTAAAAATACACCTGTTAACGAGTTTATGGACTTGTTTGTCATTAAAGATTAGAAATGTTATTAACTAAATCGCTATTTACCTGTCTAGGTCCAACATCCTGTCTATTTTTATGACGTCTTTCTCCGGGTAGACGTACCCCTTCTATTTCATTATATTTTTTTAGAAAGCTCTCAATTTGCTCTGACGTGTCTTTTCCAGATACTATTTTAGGTGACATAGCTAAGATAAACTGACCGCCCTGAACTGGCCCGCCATCTCCATTATCACGCTCTTTCGTTTCATATGAGAAAGTTTCACCTACTAGTGGACCTGATAAAAGCTCAATCATAAGTGCTATTACAGAGCCTTTGTGACCTCCAAATGGAAGTAATATGCCTTTATCAATTTCTGCTGCATCAGTAGTTAACTCACCTGATGGAGAAAGTCCAGTTCCAAGTGGAACAGAGTGTCCATCTCGAGCTGCAATCTGAATTTCACCTTTTGCCATAGAAGCTGTAGCCATATCAAAAACGATTGGATTTGTTCCGGGTCGTGGCCATGAAAATGCAATTGGATTTGTTCCATATAATGCTTTAGTTCCGCCTGAAGGAGCTACAGCAGGAGTGTATGAAACGGATGTCAAGCCAACTAAGCCTTGATCACTAATTGCTTCAACTTCTGGCCATAATGCGGCAAAGTGATGGCAACGTTGAATAGCAAGTCCAGCAATTCCAAAAGTATTCGCTGCATCAATTAACTTTTCAAGACCATACTTATGTGCAAGAGGTGCAAAACCATTTTGAGCGTCACACCTGAATATTGTTGGTGTAACTTCTTCAATTTCTGGCTTTGCAGAGCCATCAACTTTGTTGCTTTGGAGTGCTTTAATGTATCCCGGTATTCGAAACAGACCATGAGAGACTGAGCCATCTCGCTCTGCATTGGTTACTGTAGTTGCCACTGCATCAGCATTTTCTTCATTCGCACCATTATTAATGAGTGCCGTTTTAGCTAGATTGAAAATTTCATCTAGGCTTAGTTCGGTTGTAGTCGAAGTCATCAGATTAATCCTTTTGTTCTAAGATTCATTCAGGAAGGTAAATTGCTTAGTATAAGGAATTCAACAGCCAAGTTACAAAAAAATGATAACATGCCCTAAAAAAATAAAGTTTAACTTGTATGAAAAGTAAAAGATCAATTGAAATCGTCTCTTGTCACGCTGAAGGAGAGGTTGGCAATGTCATTATTGGAGGTGTAGAAGTACCCCCTGGAAAAACTCTTTGGGAGCAGGCAAGATGGATTCACGAAGATAATACACTTCGTCAGTTTGTTTTAAATGAGCCTAGAGGAGGTGTTTTCAAGCATGTCAATCTTTTGGTTCCTGCTAAGGATTCAGAAGCAGTTCAAGGCTTTATAGTGATGGAGCCGGAGCACACTCCACCGATGTCGGGCTCGAATTCAATCTGCGTTTCAACCGTACTTTTGAATACTGGAATAATTCCAATGAATGAACCAATCACTGAATTTATTCTTGAAGCTCCTGGCGGCTTGGTTCCAATCAAAGCTTACTGCGAAAATGGCAAAGCAAAGAGTATCGAAATTCATAATGTTGCATCATTCGCAGACAAATTGGATGTAAACATAGAGGTTGAGGGTATTGGAACACTGAAGGTTGATACCGCTTATGGTGGTGATAGCTTTGTCATGGTCAATGCAAAGGAACTTGGCTTTGAAATAAAGCCTGATGAAGCCAGAGATATATCAAATATTGGTTCAAAAATTACTGCTGCCGCCAATCAACAGTTAGGCTTCAATCATCCAACAAATAATGACTGGAGTCATATATCATTTTGTGAATTTGCTCTTCCAATATTTGAAGAGGATGGAGTTAAAGTAAGTAAGAATACTGTTGTTATTGATCCTGGAAAACTTGATCGTTCTCCTTGTGGTACTGGTTGTTCCGCAAGAATGGCTGTCCTTCATGCAAAAGGAGAGTTAAAAAAAGGAGACCGTATGATTGGCCGTTCCATTCTAAATTCTAGATTTGATTGTGAAATAGTTAAAGAGACACGAATTGGTAATCACAAAGCAATAATCCCTTCAATCAAGGGAAGGGCATGGATTACTGGAACTTATCAACTGGAGCTTGATGCAGATGATCCTTTTCCTGATGGATATCGACTGAGTGATACATGGCCAATAAAACAATAAATATTAGAATCTATTTATTTAGATTTGTCTAGAAAATAGTGTAAAAAATAAATTTTTGTATTAAATAATTATAAAGGAGCATCAATGACAAAGATTCATTGGCTAGGAACTGGACTCTCTGCAATTCCAGGTTTAAAAATGCTGATCGAGAATGGACATACAGTTGTTGTATATAACCGAACAGTTGACAAGGCAATTGACGCTTTGTCTGGAGTAAATGGAGATTATCAAGTGGTTCCATTTTCACTCGAAGCACTTGAGCAATATACTAATGCTGGCGATATGGTTGTTTCAATGCTTCCAGGTAATTTTCATGTTCCAGTTGCAGAGCTCTGTATATCACTGAATGCTCATTTTGTATCAAGTTCATATATTTCAGACGAGATGAGAATTTTGAATGATGCTGCAAATGAGAAAAATTTATGCCTTGTTAATGAGGTCGGGTTAGACCCTGGAATTGATCATAGCATGTCACATGCCTTGGTTGAGGATTACAAAAAATCAAGTGTCTTTTCAGCTCAGAATAACCATTCTTTTTTGAGTTATTGTGGTGGCTTGAGTGATATACCAAATGACTTTTGCTACAAGTTTAGCTGGTCTCCACTCGGCGTTTTAAAAGCCTTGATGTCAACCTCTGTGAGTATCCGTAATGGTGAAGTTTATACTGTAACAAAGCCATGGGAGTCTGTAGAGCTTTATCCTCTCCCGATGCCATGGGGTGAAGATGAGTTTGAAGTTTATCCCAACCGAGATTCTCTTCCATTTATAGAGCAATACCAAATGGATGATGGGTTAAAGATTAATCAATTTGTAAGAGGAACTCTCAGATATAAAGGTTGGAAAAATGCATGGAGAGAAATTTTTTCTGAAGTAGACTCGCTTGATCCCTCTTTAGCAGAAGATCGTTTGAAGGAAATTAGTGATGATTTATGGAGCAAATATTCATATAAAGATGATGAAGTTGATCGAGTCATCCTAACAGTTGAGCTAAAGGTTGAAAATGAATCAGAGGTTGTCTGGCACAAACAATTCTTAATGGACACCCTTGGAAATGATAAAGGTAGTGCAATGGCTCAATTAGTGTCATGCTCTGTTGCTCTCGCGGTTGAAGCGGTTATTAATGAAGAGATTCCACCTGGAGTGTCAGCAGCCCCCCATCAGAATGAATTAGTTAATCGTTGGTTAAAGCAGGCTGAAGAAATCAGTGACCACTTTATCTTAATCGATCATTTGAATTAATCATTTTGTGAGCCAGGATAATCTTAACTTTGATCATGAAACCAAGGGCTGGGTAGACCTGATACCCCACAGGAAACCTCAGCCAATTTTAAACTCTAATCTAGATACGAGATGGCTTGTCATTGGTGCTGGATTTACAGGACTTTCCTGTGCAAGAAGGCTCGCAGAGCTTAACCCTAATGAAAAGATTGTCTTGCTTGAGGCTAGAGAAGTCGGGCAGAGTGCATCCGGAAGAAATTCAGGATATGCAGTCGCACATAGCCACTTTTCTGGTGGGTATCAAAAGGATCAGCTCAATCAATATAAAAGGATTGACCGCATTAATCAGGCAGGTCTTGACTCCCTCAAATCAATAATAAATGAAAGCCAGATTAATTGCGACTTTAAGGAGTCAGGAATTTATCATATGGCTGCCGATAAAAGCTCATCTGAAGAATGTGAATATTTTGTTGACTATCTTCAAAAAAGGCAGATTGAGCACAGACCACTTTCACAAGATCAAATTAATTTAGAACTCGGCACGAATTGGTATCGAAAAGGAGTAAAGGTTAAAGATGGTGCTCTAGTTCAACCTGCTAAATTAGTTTTTGGTCTTGCTGATACCCTTCCAAGTAATGTTAAGCTCTATGAGAACTCTCCAGTATTAGCAATGGAAATAGGAAAAATCAATACGGTGAGACTTCCAAATTCAACGATTAAAGCTGAAAACGTTATCATGGCCTGTAACTATGAGCCTATAGCTAATGGCAAACAAAAACAAAGAGTGGTTGGCGTTACGCTCTCAGGGAGTATTACGAGAGTGCTGATTCAGGAAGAAGTTGAAATGCTTGGTAGTGAATCTTCATGGGGTATTCTATCTCTTCATAGCGGCGGAGCAACGGTAAGACTTACAGAAGACAAAAGAATTTCAATCAGGAATACTGCAGAATACAATAATCAACGCTTACTCAGTGATGGACAACTTAAAGAAAGACAAAAGGTTCATCGACAGGCATTCGATAATAGATTTCCAGGGTTAAGTCATGTAGGGTTTGAGCACTTATATTCTGGCGTTGAAGGCGTCTCAGCCAACAAAACAAATGTCTTTAAAAAGTTGTCATCGAATCTATATTTTGCTGGTTGCTACAATGGCTCTGGTATTACAAAAGGGACTGCTTTTGGTATAGGCGTGGCAAATTTTGCAAGCGGTAATGATGACGAATTAGTAACCGATTGTCTTGGAATTGAGAAGGCTAAATGGCTTCCACCCAGACCTTTCTTGGATATAGGGGCATGGTATATCACTAAACAAAGGTTTAAAGGGGTTGGGAAAGATTACTAATAAGATAATCTTTAAATTAGATGATTAAGTTTTGCTCCAAACTCAATTAAACTTCCTTTTAATTTTCCAAGTCTCTCATTGTTGTTGCTGGTTGGTTTGATAGGAAGAGAGTCTTCATTGTCATTCAAAAAAGTCTCAACTATAGATTTACCAAAATAAGTGCCAGGACCTATTCCTCTCCCCGAATATCCAAAAATTGAATACGCGTTGTGACCAATACGATAAATTTTTGGAATATGGTCATCAGTCATTGCAATTTGACCACCCCAGAAATAGTCAAAGGAGATATTATTTAGTGAAGGAAATAAAGTCTGAGCTTTTCTTGTTGCCCAATTTGAGTGAATTTTAGAAATATTTGAACCTAGGTTTCCAATTCCCCCAATAATGAAGCGATTATCACTATCCAATCGAAAAGATGACATAACAGTGGCCGTATCCCAGCACCCTTCATTATTTGGCAAAATACCATCTAAAACGTGACTTGAGAGTGGTTTAGTTGCTGCTTGAAAATAATAAACAGGCGTGTATTTTGATGAGTCAACGCCTTTGATAGTTTGTTGATAGGCATTTGTTGCAAGCAAAAGCATCTTTGATTGAATAGATCCGCTTTCCGTTCGAATTGTCCAAAGTTTATTCTTGTAATCTATTTTTTTTGCTAGAGATGACTCAAAAATATTTGCACCTTTAGATTGTGCTGCTTTTGCTAGTCCTCGGCAATAACTCAGTGGATTAATTGTGCCGGCTCTTTTGTTGAGTAGGGCGCCATAAAATTTAGATGATCCAATTCTTTTTTCTGCTTCTTCTCGATCTAGTAGCTCTAATTCAGCTCCACGCTCAGTGAGCTGTTGGTATCGATTTTGTATATCATCTAATCCCTTATGTGAATGAGCACAATGAAGCGTACCTGAGCGATTCGCATTGCAGTCTATTTTGTATTTGTCTATCAGTTTAAATACTAAATCTGGTGCAGAAGACAATGACTTATTTAGCTTAATGCCGGCATTTTTTCCAAGTATATGCTCAACTTTTTTTGGAGGCAGCCATAAGCCTGAGTTGACTAGGCCAACGTTACGACCTGAGCCACCAAAACCAATTTTTTTGTCAATGAGTGTGACTGAAAGTCCATTTTCAGCAGCAGTTAGAGCTGCTGAGCAGCCTGTATATCCACCTCCAATAATTGCTAGATCTGAAACAACTGAGTCTTTTAGTGACTCAAAGCTTATATTTTCTTTTGAATTTTTCTGCCAAAGGTTGATTTGTCGCATTAATAATTAACTATTTATTTGATTCAATATAATAAATAAAAAAGACGCCCTAGAGCGTCTTTTTATTAGATAGTATTATTAATTATGGAAGAAGCGTTGCTCCTGTCTCCATGCGTATTACTTTTCCATCTTGAATTTGATGAAATGCAAGAACTGCCTCTCTAGTTCCATCAGGAAAGCTCATAACGCCATGGGTAACCATGGCTTCGTCATTTTCATAAAGGCATCGTGACTCATGTGTAACAAAATCATCACTATTCATCATAAAAGAGAACATTTCCATAGCTTGGTCTTTACTCATGCTTGAATTATCTAGGTGCATAATAAATTCATAGTCATCATGAAGAGTTGCTGCATAAGCCTCCATATCGTTATTTTCTCTTGCTGCTTCTTGAGTCTTGTATATTGACATTGTTAGCTCCTAAAATTAATTAAATAGTTTAATTACTATTAAACATCTATAAGTATACTAATTTTCCAGCAAGTAGTTTATATATCATAAGAGGAATATCCTGAAAATTATTAGGGGAAAAGTTCAAAAATGGAATCAAAGAGTTGGCTAGCTAAATCTTAACCTTGAAGCATTCATAGGGTTTTCCTGAGGATGGCTGAAGATTAATATAATCATCAGCTAAAACAACTATTTCCTCAGAATTTTTCTCGTTGAGTGTAAATTGATCTTGCAGGCTAAAGTATTCTTCAAGCCAGGGATGGTTCCTATTAGTGACTTTAATAGAGTCAATCATACTCACCAAATTTTGATTATCAATCTCCCAAACTCCAGATCCAAGAGCACTATAGTAAACTTTAACTTTATTGTCTTCGATAGGAAAGTCTACTATGAGCTCCCCAAAACTATTCCAGGTTCCATCTTTTTTGTATCTGATCATTTCAAAGGCTGAGTAGCCAGGCCATACATCTTTACAAATCCAATTACCGAGTATTTCTTTCTCATAAAAATGTGGCGACATCGCTGCAGATGCTGAGAAACTAATAAATAACCCTATGATTAAAGTATTAATAAATTTCATAAGTATAGTGTAAATTAAGTTCAAGGTATATGCATGAAGTATTCATGAATTTTAAGCGAATTTAATGTCTTTTATTAAGGTCATTAGCCATTTCAATAATTTTTTTGCTAACAGTTTTTTTGAATAAGAATGGTAATATTGCGTGGACAAATGCAATAACAAATAATCTAAAAAGCTTGTAACTCATTTTTAAAGCAAATATTAGGTGTTGAAGGTATGATTCATTAACTGAGTTGGGGTGCTTAGTAAATATATTTGGCATTGTATTATTCAATGAAATATTTTATGGATAATCCCAGTATATACACATAGAATATACATGGTTATTAATTTTTTAATTTTATGTCCAAAGTTCTGACAAAATCGCAAATTGAACAATACCATGATGAAGGTTTTATATCGCCTGTCAGGGTAATTTCTCAGCAAGAGGCTCATTTAATAAAACAAGAGTTAGAGATGGTTGAGGCAGAATTTCCAGAAGAAATTAATGCTGAAAGTCGAAATAATCTTCATCTTTCATTTGCATTTTTAGATGCTCTTGCTCATAACGAAATCATTGTTGATGCAATGGAGGATCTGATTGGACCAAATATATCACTTTGGGCTTCAGTCATGTTTATCAAAGAACCTTCTTCTAAGCATTATGTTAGTTGGCATCAGGATGCTACTTATATGGGTCTAGATAGTTTGAACTTTCCAACCCCATGGGTTGCACTCAGTCCGAGTAATAAAGAGACAGGCTGTATGACAATGATTGCAGGCAGTCATAAAACAAAAATTCAAGAGCATGAGGATACGTTTGCTGAGAATAACATTTTAACTAGAGGTCAGGTTATTAAAAATGTTGATGAAAGTAAGGCTGTAGATCTTATTTTAGAGCCTGGTGAAATGTCTATCCATCATGGGGCTGTTATTCATGGTTCTCAACCTAATAGTAGCACTCATAGGAGAATAGGTTTTTCACTTCAATCCTATATGCCACCAAATATCAAGCAGATTGTCGGTAGAAATATTTGGACACATGTTAGAGGAAAAAAAAGAGAGGATGAGGATGGAATTTTGTTAGATCGACCTAAGTTTAATATGGATCCAGCTACTGTTGAGCAAAGAAGGATTGCAAATGAAAATATGTCTGAAATTCTCTATAATGGCGCAAAAATTAAACGAAACTATTAGCTATTCTTTTTGATCCACTCAAGGATCTTCTTTACTCCTTGTTCAGTTTTAGTTGGACTCAGAATGTCACCAAGAACACCATGCTTGGAAGGGTCATCTTTAGAAGAAAGAATTGGGTTAAAAACATCAACATTCTTGCCTAATTTAGAAATAATTCTTCGCGTATCTTTTGCAGATACAATTTTGTCATAATCTGAAAACCAGAAGAGCATTGGGATTCTTATTTTGCTATGGTTAGCCAAAGTGGCAGCAGCTACAGAGTCCTTGACTGCAAATAGAGCTTTCGTTGGGTAGCGAGTTGTCCAGCATCGTTCGTGTTCAGAGTTTTTAGTAGCGAAGGATTGCTCACTTCCTAAAATAAGAGGTATAAACCATTTTGCTCCAGGTGCTCTCAAAAAATGACCTTTGAAGGATCTAGGCCCAAAATTAGGTGAGACATAAATCACAGAGGTAACGTTCTTCTGGCTTTCTAAAAGGCTATGAATAACTGAACAGCCAGTTGATGAGCCAATAAGAATAACCTCATCACCTATGACTTCACCAATATTAATTGCCTCCTTGGTATCCAATATCCAATCATTAAAAGTTGCATTACTCAATGATTCACTATCTTGCCCATGACCACTTAGTCTTGAATAGAAAGCATTAGCACCTAAGGCTTCTGCAACTTTCTCAATTACTGGGCTAAGCTCAATACGACTTGCAGAAAATCCATGAATAAAAACTATACTTTTAGTAGTTTTATGGGCAGGTTTAGAGGCCCATAAAATTTTCTTTTCTATATTGTGGCGAAGATTAGGAGTTGCTTCTTCACTCGATATTATGTGATTTTCAATAGAGCCAATTTCAAACTTCATGATTTTTTATGTCAAATTATTATCGTCATTAATTATAGCTTTATCTTTTTTTTAAAAATATAATTTAAATTTGTATACAATAAGAAAACAAATATAACTACATTATGTATACAAAAAGTGTATACTCTTATGCAGCAGTTAAATTATTTAATCTTTAGATGGGCAAGTACGTTACAAAAAATCAGAAAAAAGATGAAAAAAGAGTGGTCAGCGTTAGGATACGTAGACCCGTTTTTGAGGCATTTAAGGGCGCCTCAAATGCTGCTAAAGAGATTGGTTATAGCATGTCTTTATCAGGTGTTTTTGAGACTGCGATGGAAGATGCAATATCTGAATTCAAAGAAATTAGTGGTATTGACTATAAGGATATTGCAAAAACCAAACTCGATAAGAATTGGGAGAGTCAGTACAGCGCTAGGACTTCAAAGAAAATTTCTAAGGGTAAATCTCAATCAAAGGATTGAGATTTTTTGTATATTAAGGAGTGAGATTAATGTCAGATAATAGTATCGTTAATAAGGTTAAAGAGTTAAGAAAAGATTTGGATAAAGAAACCAGCTATTTACAAGAACAGATGGAGTTACCATTAAATGGCAATATAGTTAAGAGCATTCAATCAGATAATAATTCCATGCGGTTGAATAAAGGAATTGCAATCTCTAAATGGGTTCGAAAAATTACCTCACAATTTGAGTCAGTCGATCCATTTTATAAATAAACTTTATTCTATCAAAGATTGAGTTGTTCTTTTCGCGAGCGCCAATTGAAGAGGGTGCTTGCAACACCTATCATTACTAATGTTCCACCGATTCCCATTGCAATTGTAAACTGTTCTTCAAGGAGTACTATTCCAGCTATGATTGAAGTGACTGGTAATAGCATCAGAAAAGGCGATAACCTACTAACATCGCAAATTCGCAACAAATGATACCAAATACTATAGCCAATGACTGTCATGATCAATGACAAGTAAAAGACTATAGACCAGTCTAGAAGACTAGCACTTTTTAAAGACTCCCATTGACCATCTTCAATAATTAGTGAGATAAGTAACATTTGAGGGGTAGCGATAATAGCAACCCATGTCAGAATAGTAATACCAGAGAGTGACTTGAGGCGACTAATCATGATTTGAGCTATTGCCCAGAAAAGTGCACCTATTATCACTAAGGCAACGCTATCTAAACTATCATTTAATCTTGGTTCACCCGCAATAACAAAAACACCGAAAAAAGCTAAACCCATTCCAAGAGTTCGAGGCCAACCAAGCCTCTCTTTGAGTATTAGGGCGCTAAGGAGAGCTAAAATAGGACCTTCAAGTTGTACCAAAATGGAAGCTGTTGATACATCAATACCTCTTAATCCATAGTAGGTGAAGCCATACTGAATTGTAGAACCTATAAAGGCAATCATAAAGAGTTCCCCCATATACCCCCAAGGAGGCTTGACAAACCATACCAGTATCAGACCTGCAATACCAAAACGAAGCGACATTAATAGTAATGGAGTGAACTGATCCATGCCAATCTTTGCTAAAGCATAGCCAAATCCCCAAGTGATCGGAACAATAAGTGCGAGGAGGATTTGCTTTGAATTCATAATTAAATCAATTTTGCAAGAAAAAAGGGGTCAGTAGAGACCCCCTTGTTTTTATTTATTACAAAAACATCTTACCTTAATTAATAATTATTGAGTCTAAATATTAGAAGCTATTGATTAACTAAATTCTCTCCATCACTAACCTCAGGTATGTAATCCTGAAAATCTTGAAAAGGAAAAGTGTTCTTCATTCGATTGTTATTTTTTAGTGTTATTAAATCTTGATTAACAGAGCCATTCGTTAAAGCCATGAACGATGGTGCAGAGAGCGATTGGAGCTCAGGAGAGAGATATCCAGATTTCACCACAAGAATTTTATAGTTTTCAAGGTTTATATTAAGATCAATAAAGTCCTGGAGATAGTGAAACGGCCGTCTAAGTTTAGATATGATAATTACTGACCCAGAAATATTGACTACTGCACATTGATTTTTGAAGTAGACGGAATCAGCTTTAAGATTTAAGGACGGTCCTCCCCCTCCAAAAGTACCTCCGATAGTAAATGTATTGCTTACTTTGATTGAATCATAGGCAGATTTCGATGCAATTCCAGCGAATAAAACGTTTTTGAGATTTTTATTTAATACTGCTTTTAGTATATCCGCTCTATCTCCAACGCCTCCTGCCGTTGGATTATCGCCACTATCAGCAATGATTGAAAAATCACCTTTTACCCAATCTAAAGCATCCTCTATATTCCCATATGTCATATCAAATTTGAGATGATGGCGATTATTCCAATAGGCATTAGCAATTTTTGCGCATACTTTACTTCCCGAATTTGGGTTGGTACATGTAACTACTGACGATGCAGTTGCTCTATTTGTATCAGCCCATACATAGCCCACCAATAAATTGCAATCAAGAATATGATTCTGTTGATTGTATTGATCAAGTTCCTGATAGATTGATTTACAGGGCTCAACAAATGTCGAAGACATTTCTCCAGAAACCAAAACAGGTATTCTAGACCATACTACATAAGGCCTATAGTTTTCGATGATTGATTGAGTAAGCATTAAAGCGGAGCGTTGATAGGTTTCTTTAACATCAACATGGGGAGCTGTTTTAAAGGCTGCAAATGCATCAATATTTTTAATGATTTTATCGGTTATTTGACCATGAAGATCATAGCTGACTGAAATAATACACTGAGGACCTACTATTTTTCGAACAGAGCTGATCCATTCTCCTTCAGGGTCTTCTATTCCTTCGACATAGATTGCTCCATGCATCAAAAGAAGAATGCCATCGAGCTTACCTAAAGCATTTATTTCACTGATAAACTGATTTTTGATTTGATCAAAATATTGTCTTTCAATTGGACCACCTGGAACGGACTTATTGAAAAATAAGGGGTGAGCATTTATTCCATGCTCTAAAAAAGGAAAATCAACTAGATTAAGCAATTCTTGGCCTCTAACGGATGCAAAGTCATCTTTGTTTTGAGACAAGGGCGAGTAACTACTACATTCCGTACTGATACCCCCAATGGCTATATTTTTAATAGCCATTAAGATTTAATTTTTTGAAATTAGTTCCAGCCTGTAACAACCTTGACTTCGATGAACTCAGTAAAGCCATGCTCACCGCCTTCTCGGCCAATTCCAGAGTGTTTGAATCCTCCAAATGGAGCGCCACTCGCTGCACCTTTTCCGTTGAGTTCAACAGTGCCAGAGAGAAGCTTTTTAGACATTCTTTTTGCTCTATCTCGATCCTGAGTTTGAACATAATTAGTTAGTCCATATGGAGTATCATTTGCAATGTCAATGGCCTCTTCTTCGGTATCAAAAGGGATGATTGAAAGTACAGGACCAAAAATTTCAGTTTGTGCAATAGTCATTTGGTTATTAACATCTGCAAATATAGTAGGTTTAATAAAATAACCTTTCTCAAGACCATCTGGTTTTCCGGTTCCACCTGTCACTAGAGTGGCATTCTCATCAATTCCAGCTTGAATTAAAGCTTGAATTTTATCGAACTGGAGTTTTGACACAACAGGACCAAGATGTTTTCCTTCTTTTGATGCTATGTCAGTTTTAGTCGATATCGCAGTATCTTTAGCAATCTCAACAGCTTGATCATAGATAGATCTTTCAACAAGCATTCTTGTTGGAGCATTACAGGACTGTCCTGTGTTACTAAAGCAGTGTCTTACGCCTCTTTTGACTGCCTTTTCATCGGCATCTGCAAAGATTATATTTGCACCTTTGCCACCAAGCTCTAGGCCAACTCTTTTAAAGTCATCAGCCGCATTGTGAGAGATCAAGGCTCCAGCTCTTGTTGAGCCAGTAAAAGAAACCATATCAATATCAGGGTGAGAGGTAAGTTGACTGCCAACGCCTGCTCCATCTCCATTTACAAGGTTAAAGACGCCAGCAGGGCATCCAGCCTCTTCCAGCATTTCTGCAAAAATCATAGAGTCCAAGGGGGCAATTTCAGATGGCTTTAAAACCATTGTGCAGCCTGCAGCAATAGCTGGAATAACCTTAAGTGCAACCTGACTGATAGGCCAGTTCCATGGAGTAATGAGTGCACAAACTCCTTTCGGCTCATAGATCAGTTGGTTGTCAGAATCATCAAGTTGCTCTTCAAATTCAAATTTTTTGAGCTGATTAAGAAAATCTTCTATTGCATTTGTGCCAGAAGGAGCCTGAGCCGCCTTAGAAAAATCAATTGGCGCACCCATTTCAATTGAAATAACCTCAGCCATCTCATCCATCCTGCTTTGGTAGATTGAATAAAGTCTTTCCAATAAAGCAACTCTATCCTCTTTTGTAGATCTCGACCACATTGGGAGTGCTGCTCTTGCTGCTGCAACTGCAGCATTAGTGTCATCCTGTGAGCCCAGAGATATAACTGCACAAACTGATTCATCAGAAGGGTTTATGACATCAAAGTCATTCTTTTTCGATGGTTCAACCCATTGACCATTAATATAGAATTTCCTTTTATCAAGCATTGTAATTCTCCTTTTCAAAAAGTAGAGGTTATATTAAGAAATTTTAGATGTCAAGCAAAAAAATAAACAAATGATTGTTTATACACTCGCTAATTTTTCAACTGATAATTTAATGTTATCCATGCTTGTAGCAAAAGACAATCTTACGTATCCAGGAGCACCAAATGCTGAGCCAGGAACAACGGCTAAACTCAGTTTTTCAAGACAGTAAGTTGAAAATTCAACATCATCCTTAAGTCCAAGTCTTTCAATGAGTCCCTGGATTTTAGGAAAAGAATAGAAAGCACCTCCTGATCTTGGGCATTCGATACCATCAATATCATTTAGACTATCTACAAGAAAGTCATGACGATGTTCAAAAGCCTCAACCATCATATTAATGAACGACTGATCGCCATTGATAGCTTCAAGAGCAGCAGCTTGAGATATTGAACTTGGATTTGAAGTAGATTGACCCTGAATTTTTTTCATTGCTTTAATAACTATCTCTGGGCCAGCAGCATAACCAATTCTCCATCCAGTCATCGCATAAGCTTTTGATACACCATTAAGAATAACAATACGATCCTTAAGATTAGGGCATGCCATAGCAATATTAATAAAATCCTCATTACCCCATCGAATATGTTCATAAATATCATCACTAATAATGAGAACATGCGGGTATTTCTCAAGAACTTCTCCAAGAGCTTCGATTTCTGATTTAGAGTAGACTGAACCAGTTGGGTTTGAAGGGCTATTCAATACCAACAGTTTTGAGTTTGAGTTAATGCTTGCTTCTAGCTGTTCAGGGGTAATTTTAAAATTTTGATCTAAGTCAGTCTCAATAAAGACTGGTGTTGCATCTGCCAAAATTGCCATATCAGGATAAGAAACCCAATATGGGGTTGGGATAATCACTTCATCACCAGTATTCAAAATAGCTTGACAAAGATTATAAAAGACCTGTTTTCCACCACAAGAGACCATCACCTCAGTTGCTGAGTAATCGAGTCCATTTTCTCTCTTAAACTTTTCACAAATAGCTTTTTTAAGCTCAGGTGTGCCATCTGCAGCGGTATATCTAGTCTCACCATTGCCAATTGCTTTAATAGCGGCTTTTTGAATATTATTTGGAGTATCAAAGTCAGGTTCACCTGAACCCATAGAGACAATTTGAACACCTTGAGATTTTAATGCTTTGGCTTTATCACTGACCGCCATAGTGGCAGATGGTTTAACTTTTTGTACACGTTTTGATAAGATGTTTGACATTTTACTGTTTTCTTTTAATGGTTTAAAATTGAGGGTTTTATTTTAATGAAAAACAGCCAATAATGGCCAAAAAATTTCAACTCAAATCAAATTTTTCACCAAAAGGAGACCAACCATCAGCAATTCAAAAATTAGTTGATGGAATTGAGTCTGGAGAGAAATATCAAACTCTTGTCGGTGTAACAGGGTCAGGAAAAACGTTTACTCTTGCAAATGTCATTGAAAAAAGTCAAAAGCCTAGCTTAATTATGGCTCCTAATAAAACCTTAGCGGCACAGCTTTATAGCGAAATGAAAGAATTTTTCCCTGATAATGCAGTTGAATATTTTGTCTCATATTATGATTATTATCAGCCAGAAGCATATGTTCCTGCTTCAGATACTTTCATTGAAAAAGATGCATCAATCAATGAACAAATAGAACAAATGAGACTCTCTGCTACCAAGTCACTGCTTGAGAGAAAAGATGTCATTATTATTGCAAGTGTCTCAGCAATATATGGACTTGGCGATCCAAAGAGTTATATGAAAATGCTTCTTCATTTAACGGTTGGAGAAATCACAAATCAGAGAGAAATTCTTGCAACACTCTCAAAGATGCAATATACCCGAAATGACTTGACTTTAATTCGTGGCCATTTTAGAGTTAAGGGGGAGGTGATAGATATTTTTCCTGCAGACTCTGAAGAAAAGGCGATTCGAATTGAAATGTTTGATGATGAGGTTGAAAGCCTTTCTTGGTTTGACCCTTTGACAGGAGAAAAACTTAAGTCACTTCAAAGAATAACAATCTATCCGAAGACTCATTATGTAACCCCTGAGTCGACGATTCAAAATATGCTTGATGACATTAAAGTTGAACTTAGAGATAGAAAAAAAGTGCTTCTTTCTCAAAATAAATTGGTTGAAGAACAAAGACTTTCTATAAGAGTAGCTCAAGACATAGAGATGATGAGAGAACTTGGATACTGCTCCGGAATTGAAAACTATTCCCGCTATCTTTCTGGACGACAGCCAGGAGAGGCGCCACCAACGCTTTTTGATTATCTACCAGATGATTCATTAGTTATATTGGATGAGTCTCATGTCTCAGTCAGTCAGATTGGTGGAATGTATAACGGAGATAGATCTCGCAAAACAACGCTCGTGGATTTTGGATTTCGTTTACCCTCTGCATTAGATAATAGGCCTTTAAAATTTGAAGAGTTTTCAGAAAAATTAAATCAGTGTATTTTGGTATCTGCAACGCCTGCAAATTACGAGTTGGAGGTATCGACAGTTGTTGCTGAGCAAGTTGTAAGACCAACTGGATTATTAGATCCAAAAATAGATGTAAAGCCTGTAGATACACAGGTAGATGATCTTTTATCTGAAATTAATAAAAGGGTTCTTCTAAAAGAAAGAGTCCTTGTGACAACGCTAACGAAAAGAATGTCAGAGCAGCTCAGTGAGTATTTAAATGATCATAATGTCAAAGTGCGCTATCTTCACTCAGATATTGATACTGTTGAACGGGTCGAAATTATCCGAGATTTGCGTCTAGGAGTTTTTGATGTTTTAGTTGGAATCAACCTGTTGAGAGAGGGTCTTGATATTCCTGAGGTGTCTTTGGTAGCAATTTTAGATGCGGATAAAGAAGGATTTTTAAGATCTGAAAGATCTCTTATTCAAACAATGGGAAGGGCAGCTAGAAACATCAATGGCAGTGTTATCCTATATGCTGATAGAGTAACAAATTCAATGCAAAAAGCTATAGATATAACTACATCTAGAAGAAAGAAACAACAAGCTTTTAATGAAAAATATGGAATAACTCCAAAAGGTGTTGTTAAACCGATTGTTAATATTCTAGATACAGATCTTTCAGTTGCTGATATTGATGAACTAGGTTCTGAAACTATTCAAGTTAAACTTTCACCTGTTCAGCTTTCTAAAGAGCTGAAGCAACTTGAGAAAGAAATGTATAAATTTGCTGAAGAATTAAAATTTGAGCAAGCAGCAGATATTAGAAACCAAATAAAACTATTAAAAGAAGGTCAATTCAAGTAACAAAACTATAAATAATTATCGAGATTAGTATTGTCAAATAAATTATGATAATATTAAGCCTTTGATTGAAATCGGTGAGATTATGTTCAAGAAATATATTTTAAAGTTAATTAGTTCTTTTTTCTTATTAGCGTTATTATCATCTTGCGCGCCTAGTGTTGTTGATGTATCACTCTATACGACTGATATTGAAGCTGCTAACGAAGGAGAGGTTTTTGAAGTGCCTTTAAGAGCTTCATTTACAACCTATAGTGAAGATGACGGTGAATTAGAAACTGCAAGTATTATTGCAGAAAAATATCTTGCACCAGACTCCGTTTTTTCTCAATCATCTGGTGATTGGGGAGATACACTTGTTATCGAAACAACAATTCCAATAGGTACTTTAGAGAATTTACAAAACTATCTTGCAAATAATAATCGAGTGGCAGTTCTACTTGTAGAGAATACTGGAGAGATTGAGGTTAGTCTCAGTTCAACAGATTATGCTGATGCACTTAATAGCGAGTTAAGTGATATTAACTTCATGCTTGGCTTTGAGTTGCCGGGTGATGCAACAAACTTTAGAGTTATAAGTGACAGTAGAAATGATGTCCAGGTTGATGCGACGGCAGTATTTGTTTCTGAAAAGCCTTATCTTTATTTCTCGAAAACACTCAAACGTAGAGATGAAGCGGAAATAGTATTTAAGGGAACCTCAGACAGTGTATACAGTTCAATAAATCCTGTAATTTACGTCAACTTCCCATAATTTAAAAGAGTTCTACTACTGCTTGGACGCAGGAATTTGGGGTGTCATTGATGCTACGTCAGCATTTTGAGCACGATTTCTTAAAGCATGATCCATCAGTGTTATCGCGAGCATTGCCTCTGCAATAGGGGTTGCTCTAATGCCTACACAAGGGTCATGCCTTCCAGTTGTGCTAATTTCAGTTGATTTACCTTTTTTATCAATAGTTTCTACTGGAAGTCGAATACTTGAAGTAGGTTTTAATGCAATTGATATTAATAGATCTTGTCCAGAGCTAATACCACCCAGAGTCCCTCCAGAATTATTTGATTTAAAGCCTTCAGGTGTTATTAAATCTCTATGGTCAGAACCTTTTTGATTAACAACCTCAAATCCAGCGCCTATTTCAATACCTTTGACTGCGTTGATGCTCATCATTGCATGAGCGATATCAGCATCTAACCTATCAAAAATAGGTTCTCCAAGACCAGTAATCATGTTACTGGCAACAACATTGATTCTTGCGCCAATTGAGTCACCCGACTTTCTAAGATTGTCCATATATTTTTCAAGCTCTGGAACCTTTGAAGAGTCAGGGCAAAAGAAAGGGTTGTTATGAACTTCATTCCAGTCAAAGTTATCAAAAGTAATTGGGCCTAATTGAGCTAAATAACCATGAATTTTTATTTCATACTTTTCACTTAGATATTTTTTTGCAATACCTCCAGCTGCAACTCTTATTGCAGTTTCTCTTGCAGAGGAGCGTCCTCCGCCACGGTAATCTCTAATTCCATATTTTTGTTGATAGCTAAAGTCAGCATGTCCAGGTCTAAATGAATTAGAAATCTTGCTGTAGTCTCTTGGTCTTTGATCATTATTTTCAATAACAAGGCCAATTGGAGTTCCGGTAGTTATTCCCTCAAAAGTACCCGAGACAATTTTGACGGCATCCGACTCTCTTCTTTGAGTGGTATGTCTTGAACTTCCAGGTTTTCTAAGGTCTAAATCACCTTGAAGGTCTTCCTCACTTAGATTCATTCCAGGAGGGCATCCATCGACAATACCTATGAGCGCCTCTCCATGGCTCTCTCCAGCAGTTGTTAGGGTGAATAGTTTTCCAAATGAGTTGCCTGACATTGAAGGTTGATGCGCTTAATTAGATGGCTTATATTATACCAGTGACAGATTTTAGTTCGAATATTATTAAATTACACTTAAAAGTAAGCGAAGCTTGATGAGATATGAGGTTAGATTAATTTATAAAGTCATCAAAATAATAATAATTAATACCAGGTTGAGAATCTAAAGTAGACGCCATTTTTTTTGCTAAGATTTGAGCATCAATGCTTCTATATTTTCTTGCAGATCCAATACAAAAAATGTCTAAGATTTTTGCAAGTTTCATTAAAAATTTTTCTGAAAGGGCTCTATTTCTTCCACCACTCCCAATTAAAAAACTGGGTCTAAATATATTTACACTATCAAAGCCGAGATTAAGAATAGCATCCTCTAGTTCTCCTTTAACACCTAAGTAGAAGTTTTTTGAAGAGCTATTTGCACCAACTGTAGAGATAAGTGTCAGTTTTTTTGCACCAGATTCAAGAGCTTTTTTAGCGACAATCAGGGGGTAGTCGATGTCAACTCTTCGAAAATTATCCTTGCTACCTGCAATTCTAATTGTTGTTCCAAGACAAATAAATATATGATCACACTTTGGAAGAGAACCGTGAGTTAGAAAAGAATCAAAGTCAACTATTAGTTCTGTAGCATTTGATGGTAATCCTGAAATTGGCTTTCTAGCAAGAGCAACAACCTTATGGTTGTTATTACAAAGCTGGATTAGGATATTATTTCCAACTAATCCGGTTGATCCTGCGATGATTGAAATTGACATTTATGGGTTTATGGAAGGACGATTTCAATGTTATCTATGTCACCATTTATATCTATCTTCATTTTGTCAAATTTAGGTGCCCCCATTCCATTAAATTGATAAAAACCGGCTGGCTCTTTTGGAATAAAGAAAAAGAAGTCTAACTTGCCATTACCATTCTTGTCTTCAAAAGAGGCTAATGCATAGGGTCCTTTTGGAACTTCCATACTAAAGTTCACTATGCAATCATTTCCTTTGACGGGATTATAGATATTTTCTTGACTATGGTTCATCTCTTTAAAGCCAGACTCTTCATAAATAAGAACGTGAACTGCATGCTTTGACGAGCAGCCTGAAACCATACCACTAACCTTATAAAGGTGATCATCAGCATTTGCTATGTTGAAAAAGTTAAATACATAAACTGAGAGAAAAATAGCTAGTAATTTTGATTTTGATTTCATAATAAATTTTTTTATTGAGATTAATTTAGTTTATGTAAAGGAGTTAGAATTTTAATGAATTATTTATGGGTTTTCTATAAAAATTCATAAGCTTGTTATTATGTAATTTAAATTATTGTTGGCGCCCTGGGCAGGATTTGAACCTACGACCCCTCGCTTAGGAGGCGAGTGCTCTATCCAGCTGAGCTACCAAGGCAAGATGTCTATTATTGCTATTTATAGTTATAAATTCAAGCTATTAATTGATTAATGATGAAATTATTTCTATGAGAGTCTATAAGTATCTTATTCCACTTAAAAATATTGAAAAAGTATATAATTTAAGAATAAGTATTATTTGTTTATAGTTTGGGTTAACTTTGCTGTTTTGCAATCTTCATCTAATAAACACATTTAATTCATTAGTTGTCTGTAGAATATTTTTATTAAATTAAATCATTGGAGTTTATTATGAAAATTATTTTAAAAAGTTCTTTGATTGCTTTATTGGTATCAGCTTTTCAAATCTCTTTTGCGGGAACTTTCATAGATTCTGCTTCTGTCGTATCAGTTGATAAGGTTTATAAACAGGTTAGAGTTGAAGAGCCTTATCAGGAATGTTATATAAAAGAAACTGTTCAAAGTGGTGACGGAAGTGCTACCAATGAAATAATTGGCGGTATTATCGGTGGAGCCATAGGTAATCAGTTTGGTGATGGCAGTGGTCAAGATGCAATGACTCTTGCAGGAATTTTTCTTGGCGCTTCAATAGCAAATGATGCTGAAAAAGCTGCTGCGAATGGGGAGCAAGTGGTTGTTAGTCAAGAAGTATGCGAGAAAAAGGTTAGACAAAAAATAGAGAAAAGATTAAGTCATTACAAGGTAACTGTGGACTATAACGGAAGGGAGGTTTCATTCTCTACAAAGAGAAGACCTTATGATGAAATTATAAAGATCGAAGTCACCGTTGATGGACTTGATAATTAATAAATAAGTTTTTTAGGCCTTAATGCCTTTTTTCTTCTTAATAATATTAATGGCGGCTGCAGTAGTAATTGCAGCCGCTTTTTTTTACGTATCTAAAATTATTTCTACTCCGCCATTTGGAAGAGCTGAAGATTATATAAAAAGTCAAAACAATAAAAATCAAAGAGTAATTGCTTGTTTAGGTGATTCGTTGACTCACGGCAATGTTGGACAAAGCTGGGTAGATTATCTTCGTGATGAATTTCCAAATGATATTTTCCTTAATGAAGGTATTAATGGAAATACAGTGTGGCAAGTTTTAAAGAGACTAGAACCAATACTAAGTTGTAGACCAGATATTGTAATAGTAATGATTGGCACTAATGATGCATTAGGATCATTTGATGAAAATTCAGGCCTTCGATATAAACGTAACAATAATTTACCTGAAGTTCCAACTTTTGAAAAATATAAAGATCAGCTTTTTAAATTAATTGAAAGGCTTAATGAAGTTCCTGAAATAGCAATATGTACTATCCCACCTATTGGGGAAAACAAAGATTCTTTAATAAATAATCATGTTAAAAAGTTTAATGATTTAATCAAATCAGTAGCAAATGAAAAAAATATAGAATTATTATCAGTCTCTGAAAAACTATGGTCAGATATATCAAATAGAACTTATTCTTTAAGAAGCGATTATGATTCAAATGCAATACCTCTAATGCGAAGAATCCTTGGTGGAATTTATCATCACTATCTATTTAAAAAATCATGGAATGATATAGCCAAAGCTAAAGGGCAATGGATTCTTTTTGATCAAATACATTTGAATGAGAGAGGTGCTGAAATAGTTTATAAATTAGCAAAAAACTTTATCTCCAAGAGCTAATATTTTAATTTAAAGTATAATAAATTATTTCTATAAAAACTCTAACTCAATGAAGGATATAAAGCTTGAAGACCGATTAATCTTTGCACTGGATGTGCCTGAGGTTGCTGAGGCTAAGGACATTGTTAGTGAGCTTGATGACAGTGTTAATTTTTATAAAATTGGCATGGAAATGCTTATGACAGGAGAGTATTTTGAGCTTCTTGAGTGGTTAATAAATAAAGATAAAAAAGTTTTTGTAGATCTGAAGTTTTTTGATGTTCCTGAGACAGTCGGAAGAGCAATAGCCAGACTTAGCGATTATGGTGCGACTTTTGCCACTGTTCATGGCAACCAAGCCTTAATGGAGAAGGCTGTAGAGAATAAAAACAATTTAAAAATTCTAGCGGTCACAGCATTAACAAGTTTAGATCGAGGTGATTTAGATGATTTAGGGTTTTCATGTGATATTCAAGATTTAGTTATTTCTAGAGCAAAAAGAGCATTTGAGGCTGGCTGTGATGGAATTGTGTCTTCGGGTCTTGAAGTTCCTTTCTTAAGAGAGTATGTAGATAACAAATTAATTGCAGTTACTCCCGGAATTCGACCAGTTGCAAACGATGATGATCAAAAGCGGGTTGTTGACGTAGCTACGGCTTTTCAGAGCGGTTCAGATTATATTGTTGTAGGAAGGCCAATTAAAAATGCTGAAAATCGCTATGAAGCTGCAAGTAATATACAAAAGATTATCAAAAGCACATTTGAAGCAGTATAATTTTGCATTCTTAGTCGCGTAACTCAGTTGGTTAGAGTGTCACCTTGACATGGTGGAAGTCGGCAGTTCGAATCTGCCCGCGACTACCATTTTTTTTTAATCAATATGGCTTAGCTCATTTGTAAGTTATAATTCGCTGTTTCTCTTTATTTTTTTATTCAATATGAAAAATTTCCTATTTTTATTTTCTTTTGTTTTTTTTCTAGTTAGCTGTTCTTCCATAGAGATTGATCCAGCTACTTCATCTGAAGATGAAGCCCAAAAAATTCTTGCTTTAGGTCTTTCTCATGAAGAAAGTCTCAGAATGGCCAGTAAACTTGATAGTCCTCATTTGGTCAAAATTGTTACTTTAAAATTGAATAATGCTAGAGATGAAAAAATTCAGGCAGTGATTGATGCTGAAAAATCTCAAGAATTTGCTGCGAAAGTAAAGGTTTCTGAAGATGGTAATGAGTTTGTCAGCATGGAAATTTCAGAATCCTTGAAGAGTGGGATTTTAGATACTGATGTAGACTTATTAAATTATTATTTTGAAAGTAATAAAGATTTGAGTAAAGGGCTTATGGATCATAGGCTTAATCTTTCCCTTGTTTATAACTCAAATAAAACTAGAGATTACCGTTCAGTAAGCTTTTGCGACAAGTGGAATAATTGTGATGAAAAGATAGAGCAAAATGCTACTTCGATAAATGTTTCAAATTGTAAAAATACTACTTGTGATTATAAAGAAGTATTTAATATTGACTTGAAGGATGATTTCTTGAGGAATACCATAAATGAAGGATTTTCAATGCGCTTAATTTCAGATAAGAAAACAATTAGTATTAAAATACCTAAAGCTTTCCTTGTGGGCTATTTGAAGGTTGCTCAATAGAAAGTTATTCTAATTAAATCTTTTTCCACCAATTTGAGGATTTTTGCCGTTTACCAAAACCTAATTTGACATCAAGCCAAAGTAAAAGGTGTCTTAACCAGGTTCCAGATAACTTAAGTCCTATTCTATTAATCCTTTTTGAATAGTCTTTGTTATATGGGCATACCCTTATACAAATTGAGCAATCGGAGTTCTGAGCAGTCCAAAAACTAAAACACTTTTCTCCATCTACTGACCATTTGCGAACACCTATAATATTTGATTGATTATATGAAATTTCAGAAGGAGCTCCATAAGGTATTGCTTTAACTGGACATTCTTTAGCACAAATATTACAAATATTACAAAACTTCTTTACACCAAATTGAATAGGTTTGTCATGGTTTAAAGGAAGATCGGTATAAATTTTTCCAAGTCTTACTCTGGGACCATATTTTTTGGTTATAAGTAAGCCATTTCTTCCATACTCTCCAAGTCCTGCTTGAATTGCATAAGGAATAGCTAAGGATGTATCATTCATACTTCCTATTGCCTCATAACCAAGGTTTCGAATATATTGAGTTAGTGAGAGAACCGTTAGAGCATCATGAGAGTAGCCTAAGCCAGTTGCAGATCCGCTCAGCGCCGAGGGAACAGTTTTAACAAGCTCATAATCCATTGGTAATGCTACAACAATAACATTATTTAGATTTTCAGGAATCTCAGGAGGGTAGGACTTTAAGCTCAAGTCACTAAATTTACTAGAGTATTCCCAGCGACTGTCATATTTAGTAATTCCTACAAGTTCAGCTCCAAAAGCTAGTGCTATTTTCTTTATCTCATTACTTGCCTCTCTTTCAGTCCCTAGATTAATTTTATTTTCAGCAATAGGTGTTTGAATTGTAAATGCATCTGAAAAACCCTCTCTACGATCCTGGCCAGCATTAATTTCAGTAAGGATGTCGCTTACATGCCAAGCTGCATTTCGAAGGGCATAATCCTTCTGGGTGAATCCATCAGCTTTTCTCCAGGTTTTTAATGGTTCACGGTAAGTAGCATAGAAAAGCTCAGTTTTTTTTGATCTAATTTTTTTATCCCACCACGAACGTCTGAAAACGTCATTTTTTTGGTCAAATCTTTCAAAATTATCTAAAACTTCAAAATTTTCAGAAGTGTTATTATGATTCTTTTGTTCTATATTCATAAGTTAATTTCTAATGAATTTAATTAAATATCTTTATATAAATGCAGTTAATATATTTTTTGAAATTAACTTAAAATACTACATTAAAGATTGATGGAACATTGATAATTTAAGGTTTTTTAATTTTAAATCTGCTTGATTCTTCATCTATTCAACACAATTAATTCATAAGTTGGGTGTACAATTTCCATTTTTTTAATATATAGTTAGGTTTTAAGTGATATTAGAAATTTTCTTTGCGGCTGGTTGTTTTTGGGGTGTTGAAAAAAACTTTGAAAGCATTGAGGGAGTTGTTGATGTAGTTTCTGGGTACTCCGGAGGGAGTTATGATAACCCAACATACGAAGATGTCCTCAAAAATAGAAGGATACAAAGTGAAGGCTTTCTATCCGTTCTAAAGAATATCGGACTTTCTGATGAAGAAAAAACAAAAAATACAAGCAGTTTAATTAACCATACAGAGACTGTTAAGGTTGTTTATGACTCTTCTCAAGTTTCTACTGAAAAATTAGTTAAGAATTTCTGGGAGATACACGATCCTACTCAGGTTAATCGTCAAGGTAATGATGTCGGTAACAATTATCGCTCTGCTATCTACTGGACCAACGAAAATCAAAAAAATGTTGCGATAGAGACTGGTCGAATCTATCAAAAAATATTATCAGCCAAAGGATATGGTGAGATTGTTACAGAAATGGCTGCTCTTGAGAAGTTTTGGCCTGCAGAAGATTATCATCAAGATTATTTATTAAGAAACCCTAATGGTTATTGTCCAGACCACTCAACTGGAGTTAAATTTGCTGAAAATACTGTAGAAAGTGATTTAAGTCAAGATATAGAGCCACTTGGTGGTAAAGAAATCATTGTGATAGGTCCTGAGGTTGAAGGTACATGCTTGTTTTGTATAGAATTTGAAAGAAAGGTTACCTCACAATATAAAGGAACTATTCCGCTCAGATCAATTCCTGCATCAGCATTAAAAGGTTTTGATATACAAACTCCAACTTGGGCTACTCCAACTATTATTTTTATAAATGAAGGTAAGGAGGTCTGGTCTCATCAAGGCATTATGACTTCAGAAGAATTTTATAAAGCTCTTGGTGAATTTAAATTAGGATTGGGCTCTGAGGCCTATAATGTTGCTTTTAATGAAGGTACAGATAAAAGATTTTGTATCCAATATCAAATATTTAACGATACACCTGAAGGAGTTTTTTTAGACAAACTCTCGGGCAGGCCACTTTTCGATACAGCGCATCGATTTGACTCTAAGTCAGGTTGGCTTTCATTTACTCGACCAGTGGAAAATGAAGTCTATGAGAAGTTAGACACGAGTTATGGAATGATTCGTACTGAAATCCGATCTGTAAGTTCAGATATTCATCTTGGTCATGTATTTAATGATGGGCCTAATGGCTTGCCTAGGTACTGTATTAATGCCACAGTTCTAGAGTTTGTTCCACGCGATGGTGTTTAAGATGTAAATAAATGTAAAATAATGAATTAAATCAAATACTTTCATTATCAACTTTTTTACATCTATGAAAAATACCTCAAAATTAACTGGCATCTCTCTACTTAATTTAATAGTCTTAATTGTTTTTTCGTTTATTTTTATAACTCCAATAGCCGCTGAAGAAAGCCTGTATGAGAGAGGAAAGGAGTTGGTTGAGCAGAAAGACTATGAAAAGGCATTAAAAGCATTTGATATTGCCGCAAAAGCTGGTAATTTGGATGCTCTCACAGCACTTGGAGTTATGCATATAGGTGGGATTGGTGTTAAACAGGATAATAAAAAAGGTTATCAATACATAAAGGAGGCTGCAGATAAATCAGACCCCAAAGCACAATATACTTTAGGTGCCTTGTATTATCTTGGGGTTGGAGTAGAAAAAGACTATAAAAAAGCTTTTAATTGGTTGAATTTGTCTTCTGAACAAAACTATATTGATGCTAAATATAATTTAGGTGTCATGTATGAGTTTGGTGAAGGCGTTGATCAGAGCTATGAAAAAGCTTATGAATATTATTTATTTGCAGCTAGGAGAGATAGTTTAGAATCTCAAATCAAGGTTGCTGAGATGTATAAAGAGGGGATTGGAACGGCTAAAGATCCTGATAAAAGTGCGTACTGGTTAAAAAGAATTGAAGATTCAAAATAAAAGAATGAATTTTTAATTGAGATATAAGACTATGCAAGAGATGAATGCTGATAAGAATTATGATGTAATCATAGTAGGTGCTGGCCCAGCAGGTTTAAGTTTTGCGTGTTCTTTAGTTGATTTAAATTTAAAGGTGATGGTTGTTGAAAGATCAACTCTTTCATCCATTTCTAGTCCAAAGCCTGATGGTAAAGAGACCGCTTTAACTCACAATTCATTAAAGATTCTTCGAAAGCTTGGTGTATGGGATCTGATTGATGAAACTAAAGTAAGCCTTTTGAGAGAGGCAAAAGTTTTTGATGGTGATTCGGATTCATTATTAAACTTTACTGCTAAAAAATCTTCAATTGATGCGCTTGGTTACCTTGTGCCAAATCATTTAATTCGACTTGCTCTTTACGAAAAAGCATCGCATTCTGACAACTTATCAATAATTAGCGACTTATCTGTTGAATCAGTTGAAACAAGCTATTCTGGCGGTAAAGTGACTCTATCAGATGGACAAATTTTGAATTCTAAGCTTATTGTGGCTGCAGATAGCCGTTTCTCTGAAATTAGACGAAAAATGGGTATTGAGTCGACCATGAAAGACTTCTCTAAGGTGATGATTATTACCCGAGTTTCTCATGAAAAAGATCATAATCAGATTGCACTTGAGTGTTTTAACTATGGCCATACGCTTGCACTTTTGCCACTCAATGGGAATATTTCCTCTGTAGTGTTAACAGTTCCAACAGATGAGGCTGATCAAATGCTTAATATGGATCAAGAAAAATTCTGCAAATTCGCAAGTGAAGGCTTTAATGGAAGTCTAGGTGAAATGAAGCAGATTGGTGAAAGATTTTCATACCCTCTGGTTGGTGTTTACGCTAAAAAATTTAGATCTACTCGTTTTGCGCTCATTGGAGATGCAGCAGTAGGAATGCATCCGGTGACAGCGCATGGATTTAACTTGGGACTTAGGGGGCAGGATATTCTTTCAAAATCAATTTCTAAGGCTCTAAATGCTGGAAAAGATATTGGCTCTGTGGAAGTTCTTAGGGAGTTTGAAAATAAACAAATTCATCTCTCAAGGCTAATGTATTTTGGAACCAATGGCGTTGTTTCGTTGTTTACGAATGATGACGAAAAAGCAAAGCAAATTCGTAAGCTAGTATTAAAGTTTGCAGATCGATTTCCTCCTATAAAATCATTGATTACAAAGCATTTAACTGAATCGAAAAAAAGTAATTTAATTCCTTTTTAGTGGAAATATTATGTCAAAAGCAGGTGATTTAAGTAATTTAAGAAATGAGTACCTTAAGAGCGGACTTATTAGAGAGGATTTGAATGATAGTCCTATAGGGCAGTTTTCTTTATGGTTTTCACAGGCTGTAGAATCTAATATCGTCGAACCTTCCGCTATGAGTCTTGCCACATCAGATGATTCAATTGGAATAAGAACAGTGCTTCTTAAATATTTTGATGAAAATGGGTTTGTATTTTTTACAAATTATGAATCTAAAAAATCTAAGCAAATACAAAGAAATCCTCAGGCTGCTATTCTTTTCCCATGGCTGGCTCTTGAGAGACAAGTAAAGATTATTGGGACAGTTGAAAAAATAACCAAGCTTGAGTCCTTTAAATATTTTTCATCAAGACCCAAAGATTCTCAGTTAGGGTCATGGGCATCGCAACAATCATCAAGAATTCCCTCAAGATCGGTATTGGCTGAACAATTTGCATCTATGAAAAAAAAGTTTTCTGCTGGTGATATTCCATTACCTGATTTTTGGGGTGGTTATAGAGTTGTTCCAAAAAGCATAGAGTTCTGGCAGGGACGGGAAAATAGACTGCATGATCGATTTATCTATGAATTGAGTGATAATAAATGGACTATTAGTCGACTATCTCCCTAATTAGAGAAATTATAGAACTTGTATTAGGTTTCTTTCCTAACCAATAATTAAATGAAAGTGCTGCTTGTTCAACTAACATTCCTAAACCATCACTAACCATTTTGGCAGAGTTATGATGTGCCCACTTCATAAATGGAGTTTCTATTCCATACATCAAATCATAACATAACGCACCTTCACATAGACCTCCTGGCAAATTAGGCATCTCTCCATCTATCCATGCACTGGTTGCATTGATTACTATATCAACAGGTTTAGATTTGATTTGATCTAAACCAAATCCACAAACCTTTCCAAACTTTGAAAAATCATTAGCTAGTTTTAAGGATTTTTTTGAGGTGCGATTAGCTAATAAGATTTTTTCAGGTTTTTTTTCAAGTATTGCTTTTAGAATGCCTTGAGTGGCGCCACCAGCACCAATAATCAAAATTTCCTTGTCTATTAAGTTTTGATTTAAATTTTTCTCAAGATCGTTAACTAATCCAGTACCATCTGTATTTTCACCAAATATGACATTATTTTCAATTTTTATAGTGTTGACAGCGCCAGCTGCTTTTGCATTAGAAGTTAGTTCTTCAGAAAATGAATATGCATCAATTTTAAATGGAAGTGTAATATTAAATCCCGAACCACCATTTTGTATAAATTTTTCAGCATGTAATGCAAACTTTTCAATTGGTGCAAGAATTTTTTCATAAGATATTTCTATGCTAAATTCTTTTGAAAACTCATTGTGAATCATAGGCGATAGACTGTGATTTATTGGGTTTCCAATTACTGCAAATCTATTCATAGAAATTTAAGAGACCTTTTCACCTGACTTGTCTATCGGATTAGAAATATCTTTTTTTGAATTATTATTTTCAGATTTAGTTTCAGTTGTTATGTTTGCTTTTTTAGGCGTCTTTTTTACTGGTTTTCGAGCTGATTTAGAGCTTTTAGAGTCTTTTTGACTTTGATTTTTTTCAGCAGGCTTGGTTACAACATTCTCAGCAGGCTTGGTTACAACATTCTCAGCTGGCTTGGTTACAACATTCTCAGCAGGCTTTGCGTTAGAATTAGAAGTATTTTTTTGATTCCTATTTTTACTTCTATTTCTGCTTTGATTGTTTTTATTCTTTAGATTCTCATTCTTAGCTTTATTAGTTACTGAGTTAGATTTATCAGTACTATTAGAGATCTCTTGAGCATTCTTATTCTTATTCCTATTTTGATTTCTGGTTTGACTTCTACTCCTATTTCGATTCTGAGGTCTTGTGTTTTTAGTTTTTTGAATAATCTTTTTATCTGAAGAAAAAATTTCAGTTAACTTACTCATAAATGATACTTTCTTTTCGGGCATTTTTGTTGAAGGCTGATTAGTAGAAATTGCTGGAATATCAGGCTTGTCGATATAGTTAATTAAATTAGGATTTTCCTGTGGTCTTGAGATTGCTTGAAAACTCTTGTGATGGGATCTTTTATCCCCTTTTTGCTTATTTACAGTGTAGTGAGGAAAATGCATGTATTGGTTAGGAAGGAGCGTAATTTTTATATTATGCTTCTTTTCCATACCAATAATGTTTTGTCTTTTTTCATTCAATAGATATGTAATTACTTCAACACTAGATTGAATAGTTATATCGCCACTACTTGTATTTGAGTTAAGACTATCTTCCAATTGACGAATAATTCTTAATGATAACGAAGGTATTGTAGGGTTTGCTCCACTTCCATTACATACTGAACATGTTTTACCTGTGGATTCTGTTACTGAGCTCATGAGCCTCTGTCTAGATAATTCCATCAAGCCGAATCTTGAAATGGTTCCTATCTGAACGCGAGCTCTATCATTTGCAGTAGCTTTTTCCATTAGTTTTTCAATAGATGTTCTATTTGCATCAGATGCCATATCAATAAAGTCTATGACTATAAGGCCGCCAATATCTCTTAATTGAAGCTGAACTGCAATTTCTTCAGCAGCATCAAGATTGGCCTTATATGCAGTATCTTCAATGCTTATTCCTTTTGTTGCTCTTGCTGAGTTTATATCAATTGCTGTAAGTGCTTCAGCAGAATCAAAAACTATAGTTGCTCCTGATTTCAATTCTACCTCTCTGTTAAATACATTTTTAACTTGAGATTCAATACTCATATGAGCAAAAAGGGAATGATCAGTTATATCAAAGAACTTAATTTTATCGAGATAGTGAGGCATTACGAAATTGATAAAGTCTCGTGCTTTTTGATAGGTCTCTAGATCATCTATGATTACACTATCGGTGTCCTCTCTTAAATAGTCTCTAAGAGCTCTAATAGTAATGTCACTTTCTTGGTAGATTAAAAAAGGACTATCTTGATTCTTTGTCTCTGTTTTTATTGATTTCCATAGCTTTGTTAAGTGGTCAACTTCCCATTGAAGTTCACTTACTCCTCTACCAGCACCTTCAGTGCGAATAATAAGCCCTGAGTGTTTAGGAACTTCAAGCTTGGGTAATACTTTTTTTAAATCTTGTCGGTCCGAAGCATTAATCTGTCTTGAAATGCCAGAGCTTTTTGGATTATTAGGTGTGAGAATCATGTATGCACCAGCCAAGTTAATATACGTGCTAAGAGCAGCGCCTTTGTTGCCTCGCTCTTCTTTTTCAACTTGAATGATGATTTCTTGTCCTTCTTTTAGGACATCACTAATTGTTAATTTTTCGCCTTTAGGTTTGATGCCTTCAGCAAAAAAAGAGGATACTTCCTTAAATGGTAAGAATCCATGTTTTTCTTTTCCATAATCTACAAAAGCAGCCTCAAGGGATTGTTCAACCCGTGAGATTTTTGCTTTATATATGTTGCCTTTTGTTTTACGATTAAGGCTAGTTTCTATATCGAGATTGGCAAGCTTTTGATTCTTGACGATAGCCACCCGGATCTCTTCCTTGTGGGTAGCATTTATGAGAATGTGATTCATTATAAAGTCCTGTAATATCTGGACTATTGAGCACATGCATAGCTTCAATACTTAAGTATTGAATGGGTATAAAGTTTTGATTGTTAAGATTAATCAATTTCTAAATAAGTTCTATATGCGGCACCAATAAGCCCATAAAAAATAGTTCGTTACAATATTTCTGTTTTCTGTTTTTTTTGAAATAATTGTAAAAAAATTCTTGTTTGTCGAAAAAATGTTCGACGAGTAAATTATATCACAAATTGACCTGTAAATGATTATTACTGGTTAAGAGTTCTACCTCCATCAACATTAATAATTTGGCCAGTAATATAGTCTGAATTAGCCAAAAATAGAACTGTATCAGCAATATCATGAGGGGATCCTTGTTTGTTAAGCGCAATCCTCTCTAGCATAAGTTTTTTTTCAATATCTGAAATCTCTTTGGTAGCTTCAGGCCAAAGAATGTATCCTGGTGAAACACCATTCACTCTAATTCTAGGAGCCAGTTCCTTGGCTAAGGTTTGGGTAAGCATTTTTAAACCTGCTTTTGAGATATTGTAAACAGCATGATTTTTTAATGGCTTATCAGAATGGATATCAATAATGTTGATGATAGAGCCATCATTATTTGCTAATTTCTTGCTTAATCCTTTAGATAAGAAAAAAGGTGCTCTCAAGTTAACATTAAGTACATTATCCCAATCCTCAATTTCACTATTTTCGACAGACTTTGGATAAAAGACAGATGCATTATTAACTAATAAATCTAGTGATTCAATGGACTCTACAATAGTTGATATGTTGTCAATATTATTTAGATCACCTGAAATGACTTTCACTGTATCTTTGCTTATTGAATTAAGGTTATCAGAAAGAAGTTTTGCTTTTTCTAGTGACCGATTGCAATGAATAACAATCTTGAAATTATTATCATGGAGTGTTTTGACGATTTGTGCTCCAATACGAGCTGCACCTCCGGTAATTAATGCTGTTTTCATTATTGTTGTATTAATGGATTAATAATAAATGTATTTTTCTTTTTATGGAGAATACAGAGTATCCACAGTATAAAATATTTTTTACTTATGAAACTTGAAAATATTATATCTAAAAGCATTAAGGACAATAATAATCCAATTGGTTTTGATGTTTTTATGAACCTTGCTTTATATCATCACAAATTTGGTTATTATCGTTCAAATAAAACGATTTTTGGACATAAGGGTGATTTTATTACTTCTCCTGAAGTTTCTGATCTATTTGGTTTTAGTATTGCTAGGCAGTGTAGTCAAGTTCTTAATGGTGGTGATATCTTGGAATTTGGTGCTGGTAGTGGTATTCTTGCAGTACAGATTCTTTTTGAGCTCGGAAAGCTAGAGTGCCTTCCAAAAAAATACTATATTATTGAATTAAGTGCGCAACTTAGAAATATTCAAAAGGACACTATAAAAAAAATCTTGCCAGAGATCTTGGATTGTGTGGAGTGGTTGAATGAGTTTCCCAAAGACTTTAAAGGCGTCATTATTGCTAATGAGGTTTTAGATGCGTTCCCTGTGAAGCGAATTAGTTTCTCAAAAGGGCATTTTTATGAATTGGGTGTGGACTTAATTGATGGGAAGTTTAATTGGAAAAGGCTTCATGAACCATTTTTGAGTTCAAAGATGCCGGCTTCAAAGAATTTTCAGGAGGGTTATACTACTGAAATCAATCTTCAGTCTAGCGCATGGATCAATTCACTTTATGAGTCAATGAATGAGGGTACAGTTTTTTTAATAGATTATGGAATGACTAGTGTTGAATTTTTTCATCCTCAGCGTCACCAGGGAACCCTAAAGTGTTTTTATAATCACAAATCAAGTAATGATCCTTTTAGTTATATTGGAAAGCAAGATATAACAGCATCGGTCAACTTTTCGGATGTTGCAGAGAGCGCCATTGAGTCTGGTTTTGAAATATCTGGTTTCACTACTCAATCCATGTTTTTGATTTCATTAGGCATTGAGAGCTTTCTAAAAAATGAAGAGAATGATAAAAAAAGAGCTAAAATCGCTCAAGAAATTAAACAACTAGTTCTGCCAGGAGCAATGGGAGAGGTCTTTAAAGTGATGGCTTTGAGCAAGAAACAATCAGTAAAATTAGATGGATTTCGAGAACTAGATTTAACAAGTAGGCTTTAGAATTAATTTATGGATATATTACAAGTGGTCATTTTAGCCTTTATACAAGGGTTGACAGAATTTTTACCTGTATCCTCATCTGCACATCTTGTTATTCTTCCAAAGTTTTTTGATTGGCCTGACCAAGGATTGGCCCTTGATGTTATTCTTCATTTTGCATCTCTTTGTGCAGTTGTTTTATACTATAGAACCTCAATAGTTCTGCTTTTTCAAGACTTTTTCTCATCTATCTCCAATAGAAAAATGCAAGGTGATTCGTTATTAGCATGGGGAGTTTTGTTGGGAACAATTCCTGTTGGTTTGGCCGGATTTTTCTTTAATGATTTTGTTGAAATTAACCTTAGAAATTTTCATGTTGTAGCATACGCAACCATTTTTTTTGGCATTGTCCTTGGGTTGTCTGATTTGATTCATAAGGTCAGAGATAAAAGTCGTGAGATCATAAGAGGCTCTGATATCTTAATTGTAGGTTGCTTTCAGGCATTAGCTTTAATTCCTGGAACCTCTCGATCAGGCATTACCATAACCGCTGCATTGCTTATTGGATTATCAAGAGGACTATCGATTAAATTTGCATTTCTTTTATCAATCCCTGTGATTACTCTTGCAACAATATTGAAATTCTTCGAATTATTTAATGAAGTCCACCAGGTTGACTGGCTAATTATTTCGATAGGTTTTGCTATTGCATTTTTAACATCATATTTTACAATTGTATTTTTTATTAAACTTATTGAAAGAATTGGCTTTCTTCCTTTTGTAATTTATCGAATTCTTCTTGGAGTAATACTATTTCTAATTTAATGCCGCAGCCTATTTATAGAAAGGACTATGAGCCAAGCTCTCATTTAATCAAAACAACTGAGCTAGATTTTAATCTGGGAGATGATGAGACAATTGTGTCATCTCGGATTGCTTTTTATAAAAATCCGCTTGCCTCAAAATCAGTTGATGAGTTATTTTTAAATGGCGAATCATTAGAGCTTTTATCTATCAAAATCGATGGGTTGAATGCTAATTATGTATTGAAAGATGATGGGCTTTTTCTTGTCAATCCTCCTGAAAACTTTGTTTTAGAGGTTCAGGTTAAGATTCATCCAGAAAGCAAAACAGATTTAAACGGTCTATATCAGTCAAGTGGTAATTTTTGTACACAATGTGAGGCTATGGGTTTTAGACAAATCACTTACTACTTAGATAGGCCTGATGTCCTGAGTGTTTTCACTACTAAAATAAATGCAAATCGAGATTATTATCCCGTGCTCTTAAGTAATGGGAACTTAATTGAAGATTCTATAACTCACTCAATTTGGCATGACCCTGCTCCAAAGCCCTGCTACCTATTTGCTTTAGTTGCAGGAAAACTAGACTTCCTTCAAGATGAATTTATAACCTCGGCCGGGAGAAAGGTCGACTTAAGGCTATATGTAGAGTCACATAATATGCATAAAACTGCTTTTGCAATGGAGTCTTTAAAGAAGGCATTTGAGTGGGATGAAAAAAGATTTAATCTAAGTTACGACCTAGATATTTATATGATAGTTGCAGTTGACGACTTTAATATGGGAGCAATGGAAAACAAGGGCTTAAATATATTTAATTCAGATTGTGTTTTAGCAAACAAAAATACCTCAACTGATTCAAGTTTTGTAAGAATTGAATCCATTATTGGTCATGAATATTTTCACAATTGGACTGGAAATAGAGTGACCTGTCGAGACTGGTTTCAATTGAGTTTAAAAGAGGGGTTAACTGTCTTTAGAGATCAAGAATTTTCTTCGGATCTAAGGTCAAGAGCAATCCAAAGAATCTCCGATGTTATTCAACTTAAAACAAGGCAATTTGCAGAGGACTCAGGTCCTATGGCGCATCCAGTTAGGCCAGAATCCTACATTTCAATGGATAATTTCTACACATCAACTGTCTATGAAAAAGGTGCTGAAGTTATTCGCATGATTCATACTATACTTGGAGAAGAGGATTTCCAAAAGGGGATGAAATTATACTTTGAGAGACATGACGGTGATGCGGTTACTATTGATGATTTTGTTGCTAGTATGGCGGATGCAAACAATAAAAATTTTGAAAATTTTATGCTTTGGTATTCCAAGTCAGGAACTCCAGAAGTGAGCATTGAAGACGAGTATGATTCAGATGCCAATGTTTATAGTGCAACATTTACTCAAAAAAACCAAAATATACCATTTATGATACCAAATCAGTTCGGCTTGTTGGCGGAAGACGGTGCTGAGATTGAATCTGGAATGGTTATTATTGATGAACTGGTCAAGACAATCTCTTTTGACAATATTTTAAGTAAGCCAACTCCCTCTTGGTTTCGAAGCTTTTCTGCGCCAATAAAGTTCAACTCTAATCTATCAACAAATGAAAAGATATTTTTGGTATCAAATGATTCTGACCCTTTTAATCGATGGGATAACGTTCAAAGTCTTTGGTTGGAATATATTCTCAGTCCAGAGTTGGTTTCAAAAAAAGAATTGTTTAGTATGGTTGAAAATCTACTTGATAAAGAGACTGATTTTGCCCTCTTATCAGAGATGATAAGCCTTCCTTCAGAACAAATTCTTCATCAGAATATTAGAGAAATTGATGTAGAGGATGTTCATTATAAGCGTAACAAATCTTATCTTGAGATTGGAGACGCTTTTAAAGAAGTTTTTTTAAAGATTTATGAAAAATTAAATTATAAAAAGTCATTTAACCTAACTTCTATTTCAGTTGCTGAACGTGCCTTGAAAAATAAATGTTTAGGTTATCTTACAAAACTTGGTGAATTTGATATTGCATATCAGCAATTTATAAATTCAGAATGTATGACTGATCAGTTTGGAGCATTTCAGTCTCTTCTTGATTCTTCAAATTCTTACAGAGATGAAGTTGTTGAGCGATTTTATAATCAGCATAAATCAGATGTTCAAGTAATGGATAATTGGTTTAGTGCTCAAAGCATTTCTTCTGTTTCATCTGTTACAGATATTCGAAACTTAATGAATCATAAGTTATTTAGTATAAAAAATCCAAATAGAATTCGTTCTGTAATCGGATCCTTTAGTCAAAATACTATCCAGTTTCATTGTCAAGAGGGTTATCAGCTTTTGAGTGAGGTAATTGTCGAGTTGGATGATTTAAATCCACAAATTGCTGCAAGATTTGCTGGAATCTTTAATCATTGGAGGCGCTTTGCCAATAAATACTCTAAACTTCAAGAGTTTCAGATTAAATCAATAATTGATAGAGATAAAATTTCAAAAGATGTTTTTGAGATTGTTCAATCTGCCATTTTAGGAAAACACTAATGTCCTATTTAAAAGCTAAAAAATTAAGTGAACTATTGATTTTAAAAAATATGTCTATCGCTATAGCTGAATCTTGCACTGGAGGTTCAATATCTAGCTCACTAACTTCAATTCCAGGGGCTTCGAACTATTTTAATTGTGGCTTTATAACTTATAGCAACCAGTCTAAAGTAAATATGCTTGGTGTTGACCCTAAGGCAATTGAATTATTTGGTGCTGTGAGTGAAAAAGTTGCCTATGAGATGGCAATGGGTGCTGGTCAAAAATCTCAGAGCGATTTAGCTGTCTCAGTTACAGGAATTGCTGGACCTTCTGGAGGTACTCCAGAGAAGCCAGTTGGCATGGTATGTTTTGGTTTTTATATGAATAGAAATGTTGAAACTACCACCCAATTTTTCTCCGGCGTTAGGTCTGAAATTGTATCTGAGAGCATTGCATTTGCTTTAACAGAATTGACATTGAAAATCGAATGAATCATTCTCTAGTCTCCATTGCTCCAATGATGGATTGGACGGATAAACATTGTAGATATTTTTATCGTCTCATTAGTAAAAATGTTCAGCTATATACTGAAATGATTACGACAAAAGCAATCCTGCGAGGTGATAAAAATCGATTATTAGATTTTAATACTAGTGAAAACCCATTAGTTTTACAGCTTGGTGGAAGCGATCCTAAGGAGATGGCAGAATGTTCTTTAATTGCGCAAGATTGGGGTTATGATGAGGTAAATATTAACGTTGGATGTCCATCTGACAGAGTTCTTTCAGGAAGTTTTGGTGCGTGTCTTATGAAAGAGCCTAATCTTGTCGCTCAGTGCGTTGATAGTATGATGCAAAAGTGTGATATCCCAGTAACAGTAAAGCATCGAATAGGGATTGATGAGATGGAGAGCTACAATCAGTTGTCAGATTTTGTTGACCGAATAAGTGATAAGGGCTGCCAACACTTTATTGTACATGCTCGCAAAGCTTGGCTAAGAGGGTTAAGTCCAAAAGAAAATCGAACAATACCACCACTCAACTATCCTTGGGTATATAAGCTAAAAAAGGATTTTCCAAAGTTAAAATTTTCCATTAATGGCGGCATTGAAAATTGTAAAGAGATTTCTAAGCATTTAACAAAAGTTGACGGTGTAATGCTTGGAAGGTCTATCTATCACAATCCATTTTTACTTGATGAAATTGAAGGATTTATATTTAAAAATAAAAAAAGTTCGATTAATCGAGAACAGATTCTTAAAAAATATATGTCTTATATAAGTGATCAATCTCAAAAAGGAGTTCCTATAAGATCTATGACTAGACATATTTTGGGTTTATATCATGGTGAGGCTAATGCAAAGCTATTTAGAAGATTACTAAGTGGAAAAATAGTAGAATTAGGCCACTTGAATGACTGGCTATATTTTAAAAAAAATAGTTCAACTGAGATTAAAAGCTTTTAATAGTTTGGTAAAATTTTTATAAACTTCTTTCATTAAATTAATATGGCAGGCAACCACTTTGTAGCAAGCATCGATATAGGAACAGAAAAAATTGCTCTACTAGTTGCTGAACAAGAGGAGGATGACTATCTACGAATATTTGCATATAATGCTTGTCCTTCCAAAGGGGTTGAAAGAGGGTCTATTTCTTCGATTGACTTTTTGTCCAGAGAAATTACGCAATTAATTAAAAAAACTGAGGAAGGTTTTGACCTTGATTTAATTAGAGTTCGTGTCAACATTTCTGACACCCACCTTACCTGTAAAGATAGTAGTTCACAGATTCGAGTTGATGAACAAGTAAAACTTGAGGATTTAGAATCAGTTCTTGATTCTGCTGCGGCGATTACAACATCAACCAATAAACAAGAAATCCATACTATTAAAAAGAAGTTCACGATTAATGAGGAGTCTGAGGTAGATGATCCAATGGATATGGAGGCTAACGTATTGGAGGCTAAAGTTCATATCATTACTGTTTCAAGTTCAAGTGTTAGAAATATTGAAAACTGTCTCAAGCAAAGTAATCTTGAAGTTGAAGATATAGTACTTAACTCTATAGCTAAATCTCACGCAGTATTGACCCAAGAACAGAAAAATAGTGGGGTATGTTTGCTTGATATTGGCGCAGGAGTGACAAGTTATTCAGTATTTCAAGAAGAGGGTATTGTTCAAAGTGGCATTATTGCAATGGGTGGTGATGATGTAACAGAAGAAATTGCATATGCTTTTGATACTTCTCTCGAAGAAGCAAAAAGATTAAAAGAGAATTATGGTGTTGCTAAAACATTGTCTCAATCTGATGATAGATTCATTGATTTCACTCAGGCAAATAACAATGAAGAGCGTCAACTCTCTTGCTTAGATTTGAGTGAGGTGATAGAAGAGACCTATCGAGAGATTTTTGAGGCTTTAAAAAATGAGCTAAAGCATCGCAAATTAGATACTATTATCAAATCAGGTTTTGTTCTTTGTGGAGGAGGCTCAGAAATCAATTCTATCGAAGAGCTTATTCGTAATTTTTTTTCAAAAAGGGTGAAACTGGGTACAATTCAAAGATCAAGAATTGGTGGCTTAGAAGCTATTCTTACTGACTATCGATATACTGGGAGTATAGGACTTTTATTGCATGAGGGTGATTTAAACAAAAGAAAGTCCATTGTTTCTAATCGTAATAATGGAGTTTTAGATAAATTAAAAGGCACATTTGCAAAAAATTTCTAACGTATGGTTAAACAAAGAACAATTAAGAAAACTGTTAAAGCTCGTGGGGTTGGTATTCACAGTGGGAAAGTAGTCAATTTAAAATTGATTCCTGCGGCAGTTGATCATGGTGTTGTATTTAAAAGATTAGATGCTGGAGGTAGGCAGGTTCATGCTCATAGTGCATTTGTTAACGAAGTTATTTTGTCGACTGGAATTGAGAGTCAGGGTGTTAAAGTATCTACAATTGAGCATTTAATGTCTGCGCTTTCTGCTCTTGGTGTAGATAATCTTTTGGTTGAGCTTGACTCATTTGAGGTACCGATAATGGATGGTTCTTCAGCACCTTTCGTATTTTTGGTTCAGTCTGCAGGTATTGAAGAGCAGGATGCACCAAAAAGATTTATAGTAATCAGGGATAAAGTTAGAGTAGAAAATGGGGAGTCATGGGCACAAGTTTCTCCTCACAATGGATTTAAAGTTTCGTTAGAGATTGATTTTGAACACAAAAAAATAAAAGAAAGTGGGCAAAAACTAACTATTGATTTTGCTGAACAATCATATCTTAAAGAAATATCACGAGCAAGAACATTTGGCTATGAAAAGGATGTTGAAATGCTGCAAAAAGAAAATCTTGCTCTTGGGGCAAGTAT
>CABXIU010000012.1 GCA_902512305.1 uncultured Gammaproteobacteria bacterium
AGCAGCATTTCAAAATTATTCGCAATTATTTGCTTTTCCTCAAGGAGCTGAATGTGAGCTCGTTTCATTTGAATCTGGCCTTCACAATGCCTCCACAGAAGGGGATCACAAAGACGTCGAATTATCTTATGAGTTTTCATGCAATGAGCCAAGCCAATTAAAGAGCCTTACAATTAATGCATTTGATCGGTTCAGAGAACTAGAGACTATAAATTTTGAGGCTGTAATAAACAATAAAGCTCTAACAAAAAGCCTAAAATCAGATGATAATAAAATAATATTTTAAATGAGGCTCTGATGTTAAAAACACTAGGTCTGGAATACCATTATCAATACGGCAAAAAGATTGTATTTCCAGAAATAGAGGTTAAAAAGGGGCAGCGATTATTGATTAGTGGCTTTTCTGGTTGCGGAAAAACAACCTTACTCAGTCTAATTGCAGGAGCCCTAAAACTTCAAGCTGGTGATATTAAGTTTGATGGTCACGAATACTCCAAAATGTCCTCACTGTTTTTGGATAAATTTAGAGCGGATCACATTGGCTATATTTTTCAAATACTAAACCTTATTCCATTTTTAAGTGTTTCGGAAAATATAGCTCTTGGTATTAAATTTTCTAAGTCTAGAAAATCTAAAGTTGCCAACCTAAATCAAGAAATTATCAGGCTTATCAACTCATTAGGACTGGAGAAAGAGGTTTTAAACACCCCTGTAAATCGCTTAAGTGTTGGCCAACAACAAAGAGTTGCGGTAGCTAGGGCTCTTCTTGGTAAGCCAGACTTAATTCTTGCTGACGAACCAACGTCTGCTCTTGATACTGGCACAACAAAAAAATTTTTAAATGAGATGATGGAGACTTTTGATTCGACTAAACAAGCAATAATAATGGTCAGTCATGATGCCTCAATCGCCCCCTACTTTGACACTGTAATAGACTTCAATAATCACCATGCTTAGTCTTTTATTAAAGTCAATACGCTCAAGAATAATTCCAACATCGCTGGTGACGATTTCTTTGATGGCATCAATGGTTCTGCTCTTGAGTATAGAGAGAATTCAGCAAGGTGCTGAAGAGGGTTTTAATCAAAGTATTTCGGGAGTTGATGCGATTATTGGACCCAGGTCAAGCTCTCTTGAGTTAGTTTTATATACAGTGTTTCATCTCGGCAGACCAACAAACAACATTACCACAAAGACTATCGATGACATGAGACTGAGAAGCGACATTAGTTGGCTGGTTCCAATTGCATTGGGAGACAGTCATAGAGGATTTAGGGTTGTAGCGACTGAGTCAAACTACTTTGAACATATTCAATATGCAAACAATCAATCACTGACTTTTTCAAAGGGAGGTGTATTTTCTGAATTATCTGAGACAGTCGTTGGCTCTGATGTTGCTGAAAAGCTTAACTATAGTATTGGCTCTAAAATCCAAATCACTCATGGATCAATTGAGTCAACGGGTAATAAGCACGATGACTTTTCATTTAAAGTCGTAGGAGTTCTCAACAAAACAGGAACTCCGATTGATCAAGCAGTTTTTTTAGATTTAAAGGGTTATGAGTTACTTCACCTGGGATGGCAAAGCGGGAAAAAAGTATTGAGTCTTGAGGATATTGATTTATCATCACTTCCAGATGACGCCTTGACTCCAAAAACGGTTACTGCAGCCTTTGTAGGGCTTAAATCAAAACTAACTTTATTTAACTTTAGTAAGAGCATCAGGGAATACCCAAAGGAAGCTATATCGGCAGTCATTCCTGGAATAGCTCTTTCAGAGCTTTGGTCAATTGTTGGGCTTGTAGACAAAGGCTTTCAACTTCTAAGTTGGATTATTATTGCAATCAGCCTCATAGCAATGGTCACTTTAATTATTGCCAGCCTGGATAACCGCAAACAAGAAATGACAATTTATAGAGCCAATGGGGCTTCACCAAAATTTTTAGCTGCTATGGTAATATATGAATCCCTTGTCATTGGCCTAGTGGCAATTATTGGTGCAGTTATTCTAGTATCAGTTGTCACTTATTTTGCTACCAACCAGCTAAACTTGGCTTTAGGTATTTCGCCTTCTTTTAAGTGGATCAGCCTAGATGAAATTAAAGTTTTTAGTATTATCTTATTAGCTGGAGTGTTAAGTAGTTTGATTCCAGCCGCAATGGTTTTTAGAAAAAATTTACATCAAACATTAAGCTAAATGATAAAAAAACTAATAGCGACCAGTTTGATTCTTCTCTCACTAGGCTCTTATGCTATTGTGGTGACTGATGAATATTTATCTACTATAGAAGAAAACTGGTTGAGCCTTGAGCCGGCTGACGCATATGATTTTATTCCTGACGATTTGTCCTATGAAACTTATATGAGTGAAGATTTTCAAGCTAAATTAGAAGAGGCTGGAACCAAACTTAACAGTTCCCTAGAGGGCAACGATATTGCTCTAGCTGGGTTTATGGTTCCAATTGAATATTCAGGTTCTGATATTAGTAAGTTTTTACTTGTTCCAGAGTCTGGTCAATGTATCCACGTTCCGCCGCCACCATTAAACCAGACTCTTCTTGTGGATGTGACAAATGAACCCACAAAGTTTCGTGATTTGTATATGCCAATCATCGTTTATGGGAGAATATCTGTAGGATCGCAAAGTTTTGATATTGCAGATAGTGGATATACCATTACCGATGCTGTTATTGAAACGCTTCATTTTAGCGATGAGGAGTACATTGACGAGGATTATAGCTATAACTTAGAGGACCCTCATGATAACTAGGACACAATTAATCTCTAAATGTTTAGACTCGGGAAGAAGCGCAACACCGCAAAGAATGTCAATAATTGATGAGCTATGTTCTTCAAGAAAAAATCTTTCTGCCTATGACCTAAGAGACTCTTTAACCAATAAAGGCCATTCATTTAATATTAGTACAATTTACAGGGTCTTAGACTTTTGGATTGATGTGGGTGTTGTTCATAAACTGGACTCAACTAATACATACCTAGTTTGCAATGATAGCCATACACACCACTTTCATGTCCTGCTTCAATGTACCAACTGCAAAACTGTAGAAGAGTCCTGCCAAGTATCGGCTAAGCTTTCGTTACCCAACTCTAATGAGTTTTCAATTAAAGATGGACAGGTTATTGAAATTGATGGTATTTGTAAGAATTGTGAATAACTTCTATCAATAACATTTTTTTTAAATTTGCACCACTCAACACCTGAAAATTTGAACTATATCTAGAGTCTAATATTTTTGACTTAAATAATTTGTATTGATATACTTTTGTTATGAATGAACAATTCAGGGTTGCACAAAAAATTGGTCTTATGTTTCGGCCGGAGATTAAACTTCCCAAAGATATTAAAGACTGGGCAATTTCTCAACTACATTCTGATTCAACAGCACTTGGAATTAGTACTAAGAACGAAAAAGTTAAACCTTGGCCCGAGTCAATGCAGCCTGATCTTGAAAAACGCGCTAGGCTTTGGCGACTGTATAGAGAAAACAGGAAAAAAGAGAGAGAGCGAATAGACGGCCAAGAGCTTGCATCAGCTAAGCAAGCTAATCGACAAAACAACCTAATGAGAGAGAAAGATGAGATGAAATTCGCCCATCGGAATGTCTACGGCAACGACCAAATCAGAATGCGATTTATGTCATTTTGGGCCAACCATTTCACTATCGGCAATACCTTCGATAACGAGTCATTGATTGGACATGCCATGGAAGAGGCGATTTTGGCTAACTTGAATGGCTCTTTTTCTGAAATGCTATATAAGGTTACTACTCACCCAGGTATGCTGATTTATTTAGATAATATCTGGAGTGCCGGAGAAGAGTCAAGGCAAACCATAGATTGTAGAAAAAATGTAGATTGCCAATCCGGCCTTAACGATAACCTAGGTAGAGAGCTCTTAGAGCTTCATACTGTTTCCCCAAACGCGGGTTACAGCGAAACTGACATTAGACAGACAGCCAAAGTCTTGGCTGGCTGGGGAGCCTATTTTGATATGCCCCTTAGCGAGATGAAGGAAATGGCCGGCACAACAAACCACTGGGATGTATATAAACAAAGGTACGCTGAGCCTGGCAACAAAAAAGTTTTAGGCAAGGTAATCGGTGTAGGTAAGGGTGGGCTTCGACAATTAATTGACCACCTTGCATCTCACGAAAATACTGTATTACACCTTTCAACAAAACTGTGTCATCACTTTGTAAGTGACAATCCTCAGAAGAAAGATATAGACTATGTTGCCAATTCATGGAGACAAAGTAACGGTGACCTAGACCAGATTCATTCAGCTGTCATAGATCGAGCCATTAATTCTAAAGATGAGAAATTTCAGTGGCCTATGACATGGCTTTTTCAAATTCTAAGGCTTAGCAACGCGACCTATATTAAGGGTTGGGAAGATTTATATAATTATGACAATCAGTTGATGGATGTAGAAAAAATATTTGAGGAATTAGGTCAATCTTTTTGGAGTACAAGGCAGCCTGATGGCTACTCCAGTAAAAAGGAGGAATGGTTGTCAGGAGAAATGTTTGAGCGTCGTTTAAGATTTGCTTCTGCTATATACAATGTCGGGCTTCCCAAAACTTCGCCAGAACAAATTATGGAAAGGATTGGAGCCAACATAACTACAAGAAATCTAGTTGAAAGTGCCGGAAAAACTAGAAGAGTTCGCTTTATTGCATTAATGTGTAGCCCTGAACTCATGGGATTAAACAGTGTCTAAATATAAAATATCAAGAAGAGATTTTCTAAAATATTCTGGAGCCTCGTTGTTTCTTGCGGGCATCCCTCTTCCGGGCTTCACCAAAGACAAGCCACCTGGCAATATTTCTGTCATTCTTTTGGAGGGAGGGATGGATGGCCTGACCGCTGTCCCTCCATTTGGTGACCCAAACCTGACGACAATGAGAAAAACAATAACACCAAAAGATTTCTTGAAACTTAACTCATTTTTTGGTCTTCATCCATCACTCCCTAACTTTTCAAGATTAATGGCGAAAAATAATGCATCTGTCGTCCATGCGACTTCCTTTCCTTACATTAGAAGATCTCATTTCGAAGGTCAAAATTTGATGGAAGGTGGAGGCCTTAGCCCTTTTGCTGAAAAAACAGGATGGCTCGGAAGAGCACTTGAAATTGCCAACCTCCCAGGCAAAGCGCTTTCACTTGAGATGCCATTAATTCTCAGAGGATACAACAAAAATGACAATTTCTACCCTGCAAGCATAAACAAGTCAAGCGTCCTTAATAGTACTTTAATTAGTAAGATTGCAATGGCTCACAACAAAGATGAAGCTGAAATTTTTACTAAGCTAAGCAAAAAAAACTCTCAAAGAACAATAACTGCTAGGGATCCGATTAGTTTAGCTAAATATGCTGGAAAAGAAATGTCCAAAGAAAACGGTCCTATTTCTTCTGTTATTCGTATTGGGCAATTTGATACTCACGCTAACCAAGTTTCAGATGATGGCTATGACAAAAATGGAGATCACGCCAAAAGACTAGAAATAGTTGATGATGTTATTTCTGGCTACCGTGAAGGCCTTGGAGATGCTTGGAATAGAAGCATAATTTTAACGCTTACTGAGTTTGGCAGAACAGTTGCAGTTAACGGCACAAGAGGAACTGAACACGGCTACGGTAGTGCTGGACTTCTTGCAGGAGGCACCATCTCTAATAGTCGCGTCATAGCTGACTGGCCTGGGCTAAGTAAGAACGAACAGTTTGAGAAAAGAGATTTGATGGCTACAATAGATTACCGATCAGTTTGTGCAGCATGTATTGAGCGGTCACTGGGAATCGATCATGACAGGATTGCAAGTGAGGTATTTTTCACTCCTAAACTGCCTCGAGTCTATGACTATATTTTTTCATAATTATTTTTAAATTAATGAATGTACTAAGCATTATTCATATGTGATAACTTATGAAAATTGTCAAAATAATATTAATAACACTTTTATCAATCATTCTATCTGGTGTTTCTTACGCGAATTATCTTGATGACTGGCCTGATGATGCAATTTGTAACTGGATGGAGCAATCATCACCACCTCAACATATATTAGATGAGGCTATAAAAAGAGGACTAGAATGCGTCCCTAAGTCACTCATTAAAGCTAGTAAAAATAAGTCAAAAATTAAAATTTATGATGTGGTCTTCAGTCAATCAGTTTTAGATAGCATATTGTCAAAAGACATAGGGAAAACTGATTTTGATTTTAGTATCTATAAGATTACAAATAGTCATGAAAAGTTGCAATGCTTTTTTAGAATAAGGCGAGTGGTTTATGAGAATATACCTGAGGGTGAAATTGAGGATTGGAATATAGCTGAAGGCTACTTGGAAATTGACAGTGGAAAGGTTAGTATTGATATCAATCGCAGTAGATGGAAAATGAAGGGCCTTTCTGCGGACCAAAGTTACCTCGAAAATGAAGTTAATTTAATGCTCACTGAGGATGGATTTCTTGTTGGCAAGATGGCGTACTTTAGTCATCATATAGATACTGGAGAAGTACCAAGAATCCCTCTTTATATTGAGCTCAAGAAGCATAAACGATCAACACCACTTAATCTTAGTAAAATTAAGAGCGCTAATGCTAAACTATTTATCGATGTCGAGGATTGGGCTGGAGGCGTAATGTATATTAGAAATTGTAAGGAACTATAAAGATTATTAATAAAACAATAATACTATTCCTTGTTCTTCAGTTATCCTCATTTTCTGTGTTAGCTGGAAAAAATACTAATACTTGGTATAAGCCAGGCGATTATCCCGATTCGAGACACCATTTCATGTTTCAATCAGTTGAGATTAAAGGGGCTCCTAATTTTTATAAATTTAAATCAAGCCTAAGAAAAGATCAAGATGTGCTTGATGAATTTAAAAATAACAATACAACAGGTGTCATTAGTTACTTATTATATGAAGATAATCAAATTGTAATTGATGAGTCTGATATACCGCCTAAAATTATTGATGGTTTATTGCCATCACACTCAATGGGTAAAAGTTTAGTATCCTACGTTACCGGTCACGCAATTTGTAAGGGCTACATTAACAGTGTTGATGAAAGATTATCTGATTGGGATTTACTCAGAAATACTCTATATCAAGATCAGGCATTAATTGATCTGTTAAACATGGCTGCAGGAGATCAGAAATATATTGGGGAACGAATTCGCCCGATGGTTGATAATATGTGGAAAAGTAGTGGTGTAAATTTAAATATGACTTCATTAGAAACAATAGTGGATTCAAATTTACAAAATACTCAAAAATCTGACCCTATATATAACTACAGCGCCTTAACCACTCATGTTGTATTGAATTATGTAATTTATAAAGCTGGCGAGGATTGGAAAAAATTATTACATCAAGTTTTTAATGAAAATGCCAAAGTTAAAAATAGTGTTTACTTTGAATTAACGCGAATAGCTAATTATGGAGATGAGCCTACGGTTAGATATAGTTTTTTTGCAACAAGATATGATTATTTACGAATCGCAAAAGCAATAATGGAAGATTGGAATAATGACACTTGTGTAGGTAAGTATTTAAAAACACTCTATGACAGAAGAATTGATAAGAACGATAATGACAACCCAAAACCCGATGATATTGCCACCTATTCAAAAAGATATGGCGGTCAATTTTATTTTGACATCATTGGAATGGAAAATAGAGAAATTATAGGTTTAACAGGATTTGCAGGCCAAAACATTTTAATTGATTTAGATAATGAAAGGATAGTTGTAGTTAATTCAAAATATAAAAACTATGACTGGGAAGAGATAGTTTATGAAAGAATTAAAAACGTGCATTAAAATCAATATTAACTGAAGTTATGCAAAAAATGAAAGTCGGGCATTAGTTAGAGTTTTCAATTGAATCTATCATAAGCTGCAATGATTCATTACCTCTAAATGAGTTCACATTGAGTTTATAAGCAACCGTAACCTTCTTAGAACTAAGCTTTTCTTGAAAAAAAGCGATTCCTTCAAGCACTGAATTTGTGCCTTGGAGCTTTAGATTACACTTCAGATGTTTTTCACCAACGACTCTTTGTTCTACCAATTCAAAGTCGCCATAGAAAATAGGCTCCTCAAACCCCTGTCCCCAGGGTGAGGCTTGACGAAGTAGCTCAGCATTCTTAAGTGTGATTTCTGATGAATCAAGCTGGCCATCCGTTAGCATTTCGATGATGGGTTTTTTTCCTTTTAGATGCTTTGTAATAGCCTCAGTAAATGCATCTTTAAATTTTTCAAAGTTATCTGGCCTTATAGTGAGTCCGGCTGCCATAGCATGACCACCAAATTTCTCAATGAGATCTGGATTATCACGATCAACTAGATCAAGTAAGTCTTTAATATGGACATCTGGAATAGAGCGAATAGAACCCTTTAAAACATTCTCTGCCTTGGCAAATACGGCGGATGGACACTGATAGGTTTCTTTGAGCTTTCCAGCAACAATGCCGACAACTCCCTCATGCCAAGAATCATCATAAAGAACAATTGCAAACTCACTCTCATCAATGGCTTGATTTTCAACAATAGCGAGCGCCTCGTCCTGCATCCGAGTCTGCTCTTTACGCCTTTTAATATTGAACTCTTCCAGGGTTTGAGCATAACGTCTCGCATCATTCATATCTTCTGATAAAAGACATCGAATCCCTTGAGAAATATCACTCAGTCTGCCGGCTGCATTAATCCTTGGTGCAACTGTAAATCCGAGGTCAGATGCTTGGAGTGAGTCAATAGGTCGTTTAGTGAGCTCTAAAATGGCTAGAATGCCTTTTGAGCAGTTCTTTTGACGAATACGTTTAATTCCCTCATTCACCAAAATTCGGTTATTTTGATCAAGTTTTACAACATCAGCAACAGTTCCAAGCGCAACTAAGTCCAATAGTGCACGCAAGTCTGGATTTTGAATGTTATTCTTTTCAAAGTAACTCTGTTTTGTTAAATGAGTCTTAAGAGAGGAAAATAAATAAAAACTGACGCCAACTCCCGCTAAATTCTTCGATTGAAAGTCACACCCTCTTAGATTAGGGTTAATAATTGCATTGGCATTTGGTAGCTCCTTTGGCGGGAGATGATGATCAGTAATAATGACATCAATATCAAGAGACCTTGCTAGAGCTACTCCCTCATTACTAGATATGCCATTATCAACGGTGATTATTAAATCAGGCTCTTTATCGCTCTTTGCCTCTTTTACAATTTCTGGACTCAGTCCATAACCATGCTTGAATCGGTTAGGAACCAAAAAATCCACATGTTTTGCACCCATGAGTCTCAGCGCTTTGATCGCCACTGCGCTAGCTGTCGCCCCATCCGCATCAAAGTCACCAACGATTAAAATGCGCTTATCTTCTAAAAGGCACTTTTCTAAAAGCTCTAGTGCAATATTAAGCTGATCAAAGTTTGGTTTAAGAAGACCTGGAAGAGCCATTGAAAGCTGAGATTCACTGACACCTCTTGATGCATAGATTCTTTTTAGAATTAAGGGTATATCGTCAGAATATGACTCATACAGGGATTGGTCTATTTCTCTAGTCAGCACTTCTTATAAGTCTTACAAAAGTGTCAATAGTTTTATCACGTGCCATAGAGCCACCATAAAAGAATGGAACCTCATAGGCCATAGATGGATTGCTAGTCACTGAGACTGAGGTCCAGTATGAGTCCATCTGAGTGTTAGGAAAAAAGTGAGTATCAATTAGCGTATCTCCTTCACCATAATAGTCAACAATAGAATTTAACTCGTCTCTTGTAGGTAACCTCCAATTAGAATAGCCGCATAATTCAGCCTTGTTAATGTCTTCTACAAAAGAGAGTGTATTGCAGTTTTTTCCCCAATAACAATTTTTACTAAAGGTTCCATTATCTCTACCACTCTCGCCATCAAACCAGGTATAGGTATTAAGAGCGTATTGAACCCCCTTCTTTCCACTCTTAACTTCCCAAACTAGGGAGCTTTTATTATCAACAACACAGGACCATTTTTCGCTATCTATAGCAACAATCTCACCGTCATTAGACAACTTTTGCAGTTCAGCACTTGCTGAAATACTTGCTAACATTAGTAAAGATAATAAATGAGCTTTCCTCATGAAATTAGTCTGTTATTCGTTTAGTTAATATTCTACCATTTATGGTGATTCCTAAAACCACTCGAATTTACTTAGTGCTTGATTTTCTCTCAAATATGATTAAGGCAACACCTATAAATATAAAGCTGTCAGCTAAATTAAAGACTGGCCAATAGAAACTATTAACATGCAGATCAATAAAATCAATTACAAAACCATGCAGCGCCCTATCAATCAGATTACCAACTGCTCCAGAGAGAAGAAAAAACTGGCCCAATAATTTTTGCCGATAAATATCTGGCGTCCTCTGAGTCCACCATACTATCCAGAGCGAAACCAATGTAGACACTCCCAAGAGGAACAATTTTTGTATCGCTCCGCCGTCAGACAAAATACTAAAGGCTGCCCCGGTATTATGAAGATAGGTCCAGCTAAGATACTGATTCAAAACCATTGACTGCCCTAATTCAAATGAGGACATAAAAATTTGCTTTGAGAGTTGGTCAGATAATACCAAACCTATAAATAAGAGAAATAAGCCTTTATGCTTCATAAATAATTCAGCCAAAAAAATTATTGAGCTTAAGATTAAACATTAAACCATTACGGTCAATCACTAAGTAAACAGCAACTATTCAAACAATGTGTTTATAATTAAACTCAATATAGTATTATAAATATTGTGGAGGTTTCATGGGTTTTTTAACAGGTAAAAAAGCGCTCATTGTCGGTGTAGCATCAAATCGCTCTATTGCATGGGGAATTGCTGAATCTATGGCAGCAAATGGCTGCGAGCTTGCCTTCACCTATCAAACTGAGAAACTCAAAAGTCGCGTTGAAAAATGCGCTGAAATTTGTAATTCATCGATTGTAATACCCTGCGATGTATCAACTGACGAGCAAATCAATGAAACCTTTAATGAGCTTAATAAATCTTGGGATAACTTTGATATACTCATTCATTCAGTTGCCTTTGCTGAAAGAACTGAACTGGATGGCAATTATCTTGAGGTGACGACCCGTGAAGGATTCCTTAAGGCACATGAAATTAGCTCATACAGTTTTACTGCCCTTGCAAAAGCAGCTATGCCAATGCTTAATGAAAATGGCGCCTTATTAACTCTTAGTTACTTAGGGGCTCTAAGAGCAATACCAAATTACAATGTGATGGGTATTGCCAAAGCCTCTCTTGAGGCCAACGTCCGGTATATGGCAGCAGCAATGGGTGTTGAAAAAGGTATCAGAGTTAACGCAGTATCCGCAGGCGCAATAAAAACCCTGGCTGCAAGCGGTATCAAAGGCTTTGGAAAATTACTTGATCACGCTGCAGAAAGCTCCGCACTCAAACGCAATGTCAGCATTGAAGAAGTTGGAAATGTGGCTGCCTTTTTATGCTCTGACTTAGCATCAGGAGTGACTGGAGAAGTCACCTATGTTGATGCAGGTTACAATTTTTACGAGAAAGGTCCTGACCTTTAACCCTTAAAAGAAAAATAATTCTTTTATCTTGATAAATTGAAGATTATTAGTATACTAATCATCTAGTTTTAAAGATAATTATTCTTTTATAGGGGTAAAAATGAGCAATCGATTCCATTTAGCTATTGAGGCTGGAGAACTAAACAAAACAATTAAATTTTATACAGACGTATTAGGCTGTGAACTTGATATGGCTGAGGAAGGTAAGTGGCAAGACGTTGATTTTTGGGGGAATGAACTTACACTTCACCAATCCAAACCTCGCCAAAGCGATAGCCTTGATAGACATAGACATAGTGTTGACATGGGAGAAGTTCTTGTCCCTCACCTAGGGATTCATTTGCCATTAGAAGAGTACCAAAGAGTTAAATCTAGCGTAGCCTCAACTGTAGGTTTTGTAGATGAACCTTATACAAGGTTTGAGGATACGGATTATCAGCAAGAAACTTTCTTTGTTGAAGATCCTAACTTCAATGTGCTTGAGATAAAGAGCATGGTAAAGCCTAGAGACTAATCCTCATAACTCAACAATAATTAACTCAAAATTAGCTCTTAAAGAAGATCAGTAAAAACTTTTATCTCTGCATTCTCTCTTAATTGTTTAATTAAAGAGATATACATTTCATTGTTTTCTTGATTTAAATAAAGCGCTGAAATGCCAGTATCTGAATCTTCTTCTGGACTTTTGACACCACTCAAATCAATGACTAAGGACGTTAACATATTAGCACTCTCAGCACTATAAGTGTGCCTTCCTCCTTCAGGCTTTGAGAGAGTAAAAGATAAAGATGTAACGTCAAATGGTAATTCACTCGCTCTAGAGATCCAACCCTCAGAAACCCATTCTAAATTATTTTCAGAGATTAATTGATTGGCCATTTGCTTATCTCCACTCGTAAGCGCTGAGGCAATATTTTCAGCTATATTATCAATCACCTCTTTAGCTGCCGCTCTCTTGAGCGCAGATTCAATTTGATCTTCAACCTCGTTTAAATCCTTCTCACGTTCAGGCTGTAAATCAGAAAGCGCTAGAACTACAAATTTTTCCGAGTTGATCTCCATCACCTCAGAATTTTCACCCTCATCAATGACCGCTGGACTAAAAGCAGAAGCAACAAATTTTGCATCATATTGACTGCTTCCTTGTGCAAAATAGTCACTCGTTTTAAGCTCTAAACCAAACTGATCTGCAACCATATCTAGAGACTCTTCATAAGACAAGTTCATAAATTCTTCTAAAGAGCCAAACAGTAATTTCTCCTTAGAAGTTCTAATGTAAAGAGACACAAGTTGCTCCTCAACTTCTTCAAAAGCTTGCATTGTCTCAGGTTCAATATCAGTTAGCTTAATAATATGAAAATAACCATAGTCGGTTGCTATGACTTCGCTTATATCACCAATATTCATAGCAAATGCAGCTTTATCAAATTCCGCACCCATTAAGTCTCTTTCAAAGAAGCCAAGATCACCGCCCTCTTCATTTGATGAAGTATCCTCAGACTTTAATCTAGCAAGCTCAGCAAAATCAGCACCCTCTTTAATCTGGCCTAGCAAATCATTCGCTAACTCTTCACTTTCAACCAGGATATGCTGTGCCCTTCTTCTCTCAGGATTTGTATAGAGTTCGGCATTTTCATCATAAAGGCTTTGAAGATCATCATTAGTTGGACTTTCAGGCTCATCCATACCATCAAGTGTCAGCTCGACAAAATCTACCTTTACCTTACGCCCCTCTAGAAAACTTGATCTATTTTCATTGAAGTAGTCTGAAATTTGGTTTTGAGATACACTCACCTGATCTTCATAATTGTCAGTTTTAAGAACAATATAAGAAACCTCTCTTTGCTGTGATGCAAGGTCGTTTAGTTGTTTACTTTGTGTCGATGACATAAAAGCTGAACCACTCAAATTTCTCTTAATTTGATCACGAGTCAATGATTTAGATTGAGCCAACTCATAACTAGCGGGAGAATAACTATTCAATCTAAGTAATTGCATATAACGATCTTGTGAAAAATCACCATCCACTATAAATGCTTGATTCATTTCAATAACAGACCTTACTTCATCATCCAAAGTAACAATATCTAATGAATTTGCAAAGTTCTCAATAAGCTTTTCATTGATCAATGAATCTAACAAAGTTTGCTTGAGAGTATTATCAATTTCCTGGCTATAGGCTGAACCTAATTGTTGTTGCAGGTTACGTTGCTGAGTATTTAATTCTTGATAATAAATATTAATATCAATATCTTCTCCATCAACCTTTGCAATCGCAGTATTTGCAGAGCGGCTAGCATAATCCTGAATTCCAAATAAAGCAAATGGAACTGTTATTAAACCAACGATGAGATAAGCCACCCAGCCTTTTGATTTATTTCTTATTGCACCTAACATAATAATTTTTTACCAATATTGTTGAACTCATTGCTAAGAGAAGGATTTTATAAAACTCAATCTCACTAACAGCTTTGTGAAGCATTATACAAGGCTATGTGATTTATCTAGAGAAGTTTTACACCCGAAACTTTATGAATATTTTTGCGCTAATTTATCTAAAAGATTTTCTATATCTTTTAAATCTGTATTCCAAGCAGTTACAAACCTAACAGCCTTACCATCAAGCTCTTCCTCATTGATGTCATAACCAGAATTATTTAAATAATCAATAACATCACGAGGTAGATAAACAAAAACCTCATTTGATTCAGTCGGGTAAGCTAATTCAATATTTGAAAAATGATTTAGCCCCTCACTTAAAATCTTTGCCATAGAATTTGCATGCCTTGCATTTCTTATCCAAACATCATCAGAAACATAAGCGTTGAGCTGAGAGGAAATAAAACGCATTTTAGAGAGAAGCTGACCAGAGCGTTTATGAAGAAAAGGAAAATTGCCGACCATTTCAGGTTTTAAAAATATAATTGCTTCTGCAGCAAGACAACCGTTCTTTGTGCCACCTAAAGTTACAACATCAACGCCCGACTTCCAGGTCATTTCAGCCGGACTTACATCCAGCGATACAAGTGCATTAGCAAAACGAGCGCCGTCCATGTGGACACTCATTTTATTATCATGAGCAATTTTTGATATTTTTCTTATTTCTTCTAATTGATAAAGAGTTCCTGTTTCACAGGACTGCGTAATACTGACAACTGAGGGTTGAGTCACATGAACATTTCCTGAGCCCCTTACAATTCCTGCTAACTCGTCAGCCTGAATTCTTCCATTAACACTTTTCATTGGATTGAGTTTAGCGCCACCTGTGAAAAGCTCAGGTGCGCCACATTCATCGGTATTAATATGAGAAAGTTCATGACAATATATTTTTCCAAAGACCGGCGCTAAAGCTGAGAGCGCTAAAGCATTAGATGCAGTTCCAGTTACTGCAAGATAAACCTCAACTTCAGTTTCAAAAACTTCAGATAATTTTGTTTTTAAGATTGATGACCATTCATCATCACCATAAGCGCTTGCGATACCAGAATTAGCTTCAATCAAAGCATCCATTACCTCTGGACATGCACTAGTCACATTATCTGATGCAAATAATGGATTCATTGAACCTCCTTAATTAGACTGGGACAGCGACAACGCCCAGAAAATCGCCATTCACAACCAACCCAGGGAAATGTTTACCTGTAAATATCCCATCAATTTTAGCGTGATACTCATCCGGAAGAGTACCAGTTCGTTCAATATTATGAACTTTTGCGATTAGTTGACCAGCCTTCACCTCGTCTCCAAGATCAACACAATGCTCAACCAATCCTGTTGATTCACTAAAAATATAACAAGTCTCATCTGGCATATCTAGATTAAGAGTATCGTCAACCTCTAAATCTCCCTTTGTTATTCCAGCATGACGTAGAATATTTCTGATTCCTTTTTTGGCAATTTCAACAGTGTAAGCTGTTGTTGAACCGCCACCTCCAAGCTCAGTACTAATGAATACTTTGCCCATACTCTCCGCAGCTGTATCATACATATTAACCGCATCAATCTCTAAAAGCATTACTGAGTGAGGAGCATTAAATGCTTTCATAGCGGCAACACATTTTTTTTGTTGTTCTTTATTTTCTAAAACATGAGCACAACAAAAAGGAAGGAAATCTAGAGTCTTACCGCCTGAATGAAAATCAACCACATAGTCTGCAAGTGGGAGAAGAGTTCTGTTGAAATAATCAGCTATCTTTTCCGTAAATGTTCCTTCTGAATTTCCTGGAAATACTCGATTCATATTCCCACCATCAATTGGTGAAGTCCTTTTCCCAGCCTGAAAAGCTGGATAATTCATTCCAGGCACAATAATAACTCTACCTGCTATATCCTCTACTTTAATCTGATTAGCTAAATCAAATAATGCTACTGGTCCTTCATATTCATCGCCATGGTTTGCGCCCGTAAAGAGAATTGTCGGACCTTTTCCATTTTTAGCAACTGTAATGGGTATAACTATCGAGCCCCAAGCAGAGTCGTCATGAGAATGAGGAAGTTTTAAAAAGCCGTGCTGAAGCCCATCTCTATCAAATTCTACTGTAGAACTTATTGGACTTTTTTTCATGAAAATGTACGACGAAAAAATAAAGTGTCATTGTACGTCAACACTTTATTATTTACAATCTAGAAAAAATCGTTAATAACTAAATAAGTAGTAACTGCACAATATTAGTCAAAAATCAAAGGCTAAACACCAAAATCAGACCCATTTCTCTCGCCATCACCATCCTTTAATATTGCTCGCTTTAAAATATTTTTATTAGGACCTGGTGATTTACTTTTAGCATGTTCAAATATAGTGCTAGCATTGCATTCATTACATTTATACTCACTGTTATAAGTTGCTTCCTCATAATTATCTTTTCGTCTTTTATCTTTAGAGCCATCCTTATTAGGGTATTTCCATCCTCGAGGACCCTCATGTCCATTTAGCAATGAAATTTTATAGCTACTACACCATGCACATTTTTTTTCATGTCTAGGTTTCAAAAAAAACCATAACAGAACTCCCGCTACAACTACTACTAATAACGTACTCATATCATTCTCCTTATAAAAATTTATTTAAGTTTATAACGAATACCTTAATGGATTGGCGGCGCCTCTTTTCTTGTGGTGAGCAATTGATTTATTGAGATATATATCCCGAACATTATTAGTTGCCAGTTTTCCGTGAAATCCCCACCTATTTTTAAAACCAGAAACTGGATACCATTTTTCAGGTTGTCCATTAATACTATGTTCAATTACCTCATACACCTCTACAATTATTCCTTTGTATTCAGCCAAAACATATTCAACAGTGTCTCGTCTTTTGCCTATTACCCAAGCCTGCTTTACGGATTCATAAATTAAATCTTTTCCAGAATACTTTGTATTAACTTGTAAAGCCTCATCTCGAACTAATTTATATTTTTTATTTATATTAATTATTACAACACTATGGATAAGTTCGTTTAAGGGCTGTGCATTGTACTTTCTCACAATATCATCAGTGCTCATCATGCCATTTTCAATGCTATTGTGACCTGTAACTTCATTTGTAAGATTAGCACCGGTCCTATTAGCTAAATCAATTAAAGCAGATTCAACTTCAAAAGCCACTTCGTCGCTCATACCATGACGGATTACAGTATGCTTTACTCTATTATTCTGAGCCCTTGCTCTTATTTCTCGAATCTTCTCATATTTATTGCTTTCTTTATCTTCCGTGAGGGCCCCTTCCACATGCTGAAACACTCTATTACCTCTTCCCTTACCAATATAAAAAGGTCTATCTTCCAGTGGATCAAATAAGGCATAAACATAAGCCTTGAGCTTATGAATAGTTTTTTCATCAAAGGAATTCTTCCTCATAATAGCTTTTAATTATTTTGAAATATCAGCATTATGATTTTTATTCGAACCATCAACAAAATCTCCAATATTGCCAATTCCCCATTGATTTGATACAGCTATAACTTCATCCGACAACTGAATAGTTTCACCCTCTTTAAAAAAGTGCCTTCTGTGGCCTTTATCTTCAAAGAGCTTTTCAGCATCAGCTAGTCTAACAAAAACCGCTCGATTACCTGATTTAGCTCCACCTGCTTGCCACTCATTTGGAAATGCTTTTTTAAGTTCATCGAAAGTAGTATCTGGATTTTTACTGACGTAATCCTTAACCACGGCATGAACCAATCTACCCTTGGCAAAAGCTTTACCGTTAAAAGTATATTTAGAGGTATCTCTCTTCCCCTTGATTGCTTTGTCTGATTGCTGAACGACACTGATTGCTCTTGCAAAAATGCTTTCATCTATTGGCGTATCGGAAATTCCAAGATCAACCCTACATTGCACAGCAAATCTACTCAATAAGGAAAACACCTGTTGTTTTTCAGATTCAGGTATTTGTACTACTTCATCGTCAGAAGCCTCATAAATATCATTGATCTTTTCAAAAAATGAAGTATATATTTTGATTGCTTCGTCACCTCCAACCATTTGCATTTTGATAAGTGTAAAGGGTAACGCGAGAATCTCTTTAGTATCAAGTTGACCATCCTCCAACATCTCTTTTGACATAGCTAAAATGTTTTTATATAGTACAACTTTTTCATCAAAAACTCTTTCACTTTTCTTACTCTCTTGTTCAATTTCAGTTTGCTTATTTAAAAGGAACATTGTCATCAAAATAGCAAAAATTGAGCCAAAAGTAGCGCCAAGAACACGCCCTGGAATACCCCCACCCACTAGGTCAAATAATGGGCCATATCCAAAAAATACTACAAAACCAACTAAAACTAATATTACTAGAATTTTCATACCTTGCTTTTTGGTATCGTCAACTTTACTCATACTCATAAATTACTCCTGTTATTTAATTCTTATATAAACAGATAATACTCCAAAACAATATCATTTAATTAAAAAAAGGGGTATATTTGAACCATAACAAAAAAAATAATGCAAAATTATGAGCGAAAATGATAAATTAGCTGCTCTGCTTGGATCTGCATATTTACTTAAAAAAGCTGATGATAGAATCGATTTAATCGAGCGTAAACTTTCTGAAATTATTAAAGAAATTAAAAATATTCAAAAAGATAATCAACGCATGCAAAAAGATAATTTGCGTGCAATTGATGAAAATAAGCGGCTTTTAAAAGAATTAAAACAAAAGATTAGGTAGAACGCTTAAGGAGATATTATGGGAGTTAAATATTCATTTGATGGTGATAAGTTAACTGAAAAAAATAGAACTACAACGATAGCTTCTGTACGTGGTAATAAGATCTTTGCAAAAACAAGCTATACAGCAACTGCAAATATTCGAAGTAGTAAGATTTATGATGGAAATAGTAGTACTAAAGTTATTGCAAATCTTCGTAGTGGTAATCTTTGTTCTGGAAGTGGCTCATCAAAAATCTGCAAAATGAAGGATATTCACAAGGTAATTGAAGGCCCAGGAGATGAAGTTAAAGCAGCTCTATGGTGGTATTTTGTAAAATAAAAAGAGTGACTATTTTTCTAGAGAGCTTAGAATTAGAAAGCAATTTTTTTTAAAATATAGTTTATACTGAACTTTAAAGTTCAAATTGATCTTGAAATTTTTGAGGAGACTAAATATGAGTAATGTTAACTATGAAAAATTAAACAATATAAGAACAGCACTTTATGGTGAAAGAAATGATGTCCCTTTGGATGATGAAAACCTTATTTCAGTAATTCTTACAATTCCAGCAGCTATGATTGCTGCTATAGATGGAAATGTTGATGAAACTGAACGCTTATTTTTATTGAATATATCAGAACAACTTGGATCTGGAGATCCTGGAACTTCTCACCAGGCTAGATTAGAAGCAGCTGAACGTTACAGGGCTTTTATGTGGCTTTTATGTGAAAAAGATACTTATGAAAAGGATATTTTTGAGGGAATTAAATTTTTAATTCAAGAAAATCAACAGACAGGTGAACATATAAAAAATATGCTTTGGGGAATGGCAGAAGCATCTGAGGGTGTATCAGAATCTGAAAGTAATGAAATTTTAAGAATTACTGAAGCTTTAGGTATAACCGATACATTAAATTAGGAGATTCAAAAAAATGCATAAAATACAATCATCAAAAAATGCAACGCCAGCAATAATTAGACTGGGGAGAGTTGAAACAATGGATAGCAATATTTATGACCATTCAGAACGCTATGATTATGTACCCGAAATGCTAGAAGAGGGGAAATATTGGACAGGCTCTCAAACATCAAATACAAGGTGTAACAAATTTACTCTTATTGGTGCAGACAAAAAAACGGCTGATGATACAAAAGAAAAAAAATAGATAGACTTGCTCTATTTATAGCAAAATTGATCTTAATTATCACGAATAAGGGAGATATTCATTGTAACCCAGTAATTAAACATCTTCAAAAAAATGGAGATGATTATTTTCGTTTAAATACTGAATCTCTTCTAACAGATTATCTAGTTTCATTTTCTTATAAAAAAGAGTCGGTTAATCTTCATATTCAAAATAAAATCAATGGAAAATCTTTATCTTCAAATGAAGTAATTTCTGTATGGGAAAGAAGGCCTAATTCACCCATATTACCCAAAATAAAAAGTGAAAAAATAAAGTCTGTAGTAGAAGATGAAGCCAGTGAATTAGCAAAATGGATTCGACATTTTTTCATTAATTGTAGAATGATTGGTAGTTCTGTATGGGATCGCCCAAATGAAAGTAAATTAAGACAAATGAATACTGCAAGTATTGTTATAAATGAACTTAAATCAAAAATAAAATTACCGCATACCTTGCTTACAAACTCAAAGAAAGATCTTGAACAATTTTCAGTTAGTAACCCAGAATTAGTTGTAAAGCCAATTTCAGCTGATGGCTTAATGCTAGATGATAAGTTTGAAATTCCATTTACGAGCAGAAAAGTAAGTCACAATAATTTAAATATAATTACCCAAGAAGACCTTGAATTATGTCCTACTTTTATGCAAGAATATATTGACAAAAATTATGAGCTAAGAATTACTGTTATAGGAAAAAAAATTCTATGTTGCAAGATTAACTCACAAAAGCTTCCTAAAGGTAATGGAAGAGAAGATTGGAGAGAGGGATATGAACATGGATTAGCAGAAGTTGAAGAGTGGGTTGATTGTCCAATTGAAATTGAAGCATTTATATTTTTATATATGCAAAAAATGCAATTAAATTTTGGCTGCTTTGATTTTATAAATGCAAAAAACGATTTTTTTTATTTCTTAGAGTGCAACCCAAATGGTCAATGGATGTGGTTGGAAGAGGATTTAGGAATTCCAATTTCAGAGGCTATTGCTAATTTCCTTTCATTTCGTGAAAACTAATAATAAGGTTACTAAAATAAAATCAATAGATTTTATATTTTTAAATCACTCTAATTTTGAAAAACTACCAAAAAATACTAGAAATTTAGTCAGCAATCTTCCTAATATTCAAAGCGCTGATGGATATTTATTGGGGCAAAAAGAAGATGGAGTCTATTTATCTATTATTCCCTACTTTTTTGAGTATTTTCCTTATGAAGAAAAACTATCTTTTCATATTTCATTTTTGGGTGATAAAGCGCCTTATTTAAGCACTCTATCTATTTTATATTCTTACATTCTAATATGCGCCAAAATGCATAAAAATAGCTTAATTTCGAGACATAGTATAAATGAATTAGATACTCTTCTCATGGCTCTAGATCTGGGCTTTAAAGTTATTGAATTTTCTAAATATTCTTCACCTCATATTACTGTTGAAAAGTTTTTTATAGTTAATAAAAAAATCACAAAAGAGGAAGAATATATCTCTGCATTTAATAAAAATTATCCTAATAAAATAATAAGAAAAATTAAGAATCAAAATTCTTCGAAGGATTCAGAAAATTTAATTAACTCAAAAATTTCGAATTCAATATCAAATCTTAAAGCTTTTTCTAGATTTTTAGATATTGACTATAGCCAATTTCCAAAAACTTTTGAACAGTTAGATAAACTTTGTAAAATGCAAAAAAATATTAGTGGCACTAGAATTGGCAATATAGATAAATCTTATTATTTCATAGAAAAAAACCGTATTATTGGCGCTCTAATGTGCCCCAAAAACCATACAACAAGAGGAGCATTAAAATCTATCTCAAAAACCCTACTTAGATCTAAATCTAAAATAATTTACACCAATGTTCATGACGATTGGATTGATTCTATTTTTTTTCTTTCAGGATTTGTACTAGCTAGCTCTAATTATTATCAAAGAGGCTCATTATGGAAATGGGAAAGGCTAGAATAGACGAAGAGATAATAATCCATAGTTAATATCACTGTAATTTATCATGCACCTAAATTATGGACATGATTATAAAAATTTAGGAGAAAATTTATGCTATTTTATTCAGATCAACAAATTAAAGAAGAGGTTAATAATTATAATAATTTAGGTTTTTTTAAAAAAAGTAAAAATATCAACGTGTTGCTAGTTTTCCTAATAGCTCTATTTAATTATTGGTATTTTCAAAAATATAGCCCCCAACCTCTAGATTATAGCCATCTCAATTTTTATGTTAATTTACCCTTAGCTATTATTGCATTATTCATATATTTCAATCATCGATGGGCAATGATTCTAATATGCGGAATACAAGTTTGGGCTCTTTTGGAGATGCTAGCTGATCCTAATTTCGCCATAACTTCTATCTATGAAGAAGGGTTCCTTGCTGTATTAGCTATTTTAATAACCTATCGATCTGTAATAGTAGCAACAAAATTAAACAAAAAATAGTTTTTTAGGACTATTGAAATTCATTAAACCATATTTAGAAGGTCTTAATGAGCAAATGCTATCAGTTATTTTTACCTTGGTTAAGTTGATATATTTCATTCCAATATTCAAGATTAGTTAACCAATTATTGATAGTTTCTTTCATAATTTTCTTAGTTTTATACATTGGCAAATTAAATTCTTCACGAGAATCATATCTTGCAGGTATGGCGCGATCAAAAAATTCCCATGCTAAATCAATACGACCCTCACGAACTAAATTAATAATCATTTGCATGAAACCCAACTGATAAATATCCATCAACATAAACCCAGGAGATGTAAGTTTATACTCTTCAATCTCATTATCTGGATTTAGAATATATTTAGTTACTAACGCATTGATTTCTTTAGCTTTACTATTAATCTTTTGAAGTTCATCTTGATTGTAAACTTTCAACTCATTTTTCATCTGTTCAAGTGCTGGAACAAATTCATTATCTGTAAGTTTTAATGTAATTGGATAGCTAATACTATTGGCTAATGCAGGATTCTCAGGTGGAAGGTTTTTAACCCATATATCAACAAGTAAATCTTGATTTTCATTTGTGTATATTCCTTTTTTTGAATTCCAGAGTGGTCCAATTTTTACAACCTTCTTAAACTCAGGTGAAGCAGTAAAAATATGAAAATAACTGCCTGGGCCAGCTGAACCAGGTCTCTTTGTTTGTAATACAAGATATGGAGTATTGATTGATGAACTATTTAATAGAATAGCGTCAACGTTTTCAACGAGGTTTGTAGCTACAATATTGCCATTTAAATCTTTAACAATTGTGTCTATATATGAATCAGCGCCTTTCCAATCAGCCTGAACTCCGCAGAAAGGCTGATTATTGCAAAGGTGAGCTGTAGCGGCTCTTAAGTTTTTAAAAAATTCAATTTGATATTCACCAAACTGGCAGACGCCTGTTGAGGCTATATCACCCTCCACCTTTAAAGATGCATCACACTCTAAGAAATGATTGCTATTTTGTGACTCTGCATTTGATGCAATATTTGCGAACAAAATAAAAAATACTAATAGTTTATTCATAAATAGATTGTAGTGCATTTTGGATTTAAAATATCTTAATAATTTGATTAATATTATTAAACTCTATAATTCAAATATAATAAATTTACATGAATAGGACTAGAATTTTATCTATAGATGGAGGTGGTATTAAAGGTATTGTGCCTGCCGTTGTTTTGTTACACCTCGAAGCACTAATTAAAGATCTTTCCAATAATCCAAACTCAAGAATTCATGATTATTTTGATTTTTTTTCAGGCGCTAGCACTGGCGCCATAATAATTGCTGGCCTCTTATCTCCTGACAATAATAACCGTCCAAAGTATAGCTCTGAAGAAATTCTTGATCTTTATTTAGAAAATGGTCAAATTATTTTTAACTCTTCTTTTTTTCAAGAGATCAAATCTGTCTCAGGAATAGTAAACGTAAAATACGACCCTGATGGCTTAGAATCTGTTTTGGATAAATACTTTGGTAAATCACAACTTAAAGATCTCTTAAAGCCCTCTCTAATTCCAGTCTATGATTTATCAAGAGGAAAAAACTATTTTTTTCGTCAGCAAAAAGCACTAACAAGTCCAAGACATAATTTCTATGTGAAAGATCTATTAAGAGGTGCTACTTCAGCATTAACTTATTTCCCTCCAGCTCAGATTTCTACTGTTAATGATCTAGAGCATCGCTGTTTTATAGATGGAGGAGTCTTTGCAAATAATCCAGCTCTTTCAGCTTATGCTGAATTTCGCTATCATAACTCAAATCTTCATGCAAAAGACACTATGATGCTTTCACTAGGAACTGGAAGAAAAACTACAAATCTAGATTGTGAGGTAACAGCAAATTGGGGGGCTGCTGAATGGTTATATCAAGGCTCTTACTTAACTTCTAACGCAGTAGCCTCTGCTTCTGATTATCAACTGAATGCAGTTTATGATAATAAACCTAACTACCTTAGACTAGATTGCTCATTTGAGGATGACCAGAGTAGCAGTATGGACAATACTGATAAGAAATACTTAGACTATCTTATTTCTTTAGGTGAAAGTATAGTTAAAGATAAGCAATCAGAAATAAACTCCTTTGCTGAAGAATTAATTTTAAATTCAAAATAAGCAAGAAGTTGGATTAGATTGCATAGATCCAAATTCAGTTGGCTTTTATGTAAAAGAAAATTAATTATAAGCCAACTTGAACCTATAAATAGCAAAATGGGAACATTGGACTAATGTTCCTATTTTAGGTCAAACTTTAGAAAATGGATTAAACTAGCATAAAACTAATAAGATGGCGGAGTGGACGGGATTCGAACCCGCGACCCCCTGCGTGACAGGCAGGTATTCTAACCAGCTGAACTACCACTCCGTTTTTGGTGGGCGCTACAAGACTTGAACTTGTGACCCTCGCCTTGTAAGGGCGATGCTCTCCCAACTGAGCTAAGCGCCCAAAAAAATACCCGAATCGAATCAGGAAACGGGCATATTATACTGACAAAAAATCTAATTAGTTAACAGATTCCTTTAATAATTTTCCTGCTTTAAATGCAGGTACATTTGACGCTGAAATTTGAATAGCAGCACCTGTTTGAGGGTTACGACCAGTGCGAGCAGCACGAGCTCTTACCAAGAAACTACCAAAACCTGTAATACCCACTGAGTCACCACTTGCTAGCGCACCAGAGATAGCACTAGTTGTTGCTTCTAAAGCACGAGCTGCATCTGCTTTAGAAAGACCTGAGTTATCAGCAATTGCTGCAACTAAATCTGATTTATTCATTATTTTAACTCCTAAATTTAAAAAGAATTTGTGCAAAACCTAGAAGATTTATTTCTTAGGTTTAATTTAGATTATCCATTTATAAAGCCTTCTGTCAAGGCACTTTCAGGATTAAAAACCAAAAAATTTATATAGCAAAAAAGCTTTAAAAAAAAATTAGCTTTCAATCATATTAAAGTGTGATTCAAAATTTTCACTCCAAACTTCTTTTGTGATTTCACCAATATGCTTATAAATGATTAAGCCTTCTTTGCTGATTAAAAATGTTTCGGGAGTAGCATAGACTCCAAGATCCATACCAATTTTACCTTGAGGATCAAAAATTACGTCATCGAAAGGATTTCCCATAACCTTAAGATACTCTTCTGCATCATTCTTAGTGTCTTTGTAATTAATTCCAATTAATTTCAGATTATTATTTTGCGCAATATCCATAATCATTTGATGCTCTTTTCTGCAGGTAACACACCATGATGCCCATACATTAACAAGTGTTAACTGATTAGCCATTAAATCGTTTAATTTAACCTTTTCATTTGTGTAAAAATCAGCTCCTTCAAGAACTGGAAACATTTTTCCAATTAGAGGTGAAGGTAACTTATTTGGGTTTGAATTTAGACTCAGAAACAAGAAAATTCCAATAACTAAAAAAACTAATAAGGGTATTATTTTTTTCATTCTTTTGACTCAGCAGACTCTAGTGCATCGGCTACTTCAGGTGGCATATAATTTTCATCATGCTTAGCTAAGACTTCAGTTGCTGTAAAAATATTTTTACAGGACCATCCTTTTCTTGGACAAGTTACTGAGCCTGTTGCAACTACGCCTTGCCCCTCTCTAAAAAGGTCTGGCAATATTCCATCATAAATAACTTTGATAGTTTTTTTATTATCTGTGACCAAAAAAGTTGATCTCATGCCATTTCTTTCAAAACTATCAGTCTTAACTAGGCCTCCAATTCTAAAGCTTTTCTCAATTGGAACTTTACCTTCTTCAATATCACTTGGAGTATAAAAATAAAGTAGGTTTTCACTAAAAGCTTTAATTCCTAAATAACCAGCCAAAAATACTCCAGATACAAGAAGTCCAACCAATATCATTCGGTTTTGTCTTTTTGTCATTTATTTCTTAAATACTTATTTGAAAGAGATAAAAGAGTATTGGAGTGATTACGTTTAGCATTAATAAAGAGAGTAATGATTGTTAATGCAGAAATACCATAGGCAAACCAAACATAAAATGCATATTTTCCATAAGGAAGAAAAGAAAAAAACTCTACCATAGTCATGAAATTAAACTCCTTACTTCTTCTTGAACCCAGCTAGAATTTTGCTCACGAATTAGTACCTCAGTCCTAGCCTTGATTGAGACTAACAATGCATAAAGTAGAATTGATGCCAGAAACATTAAGGCTAACGCAATTTGCATATCTGTATCCTTTATGCCTCCGGTCCCGACAGAATAACCCTGATGAAGTGTGTTCCACCATTTGACAGAGTAGTGAATTATAGGAAGGTTAATCAAGCCAACAATAGCTAGAATAGAACTAGATTTAGCTGCAGTTCTTGGGTTGTCAAATGCACTGTTTAGTGACATATAAGCAAGGTATAAAAATAGCAATATAAGTTCTGAAGTTAGCCTTGCATCCCAAACCCACCATGCTCCCCACATTGGCTTACCCCATATTGCACCTGAAGACAAAGCAATGATTGTAAACGCAGCACCTATAGGCGCTGAAACTTTTGCAACAACCTCAGCCATTTTAATTTGCCAAATGAGTCCTATTCCTCCAGCAACCGCCATGATTGCATAGATCATCATAGAAAGAATTGCACTTGGAACATGAATAAAAATAATTCTGTATCCGTCACCTTGCTGGTAATCAGCAGGAGAGATAACAAGCGACCAGTACAAGCCTACTGTTAATAAACATATAAACGGCCAAAAAAACCATGGAATAAGTCTATTACATGTCTGATAAAAAACTTTTGGTGAGGCTTGTCTTTGAATCCACTTCCACATAGTATTTATGCAGTTATTAAAAAACGCTTTATTTTAATGATTTTTCAGCCACATTGTTTCGTAAATATATAGGCTGAGGTAGCTCTAAGGTTCCATCTAAACCACTATTAATTGCCTCTAGAGATAAATCAATTAATCCTGATGATTCTGGACAAATGGATAAATCAATTTTTTTGATGTTCGATGCTAATCTTAACTTTTCACTGTGTACTTTCCAGCCCGTGCCAACTCCCACAAAACTTGAATTTAAATGATCAACTTCTTCAGGTTTGCATATTTTCATATTATCAATTAGTCCATTGACATAAGTTGCCCAATAAACCTCTCCCATTCTTGCGTCAAGTGCAATCGCTATTTTTTTTGATTTAAGTATTTGAGATGCTCTAAATCCAAGCAATTCAAGAGTTGAGAAACCCATTGTAGGAATCTCCATCGACAAAGACAGTCCTTGTACAACACCAATACACATTCTGACACCAGTAAATGCTCCAGGACCTCGAGAGTATGAAATTAAATCAACTTCTTTAAGTTGAATTTGAGACTCATGAAAAACTTCATCACAAAGCTTAAGAATATGGCCAGAGGTTTTTTCAATACCAGACAAAACTCGACTTACTTTATCACCTGACTTGAAGAGAGTAACAGACGCAATTTCTGTACAAGTATCTATTGCTAATATATTCAATTTATTATTGCCTTGTAATTTTCTTGCATTGATAAAATCATCTTAACACGACTACTCAGTCTATCTGGAAAGTTAGTGGGATTATAGTAAGAAGGCCCTTTTAGTAAAGCAACAAGTGTTGCCATCTCCTCTAAGTTTAAATCTTCAACATCCTTGTTGAAATAAAAAAGACTACCGCTCGCAAAACCATGAAAAGCCATATCACCTTTTTGGGCTAAATATACCGTATTCATATATCTCTCAAGAATAAAATTTTTCTCGTAAGATAGTTCTAAAAGAATAGCCATCAAAGCTTCCTCAGATTTTCTTGACAAGGTTTTTTCTCTTGATAACAGTGTGTTTTTAATCAATTGCTGGGAAATTGTACTGGCACCCCTTAATGCCTTATCCTCGAACAAGTAACCATAAATAACTCTAGCAATTTCTTTAAAGTCGACTCCATGGTGATTAAAGAAGGATTGATCTTCTATAAGAAGAAGCATATTTATAAGCTCAGACGGATAATCATCAATAGAATATTCAATCTGGGTAATATTATTTTGTAGTTTCAATTTTGAAGAAAATTCAGCATTTACTTGACCATATAAATTAAAAAAATAATAAATAATAACAACCAGTAATAGAGCGACTATTCTCTTTGTCCAAGATTTAGCAAATAATCGCATTTTTAAGATTCTTTATAATTTGAGCATCAGTCAAGCTAAATTTATTTTTATTAATAGAGCAAGATGAATGAATCCACTCAAAATGGTATTGATTGATTAATTGATTAGCGTTAAGAGGGTTAATACCTGATCCCGGCATGATATGAATTCTTCCAGATGCACTCCTATGCATTTCAGACAAAACAGCTAAACCCTCTATAGCAGTCTCATGCCCGCCTGAGGATAAGATGGTATCAAACCCAAGTTTTATTCCAGTTTCAACAGATTCGATTGTTTTATTAATAGCATCTACAGCTCGATGCAGAGTTTTATTAAGGCCAGTAGAATGATCTACCAATTTTTCAAGAAAATCTAGGTCGAGTTCTCCATTAATTAATGTTGCTCCAATTACAATCCCCTCTATAGTATAAGAGCGAACCATATCAATATCACCCATCATTTGTTTTAAATCTTCAGACGTATAAATAAAGTTCCCTTTCTTAGGTCGAATCATTGCTCTAGCAGAAATCCCACACTCTGAAGCTAGCTCTAATAACTCTTCAGATGGCGTTAAACCGCCGTATTGTAATGAACTGCAAAGTTCTATTCGGTTTGCATTGCCCTCAATGCAAGCCTCAATACCAGCACAACTATCAATACAGACCTCAAGTTTTGATTCCATAAATAAAGTTTATATTAATGTTTACAGTAATGCGATAAGAACAACAATTAATTAATTAATACAAAATAACTAGTATAAAATATCACCTTCCTTGCTTGACTGGCTGATGCTGGCAAGCTTTTTTAATCCATAAGGAGATGTAGATGCGACATTATGAAATAACTCTCATTGTTCACCCTGATCAAAGTTCTCAGGTTTCAACAATGATTGAAAAATACAAAGAACTAATCACCTCTGGTGGTGGTATTCTTCATAGAGACGAGGACTGGGGCCGTAAACACCTAGCCTATCCAATCAACAAGATTTATAAAGCACATTACTTAATGATGAACATTGAGTGTGATAAAGATACCCTCGATAAATTAAACTATAACTTCCGCTTCAATGACGCAATTCTTAGAAACTTAATCATTTCTAAGTCAGAGGCTATTACTGAACCATCAATAATGATGATGGAAGCTGATAAAGATAAAGATAAAGATAAAGATAAAGATAAAGATAAAGATAAAGATAAAGACAAAGAAAAAGTCTCAGATCAAAAATCAAATCAGAAATAGGAGATAGTAATGGCTAAAAAACAAGTAACTAAGAGACGTAAATTTCAAATCCCTATTAATCGTTTCTGTCGCTTCACTAAAGCAGGGGTTAAAGAGATTGATTATAAGGATATAGATACTTTACTAAAGAATATAGATGAGAGTGGAAAAATTACTCCTTCAAGAATCACTGGTACTTCTGCAAAGTTTCAAAGACAATTAACAACTGCAATAAAAAGAGCTAGATTCTTGGCATTAATTCCGTACACTGATAAACACAAAAAATAGGGGGCCTTATGCAAGTAATTTTATTAGAAAAAAATGAAAAACTAGGTAACCTTGGAGACATTGTAAATGTCAAATCTGGATATGCACGAAACTATCTAATACCTCAAGGTAAAGCAAAGCCTGCAAACAAAGCTAATATGGCAATCTTTGAAACACTTCGTGCAGAGCTTGAAGCTAAAGAAGCTACTGCACTCTCTGATGCCCAGACAAAAGAGGCCGCTATGAAAGATGTTGTTTGTACAATTTCTGCAAATGCTAGTGAAGAAGGCAAGCTATATGGATCTGTTAGCCCTTCAGATATAGCTGAAAATCTTCTTGAGCAAGGCTTTGAAGTTGAAAAAAGAGATATTAATATGCCAGAGGCTATCAGAAATACTGGTGAATATGAAATTACAGTTTCACTTTATGCCGAGGTTATGATTCCTGTAAAGATTATAGTTATTGCTGCAAATGAAACAGAAACAGAAACAGAAAAAGAAACAGAAACAGAAACAGAAACAGAAACAGAAACAGAAACAGAAACAGAAACAGAATAAGTTAACCCAATTCAAATAAGTGAGTTAAAATAAAATGCCCTTCAGAGGGCATTTTATTTTTCTAAATCGTGATAATGGATATTGATAATGCAAAAATACCGCCTAACTCAGTAGACTCAGAGCAGTCTGTTCTTGGTGGTCTTTTATTACACAATGATTCTTGGGATAATGTGGTCAATATTCTTGGTTCTGATGACTTCTATCAAACCTCTCATCGAATTATATATGATGCAATTGTTACTCTACTAGAACACGACAAACCTGCTGATATCTTGACAGTTAAAGAGCAAGTCATAAAGTCCCATGATGAGGATTCAATTGGAGGTTTTGCATACTTGGCTCAAATAGCAGAAAATACGCCAAGCGTATCTAATATTGAGGCATATGCAAAACACGTTCGAGAACTTTCAATCTATAGGCAACTTACAAAAATTGGAAAAGAGTTAGCTGATACTGCTTTCAATCCAAAAGATATTGAAGTTAATGATCTACTTGATTTATCAGAAAGAAAAATTTTTGAAATAGCTGAACAGGTTAGTCGAAACAAGCAAGAGATAACTAACGTCAAAGATATTATTAAAGATGTTGTTAATCGTGTTCATGAGATGCAGGAATTGAAAGGTTTTAAGGGCACTGAAACAGGGTTTTCTGAATTTGATAAATTAACATCAGGACTTCAAAATGGAGATTTGATCATTATTGCTGGAAGACCCAGTATGGGTAAAACGGCCCTATCAATGAATATAGTTGAGCATATAGCGATTCATAACTCTACGCCCGTAGCAGTTTTTAGTTTAGAGATGCCGACAGAGCAATTGGTAATTAGGATGATTTCATCTTTTGGAAGGATTGACTCAAGCAAATTACGTGATGGTGACATGTCTGAGATTGACTGGAATAGCTTTAATCATGCAGTTAGAGCCTTTGAAGAGAACACAATTTTAATTGACGAAACTCCATCAATTACGCCAACTGAAATAAGAGCTAAATGCAGAAGACTTAAACGAAGATACCCAGAACTTGGTCTTATTATGGTGGACTATCTTCAACTCATGACGGTTCATGGAAAGTCAGAGAATCGAGTTCAGGAAATATCAGAGATATCTCGTTCTTTGAAAGCACTCGCAAAAGAAATTAATGTACCTGTCATTGCAATATCTCAGCTAAACCGTGGCGTTGAATCAAGGACCAAAACAGGAAAAGGTAGAATTCCACAAATGGCAGACTTGAGAGAGTCTGGATCAATTGAGCAGGACGCCGATATTATTGGATTCATTTATAGAGATGAAGTCTATCATGATGATACATATACCAATCCGGAAGAGGTAGGAAAAGCTGACCTTAGAATCGCTAAGCATCGAAATGGTGCCACTGGCAATATTAAGCTTGCCTTTGTTGGGCAATACTCAAGATTTGAAGATTTAGCTTTTGATGATAGGTTTCAAGGCGTCAACGATGAACAAATGGATGCTTCATACGTTAACAATATGACAAATTTTGATCGAGGTGATTTTTAGAATTCAATAAATTTAGACAATTTCAAGTAGATTTATATGAGTCTTATTAGCCAAATATCAAAATGTTAGATTGATGATAAATGATCAATTACAAACCAAGCTGATTTATAACAAAGAGAGAGTAACATACTCAAACTTATCAGAGGTTTTCGAGACTAACTTTATTAAAATCTCTAGACTTATTCCTTTACTTCCATTAATTAAAGTGGATTTTATTGGAATTAAAAGTGCATCAAATAATCTTTATCTCATCTGTCATGAAAAATCCCCTTATACTGGAACTTATACCTTAACTCACAAAATCAATTCATCAGAAAAAGTTCTTAATCGTCCTGATATCCGTTTCAAAATATATTTTGATGCAAAACTTTTAGAAGTAACTTCAATTTGTAAAGAAACAAGAATAAACTCTTACCATCCGTTTATTAATAACTGCAGCGACTTATCATTTCAACTAGAGCTCAATGTTTTTATGCTTAGATGGCTTGATTACTGCTTGGATAGGTACAATGGAGCTGAATGGGTAAAAAGAAAATAACATCGGAAAATAGCAAATTAGTAATTGCAATCTCCTCGAGAGCGCTGTTTAATCTCGATCACTCTCATAAAATCTTTAAAGAAGAAGGCATTGAAGCCTACGCAAGACATCAACAAGAAAATGAACATGTCGTTTTAGAGCCTGGAGTTGGATTTACTCTAGTTAAAAAATTACTCAAGCTAAATAGTAAAAAAACACCTATTGATGTGATTCTTCTCTCAAGAAATAGTGCTGATACTGGTCTTAGAATTTTTAATTCGATAGAGCATTATGGTCTTAATATTTCTAGAGCAGCATTTACCCGAGGAGAAAGCACACACCCTTTTGTTGGAGCCTTTGAAGCCGACTTATTCTTGTCAAGTAACTATAACGATGTTCAAAAAGCACTCCAGTCAGGCTATGCGGCGGCTTCCATTGTAGAGTCAAAGTCGAATAATAGCCATCCATCTCAGTTGAGAATAGCTTTTGATGGAGATGCAGTTATTTTCTCTGATGAAGCTGAAAGAATTTTCCAGGAGAAAGGGCTTGAAGCATTTCATGAAAATGAGATTTTATCTGAGAAAATTGAGCTTCAAGCTGGGCCTTTTAAATCTTTTTTAGTATCTCTGCAAAAAATCCAGTCTACATTTCCTGAGGAAAATAACCCTATAAGGACAGCTTTAGTTACCGCAAGGTCTGCCCCATCGCACAAAAGAGTCATTCATACTATGCGTAAATGGGGAATTCGTATCGATGAATCATTTTTTCTCGGTGGACTTGAAAAAGGAGTCTTTTTAAGACAATTTGCTGCAGACATTTTTTTTGATGATCAACAGCAACATTGTGATTCTGCCTCACAATACGTTCCAACAGGCCATGTTCCAAGTGGAATTAAAAATAGTTAAAGTTTATTTAGAACTTGATTATTGCTAAGGCTCAACGTCAAATATAATTGGTAAAATACTTGTAATTAATCTAAGAGTTTATTGATGTCAAAAAAAATTCAAGCTATTCGTGGAATGAATGACCTCCTGCCTGCAGATTCAAACATCTGGAGTTTTCTGGATAGTACTATTAATAACCTTATGTTGTCCTATGGCTATAAATACTGCCGCACTCCAAATGTAGAGGCTACAGAGACTTTTTCTAGAGCTATTGGAGAAGTGACAGATATTGTTGAAAAAGAAATGTACACCTGGAAGGATAATAATGGAGACTCTTTAACCTTAAGGCCTGAGGGAACAGCCGGCGTTGTTAGAATGATGATTGAGCATAATTTACCAAGGGAAGGCATACAAAAAGTTTTTTATAATGGCCCAATGTTTAGACATGAACGACCTCAAAAGGGAAGATATCGTCAATTCCATCAGGTTGGTGCTGAGGTTTTTGGAGCATCTGATGCCAAAATTGATGCTGAACTTATATCTGTTACTGACTCTCTTTGGAAATCACTAGAAATTAGCGCTCAACTTGAAATCAACTCTCTTGGTTCGGCTGAGAGTCGTGAATCATATCGAGAAACATTAACAAAATATTTTAATGATCATAAAGCCAAGCTCGATGAAGATAGCTTAAGGCGACTGACTACAAATCCATTAAGAATTTTAGATAGCAAAAATTCGGACTTAGAAGATTTAATTTCTAATGCACCTAAGATGATTGATTGCCTTGATAATGATTCAAATAATCACTTTAATGCTTTAAAAAAATATCTGGACCAACTTAAGATCCCATATAAGGTCAATCCAAAGCTTGTTAGAGGTCTTGACTACTATAACCTAACTGTTTTTGAGTGGGTTTCAAATGAACTTGGATCCCAAGGAACAATTTGTGGAGGTGGTAGATATGATGGCTTAGTTGAAAAAATGGGAGGTAATCCTACACCAGCTATTGGATTTGCAATGGGCCTAGAACGTATTGCCTTACTAATACATGACAAATCTAATCAACTTATTGCTAAAAGACCACACCTATATTTTGTGTCTATGGGAGAGAGTGCTCATATTGAATCAATGAAACTTTCAAAAAAAATCCTTGAAGTACTACCAAATATCACAATTACAAATGATATATCTATGGGCACTTTAAAAAGCCAAATGAAAAAAGCTGACAAATCTGATGCTGACTTTGCAATGATTCTTGGAGAAGAGGAATTAGCAAATAGAGTTATAAGTATTAAGCCACTTAAAGGTCAAGGAGTTCAGCAATCAATTAAACTTGAGGGTATCATTCAGCATCTTCAGGAGATATTATGAAAAACTTTATAGAAATTAGCGATTCAGAAGAAGAGCAAGTCGACAAATTAAAAAAGTGGTGGGATTCTAATGGTAAACAAATCATTGCGGGAGCAGTTATTGGACTTGGTGCAATATTTGGATGGAATTCATATGTTGATTATCAAGACAATCAAGCCTTAAATGCAAGAGCATTATATTTAAGCTATGCATCAGATTCAGCCAACGTGGGTGCCTATGACAAACTTATTAAGGATCATCCGTCGAGTACATATGCGGATCAAGGCACACTCTTAATGGTCAAATATTTGTTTGATGCTGGAAACTATTCTCTCGCATTAGATGCAATAAAACCTTTAATGAATCGAGAAAATTCTGTAATTGCATCAACTGCAATTCTAAGAACAGCATCACTTTACCTAGAGCTTGGACAGCATGAAGAGGCGCTCTCCGTTCTAAATATCGAAAATGCTAATGGATTTTCAGGTTTGTTTTATAATCTTGCTGGTGATATTTATTTGGACCTTAGTAACAACGAAGAAGCAAAAAAAAATTACTCTCTAGCGATTAAGAACACTACTGAAAACTCAAGCTTGGCTCAATTGATTCAGATCAAACTTGATGATCTGAATTAAATCATTTTAGGTTACAGATTGTGAACTACCCTATCATTTCTTTGGTCGGTAGGCCTAACGTAGGTAAATCGACACTGTTTAATCGTCTTAGTAATTCTAGACAAGCACTTGTTTCGGATTACGAAGGACTAACGCGTGATCGTCAATATAAAAACATTCAGCTTGAGAATGAATGCTTCTGTACTATTGTTGATACTGGAGGTCTAACTAACGAGAATTCAGAGATTGATTCTGGCATTCAAAGTCAAGTTTTAAGTGCGCTAGATGAGTCTGATATTATCTATTTTATTGTCAGCAATAAAGATGGTGTCACAGCACTTGATCTTGATATATCTCGCCAACTCAGAAAACTTAAAAGAAATGTTATCCTGGTCTGCAATAAAGCTGAAGGATTGAATCTAAGCTATGCCTCTGAATTTTATGAACTTGGACTGGGGGAACCAACACTGATATCAGCAGAACACAATCAAGGCATCGCAGAATTAATTGAAAAAACAATACCCTTACTACCCGAAACTATAGATAGGATAGAACAGAAAATTGACGGAATTGCAGTTGCTGTATTAGGAAGACCTAATGTGGGTAAATCGACTCTTATTAATCGTATTTTAGGAGAAGATAGAGTTTTGGCAATTGATCATCCTGGAACAACTCGAGATACCATATTTATCCCTTTTGAAAGAGAAGATCAGCAATATACATTGATTGATACTGCAGGCATTAGAAGAAAACGAAGTGTTGATGAAAAAATAGAAAAATTTAGCATTATTAAAGCAATCAGTGCACTTGAAGATTCACATGTTGTCGTCTTGGTTATAGATGCGCATGAAGGAGTTACGGAGCAGGATGCCACTTTACTTGGAATGATAGCTGATAAAGGTCGTGCTTTATTGATTGCAGTTAACAAGTGGGACGGTTTAGATGACTATCAAAAAAGTGAAGTAAAAAGAAAGCTAGATGTAAAGCTCTCTTTTGTAAATTATGCCTCAGTTCATTACATTTCAGCACTTCATGGCTCTGGGGTAGGCAAATTATTTGAACCCATTAAAAAATCTTATGAGTATGCTGGAAAAAGGTTTCCTACATCACTCCTAAACAAAATATTAGAACAAGCGAATAATTCACATCAACCTCCTCCTGTTGCTGGAAGGCGCGTTAGGTTAAAGTTTGTGAATCAATCTGATGTCTTTCCACCAACGCTAACATTTCATGGAAACCATGTTCAGAGCGTCCCAAAAAGCTACGAACGATTTTTAAAGAATTTCTTTATTTCATCTCTTAAACTTACAAATACCCCAATTAAGATTGAATTTAAGAGCGGAGATAATCCTTTTAAAGATAAAAAAAATGTTCTTTCAGCTCGCCAAATTCAAAAGAAAAGGCGACTTATGAAATTTGTGAAAAAGAAATAAAATAACTTAACTTTATAAATCTAAAACCTTAGAACAGAATATTCAGATATTGGCAAAGGTGGCTTAGTTTTTGTTAGTATCGACTCAACAATTTCTGCTGTTATAGGGGCCAATGTGAGCCCAATATGACCATGCCCAAAGGCATAAATAATATCGTTACCCTTACTAGACTCAGAAATAACAGGCTTACTATCTGGAATAGAAGGACGAAATCCAAGCCAAGTCCTATTTGGATTACTAAGGTTTGGAAAATAATTAGCTACACCCTTTTCTAAGTGCTCTACCCTGTGTTTAGAAATTTTTGAACTTAAACCGCCAAGCTCAACAGTTCCGACTACTCTTAACCTTCCGGTCATTGGAGACATATAAAATCCACCGGCTGCAGAGCAACAAGGTCGATTTAGAAGTGGCTTAACCATGTCGTATTCAACATGATAGCCTCGCTCTGAATCAAGTGGAATATTATCACCCACTTGTTTAGCAAATTTTTTAGAATAAGCGCCGGCTGAGACTACAAGATGTTTCGCTATGATTGACATCTGATTATCAAGATGGATTTTTACTCCTTCACTAGTTCTCTCAATTCTTGTAGCAGATTGTTTAACAATCTCATATCCTTTATATAACGAAGAGTTCAACAATAAATTTAACATTTTTCCCGGATCACTCATATATGCACATTCAGGAAAATAAGATGCTCCTCCTTCTGATAAGTTTAAGTTTGGCTCTAGCTTTTTGAGATCATCGAGATTTAACATTTCAGCATTTAACCCGAGCTTTTTTCTTTTATTAATATCTTGAAGTCCTGACTCGAAAAGCTCTTTTGAATGATATAAATAAATACTTCCGTTAGTTTTTAGAATTGATTTTCCGCCAATTTGAGAAGACAGCTCCTCCCATCTATGTCTAGAGTTCTGTAATAAAGCAGCTATCGCTTGAGCATTTCGAGCAGCATTTTTAGGCATTGACTGATACAAAAATCTTATTAGCCATGGGCATAGAGATAGAATTGCAGAGCGCTTGATAGCAATTGGGCTATTTTTGTTAAATAGAAGTGATGGTAATTTTCTAATTATTTCTGGTGAGCCAACAGGTAGAACAGCATATTCTGCAATAGTGCCGGCATTACCAAAAGATGTTCCTGTTCCTGGCTCCTCAGGATCTACAAGGACAACCTCTCTTCCCGCATTTTGCATTCTTAATGCAATTGAAAGGCCTATAACTCCTCCACCTAAAACAACGATATCAGTTTTTTTCATTTAATATGAATCCTCTTATTAAATAAAAAGATTTTAAGGCTTAAGAAAGTATTAAGTTATGTGCTTCCTTTGCAGCATTAATAAAACTCTCAAATAGAGGATGACCATCTCTTGGCGTAGAAGTAAATTCGGGATGAAATTGACAGGCAACGAACCATGGATGATCAGTAATTTCAACCATTTCAACTAGTAAACCATCGTTAGACCTACCTGATATAGTTAGTCCAGAAGCTTCAATTTGAGATATTAATTTATTGTTGACCTCGTAACGATGCCTATGTCTTTCAATGACTTTGCTAGAACCATATATTTTTTGAGAATGACTTCCTTGAACCAACTGGCATTCTTGGCCACCTAACCTCATAGTACCCCCCAAATCTGACTCAGAATCTCTCATCTGGGTATCTCCATTTTCATCCTGCCACTCTGTAATTAGACCAATCACTGGATAGTCTGTATCTTCATCAAACTCAGTACTGTTAGCTCCTTTCATGTTTGCCATATGTCGGGCATATTCAATGACTGCAACCTGCAATCCTAGACAAATTCCTAGAAATGGAATATTGTTTTCTCGTGCAAATTGTACAGCTTTAATTTTACCTTCAATTCCTCTAACTCCAAAACCACCAGGCACAAGAACAGCACTCATTTTGCTCAAACTTTCAGCGCCATTTTTTTCAACTTCTTCAGAGTCGAAATAATGGATATTCACCTTTGTTTGAGTATGAACGCCAGCATGAATAAGAGCTTCTGAAAGAGATTTATAAGATTCTGTTAAATCCATATATTTACCTACCATCGCAATGTCAACGCTGTGATTGGGTCTTTCTAATCTAGAAACAACATTTTTCCACTCCGTAAGATCGGCTTTTTTACACTTTAGACCCAATTTAGACACAACAACATCATCTAAACCTTGGCTATGAAGATCTCCTGGAACCTTATAAATAGTGTCCTTATCTAGTGATATAAAAACTGAGTCTTCTGCAACATTTGTAAACAAAGCAATTTTCTTGCGTTCTGAATCCTCTAATTCATACTCACTGCGGCAAATAAGAATATCTGGCTGAATTCCTATCCCCCTTAACTCTTTAACTGAGTGTTGAGTAGGTTTAGTTTTTAACTCACCGGCCACCTTGATATAAGGAAGAAGAGTTAGATGAATAAATACTGTATTTTCTCGACCCAGCTCTAGGCTCATCTGTCTGATGGCCTCCATAAAAGGAAGAGATTCAATGTCACCCGCTGTACCACCAATTTCAACTAGAGCAATATCTGCATCCTCTGAACCCTCTTTCATTAATTTTTTAATCTCATCAGTGATATGTGGAATAATTTGAACCGTCGCACCAAGGTAGTCCCCTCTCCTCTCTCTTTCTATAACATTTTCGTAGACCCTACCGGCAGTAAAGTTATTCTTTTTTCCAAGTTTGGTGCGAACGAATCTTTCATAGTGACCTAAGTCCAAATCGGTCTCTGCGCCATCATTCGTGACAAAAACCTCTCCATGTTGAAATGGACTCATCGTTCCTGGATCAACGTTAATGTAGGGGTCTAGCTTTAAGAGTGTGACATTGAGGCCACGATTTTCAAGAATTGAGGCCAAGGAGGCTGAGGCTATCCCCTTACCTAGAGAGGAAACAACACCGCCAGTTATAAAGATGTATTTTGTCATGCAAAACTAACAAAGTTTGAAATAGCTATGATACACAAATTTGTGTAGAATATGGGCACATCCAAATAAACAATTCATGATGGGTTACAAACAATTCGTAAAGAGACTTTTTCCATACCTAAAAAATCATTTAGGAAAATTAATATTTGTCTCACTAATGATGATTTTTGCAACTGCCCTTGAAACAGCAATACCCGAGATAACTGGTCGCATAGTAGATAATTTATTTAGTGGCGAACGATCTAAAGATTCTGCCTTAATATACTCAATGACTCTTTTTACAATTATCACTCTAAGTTCACTATTTGCTTTAACCTCAACCTCTATGAGCTCATGGGTTTCTAATAAAGTTATTATGGATTTAAGAGTGAACATGTTTTCTAGTTTAATAAGACTACCAAAATCATATTTTGATAAAAACACAACCGGTGGCACTCTATCTAAGTTGACTTATGATGTTGAGCAGATTTCATCTGCCGCTTCAGTTATATGGCTTGAATTAATTAAGTCTTCATTAACTGTAATAATACTGATAATTTATTTATTTTATAAAAACTACTTACTAAGTCTAAGTCTATTAATTCTGCTTCCACTAGTATATCTAGCAGTGAAAATCTCAACTATAAGAATTAGAAAAGGCTCAAAAAAGGTTCAGGACTCGATGGGTAAAATGACTCATCTTCTAGATGAGAATATATCTGGAAGCGACTTAGTAAAAATTTATAATGCACAGTCTTATGAAAAAGGTAAATTTTTTAAACTTGTTAAAACAATCCGGCAGCAGCGATTTAAAATTGATGTTGCTGGCGGTGTAAATACTTCTGTTGTTAATATCCTAATTGGACTCTGTCTTGCGACTGTAGTGTATTTTTCATCTACTTTTTTAGCTATGACTGCTGGCGAGTTTCTTGCTTTTTTTACTGCAATGGCAATGCTTGTAAAGCCTTCTAAAAGCCTAATAAACATAAATAAACCTCTTCAAAATTCTGTAATTGCAGGTATTAGCGTATTTGGACTAATTGATGAAAAGTCAGAATCTAATCCTGGTAATAATAAAATTAACCGTCCAATTGGTGATATTTCGTTTAAGAACGTAAGTTTTTCCTATGGTAAAAATACCCAGTCAATAAGAAACATAAATTTAAATATTAAAAATGGGGAGTCAGTGGCACTTGTTGGAAAAACTGGAAGTGGCAAGACAACGCTTATCAATCTTCTTACTCGGTTTTATAACCCTTCAAGTGGAAAAATATCTATCAATAATGAAGATATAAATACTTTTGATTTAGAGTCTTATAGATCAAATTTTTCATATGTAGACCAAAATGTTCGCTTATTTAATGATTCAATCAGTGGCAATATTGCTTTTGGCCAGAAAGATAAAATGACCATAGATACCATTATTAATGCAGCAAAAATTTCAAATTCAACAGAATTTATCGAAAAACTGGATGATAAGTATGACTCAGAAATTGGCGAAGATGGTGTTGCACTCTCTGGAGGCCAACGCCAGAGACTTTCAATTGCAAGAGCTATTGCAAAAGATAGTCCTATCTTAATTCTTGATGAGGCAACATCAGCTCTTGATTCAGCAACTGAAAAACTTGTTCAGTCTGCAATAAGTAAAATGCAGAAAGATAGAACAACAATTATTATTGCACATCGATTAAGTACCATCAAAAATGCGAACCGTATAATTGTCTTAAAAGATGGAGAGATTATTGAGCAAGGTACTCACTCAGAACTTATTAAAATTTCAGGAGAATATTTAAAATTAACTCAGCAACAAACCTAACTTATTTTACTTTGAGGAGTTTCTGAGATTTTAAGCCACAACTAGGAAATGGCCTAGAAAAGCGTCCAGATTCTATTACTATCGAGTTGCTCCCTGCACTGAGAAAGCTGAGACTTATATTTATTTGACTTATTCTCTACCTTCTTTGCAATAGAAATAAGCCAATCTTTGCTTTCATAACTTTTCTTATTGTAACCACCATGGCCTTCATGGTATGCTAAGTATTGACGGTATGCATCTGTTTTACTAATCTTAGATCTTAGGTTGGACTGATTAGCGTACCAACCAACAAAATCTATAGCATCAGCAAAGTTATCCCTTCTAGCTTCTTTTTTTCCAGTTTTAAGTTGGTACCACTCCCACGTCGCTTTTTTAGCTTGAGTGTATCCATAGGAATCAGTTGGCCTTGAACCTGGAATAAATCCAAAGATTTTATTGCGCGGTGGCTTTGCTTTTGAAGCGAACCGAGACTCTTGATGGATAATTGCTAGCTGCAGATGCATTGGTACTTTCCATTTTTCTTCGCTTAATTTAGCTGCACGATACCAACTAACTTTTTCATCGAGTAAATTACAGACATTTGTAACCTCTCTCGCAGGCGTTGATAAGCAGCCTGAAATTGAAATCGCTACAAGTAAACCTAAAACTAAAAGTTTTTTCATTTATTTAAAAAACACAAAATATGCAACAATCAACTGAAAAACTAATAAAACTCCAAACATTGCCTTAATGTCATTGTCAGTTAATGGGGTGGAGTCTTCAACCGCTTTTTCTAGCTTAACATCAACAGCGACTAGACCTTTTTCTGAAGTTTCAACTTTAAATTTAACTCTGGTGTTACTTCTTAAACGCGACTTGTTAAAGACATTTTTTTGATGTACAAAATATTTTTCATCATCATCGCCCGTAATAAACCCATATCCTTTAGTACCAAATTGAGCGACTATGCCCGTCATTTTTTTTGCCATTATATTCTCACTTTTTGCAGCAAATACACTGCCTTTTCTACAAAATCTACTCCGAGATTTTGGAACATTGGTTCATTTTCAATATCATTAATACAATTCAATTCTTGAAAATCAAAAGAACCTTTAAATAATTTATCGACCTCTAGCTTGCTAACTGCAAAAGGAGGGCCAGACCTCTGATGCTGAGGATAGTTTAAAGTTAATAGCAAAATCCTTACATCAAGACTTATTATATCATTTAAATGTTTAATGTATTTTTGTCTTAATTCATCATCTAATGCAATCAATGAAGCACGATCATAGACTGCTTTAACATTAGCTAAATGATTAGATTGCAAATCAAAGAAATCACCACAATATATTTTAATTGCATCTCCCTCATAAAGCTCAAACTCTCCATCTTGTGAAACTGAATAAGACAAATTATTTTCCTCAAAAAACCGCTGAATTGCTAATTCACTCATTTCAACACCAATCACTTTATAGTTTTTTTGATATAGATAATTCATATCAAGACTTTTTCCACATAGAGGAACAAATATAGTCTCTTGAGAAGATAATTTAAGCTCATCAAGATATTCAACCAACTGTCTGTTGACCTTGTCTGTATGCCATCCAATATTATTACTTTCCCACCTACTGATCCAATCAGTCACAACTAATCCTTGATATAATGAACGTTATATTTGATCTCACAAAAAATCATTTTAGACCATAATATGTTTTTTGAGATTCAAATGCAATTTTATGATTATGACAAAATAGTCATTAAACCCATACAAAGATTATGACTCAAGATATTGGCGACTGGTCAACTTATTTATCTCTTGAAAAAAACAAGGATTACTTTAACTCCCTATTCTCATTTCTTAATTCTAGAATTGATTATCAAATTTACCCACCAAGAGGAACCTGGTTTAAAGCTTTTGAATATTCAAGTTTTACCTCTACAAAGGTCATAATCCTTGGTCAAGATCCATATCATGGGGAAGGACAAGCAGAGGGGTTAAGTTTTTCTGTTCCAAAAGGTATAACTATTCCGCCATCACTTAGAAATATTTATAAAGAACTCGAGGAAGATGATGCAGACTTTGTTGGCCCCAGTCATGGGCATTTAGTTAGTTGGGCACAGCAGGGAGTTTTAATGCTGAATAGCGTCTTAACAGTTGAAAAGAATTCTCCTGCTTCCCATGCAAATCAAGGCTGGGAAGTCTTTACTGACCAAGTCATTAAA
>CABXIU010000013.1 GCA_902512305.1 uncultured Gammaproteobacteria bacterium
ATCAAGCAATCAAAAAGAACAACGTTTTGGTGTTGTGTACCATCTTCTTTCTGTTTCGAATAATCAGAGGTTAAGAGTAAAGGCGCTTCTGTCTTCTGAGAGTTTAATGATTCAATCTGTTACCAAGATTTGGAATTGCGCTGACTGGTTTGAAAGAGAGGCATTTGACTTATTTGGAATTTTATTTGAAAACCATAATGATCTGAGAAGGATATTGACCGATTATGGTTTTGTTGGATACCCTTTAAGAAAAGATTTCCCATTGATTGGTGAAGTTGAAATGAGATACGACGAGAAATTGCAAAGAGTAGTCTATGAACCGGTCAGTATTGAACCTAACGTTAATGTCCCAAGAGTGATAAGGAAATAAAGTATGTCTGAGATGAAAAACTACACTCTTAACTTTGGGCCTCAGCACCCAGCTGCCCACGGGGTTTTAAGACTTATTCTTGAGCTAGATGGTGAGGTTGTAGAAAGGGCAGATCCCCACATTGGACTTTTGCATAGAGGTACAGAAAAATTAGCTGAGTCCAAGCCATACAACCAATCAATTGGATATATGGATCGTCTTGATTACGTTTCAATGATGTGTAATGAACATGCATATGTTATGAGCATTGAAAAAATGCTAGGAATAAAAGTACCCGAGCGCGCTGAATATATTAGGGTAATGTTTGATGAGATTACTCGAATAATGAATCATTTGATGTGGATTGGGACACATGCTTTAGATGTTGGAGCTATGAGTGTATTTTTGTATGCCTTCCGTGAGCGTGAAAACCTAATTGATTGTTATGAAGCTGTCAGTGGTTCTAGAATGCATGCCACTTATTATAGACCTGGCGGTGTGTATAGAGACTTGCCAAATAAGATGCCACAATATCTTGAATCTAAATTAAGATCCAAGGAGAAACTTGAGGAAATTAACCATAATCGACAAGGCTCTCTTCTTGATTTTATTGAAGATTTTGCAAATAAATTCCCTGAAAGTATTCAGCAATATTCTGACCTACTAACTGACAATAGGATTTGGAAACAAAGACTCGTTAATATTGCGGTTGTTTCTCCAGAAAGAGCTATGCAGCTTGGCTTCACCGGAGCAATGTTGAGAGGCTCAGGAGTTGAGTGGGATATCCGTAAGAATGAACCCTATTCCGTTTATGACCAATTAGATTTTGAGATACCAGTCGGAGTTACTGGTGATTGCTATGATCGATATTTGGTTCGAATGGAGGAGATGCGTCAATCAACTCGCATAGTTAATCAATGTGTCGCATGGCTTAAAGCTAATCCTGGGTCTGTAATGTCTGATGATCACAAAGTTACGCCACCTAATCGTGAAGACATGAAAAGCGATATGGAGTCACTCATTCACCACTTCAAATTATTTACTGAAGGTTATTGTTTACCTGAGGGTGAGTCTTATACAGCTGTAGAAGCGCCAAAAGGTGAGTTTGGTGTTTATCTTGTTTCTGATGGTGCCAATAAGCCATACAGAGTAAAGATCAGGGCACCTGGATTTTCTCATCTCGCAGCAATGGATGAAATGTCAAAGGGACATATGCTATCTGATGTTGTAACCATAATTGGCTCTCAAGATATTGTTTTTGGTGAGGTTGATAGATGATTTCTAATGAAGCAAAAAAAGAAATAGACATCTGGGTCTCTAAATACCCTAAAGGCCGTGAAAGCTCTGCAGTCATGCAGGCATTAACTATTGTCCAAAAGGAAAATAGCGGAATTTTAAATTCTGATCTCATATATGCAGTTGCCGATTATTTGAAGATGCCAGCAATCAGTGTTCAGGAAGTTGCAACATTTTATGAAAACTATAATCATAAGCCTGTTGGAAAGCATGTCGTGCGTTTCTGTCACAACATTTCTTGCATGCTTAATGGTTCTGATGATTTAATCTCATACTTAGAAAATAAGCTGGAAGTTAAAACTGGAGAGGTCACTAAAGATGGATTAGTCAGTGTCAGAAAAGTTGAATGTTTAGGTGCCTGTGTAGGAGGCCCTATGTGTCAGATTGGCGATCAGTATTACGAGAACTTAACGACTGATAAATTAGATAAGATTTTGGAAGAATTAAAATGAATGAAGTTTGTTTTAAGAACCTAGGCAAAGAAAATCCAGCAAGTTTTACAACCTATGAGGCGAATGGTGGTTATCAAGTTTGGCGAAAAATTCTTAAAGGGGAACTAACGCCCGATGAAATCATTGTAGAATTAAAGACCTCTGGATTAAGAGGTCGCGGTGGCGCTGGTTTTCCAACTGGTTTGAAGTGGAGTTTTATGCCTCGCAATCAGGAAGTACAGAAATACGTAGTTTGCAATTCAGATGAAGGGGAGCCTGGCACATGTCATGACCGTGATATTCTTAGATACAATCCCCACTCAGTCATTGAAGGAATGGCAATAGCTGGCTTTGTAATGAATGCAACAGTTGGATATAACTACATTCGCGGTGAATTTATGGAGCCTTATTATCGTTTTGAGGAGGCTTTGAAAGATGCATATAAAGCTGGCTTGCTTGGAAAAACTCTTCAGGGAAGCCCTATTTCATTTGATTTATACACGCATCTCGGAGCTGGAGCATATATCTGTGGTGAGGAGACAGCGCTGCTTGAATCTCTAGAAGGCAAAAAAGGCCAACCCAGATTTAAGCCGCCTTTCCCAGCTAATGTTGGATTATTTGGTAAGCCAACGACAATCAATAATACTGAGACCTTTGCTTCGGTTCCTGAAATCCTCTCAAGAGGCGGTCAATGGTTTGCTGATTTAGGTGTCGAGAATTCTGGTGGAACAAAATGTTTTTCAGTGACGGGCAGTGTCAAACATCCTGCAAATTTTGAAGTTCCTATGGGTACGCCCTTTTCTAAGTTGCTAGAATTAGCTGGAGGTTTGAAAGAAGGACGGACACTTAAAGCAGTTATACCTGGGGGTTCATCCACACCGGTTCTTACAGCAGAGACCGCAATGAATATGACTATGGACTATGACAGCATAGCAAATGCAGGATCAATGCTAGGTGCGGGCTCAGTTATTGTTATGGATGATACAACTTGCATGGTTAAAACTCTAGCGCGTCTTGCACACTTTTATTATGACGAGTCATGTGGCCAGTGTACTCCTTGCAGAGAGGGTACGGGGTGGCTATACAGAATGCTTCAAAGAATTCTTGATGGAAATGGAAAAAAAGAAGACTTAGATCTACTCTTGTCTGTCAGTGAGAAAATTGAAGGAAATACAATCTGCGCTCTTGGCGATGCTGCAGCAGCTCCTGTTGTGAGCTTCATTAATAATTTTAGAGACGAGTTTGAATACTATATTAAGAACGGTAAAAGCATTATAGAAGGGGAACATAATTTGATTGAGGAAGCGACAAGTGTCTGAAATTGAAATTGAAATTGATGGTAACCTAGTCAAAGCCAAACAGGGTGACTCCATTATCAAGATTGCTGATAGAGAAGGTATAGAAGTGCCTCGTTTTTGCTATCACAAAAAACTATCTGTTGCTGCAAACTGCAGAATGTGTTTGGTTGATGTTGAAGGTGCCCCTAAAGCACAACCAGCTTGCTCCACTCCTGTTGCAAACGGTATGAAGGTTCATACAAAAAATGATAAGGCTAAGTTTGCACAAAAAGCTGTTATGGAATTTTTACTCATTAATCATCCTCTTGATTGTCCAATTTGTGATCAAGGTGGAGAGTGTGAGCTCCAAGATGTTGCGATGGAATATGGCTCAGATGTTTCAAAATTTAATGAAGGCAAGAGAATAGTTCCTGATAAAGGTATTGGTGCGCTCATTCAAACCGATATGACCAGGTGTATTCACTGTACCCGATGTGTTAGATTTGGGGCAGAAGTTGCAGGTATTGTAGAGATGGGCGGCACTGGAAGAGGTGAAGGTGTAAAAATCGAGCCTTTCTTAACAGAAGGAATTCAGTCAGAGTTGTCAGGAAATATGATAGATGTTTGTCCTGTAGGTGCTCTGACATCAAAACCATTCAGGTACGAAGCGAGAACTTGGCAAATGAATGCAGTTCCCAGCGTTGCGCGACATGACTTAGTTGGATCAAATATCATTACTCAGAGTTATAGAGGTAAAGTTAAGAGAGTCGTTGCTAGAGATAATGATTCTATAAACGAAACTTGGATATCTGACCGCGACCGTTTTTCTTATGAAGGCTTAAGCCATGAAAGTCGTGCGCTAAAACCTAAAGTCAAAATCGATGGTGAGTGGCAAGAAGTTGAGTGGCAAGAAGCCCTTGATTTTACAATTGACGGAATAAAAAATAATGCTAAGAATCCAGAGCAGCTTGGGGTTTTAGCATCAAAATATTCTTCATTGGAAGAGTACTTCCTGATGCAAAAATTAGCACGCAGTTTTGGTTCAGACAATATAGACTTTCGAATAGATCAATCTGATTTGAGTGACGGGGGTTCATTGGAATCATCTATAACCTTGTCAGAAATTGAATCAATTGATCACGCTTTAATTGTTGGTTCGTATACTCGATTAGAGCAGCCAATGATAAACCATCGGATCAGAAAAGCTGTTCTTAATGGTGCTTCAGTTAATACAATTAATAGCAAACAGTTTGATTTTAATTTCAACACAGAATTGGATTTATTGTCTGCCCCACAAAAAATATTGTCAACTCTTCATGCTATTCTTAAGTCACTACATTTAAAGATAGGGACTGATGTTCCAAAATATTTATCTAAAGTCATCCCAGATGATGTGCACAATAAAATTGCGGATGATTTAATTGCATCAAAAAACGGAGTCATTGTTTTAGGAGAACATTTAAACAGTAATCCTAGTTCATCTGCAATCACAAACCTTATTTTTCAAATAGCACAGATTACTGATTTAAAAATTGCAAATTTAATGCTATCAGGAAACTCTCACGCAGCAGAAAGAGTTGGTTTTATGCCTACCAAAAATGGTATGAATGCAATTTCTATGTTCAATGAAAATACCAGGGTATTTATGTTGATGGATGTAGATTGCGACTATGACTTTATTAACTTACAGTCAGCTGCAGATTGTTTCAATAATGAAGATGTTTTTGTTGTTTCAATGAGCAGTTTTGAAAATGAATCGTTACATACTAATGCAAACGTTATTCTGCCAATGGCTTCTTACTATGAAGCCTCAGGCACTCACATCAATTTTGATGGTTTGGTGCAATCATTTAGTGCTTCAGTCAAGAGTCCAGGCGACTCTAAACCTGGCTGGAAGATTATCAAAGTTTTAGCAGATTTATTAGAGCTGGAGGGTTTTGATTATATTAACTCTACTCAAGTTAAAGATGAGGCACTTCAATCTTCTAAACTGAAATCTAGTTTTGATGATGTTAATGCTGAGATTGATGATTCACAAATTACCACTCACTGGCAATACGCTCCTTATGCAACTGATAGTGTTAGTAGAAGAGCAAAAGCACTTCAGGAATCCAATATTGGGATGATTAATAGTGCGTTTGTATCAAAATCGACTGCCAAGAGACTTGATATAAATGGCGATGATCTTTATTTGGGTGTACCAGTTTCCATTACCGATGCAGTTGCCGAAGATTATGTTTTTGTTCATACTAATCAGGCCAGAAGGGTCGAGGGGGGCTAGATTATGTGGCAATCATTCGTAGACCTTACACACCAATTGATTCCATGGTTTGACGGAGGTCTGGCTGATATATTGATTATTGTAATTAAAGGATTAGCCCTCATTTTTCCTTTAATCATTATGATGGCCTATATGACCTATGCTGAAAGAAAGGTGATTGGTTTTATGCAACTTAGAATTGGGCCTAACCGAGTAGGTCCATTTGGCCTTCTTCAGCCTTTTGCCGATGTTTTTAAAATGTTATTTAAAGAAGTAATTTTCCCATCGAAGTCGAATATTTATCTATTTTTATTAGCCCCTATTTTAGCATTTGTACCTGCTGTTGCGGTGTGGGCAGTTGTTCCTCTTGGTGAGGATTTTTACATAGCCAACATTGATGTGAGTCTTCTCTACGTTATGGCAATTGGTTCAGTCGGCGTCTATGGCATTGTTCTTGCCGGATGGGCGTCTAACTCTAAGTACCCACTTCTAGGTGCGCTTAGAAGCACAGCTTTACTCATTTCTTATGAATTAGTGATTGGATTTGTTCTTGTAACTGTAGTCATGATTGCCAGTTCAGTAAACCTTAATACGGTCGTTGAAAGTCAATCAGGGGGAATATTAAACTGGTATTGGATTCCATTATTTCCTATGATGATAGTGTTCTGGATTGGCGCTTTAGTTGAAACCAATAGAGCGCCTTTTGATGTTGTCGAGGGTGAGTCTGAGATTGTTGGAGGTACTCATGTTGAGTACTCTGGTATGCCTTTTGCGCTATTTTTTATGGCTGAATACTTCAATATGATCTTCATGGCATTGCTTGCTGTTCTAATGTTTTTTGGAGGTTGGCATTCTCCATTTGAAGGTATTCCATTTCTTGAAGGTTTGTTTGAATTTGTTCCAGATTTAATTTGGTTGCTATTCAAAATGAGTTTCTTTTTGTTTTTGTATTTTTGGATACGTGCTTCGTTTCCGAGATTCAGATATGATCAAATTATGAGACTATGCTGGAAAGTATTCTTGCCCTTTACTATCGTTTGGATTTTTGTAGTTGCGTTGATGACACAATTAGGCATAGGTCCTTGGTTTTAAGGAGATAGAGCTATGATGAAAAAAGTAAAAAAATTAGTGAACGACTTTAGTCTTGGTGAGCTTAGAACAGGCCTTAAGGTAACTAGTAAGGAGTTTGTTAATAAGAAAATCACAGTTCAATTTCCTGAAGAGAGGACGCCAATTTCACCAAGGTTTAGAGGTCTTCATGCGCTGCGCCGTTACCCAAATGGTGAAGAGAGATGCATAGCTTGCAAACTTTGTGAAGCGGTTTGTCCAGCAAATGCAATAACAATTGATTCAGAGATGAGAGAGGATGGAACTCGAAGAACAACACAATATGATATAGATTTGTTTAAGTGTATTTTTTGTGGTTTCTGTGAAGAAGCTTGTCCTGTTGATGCAATCGTGGAGACTCATATTTTTGATTATGCTTTTGAATCAAGAGAGGGAAGCGTTATTGACAAAAAAGGCTTATTAGAGATTGGGGATAAAAACGAAAGTGCAATCAATAAGGCAAGAGAAGAAGATTCAAAGTATAGGTAAAGGAAGTTATGGAATTTACATCAATTTTATTTTATGTGTTTTCACTCTTTTTTGTTGGCAGCTCCTTTGTGATGATTGTTTCGAGGAATACTGCTAAAGCGGCGCTTTGGCTTATCTTGACTTTTTTTAGTGCAGCAAGTCTCTGGCTTCTTCTTGAGGCGGAGTTCTTAGCCATTACACTCATATTAATTTATGTTGGTGCTGTGATGGTTTTATTTATGTTTGTTATCAAGATGCTTGATACTGATCAATCTACTCTTAGAGCCCAGTTTACTCGCTATCTTCCATTAGGTATTTTTGTGTCTTTGATTGTGATTGTGCAAATGACTTTGGTTTTAAATGCTGGTCCATTTGACCTTGACACAGTTGGTTTACCAGAACAACATGGAGCTTCCTACAGCAATATTACTGCAATTGCTCAGCAACTATATACCGTCTACGTTTATCCATTTGAGTTGGCAGCGATTCTATTATTAATTGCTATTATTGCAGCAATTACTTTGGTTCATAGAACTCAAGTGAAGAGTAAAAAACAGAATATTTCTGAGCAAATTAATGTGCAGGCAAAAGATAGGATGAGGTTTGCTTCAATCAAGAAAAATTCAACGAAGGAGTCAAAATGATAGCACTATCAGATTATTTGATTCTTAGTTCCATAGTTTTTTGTATTGGGCTTGCAGGTATTTTTATTAATCGAACAAACATCATTATGATTTTGATGTGTGTTGAGTTAATTTTGGCAGCTGTTAATACCAACTTTATTGCTTTCTCTTACTATGGATCTGACCTATCTGGACAAATTTTTGTATTCTTTATTTTGACTGTAGCTGCTGCTGAGGTAGCCATTGGTCTTGCGATTTTGACTTTGATGTATAGAAATCGAGGTTCAATTGATATCGACGTAACTAACACTTTGAAGGGATAGTGATGCTAAATATTTACCTAACCATTGTTCTTGCTCCTCTAATTGGCTCAATAGTCGTTGGACTTGCAGGGAATAGACTAGGCAGAAAGCTTTCACATTCCATAACAATTTTAGGCGTTGCTATTTCTACCATCTTGTCGCTGTATGTCTTTAATTACCATGTATTGAATAATGGAGATATCTTTAACCAAAATATCTATACATGGATGCAAATTGGCGGACTCAATATTAGTGTAGGGTTCTTGGTAGATAAGTTAACGTCAGTTATGCTTGTTGTTGTCTCATTTGTCTCTCTAATGGTGCACATCTACACCATAGGCTATATGCATGATGACAAGGGATATACTAAGTTTTTTAGTTATATTTCTTTATTTACATTTGCCATGTTTACTCTTGTAATCTCAAATAACTTTATGCAGTTGTTTTTTGGGTGGGAAGCTGTTGGACTAGTGTCTTATTTATTGATTGGTTTTTGGCATCACAAAGAGTCAGCCATTGAGGCAAATTTAAAAGCTTTCCTAGTAAACCGGGTGGGAGACTTTGGATTCCTTTTAGGTATTGCATTTGTTTTGATGTTTTTTGGTACGCTTGACTATGTTGAAACGTTTAGTCAAACAGATCTAATTATTGGACAAACATTGTTTGGTGGTTTTTCCGCCACAACCATTGTTTGTCTTCTCTTGTTTGTTGGGGCAATGGGTAAGTCAGCTCAAGTGCCTTTACATGTCTGGCTTCCAGGATCCATGGAGGGACCAACTCCAATATCAGCTCTAATTCATGCTGCAACAATGGTTACAGCAGGCATATTTATGGTGTCACGGATGTCACCATTGTTTGAGTTAAGTGATGTTGCACTAACTGTTGTAATGGTTATTGGTGCTGTGACAGCATTATTCATGGGGCTTTTAGGTGTCGTTCAAAATGATATTAAAAGAGTGGTAGCATACTCAACTCTTTCACAGCTCGGTTATATGACAGTTGCACTTGGGGTGAGTGCTTACTCTGTTGCAATATTTCATCTCATGACACATGCATTTTTCAAGGCCTTGCTTTTTTTAGCTGCTGGATCAGTGATTGTCGCCCTTCATCATGAGCAAGATATTCGAAAAATGGGTGGACTTAGAAAGAAAATGCCTATCACTTATATCACTTCACTTCTAGGGACATTGGCTTTAATTGGCTTTCCTGGTTTTGCTGGCTTTTATTCAAAAGATATGATTATTGAGGCAGTTCATTATTCTGATTTGCCATTTGCTGGATGGGCTTACTTTGCTGTTTTGATTGGCGTTTTTATCACGGCTTTTTATAGTTTGCGACTTCTGTTTTTGGTCTTTCATGGCGAATCTAGATTGGATAGTCATACAGAAGAGCAGCTTCATGAGACAGGCCTATCGATTACGGTTCCACTTGTCCTTCTAGCTATTCCTTCAGTGATCATTGGGTACTTCACTATAGAGCCAATGCTGTTTGGTGGCTGGCTTGATAATGCTATTGCTATTGACTCTTCACATCATGCTCTTGCAGAACTCAAGGATCATTTTTATTCTGCTTTTGCACTCCTCACTCATTCAGTTGCCACTCCACCTTTCTGGATGATGGTTGGCGGAGCAGTTTCGGCATGGGTATTTTGTCTTTATCGAACGGATTGGGCGGATCAGATTCAATCAAGGTTCAAAAGAACCAATTATGTGCTCAACTCACTTTATGGTTTTGATAGATTAAACGATATTGTCTTTGTCAAAGGCTCTGTAAAGCTTGGAAACCTTCTCTGGAAGATTTCAGATATGGCTCTTATTGACAAGCTTATTGTAAATGGAAGTGCAAAATTTGCGCGCTATTTAGGTTTAGTAATTAAGCCAGTTCAAACTGGCTATGTTTACCATTATGCATTCTTTATGATTGTAAGTCTGATGCTTATATTAGTCTGGGTATTAATTGCTTCAAATTATTCATTTTTTAGTTAGGTAGAGTTATGGATTCATTACTAAGTATTTTGATTTGGCTACCTATCATAGGAGGTAGCTCAGTTCTTTTGATTGGAAACGAGAGAAGTCTAATTGCGAAATGGATTAGTGTTGGTATATCAATATTAGTTTTCATTCTGTCTATCAATTTATTTTTAGATTTTGATACCTCAACCTCAGCAATGCAGTTCGTTGAAAAAACAAGTTGGATATCACAATTCAATATTTTTTATCATCTTGGTGTCGATGGAATTTCAATGCCTTTGATTATCCTAACCACTTTTTCGACCATATTAGTAATCATTGCCGGCTGGGAGGTTATACAAAATAGAGTGGCTGATTATATGGCCGCATTTTTAATAATGGAAGGAATTATTATTGGTGTATTCTCAGCCATGGACTCCATGCTTTATTATGTTTTTTGGGAGGCAGCACTTATTCCAATGCTATTAATCATTGGCGTCTGGGGTGGTCAAAACAGAGTCTATGCTGCGATTAAGTTCTTTTTATATACATTTCTGGGGTCAGTATTTATGCTGGTTTCATTGATCTATATGTACAATCTTGGCGACTCATTTGCGATTTCTGATATGCACAGTCTGCCATTGACACTAGCTCAGCAAAGCTGGATTTTCTGGGCCTTTTTTCTTGCATTTGCTGTTAAAGTTCCAATGTTCCCAGTCCATACATGGCTCCCAGATGCGCATGTTCAAGCGCCTACAGGAGGCTCTGTGATACTGGCAGCTATTATGTTGAAGATGGGTGGTTATGGATTCTTCAGATTTTCACTACCAATAACGCCAGATGCATCATCATATTTTGCTTTTGTAGTGATCGTGCTCTCATTGATTGCGATTGTCTATATTGGTTTTGTTGCTCTAGTTCAAAAAGACATGAAGAAATTGATTGCCTACTCTTCAATCTCGCATATGGGATTTGTTACTTTGGGTGTATTTGCACTATTTTCAATTATGAAGATGGATTCAAGCGGTGAACTTCTATCGATTGCCGGCGCAAGTATAGAGAGTGCTTATCTTGGTCTAGAAGGAGCAATGATTCAAATGGTTTCACATGGCTTTATATCTGCAGCCATGTTCCTAGTGGTCGGCGTGCTTTATGATCGACTCCATTCAAGAGAAATTTCAACATACGGCGGTGTAGTCAATTCAATGCCTAAATTTACAGGATTTGCGGTTCTATTTGCTATGGCAAATGCAGGACTTCCTGGAACTTCGGGTTTTGTGGGTGAATTTATGGTCATTCTTGGAGCTTTGCAAGCTAACTTTTGGTATGCATTTTTGGCCGCAATGACTCTTATAGTTGGAGCAGCATATACGCTCTGGATGGTTAAACGTGTCTTTTGGGGGGCAGTTAATAACCCTGAGGTCAGCACTTTAAGTGATATTAATGCGAGAGAGTTTGGCATTTTGGCAATACTTGCTGCTGCGGTATTATGGTTGGGCGTCTATCCACAACCAGTAATTGAAGCAATGCACGTTAGTATAGCTAACCTCTTGGAGCAGGCACTTACAACTAAAATACCAGGCATATTATGATGAATTTTAACTTTAATATCTCAGAGCTAATTTTTGTGATGCCAGAGCTATTTTTGTTGGCTGCAATCTCCTCTATTCTATTGTTTGACCTTTATATTAAGGAGCAGTTCAAAAAGTTTACTTACCATCTGTCGCAATTAGCTCTTCTAATTACAGGTTTATTGGCATTTAATTTAATTGGAGAGAGTGCGACCATATTTTCTGGAACGTTCGTGCTCGATACATTGGGATCGACTTTTAAAGTCTTTATAGCCGGTTTTTCAATTATTGCACTGGTCTATTCAAGACACTATCTGAGTGTTCATGGTCTTTTAAGAAATGAGTATTATATTCTTGCTCTCATGTCAATCTTAGGGATGCTTGTAATGGTGTCTGGTCATAGCCTTCTAACTTTATATCTTGGCCTAGAAATTATGTCTCTTTCCCTATATGCCCTTATAGCAACAGCAAGAGATAGAGCTTTTGCAATAGAAGCAGCACTTAAATATTTTGTTCTTGGAGCAATTGCATCTGGTCTCTTATTGTATGGAATGTCAATGATCTATGGAATAACTGGAAACCTTGATATTGCTCAGATAGCAAGTTTTGCAAGTCTTGTTACATTAGAGCCTCAAGAAACACTGATTTTAAATTTTGGCCTAGTATTTTTAGTCATTGGTGTCGCATTCAAGCTTGGTGCGGTGCCTTTCCATATGTGGGTTCCAGATGTTTATCAAGGTTCACCAACCTCGGTCACAATGTTTTTATCAACGGTTCCAAAGATAGCCGCTGTGGCTCTTTTAGTCCGTCTCTTGATTGATGGCTTAAGTGATTTTCAGCACTATTGGGCGGATCTATTTATGATTCTCGCCGTTCTCTCAATTGCTGTTGGTTCGCTAGTTGCATTGACTCAAGTCAATATTAAGAGAATGCTTGCATACTCAACAATATCGCATATTGGATTTGTGCTTCTGGGTTTTGTTACTGGTGTTTTAGAGGGCTATGGCTCAGCAATATTTTATGTATTTGTATACATATTAATGAGTTTAGCTGCCTTCGGATCGATCATAGTTTTAAATCGAAGTGGCTTTGAAGCAGACCAAATTTCAGACTTCAGAGGGCTGAGTAAACACTCTCCTTGGTTTGCTCTAATTATGCTTGCTGTTATGCTTTCAATGGCAGGAGTGCCTCCATTTATTGGTTTTTACTCAAAACTATTTATTCTGCAACAAGTGGTTTCCGAGGGGTATGTCATTCTCGCTGTCATCGCTGTTATTTTTGCAGTTATTAGTGCCTATTACTATTTACAAATTATTAAAACGATGTACTTTGATGATGCTGATAAAGAAATAGTTATTTCAGCACCATTAGATCTAAAAGCTGTTTTATCTATAAATGGCGCACTAATTTTAATAATCGGTTTAATTCCTAGCTACTGGATGAATCTATCAGTTTCACTGTTTTAAGTGGCCTAGGCTTGTATTAGTTTTTCTGTAGAATGGCTTTATGATTATTGCGCATCGTGGAGTCTCATTTACTTTACCCGAAAACTCGCTTCCAGCATTTGAGGCATCTTGGGAGCAGGGTGTTGATGGAATCGAAGGCGATTTCCATCTGACTAAAGATGGCGAAATTGTGTGTATTCATGATGACGATACTGAAAGAGTTTGCAATACAAAGGCAATCATCCATAATTCAACTCTTCAAGATTTAAAAGAATTAGAGTTAAGCTATAAAGGAGACTCTAATTTCAATCTAAAAATTCCGACATTGTTTGAGGTAATCCAGACCGTTCCAAAAGGAAAGAAAATATTCATTGAAATTAAATGTAGCACTGAAATTGTCTCGCCATTGTTGAATCAGCTCTTAAAATTTGACATGAATTCTGATGAAATAGTGATTATTTCATTTCATTCTGAGGTGATTGAAATGCTAAAGGCTTTAGATCCTAAATACAAAACTCAACTCCTTTATTCTTGTGAAGAGGATCGAGACATTGATGGATTGATTGACGAAGCTATAAAAATAAAAGCGGATGGAATCTCTACAGATAATGAAAGCTCAAAATCATTCCTAGATAAGGTTATTGCCTCAGGCTTAGAGTACCATTCTTGGACCATAGATGATGTGGATGTTGCGTCACAATTAATTCATTGGGGTTCAAGCTCGATTACTACCAACGATCCTGAGCCTATAATTAAAAAGATTAGATCACAAAGAAAATATATTCCTTGACGGGCACTCTTGAAGAGAATTAAAATGCAGGCTCTTATAATTTTGAGAGTAATAGCCTGACTGTGTCTAATATTCAATCGGCAAGTGTTATCACTGCTATATTGGCAGCATTCTTCTTCTCCCTTGCTGCAACTGTTGTGCCGTACTTTTATAAGGTTGGTGGAACAGTATTCCTTCTTCTTTCAGTTCGCTATGTGAGCACCTTTTTATTAGCAAGTGTTTTAAATAAGTCTCCCAAAAAAACTAAAAAAAAATCAACGCATACTAGGCTAATACTTATAAGTATTTTTCAGGCTCTCTTTATTTCCTCGTATATGTATTCAATAAAGTTAATTCCACTTAGCCTTGCAGTAGTGGTGATTTATACTTTTCCTATCATTACTTTTTTTGTTAATTCTCTCATCAAAAGTAGATCAATTGATTTTTTATCAGTAGCAGCTCTTTTAGTCTCATTATTTGGAATTTGGGTTTTGGTCCAGGGCGACTCAAGTGATTGGAATATGTGGGGAGTGTTTTGGGGTTTGGTTGCCTCATGTGCTCAAGTCACTGTAAATATTCTATCAAGGCATGAAAGCGTTGAATCGGGCTGGGGTCTCGTTAAATACATTACTATCTTGCCTGCACTGATATTTGTGTGTATTTATTTTGTTGTTACTTCAGATCCAATCTCTTCTGTATCTTCAGAGATGCTCATGTGGAGTATTCTTTCAGCAATGGGCATGAGTGGGGGGTTTTATTTTTTCTTTAAATCAATCTCTATTGTCGGTCCAGTAAGAACATCTAATGTAATGTACCTAGAGCCAGTATTCACCATTCTTCTAGGGGTGATGCTTTTGCAGGATGCACTTGGAATAAATCAATGGATAGGAATGTCTATTATTTTTATTGCTACAATATCACTAGAGCGCTGGGGTAAAAAATATAATTAAAATTTGTGTTTCCTGCTCTCAGTTGACAAAATTTTGATATATAAGGCGACTTTAATTAAATGAAAATAGTAATTGCACCTGATTCTTTCAAGGAAACGCTCTCAGCAATTGAAGCGGCATGTGCAATTGAGGCAGGTTTTCAAGAGGTTCTTCCTGAAGCAGAAATCATCAAGATACCAATCGCTGATGGTGGCGAAGGTACAGTAGATGCAATGGTATCAGCAACAAACGGTAGCTATGTCTATACAGAGGTCGAAGGACCTATGAGAGAGGTTGTAAATGCCAAGTGGGGTATGCTTGGTAGTTCAAAAACAGCAGTGATAGAGATTGCTGAAGCCTGTGGTTTGCACCTAGTATCTCCAGAGAAAAGAAATCCAATGATTGCTTCAAGTTTTGGAGTGGGTCAGCTTTTAATAGCCGCACTTGATAAAGGTGCACATCGCATCATCATTGGACTTGGCGGTAGCGCAACTAATGATGGAGGATACGGATTTTTAAGAGCTTTAGGAGTTCAGTTTATGGATTCTATGGGCAATGTGTTAAATGGTGATTTCGAAAACTTAAGTTTATTATCAGATATCAATCTCAGTCAAATGGATTCTCGAATAAAGAATGTCTCAATTGAAATTGCTTGTGATGTAGATAATCCATTACTCGGAAATCAAGGGGCTTCTGCGATTTTTGCAGCCCAAAAAGGAGCTAGTAAAAAAATGATTGTCCAGCTAGAGACCATTATGACTCATTACTCTGAAATCATTTCAAGGAAGTTCAATCATAATATTACAGATCAACCAGGAGCTGGCGCTGCAGGTGGTTTGGGCTACGCCATTTCTGTATTCATTAATTCGGCACTTAAAAGAGGGATTAATATTGTTCTTGAAACTTTAAACTTTAAACAATATTTGTTAGATGCTGAACTAGTTGTGACAGGCGAAGGTCGGATTGATAGTCAAAGCGAAAGGGGTAAGGCGCCAATAGGTGTCATAAATTATACGAAGAAATATAACTGTAGAATTATTGTTATTGCAGGTTCAGTTGATGACCCAAAAACTTTTATAAAAAAATTCGGTGTTAATAATACGTATAGCATTGTCAATGATGAGCTTTCGATTAAAAAGGCTCTTGAAAATCCATATGAGAGCCTTAAGGCTGCTTCTAAAACAGCAGCAGAGGATTATAAGAATTCAGTATCCTAATTTAGGGTCAACTAGATTGTTAAGCTCATCATTCGCAATATATCTTTGCAGATTCATCAGCACCAACTCGAGTGTAAGAGGAATATAAGTATCTCCATCATCTGCAGAAATATGAGGCATAACCATCAGATTAGGTGTTCTCCATAGGATAGAGTTTGATGGGAGTGGCTCAGGATCAAAAACATCAATAATTGCCGCCTTGATATGTCCTGAGTTTAGGTTCTCAACGAGAGCATCATAGTCCATTGTGGCAGCTCTTCCGACATTAATGATTCCAACACCAGGCTTCATTAATGATTGACGTCTTTTATCTAAGAGGTTAAAAGTCTCCTTTGTATTGGGTATTGACATAAATATATAGTCAGCTTTGGGCAGAACTTCATCAAGTTTATCTTGATTAAACATTTGATCAACATCATCTAAGCTTTTTCCGTGACGACTAACACCGATAATGTTCATACCAAGTAGTTTGCATTTTTGGGCAACCGCGTAACCAATATTTCCAACCCCAATAACAAGTAAAGTTTTACCCATGATTGGAGAAGAGTAAAGAGACTCCCAGTAATTATTTTTTTGATTTCCAATTATTTCAGGAATGTGGGTATGAAGCATTAAAACACTCATCAGGCCAAATTCTCCAGCTTTTGCTGAATGAACTCCTCGATTATTAACAACAGAGACGTTGTCAGGTGCCCAATCCATCGGACATAAATGCTCAACGCCAGCGCCAATAATATGAATCCATTTTAAATCAGGTGCTATTTCAGAGAGATTTTTTGTTGGAAAGTCCCAACAAACAAGAACCTCAGCTGTTTTCATGGATTCATAGAAGTTATCAAGGTCCCAATCAAAAACAGGATCAATCTTATCTTTTAAATCAGGATAACTTTCAACTGCTTTTTCATATCTTTCTTTAGTGATTGCAAATACACTTTCCCCTTCAATTGTTGGAGGGAATGAATCTGGGTTTGCATGATTGCTCTTAAAGTGTACTCTAATTTTTTTATGATTCACCATAGCATTTTGGTCTATGAATTCTCTCTTGACTGAATTTCTTTTAGTTTATTAGAAACAATTTCAATTCTTTCTTTTTCAGGTTTACCGTCAACCTCAAACTGAATTTTAATGAATTCCTGAGCAAGTTTACTAAAGAAACTATCTTCATCTTTATCATTTTTCGGAATATTGATTACTGAGTCGCCTCCATAAGTTGGTATTGGGGTTTCTTTAAAATCGGTAACTTTTATTGGCTCTTTTCCATCAGCTAAGCTTTTGATTTGCTCCCTTATTCTTTGACGCATCATTGCAACGCCTTGGTCACTTGCCAATAGATTTTCGTTTTTGTGAATATTGATTGGGCCCATTCCTTCGCATGCCTCTCTATCTGCTGGAAATCTTTGTCGCTCTTCATAAGGCCTATCAAATATCTCCCCCTGCTCTATAAGTTCAGGCCCTTCGGGAGTATTGTATTCAAGTGGATCGCCTCGATCGCCAAAATTAGCCCAGGCATAGCAGATTGTTGTTTCATCATCAATTGGAACTACCCATCTTGTGAATGAACTCCGGCCATAGAGTATTTGTTTGGTTCCATCAGCTTGAAATGCAGCTCCGGCTTGGGTAAAGTTTGGCAAAACAACTTCATTAATTCTAAACCAAACATTGTTTCCTACCCTTCTGGTATTGCATCCAAGAATCCAACTATCGCGTTCAACAAATTCGATTTGTCCAACTTCACCAAAGCCTTCAGAGAATTGTTGTCGACTCATGTTTGAGTGAAGAAATGAGGTGTGAATTGGATCAACTATTGCATCGAGTACCTGAAGCCAGTTGCAATCAAATGGTGCTTTGTAAGGGACCATTTCCATATCATCGAAATTGAGACTATCGTACATGGGGAACTCAGGTTTTTTTTCCTTAGGTCCTAGATAAGCAAATATAAGTCCTTTAAATTCATATGTTGGATATGCACCCAGCTGAACTTTTTCCTTGATAATTTCTTGAGTATGTTCTGACTGACCAGGGACTTCTAAAATTTTGCCATCCACATCAAAATGCCAACCGTGATAGCAGCAACTAATTCCAGTAGTTTGACAAATTCCAAACTCAAGAGAAGCTTGGCGATGTGGGCAGTGCTTGTGAACTAAACCTAGTTGTTTACTTTTATCACGAAATAAAACTAAATCTTCACCTAAAATTTTGATTGCTACAGGCAGGTCATCAAGTTCAGATGATATAAAAATTGGATGCCAGTATCTTCGTAAGTACTCTCCGGCTTGAGTGCCTGGACCGATGCGAGTAATTTCCTCATCTATTTCTTTGGAATGCTTTAATTCATAGCCTGAAAAGCCATTTAATTCAATCTCTATGTTGTTTTTATGATTATCCAAACCCCTAGACCTCATTAATAAATATGAATTTTTACTGCACAAATAATACCAAATATATTTACATATTAATTAATTTTTAAGTAAAAAATGACTGTATTAGTAATTTATTGTTAAGTATTTACTTAATAAGTAATAATTAGGTCTATAATCTCATATCTAAAATATTTAAATTAAAACATGGATACATCAATTATTAAAAATAATTTGTCTTCATTTAATGAAAAGAATGATTTGAAACATGGACTTCCTAGTTCGGCCTACACTAGTGAAGAGTTTTTTAATGCTGAGTGTGAAACTGTTTTCTCAAACAATTGGGTATTTGCTGGTTTTGTTCATGAATTTAATGAGCCTGGAGATGCGATACCTATAACTATTGGTGGGCAACCTATTGTGCTCATTAAAAATTCTAATGGGGAAATAAACGCGTTTCATAATGTCTGCTCCCATCGTTGTTTAAAGCTAGTAGATGAGCCCTGCAATGTTGGTCCTATGCTTTCATGCCCCTATCATTCATGGACTTATAATTTAGATGGGGATCTTTGCGCCACCCCTTTTTTTGGAGGAAGTGAACATCAACCTGAAGGTTTTGATATATCTAAACATGGATTACATTCGGTAAAAATAGCAATCTGGAATGATTGGATATTTATTAATTTAAATGATGAAGGCCAGGATTTTGAAGAGTATGCAAAGCCCTTAATTAGCAATTTTAAAGATATAGATTTTCAAAAAGTGACCCCAGTAGCAACCTTAGATTTTGGAAAAATCGCAACGAATTGGAAATTTTTAATGGAAAACTTTATTGAGCCCTACCATGTTCAGTTTGTTCATAGGACAACTACAAGCCAGCCACTCGAAGATCATTACACAATAGTCGATGGCGTTTGTGTAGGCAGTGCAATTGATTTAGATGAGAGTGATCAGGTTGAGGGTAGTCTTTCGGTTAGTTCAAGATACCTGACATTATTTCCTAATTTTATTATTGGTAGGTATTTTCCTGACCAGATTGGAGTTTATTTAAATGTGCCAGTTGATTCGGGGCATACTCTTCAAAAGAGGGTTATTTATACAACTGATGGGAAAGTTATTTCTGAAAAAAGTCTAGATGAAATTAAGAAATTGTGGTGGGATGTTCATAAGGAAGACCATGCAATTTGCGAAAGAATGCAGCTTGGAAGATTATCTTCAGTTTCTAAAGATGGAGGATTGCTCTCTCCTTACTGGGAGGATAGCGTGAGAGCATTTCAGCAAATGATTGTAGATTCTGTTACAAAATAAAATAATTAATGAGGAGTAATTATGACAAATGAAAATTTTAATAGTGAGTATAGATTAGCACACACAATGATGAGAGTGCTTGATTTAGATAAATCAATCAAATTTTATTGTGACATATTAGGGATGCACGTTTTAAGAAAAACTGATTACCCAGGAGGGCGCTATACAAATGCTTTTGTTGGTTATGGCCCAGAAAGAGAATTTCCAGCATTAGAGTTAACTCATAACTGGGATCAGGAGGTGCATTATGACAAGGGTAATGGCTGGGGTCATATTTGTATAGAGACTCCAGATGTATATAAAGCAGTTGAAGATCTAGAGGCTAGTGGTGCCAAAATAATAAGTCCAGCTAAACCAATGAATGCAGGAACACGAATACTTGCCTTTATAGAGGATCCTGATGGCTATGTTGTTGAATTAAATGAAAAACTTGAATTAACTGAATAAGGAAAAATGATGAAAGACAATAAACCAAAATTATATAAATTTAGTGAAATTGAGCATCGCCTCCATACTCTTGAACCAGGTAAAAGTTACATTAAGCCTTTTGTCACTAGTGCAGTCAGCGATACAATGTGTGGCGGACTTAATTTTTTGAATGAAGTATCTGTTCCATGGGAGTTAACATGCGATGAGATTATTTACTGTATGGAAGGAACATTTAGATTAACTTGTGACGGTGTTGCCTATGAATGCAATCCGGGAGACGTTCTATATATACCAAAGGACAATTCAATTGCTTATGAATGTGATGAAAAGTGCATTATTTTTTATGCGGCTTATCCTCATGATTGGAAACAACAAGCAGGTATTACATTTGTTCCTGGGATAGATCCAGAAGATATGCCACAAAACTAGAGTAATAGTATGAGTAACTCAAGCAGTCGATTAATAAATTTAAATCAAAATAATGATACGAATCACGATTCGAACTCTCGTTTGCCAACAAGGGATACCCTTAAAGATAAATTAAATCAACAAATCATTGATTTGCTTGAGTTGGATGGGAGATTGCCTTTCAAAGAGATTTCGAATGCTCTTGATATCTCAGAGGGCACAGTTAGAAATCGAGTGAACCGTATGAAAGATGCTGGAGTTTTGCAAATCAAAGCACTCGTTGATCGATCAGCAATAAACTATTCAACTGATTCCATGTTAGGCATCAAGGTTGCATCCAGTTCAAGCCCTAGTAGTGTTGCTAAAAGGCTAGAGAGTTGCAATGAAATAGTATTTATTATGTGGGTTACTGGTCGATATGACTTACTAGTAGAGATTGCTTCAGAGAGTGACGATACATTAAGTAATTTTCTTGAAGATCATTGTTTTAATAATGATGATATAAAGGATGTTGAGGTTATGAAAGGTCTATCGACATTTAAAAATCAGTTTTTGTTAAAGTCTCAAGAGAAAATTTGATATTAATTTGAAAAAATAGAAGGAGAAAAAATGAGTAAGATTTACCATACAAAAATGGCAGACGCGCTTCCCTCAAAAAAGCGTGTTGCGCAAGAAAAAGCAAGGCTGGAAAAAGCAGGCATTAAATATATTCTCTCTTGTTGGATTGATATGCTTGGACTTCCTAAAACTAAGCCAATCCCTTTTGCTGAGTTTGAAGCCTTATGTGCAGGAAAAGGCCCACAATTTGCAGTTCATTCGGTTTCATTTGTACCTGAACTCGGACCTAATGATTCCGATCAAATCCCTGTCCCCGATCTAGATAGCTTAATGATATGTCCTTGGGATAAGACATGTGTATGGGTTTTTTCTGACCTATGGTGGGAGGGCGAGCCATACAATTTATGTCCTCGACAGACCCTTAAAAGAGCAATTCAAAATGCTGACGATGCTGGCTATAAGGCTTATTGTGGAATTGAGCCAGAGTTTATTGCAATGCGTTATGAAAATGGACAGCCTGTAAAAGCGGTTGATGATGACCCATTGCCAGGAGAAGGACTACGCCCTAGAAGACAGGCTTTTGGGTATGACGTTGAGTACTCAATAGATTCAATGGAGTTCCTTAAAGAATTAATCGACACCATCAATGAGTTAGGTTGGGAAATGAAGGATGTTGTGGCTGAGGGCGCTTATTCACAATTTGAATTAGACTTTACTTATACTGATGTTCTACAAATGGCAGATCGACTAGTATTCTTAAGAGTATTACTTAAAGAGGTAGCAAAAAAATATGGAATGTTCATCACATTTATGCCAAAGCCAACGATTGGAGACTGGAGATCTGGAGCACATATTAATTTTAGTATGACCAGTAATAAAGACAATAAAAATATCTTTGAAGGAAAGGGTGGTAAGTTCTCTGAGCAGGCTTATCATGCAGTTGGAGGGCTCATTAAACATGGCACATCAATTACCGCAATAGCCTGTTCAACGGTTAATTCATACAATGGACTTGTTCCAATTGTGGGCGGATTTGAAGGTGGAGTCTATACATGGGCTCCGACAACAATGGGCTATGGCGATAACAACCGTTCGTGTATGCTTAGACTTCCTCAAAATCGATTTTGTATAGAAAACCGTGCTGCAGATATGTGCATGAATCCATACTTATCGCTTGCAATGACAACTGCTTCAGTTATTGATGGAATGAAAAATAAGATTGATCCAGGCAAGCCTTTGAATATCAATTTATATGCTTTAAGTCCTGAAGAGATGGAGGCTTCAAATATCAAATCATTACCTCGTAATCTTTTAGAGGCTATTGAGGCATTAAATGAAGATGATTTTGCAAGAGAAGTGTTGGGTGATTCAATGCTTCTTCAATTTTTCTCATACAAGAAAGATGAGTGGGATCGATATCATCAAGCGGTTACTGACTGGGAAGTTCAGGAGTTTTTAAGGCTCTATTAAATATTAAAATCATTACCAAAAAAGTAGTTCGTTTTTAATTTAGACTATCATTTTTTTGAGTTAATTTTAATTCAAAGATTACTTTTTTATTTGGAGTAAATATGTGTGGAATTGTTGGACTTTTTATTAAGAATTCTAAGCTTGAATCTCAACTGGGTGCTTTAGTTGCTCCAATGTTAAGTGAGATGACTGAGCGTGGACCTGATAGTGCTGGTATGGCTGTGTATCGAGATCCAAACGAAAGAGGTTGTAAAATTACAGTACTTGCTCAGCAGGTGGATTTTGATTGGGCAAATTTTGAAAAATCGGTGAGCACTAATTTATCTGTTAATAAATTTTTTGTTAATCAGAATCACGCAGTACTTTCATTGGGCTCATCCATAAATGAAGTTGAAGATTGGCTCCAGTCAAATTGGGCTGAGTTAAGTGTTACGAGTGCAGGAAGTAATATTGAAATCTTTAAAGGGAAAGGTAATCCTTCTGACTTTATTGAACAATTTGATATTAAAAGTATGACTGGAACTCATGCTCTAGGGCATACTCGTATGGCAACAGAGAGCGCTATTACAACTGAGCATTCGCATCCATTTTCTACGGGGCAAGATTTATGCTTGGTGCATAATGGTTCATTGTCAAATCATAATCGTCTTCGTGAAAAACTAAGACGTGTAGGAGTTCAATTTAAAACAGATAACGACAGCGAGGTTGCTGCTGGTTATTTGAGCTGGCGTTTAAGTGAAGGCGATGATTTGGATGAAGCGTTGAATCATGCTATAGAAGATTTAGATGGATTTTATACTTTTGCCATTGGAACTAAAGATGGTTTCGCTGTTATGAGAGATCCGATTGGATGTAAGCCAGCAATTATGGCAGAGACTGATGATTGGGCAGCAATGTCCTCAGAGTATCGTGCAATTGCGACTCTGCCAGGGGCTGAAAATGCACGCATTTGGGAGCCAGAACCAACCCAAATTTATAGTTGGAAAAGGAGTTAAATATGACAACAATAGATTTGAAAAAGAATACTATTCGAGAGCTCAATGAAAAATTACAAGGCAGCTCGCCTGGTAAGAAATTCATTGTTAATAATACTGTTGGTAAACATGCTCTTTCTGTCGGACTTACCAAGGAGATTGATGTGGAGATTAATGGCCATGTTGGTTATTACTGCGCAGGTATGAATCAAGAGGCGTCTATAAAAATTAATGGAAATGCTGGTCCAGGCTTGGCAGAAAATATGATGTCTGGTGAAGTTCGTGTTACTGGTAACGCTTCTCAATATGCGGGCGCTACTGCCCATGGAGGATTGTTGATTATTGAGGGGGATGCGAGTTCACGTTGTGGCATTTCAATGAAAGGAATGAACATTGTTGTTGGCGGTAATATTGGCCATATGAGTGCATTTATGGCTCAGTCAGGAAACCTAGTGGTGTGTGGCGATGCTGGTGACGCAATGGGAGATTCTATTTACGAGACAAAGATCTTTGTTCGAGGAAAAGTCAAAAGCCTAGGAACGGATTGTGTTGAAAAAGAAATGAAAAAAGAACATAAGGATGAGTTGGGAAAGCTTTTAGAAATGGCAAAAATGAATTACAGTGTAGATGAATTTCGTCGGTATGGATCAGCACGCAAGTTATATAATTTTGATATCGATCAAGTCGATGACTATTAAGGAGAAAGATTTATGAGTAAAGACAATCCAACATTAATTGAGTCAGCGACTTTTCCTCGACATGTCATTGCTGAAATTCAACGTGCAGCAAAAACAGGCATTTATGATATCCGTGGTTTTGGTGCAAAAAGAGAAATACCTACCTTTGATGATTTGGTTTTTTTAGGCGCGTCGACTTCACGTTATCCTCTAGAAGGTTATAGAGAAAAGTGCACGACTGAAGTCATTCTTGGAAATCGATTTGCAAAAAAGCCAATTCATTTGAAGACTCCAATAACGATTGCAGGTATGAGTTTTGGGTCACTCTCAGCTCAGGCTAAAGAGTCCTTAGGGCGTGGCGCAACACTTGCGGGAACAAGCACAACAACAGGAGATGGGGGAATGACTTCTGAAGAGAGAGGGCATTCTAAAACTCTTGTCTATCAGTACCTTCCTTCTAGATATGGAATGAATCCTGATGACTTAAGAAGAGCAGATGCAATTGAGATTGTTCTTGGGCAAGGTGCAAAGCCAGGAGGCGGAGGAATGCTTTTAGGTCAAAAGATTTCCCCAAGGGTTGCGCAAATGAGAAATCTACCTGAAGGAATTGATCAGCGTTCAGCCTGTAGACATCCAGATTGGACCGGTCCTGATGACCTGGAGATAAAAATTCAAGAACTCAGAGAAATCACTAATTGGGAGAAACCAATTTACGTCAAAGTTGGCGCTACCCGTGTATTTTATGATGTCACACTTGCGGTTAAGGCAGGAGCTGATGTTGTTGTCGTTGATGGAATGCAAGGTGGCACTGCGGCTACTCAAGATGTATTTATTGAGCATGTAGGGATTCCAACATTGCCAGCGGTTAGAATGGCCGTAGAGGCATTGCATGAAATGGATATGCATCGCAAAGTTCAATTGATAGTTTCTGGGGGTATTAGAAGTGGCGCTGATGTCGCAAAAGCTCTTGCGCTTGGAGCTGATGCTGTTGCTATTGGAACAGCCGCATTAATAGCTTTAGGCGATCAAAGTCCTGAGTTTGATGAAGATTATAAAGCTATTGGATCTGCCGCTGGGTTTTGGGATGACTATCAACAGGGTAATGATCCTGCTGGAATAACCACTCAAGATCCTGATTTGGCAAAGCGCCTAGATCCTAAATTGGGAGGTCGTCGCTTGGCTAATTATCTCAATGTTTTGACTCTAGAGCTACAAACTTTAGCAAGAGCTTGTGGCAAAAGTCATGTGCATAATCTTGAACCAGAAGATATGGTAGCATTAACTATGGAGGCTGCAGCAATGGCAGGTGTGCCTTTGGCTGGCACTGAGTGGATTCCTGGAAAAAATGGAGTTTAAATAGGTTTTAATTTTTGAGACTATAAAGATAGGAGTATTTATGGCAACTAAACTTAGTAAAGTAGCTAAAGAAAAAGGGATTGAGTATTTTCTAATAAGTTTCGTAGATTTATTTGGTAGTTTGCGTTCAAAATTGGTTCCAACTAGAGCCATTGATGACATGCAACAAGAAGGCGCTGGTTTTGCTGGTTTTGCTGCATGGCTTGATATGACTCCTGCACATCCAGATATGTTCGCTATTCCAGATCCAGATAGTTTGATTCAATTACCATGGAAGCCCGAAGTAGGTTGGTTAGCATCTGATTTATGGATGGATGGCAAACCTGTTGAGGCTTCACCGAGAGTTGCATTAAAGAGACAGCTGGAAGAAGCAGAAAGGCTTGGTTATCGTATGAAGACTGGTGTTGAATGCGAATACCACTTAATTAATGATGATGGAACAGATATTGCAGATGAGAAAGATCAACAAAGCAAGCCTTGTTATGATCAGCAGGCATTAATGCGTCAATATCCAGTGATTAAGCAAATTTGCGATAGTATGATTGAATTGGGTTGGGGTCCCTATCAGAATGATCACGAGGATGCTAATGGCCAATTTGAAATGAACTGGGATTTTGATGATGCACTGACTACTGCGGATCGACAGGTGTTTTTTAAATTTATGGTGAAATCGATTGCAGAACTCCATGGGATGCGCGCAACATTTATGCCGAAGCCTTTTACTCATCTAACGGGCAATGGCTGCCACTCCCACCTCTCTATCTGGAGTCTTGATGGAACTAAAAACTTATTTAATGGTGATAATGATAAAAGAGGTTTGGGATTATCTTCTTTAGCTTATCAATTTTTAGGTGGTATTATGCATAGTGCTGATAGATTAACAGCAATTTTTAATCCAGCTATTAATAGTTATAAGCGTATTAATGCCCCAAGAACTTTGTCTGGCGCAACATGGTCGCCAAGCTCAATTACTTATGGAGGTAACAATCGAACTCATATGATTAGGGTTCCTGACTCTGGAAGATTTGAATTAAGGTTAATGGACGGTGCAGCGAATGCCTATCTTATGCAAGCTGCTATTCTCGCATGTGGTTTAGATGGTATAGCTGCAAATCGAGACCCTGGTGATCCACTTGATATCAATATGTATGAACTTGGTAAAGATATTGAGGGCTATAAACAGCTTCCAAAAAACTTGCTAGATGCCTTAAGGCTTCTTGAGGAAAGTGATGTTTTGAGAGAAAGACTTGGTGATAACTTGATTGATGCTTACATTAAGCTCAAACAAAATCAATGGAATGATTATTCATCGCACTTAAGTCAGTGGGAGCGAGATAATACTCTAGACTGCTAGTAAAACAAGTGCCGTTTAGATAAATAAGATGCTGAAATGGACTACGATAAATTTGAATTAGGCGATGTTTCTCTTCTCTCTGGAGAGGTTTTAAAATCAGCATTCTTGGCATATAAAACTTATGGCAAATTAGATGCTAGTAAAAGTAATGTGGTTGTCTTGCCTACTTTTTATACCGGTTCACATCAAAGAAATGAGGGTTTTTTTGGACCTGGGAGGGCTATAGATCCAAGTAAACACTTTGTTGTTTCTATTAACATGTTTGGAAACGGATTTTCATCCTCTCCGAGTAATGCAGAGGCTCCTCAAGATGGCCCTAGGTTTCCTGATATTTTATTGTGGGATAATATTGCTTGTCAATATCGACTTCTGGTTGAAGAGTTAGGTGTTAAAAAAATTGCACTTGTTGCCGGGTGGTCGATGGCTGGCTGTCAGGCCTATCAATGGGCTGCACAATATCCTGATTTTGTTGAAGCTATTTTGCCATTCTGCGCCTCTGCAAAAACATCAAAACATAACTTTGTATTTCTTGAGGGAGTTAGAGCTGCGCTATGTGCAGATCAGAATTGGAACAATGGTGATTACACCTCTCCTCCAGTCGATGGACTCAAAGCTTTTGCAAGGGTGTACGCAGGATGGGCATTTTCACAAACTTTTTATCGAGACTCGTTATATAAAACAATTGGTTATGAGTCCTTAGAGGATTTATTAATTGATTGGGAAGAAGACCATGCTGAAAATTGGGATGCCAACAACCTTTTATGTAAGCTGAAGACATGGCAGGCTAGTGATATCAGTATTGGCCCACTTTATAATGGAAATTTCGAGAAGGCATTAAAATCAATTAAGGCTAAATCTATATTAATACCTTGCACACAGGATTTATATTTTCCTCCTGAAGATAATGCTATTGAGGCTAGTTATATGAATCACGCTGAATTTCGACCCTTCGATTCGCCATGGGGCCACTGTGCTGCAAACCCTGGCAATGATTCAGAGTTTACAGCAGCCTTGGAAGAAGGCTTAAGGGATCTTCTTGAAGAATAATTAAAGGTTAAGATATGACAATTACGTGGAAAGATTTTGAAAAAGTAGATATAAGAGTTGGGACTATTATCAAGGTTGAAGATTTTCCAGAAGCTAGAAAGCCTGCCTATATTCTCCATGTTGATTTTGGATCTGAAATAGGGATAAAAAAATCGAGCTCACAAATAACTGATCTCTATAACAAGGAACACTTACAAGACAAACAAGTCATGGGAGTTGTTAATTTTTCACCTAAACAGGTTGGACCAATTATGAGTGAGTGTTTGGTATTGGGTTTTTATCGTCAAGATGATTCTGTAGTCTTAGCCACTAATGATTTGCCAGTTAGTAATGGTTCTAGACTTCTCTAAGTTGTCGATATAATACTGAGCACTAATATTATATTAAATTAATAACTTTTCATAAAATAAATAATGAATCCAATCATTTCAATTAAAGATTTAAATAAAATCTACGCAACTGGTTTTAATGCGTTAAAAAATGTCAACCTTGAAATTAATAGAGGTGAAATCATAGCCCTTTTAGGACCTAATGGTGCTGGTAAAACAACTCTAATTTCAACAATTTGTGGAATCGTCTCCCCTACTTCTGGAACGGTTCATGTTGATGGTTTTGATATTATTAGTGATTTTAGAAAAACTCGAGAAATGATAGGACTTGTTCCTCAAGAGTTGACACTTGGAGCCTTTGAAACTGTCTGGGGAACAGTCAGATTTAGTAGGGGTTTATTTGGGTCAAAGAGAGATGATGATTATATTGAAAAACTTCTTAAAGACTTGTCTCTCTTTGATAAGAAAGATTCTGAAGTTAGGGCTCTATCAGGCGGGATGAAAAGGCGAGTTTTAATCGCTAAAGCACTTTCACATCAACCTAAAATTTTGTTCCTCGATGAACCGACTGCAGGTGTTGATGTAGAGCTTAGAAAAGATATGTGGAAGATTATTCATGATCTTAGCTCTAAAGGAGTAACTATTATCTTAACAACGCATTATATTGAGGAGGCTGAAGAGATAGCTAATAGAGTCGGTGTTATGAATAATGGTGAGTTGTTATTAGTTGAAGGAAAAGACCAGATAATGGAAAATTTGGGTAAGAAGCAACTTGTCATTGAGCTAAAAGAATCAACAAAAAAAATACCATCCTCTCTAGAAAAATATAATATTGAATTAAGTCAAAATGGGCTGCAATTAATTTATAACTCTGAAATTAAAGATGGTGAAACTGATATTTCAAATGTTCTCATTGAAATAACAAACTCTGGTTTACTTGTAAAGGATCTTAAAATAGAGAAAAGCTCTTTAGAGGATATTTTTGTTGATTTAGTTAGGGTGGAATCATGAATTTTGTAGCAATAAGGATAATCTATTTACATGAGATGGGTCGTTTTTGGCAAACTCTTGGACAGAGTATTGCTTCACCAGTTATATCTACTGCATTGTATTTTGTTGTTTTTGGTTCTGCAATAGGATCGAGGATTGCTAATATTGAAGGAGTTTCCTATGGTTTATTTATTGTTCCAGGTTTGACGATGCTTTCAGTTCTAACTCAAAGTATTTCTAATGCATCATTTGGGATTTTCTTTCCAAAGTTTACTGGAACGATTTACGAAATACTTTCTGCCCCAGTTTCATTTTATGAAGTTTTGATTGGATTTGTGGGCGCAGCAGCAACGAAATCTTTAATTTTGGCGACAATTATTTTAGCAACGGCTAGTCTTTTTGTAGATTTAAATATTGCACATCCGTTCTGGATGTTGAGTTTTTTGGTGTTAACTTGTATCGCTTTTAGTTTATTTGGTTTTATTATTGGACTATGGGCTGACAACTTTGAAAAACTTCAAATCATACCTCTTTTGATTATTACACCTCTCGTATTTCTAGGAGGCAGTTTTTACTCGATTAGTATGTTGCCGGAATTGTGGCAAAAAGTGACTTTATTTAACCCAGTTCTATATCTAGTAAGTGGTTTTCGTTGGAGTTTTTTTGAAATCTCGGATGTCAGTGTGGGTATTAGTTTAACGATGATTTTTCTTTTTCTAAGTATTTGTATCGGTGTTATTGGCTGGATGTTTAAAACCGGTTATAGGTTAAAGCAGTAGACTAGTTTTGGTAATTTTATGATTCAAATTACTGACCTCTTTATCTATCCTGTCAAATCTCTAAAAGGAATCGCTTTAGATAACTCTCAGACTGGTCAACGTGGTCTAGAATTTGATCGAGAGTGGATGATAACTGATAATGCGTATAACTTCATTTCTCAGCGTGAGATAGAGTTAATGACAACAATAGAGACGAAGATTGATTCCAGCTCGTTAATTCTTAGTTCACCTCAAAATAGACGTCTAAAAGTTCCACTTGAGTCTAATAGAATCAATAAAGTTAAAGTAATGGTTTGGGATGATTACTGTGACGCATATGATGAAGGTGACGAAGCTTCTAGTTGGCTGACTGAAGCTTTAGGTACGCATAAAGGGAGCTCACTCAGACTAGTCAGATTTGATCAAAAGGATAAACGTCTGGTGCCAAAAAAATATTTAAATGGTGTCCATGCTGAAAGCGCTTTCTCTGACCAGTTTCCATATCTAATAACTTCTTGGGAGTCTCTTAGTAAGCTCAATAATGGCCTTCTTGAAAATAATTCAAAAAAGGTTTCAATGAATCGATTCAGGCCAAATATTGTGATTAAAGGGTTATCAGATATTGAAAAAATGACTTCATTTAATCTTACATGTGAAAAGGGAGATTATCAATTTGGATTACGCAAACCCTGTAAGCGCTGCAAAATTACAACTATCAATCAAGAGACTGGGGAAGTAGAGAATCCAAAAGAACCTTTGGCAACTCTTGTAAAGTTAAAAAATAGTGAAGAAAGTCACGGGGCATTTTTTGGACAAAATGCAATCCTGCTAAGTGATTATGGTGTCTTACGAGTTGGTGACTTTCTTAAACTCAATCGCTAAGGCCCGGCGTGCAGAAAATTAATTCTCTAGTGAAATAGCTCCAAACTTGTTGTTATTTTTCCAAGCATGTCCATAGATGACCTCATAGGTTGCAGGAATCTTGCCATTCTCACGATAGCTTTCATACATCTCTAACATTTTCTTAAATTTTGTTTTTCCAGTGAGTGATTTAGATCTATTTTCAACGCTTTGAGCACCTATTCCTTTAAGGTCATGCATTAAATCTAAAACTTTTTCGTAGGTAAGTGTTAATTTTTCCATTTCCATTATAGGGCTTTGAAAACCAGATTGAATCATCTGGTCGCCAATATCATGCATATCTGTAAAGTCATTGACATGAACTTCATTGTCAACCACAGACCAGCTTCGTTTTAACTCATTTAGTGTCTCAGGACCAAACGTTGTAAATAATACTAGACCCTCTGGTTTTAGAACTCTAATGCACTCATCAAATAGTGTTTTCAGGTCAGGACACCATTGTATCATTAAATTTGAAATAACAAAATCTACACTGCTTGATCTAAAAGGTAGTTGATATGCATCTGCACAAACCTTTAGATTTAGGGAATTCTTTATTAACAGCTGTTGAGCAAAATCTACACAAAATAAAGTAGAATCTGGAAATAAATTGGCTGTTTTATCACTGATGAAACCCGTTCCAGAACCAAGATCAATAATAGTCTTTGGATTGATTGAAATGACTTTTAGTTTTTCAGATAATCTAGTAGCAATTTCATTTTGAAGAAAAGCATTTTCATCGTAATTGCTTGAAGCTTTATTAAAGTTTGCTCTTATTTTAGACATGAGGAAGTTTGATTTGAAATTCTCTTCATTAACTTAAAATATTGTTCAGGTCCAGGGGTAAATTCTTGGCCTAGTATATCTATCTTAAAGGCTTTCAAATTCAATCCTTCAGATAAAACCGATATCTGACTTTTTCTAACTTCAGTACCATAAAGCAAGCATGAAACATTTAAATCCTTAATGGTATTTTTTGCAGCAAGAGTTCTATTAATGCTCAATCTTGCGCCGTGATAAGGGGTAACTATAACTGGTCTTCCTAGGTTGTAATATTTTTCAAAATATTGAATTGTATCTGAGTAAGCTGCATATCGTTTTGTTGAAAAAGGACGTATTTGGGTATTTATTTCAATTTCTAATGCATCAAGTTTTGAATTCAATAAGTTGAAGTTTTTAATATATTTACCTTCATTAACTGGATCAATATCAGTAAGAAGTGAATTGATATGTCTTGAAATCTTTTTAATATTTTCAATATCAAGCCACAAATGCATATCATTCATCAAAGCTTCTTGACTTTGCTGTTCTTGATCATCATTGTCATATATTCTATTTGCTCTATATCGGTGAATATTAAGATTACTTAAACTTATGATTTGAAAGTTAGAAGATTCATCCAAGTTTTTTAATACTTTGCTAAGTCCGATTTCGAATTCATCACTAATTGTAATAACAAGTTGTGCATTCTCAATCATCCTAATTTGTGAGGGTTTGAGATGAAAAGTATGTGCAGAGTTATTAGATTGAAGAAGAAGCTCAGGCTTTTCAATACCATCCATAAGAGATGAAACTATACTATGAATCGGCTTAATACTGACAACAACCATGGGCGTTGATTGAGCATAAACACTTTTAATAACAAATATTAAAATTAAACTGAGTAAAAGACGAGATTTCATGGCATGCCTCAAAGTGAAGGTGAATTATACGCTTATTGAGAAATCATCAATTTATTAGTTATTGCAAATAATGATTGCGCGTGTTGGCGCTGGATAGCCTTCAACTGTTAGTGTTGGGTCAGAAGGATCTAGAAAATCTTCAAGTGAAGCTGGATTATCTCCAATCCATTGAGTTTTTCTTTGTTCTTTAGATGTTGTTTTAGAAATATCAATCACATTTATATTTGTGTAACCTGCGTCAATAAGCCATGATTTAAGAGTTTCAATACTTGGAAGGCAATATACATTCCTCATATTTGCATATCTTCCTTTTGGAATGAGTGAGTAGTTTTTTGGTCCTTCTACTATTAATGTTTCCAGTATTAACTCTGATTCAGGAGCCATCATGGCTTTAAGCATACATAGATGTTCCATATGATTTTTCTGATGATAGAGTACCCCCATAGAAAATACACTCTCAAATACTGGCATAGTAGGCATTTCTTCCAGTCTTAATGGAAGTAGTATTGAGTTTAAGTTTTGGTTAATTAAATTGTCAATTGCTGCATACTGATAATTAAATAAGAGAAATGGCTCAATTCCAAGTACTTTTTTGGCGCCTTCCAGTGCCATTCTAAAGGTGAAATATCCGTTGCCAGCTCCCACATCAAGAACTCTTCTATTTTTCAAAGACGTAATCTTATTTTTAAGCCGTTGCCACTTTAAGTCTCCCTGCCATTCGCTTTCTAAAATTAAATCATTAAGAATCCATGGGCCTTTTCTCCAGGGTAAAAGCTTAAATAAATTTGATTCAATATGTTCTGAGGTAGTGCCTATATTTTTTATAGATAAATATGGTTCATTTAAGTCTAATTCACCCTTAGGTAAAGCATTTAGCTCGTCTAATACAACACTCCATTTTGGTACATTACCATTATTGATTTTGAATTCTTTGAGGCTTTTTGAAAGGCACTCTTCTTTAAACTGTTGCAGGTGTAAATCATTGAAAAATAACTCAAATTTATCTTCAAATAATTTCATAAATTAAATCTTTTCCTAAAATACATCTAGTATAAAATAAGTTGTAGATACATATATATGATACTTTTAACCCTTTTGGAGATTGACGTGATTAATAAATCAATTAAATTTTTTGCACTTCTGCTTTTGACTCTAAATGTCTTTGCAGGTGGTGATGATAGAGATCAAGTCTATTATGAAAACCTTGATGAAGAACTAGCTGCCTTTGAAGCTGAGCTTGCTGCTGATCTTGCAGCTCAGAATCTGCAGTCTGAGATAAATAGTGAACAAGAAAGAGCTGCAGCAATAGCTGCTCGTATGGAACAGCTAGCTATTGAAAAAGAAATAGCTACCCTTGAAGCAGCCCTTGCTGCTGAAGCCGCTGCTGCAGAAA
>CABXIU010000014.1 GCA_902512305.1 uncultured Gammaproteobacteria bacterium
CACTTACTCCAAGAAGTACTCTTTTATTTGTCAAAGTATTCATAATGGCTTTGCTCTAATTTTTAAGTCATTGGATACTTGAGTGAGTGCAATAATATCGAGTGAAATTTTCTCAGACATTTTCAAAAATGGAATCTCAATCATTGGTTGAGCATCACTTCCTAAAATTACTGGCGCAGTATAAATAATGAATTCGTCAATTAAACCTGCTTTTAGCATTGCTCCATTGAGACCACTCCCAGCCTCTAGAAGAAGGTTGTTGATTCCAAGTCCTCCAAGTTTTATGAGTGCAGTTTTTAAATCAATCTTTCCATTGTTTAAAACTTTTGAATTGCTCTGATTGAAGATGAGTGTCTCAGAGTCTGAAGAAAAAATATTAAGAGATTTGTCAGTGATTGAATTATTACTATCAATAACTACACGAAGTGGACTAGTATTCAATTTTTTATTTCTTACAGTCATCATTGGATTGTCATTTAAGATAGTGCCTGATCCAGTTAAAATTGCTTGATGCTGGCTTCGAAGTAGTTGGACATCATTCCTAGAAGCTTCACTCGTAATCCATTTGCTTTCACCATTCTTCATGGCAACTCTACCATCTAGACTCATTGCTATTTTTGAAGTAATAAAAGGGAATCCTGTTGTCATTCTCTTAATAAAACCACGATTTATTTCTATTGCATCTTTCTCTAAAAGTCCAACCTCTACTTCAATGCCATTTTTTCTTAATAGTTTGACACCATTTCCAGAAACTAAAGGGTTTGGATCAAGCGTTGCAACAAAAACTTTTTGGATTCCTGCACTAATAAGTGCGTTCACGCAAGGAGGAGTTTTACCTTGATGTGAACATGGCTCTAGGGTGATATATACTTTGCAATTATCCGCTTTATGATTAATTTGATTAAGAGCGTTGATTTCTGCATGCTCTTTGCCAAAGTGATGATGAAAGTCTTTAGCTACAATTTTGTCATCATTTGTTATAACACATCCAACCATAGGATTAGCGCCCACTCCGTTCTGACCAAGCTTGGAAAGTTTAAGAGCAAGAGACATACATTCTGTATCTTGTTGGGTGAAAGCCATTATAATAAATGCAAATAAAATTATTATCATTTTACGCGGGAGAGCGCAGTGGATGAACAGAAAAAACAAGCACTAAAAGTTGCCTTAGGACAAATTGAAAAGCAATTTGGTAAAGGATCCGTTATGTTTCTTGGTGAAGAGGAGGCTAGGACTGATATTGAAGCTGTTTCAACTGGAAGTTTGAGTCTAGATATTGCCCTAGGAATTGGTGGACTTCCCAAAGGCAGAGTTATAGAAGTGTATGGTCCTGAATCCTCTGGAAAAACTACGTTGACGCTTCATGTTATAGCAGAAATGCAAAAACTTGGAGGAACTGCTGCATTCATTGATGCAGAACATGCTCTTGACCCTTCTTATGCTAGAAAACTTGGCGTTAATACAGATGATCTTCTAATTTCACAGCCTGATACTGGTGAACAGGCTTTAGAAATTACCGATATGCTTGTTCGTTCAGGGAGTATAGATATTGTGGTTGTTGATTCAGTCGCTGCCTTAACTCCAAAAGCTGAAATAGAAGGAGAAATGGGCGCTTCACACATGGGATTACAAGCAAGATTGATGTCTCAAGCACTAAGAAAACTCACATCAAATATCAAAAGAACCAACACAATGGTTATTTTTATTAATCAGCTCCGAATGAAAATTGGTGTAATGTTTGGTAATCCTGAAACTACAACGGGCGGTAATGCACTCAAGTTTTATGCTTCAGTTCGATTAGATATTCGTAGAATTGGTGCAATAAAAAAGGGTGACGAAATCCTTGGTAATGAGACACGCGTCAAAGTTTTAAAAAATAAAGTAGCGCCTCCATTTAAAAAAGCTGAATTCCAAATTTTATACAATCAAGGTATATCTAGAGAGAGTGAGATTATAGACTTAGGAGTTGAGCTTGGATTTGTTGAAAAGGCGGGTGCCTGGTACAACGTAGATGGTGAGAGAATTGGTCAAGGTAAGGATAATGCTAGAGATTTCCTAAAAGAGCATGCTGATATGAGTCAAGCACTTGAGGTAAAAATTCGTGAAAAACTGTTGAGTAGCGATCATGACGAGTCAGACGCAGAGAAGTAAATGTTATTCCGCTACATTAAAAATGTTAATGAGGCGAGAACACTCTAAATTAGAGTTATTTAAAAAACTGCAACTCAAGGGCTATGATGATGACGTTATAAATAGCTCAATTTCAAAACTAGTCGAGCAGAATTATCAAAGTGATGACCGCTTTGCAGAAGACTTTATTCAGATGCGTTTTAATCAAGGGAAAGGGCCAGTTAAAATTGCATTAGAGCTCAAAATGAGGGGAATTAGTACCTTTGATTTATCAACTTTTGACTGGTTTCAGTTAGCTAAGGAAATAAGGCAAAAAAAATTTGGAGATGCGTCTTCTTTGGATTACAAAGAGACAGCACAACAAAAACGTTTTTTACAATCTAGAGGCTTTAATCTTGATCAAATAAATCAAGCATTCTAATAGTCTAATATTGAATTTAAATGAAATTTGAACTTATAAATACAAATGGTAAGGCTCGGCTAGGCAAACTTAAATTTGATCGAGGAATAGTCAATACCCCAGCTTTTATGCCAGTAGGTACATATGGGGCTGTCAAAGCGATGACAGTTGAAGAAGTGAAAGAGCTAGGTGCTGAAATCATTCTAGGTAATACTTTTCATTTGTCAATTACCCCATCAACTGATGTCATTGAAGCTCATGGCGGTCTTCATGACTTTATGAATTGGCAAGGCCCGATCTTGACGGATTCTGGAGGTTTTCAAGTATTTAGTCTTGGTAAAATGCGAAAAATTAATGAACAAGGAGTTGCATTTCGCTCTCCAAAAGATGGTTCATCAATCTTCATGGGTCCTGAAGAGTCAATGCAAATTCAGAAAAAACTAGGCTCTGATATTGTCATGATATTTGATGATTGTACGGCTTATCCTGCAGACAAAAATAGAGTTGATCAGTCGATGCAACTCTCACTGAGATGGGCTAAACGCTCTTTATTAGAACATCAAAACCTCAATAATAAAAACGCTCTTTTTGGAATTATTCAAGGTGGAATGCATAAAGATTTAAGGCTACAATCTGCTGATTCACTGATAGATATGGATTTTAATGGTTATGCAATAGGAGGTCTTTCGGTTGGAGAGCCAAAAGAAGAAATGATGAAGGTCTTGAATTATTTACCTGAGTACATGCCAACTGAAAAACCAAGGTATTTAATGGGCGTTGGTACTCCAATCGATTTGATTGAAGGGGTTGCATTGGGCATTGATATGTTTGATTGTGTTATGCCTTCTCGAAATGCAAGAAATGGTTATTTATTCACTTCAGAGGGTGTGATAAAAATTCGAAATGCACAATATAAACAAGATACTGGCCCACTAGATCCTAATTGTAAGTGTTTGACTTGTAATAATTATTCAAGGTCTTATCTTTATCACTTACAAAAAACTAATGAAATTTTAGGCTCCCGTCTTAACACCTTTCATAATCTTTTTTATTATCAGGAGTTAATGAAATCTATAAGAGATGCTATCAAAAATAATTCATTCAATAGTTTTAGAAAAAGTTTTTTAGCTGCTCAAGTTTAATAATTAACTTCTTCAATTTTTTTAGTATTAATTGGATTTTTTATAAAGTACTCATCCAGTAGTGCTCTAGCTAACGGGGCAGCTTTTGAGCTACCACTTCCCGCATTTTCAACAATAATGGCAATTGCTACTTGTGGTTTTTCTATTGGTGCAAAAGCGGTGAATAGTGCGTGATCCCTTAATTTTTCATCAATATTTTCAGCAATATATTCTTCTTCTGGGTCAAGACTAAAAACTTGCGCTGTCCCTGTTTTTCCAGCTAATGTATATTTAAGTTTATTGTTTAATAACCTCGCTGTTCCATTTTTTCCATAGACAGTTTCCTTCATTGCTTCAATAATTAAATCCCAGTTATCAATATTATTAATTGGAATCTGTTCAGATTTCTTGGGCTGATTTTCAAATACTCCATCATTTTTTGATTGATAATATTGCATAACTTGTGGCGTTAAGATTTGACCTTTATTGGCAATGGCAGCTGTAGCTAATGCAAGCTGAAGTGGGCTAGTAGTCATGAAGCCTTGTCCAATTCCAGTAATGAGTGTTTCGCCCCTATACCAAGGTTCATCCTTGTTAATTTTTTTCCAATCTCGTGAAGGTAAGATTCCTTCAAGTTCACCAGGGAGATCAATACCCGTTTTCTTGCCAAATCTAAAATAAGATAGACTATCATGAATTTGATCAATTCCTATTTTGTAGGCTAAGTCATAGAAAAATATATCGCAGGATTGAGCAATTCCTTGAACAACGTTAACATTTCCATGTCCGGTTTTTTTCCAGCCATTAAATTTTCTAGAATAATTCGGTAGTTTGTAGAAACCTGGACAAAAAGTTTCATCTTTAATGGTTATATTATTCTGCTCTAAACCAGCAAGTGCAACCATTGGCTTAATAGTTGATCCGGGCGGATAAAGACCTTTGATACTCCGATCAAAAAGAGGTAAATCTGTATCATCTTTGAGTTCTTTATAGCGCTTGACTGAAATTCCATCTACAAACCAATTAGGGTCGAAAGAAGGGGTGCTGATTAGGCTTAAAACGGATCCATCATTAACGTCAACAAGAGCAATAACACCTCTAGTTTCTCCAAGAAGAGACTCCCCTTTCATTTGGAGGTCAATATCAATATTTAAGTAAATGTCTTGTCCTGGTATTGAAGGGGTAATTACCTTTGTGTTAACGACTCTTCCAGCAACATTTCTTTCAATTTGCTTGATGCCAGATTCACCATGGAGTAAATTTTCATATTGCTTTTCAATGCCAGTCTTTCCTACAAAAATAGTACCCGCATAATTCGTTTTATCATATTTATCTTTATCTTCCTTACTCATCGATGAAACATATCCAATCAGATGTGAGCTAGATATGCCATAAGGGTATACGCGATGAAAGTATGACTCAACCTCAACTCCTGGCATTTGGTTATTGACTAAAAATGAAGAGGCAGAAGATTCTGATAGATTATATTTGATTGGTATATTATGAAACTTTTTAAAACGATTGAGATTATTATTAAATTTCTTTATATCTTCCTTATCAATATATTCATTGACTTCCAATTCAACGAGAGTGTCATTTAAATTAGATACTTTTTCTGGTGTTATCGTTAATCTATATGAAAATTGATTCGTTGCTAATATTTTTCCATTACGATCTAAAATATCTCCTCTAACAGGGTTAATAGGGAGATTTTGCATTTGATTTCCGAGTGCCTCTTCAACATAGAAATCATGTTGTATTATCTGAAGATTAAAGAGTCTATATATTAAAATGAAAGCCACTAAAAGCATAATGACTATAGAGAAAGCAACTCTAGATTTGAATACTGCTTGCTCTCGCTTTAGATTTCCAATTTTATCCATTGAGACAATTCAATTAATGCTTAAGTTTTGCAAGCAAGGAGCGAATAACAGGCCAAAAAATTGCTCCTGTAAATGGTGCAGATATAACAAGCCATTGAATTTCTAGTCCCTGAACTAAAATATATGTGGTTAAAAATAAAATTAGATAAATGAGAGATGCAAAAAATACATAAACTTGCTGGGTTGTTAGATTGGATACAAGAAAAGATTTTTTCACATTTAAGATAAATGCAGAGCTAATTATAAGAGCAAGGGCATTCTGACCTAAAATACCACCTTGCAATACATCCAAGAGAATTCCAAGCACAAAAGCAGAACTATAAATTCTAGTATTGCCAGAGTAGACTAACCAATAAATAAATGCTAATAGCAGCCAAAACGGTGAAATAATCTCAATAATACTAGGTAATGAAATTGCTCCAACAATAAATGCAAGAAGAGTAATTTTGATTAGAAGAGAGTAATGTTGTTTAATCATTTTTCTCCTTGATAATAAGAACAAATTCTAAGTTATTTATTTTTTGGGTTGGCTCAAGAAAAATGGTCATGAAAGATACATTAAGAGTCTCATCAATCGACTTAACCCTACCAACAAAATATCCAGCTGGATAAGAATTTCCAATACCACTAGTCACAAAAATATCACCCAATTTAATATCAGATTTTAGAGGTACAAATCTCACTATCATTCCTTTTTCATTAGATGCTAAGCCTTTAGTAATTCCTCTTTCGCCATTTCTAGAGTTTTTAACAGGTATATATTGAGTAGGGTCTGAAAAAAGTCGAACTGTTGAATGCATTGGAGTAACTTCTGTCACCTTTCCAACGACACCATCGGATCCAACTACAAGGTCTGAAAGCGTAACACCATCATTAAACCCCTTGTTGACGATGATTTTTTTTGAAAGTCTTGATTGGGATATTGATTTAACTCTTGCAAGTATTACATTGTGTTCTGGAATTAGATAGCTAGAATCAACTAGATCCGATAATTTTTGATTTTCTAAAGCTAAATTATTGTAGGTTTGAAGTTTAGCTTTTAACTCAATAAGTTGCCCCTCTAGATAGTCATTTTCACTAACAAGAAATTCATTTTCAGTCCCCTTATCATTGACCCAGTCAATGGCTTGACTTGGCAAATCAACAATTATATAAATTGGACTGAGGAGTGTTAGCGTATAACGCTTAAAGTTGTCTAGATAGGAGAAACGAGCATCTAAAACAATCAGAACTATTGAGAGAAATATCGGAACAAAAAGTTTTAAAAGTCGCATTATTAAGATCTCGACTTAATTAGAGTCACTCTTCTGCCAAGAACCCCATGTCTTGCTGATTGATCATATCTAAGGCTATACCACCGCCTCTCGCAACACAGGTGAGAGGGTCATCTGCAATAGTGACTGGCAAGTTCGTCTGATTGTGAATGAGTTTATCGAAGCCTTCTAGTAGTGCCCCGCCTCCAGTAATCACCAATCCATTTTGAGCAATGTCTGATGAAAGTTCTGGTGGAGTTTGCTCTAATGCGGTTCTCAAAGCACTGATAATCATTCCTAAAGGTTCGCTTAATGCTTCTAATATTTCAGAGTTAGTTGCTTCAAAAGTTACTGGAAGGCCAGTAGAGACAGCCCGACCTCTAAATTCATTCTTTCGTATAATTTTAGATTCAAAAGCACAACCAACCTCTTCTTTGATTTGTTCTGCTGTCGCATCACCAATAATAATTCCGTGAACTCGTCTAACAAATTTCATAATCGTGTCATCAAATACATCTCCTCCAACTCTAAGAGAGTCAGAATAAACAATTCCATTTAAAGAGAGAATTGCAATCTCTGAGGTTCCACCACCAATATCAAGAACCATTGATCCGGATGCTTCTTCGATTGCCATGCCAGCACCAAGGGCAGCTGCCATAGGTTCTTCAATTAGGTATACATCTCTTGCTCCAGCTCCAACAGCGCTCTCTTTAATAGCTCTTCTTTCAACTTGAGTGGCTCCACATGGAACGCAAATCAGTACTCTTGGACTGGGAGAGAAAAACCCAGACTTCAATACTTTTTTCATAAAGAATTGAAGCATTTTCTCTGTAACTTTAAAGTCTGCAATAACGCCATCTTTCATGGGTCTAATTGCTTCGATACTCCCCGGAGTTCTTCCAAGCATATTTTTGGCTTCTTGGCCTACTGCTATGACTGTTGATTCTGTTGCACCTTTTTCATGTCTTATGGCTACTACAGAGGGCTCATTTAGGACAACTTTCCCATCCATGTATATAAGTGTATTTGCTGTGCCAAGGTCAATAGAAAGATTTTGGCCTGTGAATAAATTCAGCATAAGGGGTTCCTAGCAAAAAAAATAAAATGTTTAGGGGTTATAATATACCTGATTGCCTACTTTAGACAACACCAAAGCCTAAATAAATATGATTATAAAACAAGAGCATTTAATTGAAAGTATTCAGTCTGCGCTGCAATATATTTCATATTACCACTCACCTGATTTCATTAATGCAATGGTTTTAGCATATCAAAGAGAGACTAATCAGAGTGCTAAAAGTGCGATAGAACAGATTTTAATCAACTCTAAAATGTGCGCCCTAGGAAAAAGACCAATCTGTCAGGATACTGGAATAGTCAATGTTTTTGTAGAAGTCGGTATGAATGTTCAATGGGATTCAGAGCTTTCACTTGAAGAGATGATTAATGAAGGCGTGCGAAGAGCATACAATGAGCCAGATAATCGTTTAAGGGCATCGATAGTGAGTGATCCCTTGTTCAGTAGAAAGAATACTCAAGATAACACGCCAGCAGTGATTCACACGAAGATGGTTAAAGGTGAAACATTTGATATTTCAGTTGCTGCTAAAGGCGGCGGTTCAGAGAATAAAGCAAAATTTACAGTTCTCAATCCTGATGATAGCCTTACAGATTGGATTCTTAAAACTATTCCAACAATGGGTGCAGGCTGGTGTCCTCCAGGAATGATTGGGATTGGTGTCGGAGGTACTGCTGAAAAAGCAATGTTGATGGCTAAAAAATCCTTAATGGAGCCAATTGATATAAACGAAATTAAGGCTAAGAATAATCTAAGTGATTTGGAAAAATTACGGATTGACTTATTTGACAAGATTAATGAACTTGGTATTGGTGCACAGGGGCTTGGAGGGCTTACAACCGTTTTGGATGTAAAGATTAATGATTATCCTACTCACGCTGCCTCACTTCCTGTTGCAATGATTCCAAACTGTGCTTCAACCAGGCATGTCCACTTCTCATTAAATGGTTCTGGCGTTGCAGAATTGCCTGAGGTTGATTTAAATCTTTATCCAGATTTAGAGATGGATGTTTCAAAATATACAAAGGTGGATTTAGATACTCTCACTCAATCTCAAATGGATGATTGGAAAATAGGTGATACTCTACTTCTATCTGGAACCATTATTACTGGAAGGGATGCAGCCCATAAACGTCTGAATACAATGATTGAAAATGGCGAAGGATTGCCAGAAGGAGTAGATTTTGAGAATAAATTTATATATTACGTTGGACCTGTCGATGCTGTTGGTGATGAAGTGATTGGCCCTGCGGGACCTACAACCGCGACGCGAATGGATAAATTTACTGATATGATGCTTGAAAATACTGGAATTCTTGGAATGATTGGTAAGGCTGAACGTGGTCCGGCAACTGTTGAAAGTATAAAAAAACATCAGGCAAGCTATTTGATTGCTGTTGGCGGCGCTGCTTACTTAATTTCTAAATCTATAAAAAAAGCCAAGGTCGTTGCCTTTGAAGAGATGGGTATGGAAGCGATCTATGAAATGGAAGTGAAAGGTATGCCGGTTACGGTTGCAGTGGATACCAATGGAGAGAATATTTACAAAGTTTTTGAGAATATTCCGCTCACATTCAAAGGCTAGTATTTTATTTTATAAATCTTCTTGCTTTATTAAAACTTCTAGTTCCTAGCGTATAATTTTCCTTGAAGTTGGCCGGATAGTCGCTGGATGCAATTGCGTTGAGAGGAAAGTCCGGGCTCCAAAGAGCAAAGTGCTAGTTAACGACTAGGCGTAGTGATGCGATGGAAAGTGCAGCAGAAAATATACCGCCTGCTTTGGTAGGTAAGGGTGAAATGGTGTGGTAAGAGCTCACCGCGAACTTAGTGATAAGTTTGGCATGGTAAACCCCACTTGGAGCAAGCTCAAATAGGAAGGCATTAACGCTGCTCGCGTTGTCTTCGGGTAGAGTGCTAAAGATTCTTGGTGACAAGTCTCGTAGATGAATGACTATCATGGTTTCGGCCAAACAGAACCCGGCTTATAGGCCAACTTCAACTCTTAATTATTCTTAAAATTATAGGTAAATCAATTGATTATAGTTTTTTCTTCTTAAAAAACCTATAAAAGCATAAATTTAAATATATAATCCTATTTTTGTTAATTTTAAGTAAATTTTTCATGAAATCCAAATTATCAAAAGCTCTACTGTTCTCATTACTAGCTTTTAATGTTAATGCTGATGATAGTGATGCCGTCAAACAGGGGCTACTTTCAAGTATGTCTTCCGTTATTGCTTCCTCTATTGCTCAGGTGATCGGCGGACAAGGAGATACAGAGGTTCAGTTCAGTGCTAAAGAAAATAACAAGCCTGAATTCTCAATCATGACAGTAAGACCGATTTCTATTCATCCTGGAAAGGATGCTTGGTTTGTTCAGCTCCAACTAAACAACACTATGATTAGGAGTAAAACTAGATTAACCACAAATGTTGGTATTGGTTATCGTAGTTTATCAGAGAATAAAAATACTATGATTGGTGGTAACGTTTTTGTTGACTACGATTCGAAAGGCAACTCAAGATACAGTCTAGGTGTTGAATTCAGAACTGCCGTTTTTGAAGTCTTAGCGAATTACTACAAAGCGATTTCTGGACAAAAAACGGTCGGAGATTTCAAAGAGAGAGCTCTTGATGGAAACGATATGAGTATAAGTGGTCAAATTCCTTATTTGCCATGGGCCAAAATTAATTTAACGCATTACGAGTGGAAGAAGGTTAATAATTCGAAAAACTCTAAGGGCGATAAGTTGAGTTTAGATTTGCTTTTAACACCAAACGTTGTCCTAGAGTTAGGTGTTGATGATAACAACATTCAAAAGAAAGATAATTTTGCAAAGTTATCCTTTGTCTACCCGCCTAAAGAAGGACCCGCTGCATCAACAGACTTTATTTCTGATGAAGCATTCCCAGAGGGTGACATGAGTTCGAAGCTTTTATCTAAAGTGAAGCGATCTAATAAGATCACTCTCGAGTCTGAAGGCGTTGGCGTAACTATTTCGAGGCTTGACTAATGAATAAATTATTTTTACTATTTGCTCTATTACTGAGCTCAATTTCTTTACAAGCGAGTGCTGCTGCATGTGCTGTTGCTCAAGATGGATACTGCTCTCAACCTGATGAATACATAATGACTCTAAAAAAATTAGAGCTTTGTACTGCCTCACCTGCATCACTGGTAAATATAAGTTCAGACCTAAGTTCTTATGATGTTACTTGTACTGGTTCAGTTACGGTAGGGACTGGAGATCTGACCTTCGACTTAACCTCAGTGGTAGCCGGACAACAGATTGCTACTTTTGCCTCTACAACGGGCCTGCCTATTGGCACAACATTTACCCACGTCAAGCCGACACTTTCAAGAGAAATAAAGATGAGAGGCTCAGTAACTATTGCTGCTGGGAGTGGCTATACAGGAATTTGTAGTACAGATTCAGTTGCTACCGCTGGTAGTGGCAATAAATACGAAAGAATGTTGGCTGGAAAGACATCTGGAACTGCAACTCTGCAAACTTTTTATATTGGTACAGACAGTGGAGCTGCATCTTCTAGGGGTACGACTAGTCAAAATACTGTGAGCGCACATCCATATAAGATGTGTACTGCTCAGAACTGTTCGAGCTCGATTGGAACTGGAGATGGTGGTGCTAATGGCTCTTCGAATAAATGGCTGCCCTTTGATAGCCTTTATGGAATTGCAATTGAAGATGTCACCTCTACAGATACTGACTTTAGCTTGATATATCCTCTCTCAGAGCCCTATACAGTTGGACCTACAGCGCCAAAAATTGATATTGCTTTTGGATCTAGTGGCTCTTTAAACGCTATAGCTACCGGAGCGGCAACGTGTGCAATGAGCCCATATTACGTGAAATCCAAGTTTACTATTACTGACTAGATTTATTATTTCCTTGGCTGACCTAAAACCTTTGTAAAGCATAATTCTTAAGGTTATACTGTGCCTTATTTACAGATTCAATAAACATTATGAGTTATTTTTATTTGGCGCTTGCTATTGCTGCTGAGGTAGCAGGAACAAGTCTTCTTAAGGCAACTGAAGAGTTCACAAAGCTAGTACCTTCGACTTTTCTTGTTATATTCTATTTGATTTCATTCTGGTTAATGACTCTGGCGCTCAGAGATCTTCCATTAGGCGTCGTTTATGCTGTGTGGTCGGGACTTGGTATCGTCTTGGTTGGAATAATTGGCGCAGTTATTTACAAAGAGATTCCTGATCTTGCTTCATTGATTGGTATGGGGCTAATTATTTCAGGTGTTGTTGTTATGCACTTATTTTCTAAAACGATACAGAACTAACTAAACATTATGTCATTCGAATCAAAAAAATATCATCTCTATGAAACACTAAATGCCTCCAATGAAAGACCCACTGTTGGTTTAATCGTTTTAAATACAGACTTTACATTTGAGCGAGATTTTGTGAGAATGTATTCAGAGCAACAGCCCAATTATGACTTTTATTTCAACCGGATTCATTTTGCAAATCCAATGACACCGGAATCTCTAGCTGCCATTGGCGATGATCTCACTGAAGCATCTGCAGGAATACTTCCTGACTATGATCTTGACTTGGTTGTGTTTAATTGCACCTCATCATCTTCTATTGTGGGCGATGACGCAATAGAGGCGGCAATTCAAGAAAGTAAACCAAGTGCTAAAGTTCTCTCTACCTCTCAAGCAGTTGTAGCAAATTTTAGGGGAAGAGGCTTTAAAAAAGTCAGTGTCCTTACTCCTTACAGCGAAGAAGTTTCTTCCCTATTTAGAGATTATCTCCAAAAAAATGGAGTGGAGATTGTTTCTTCAATGTATATGGATATGAGTGATGACAGAGATGTTGCCATGCTTCCTACCGATGAAATAATCAAAGCAGCCAAAGCAGCTATTCATGATGATGCAGATGCAATTTTTATCTCGTGTACGGCAATGAGATCTGCTGAAATTATTCCTCAAATTGAAGAAGCAATTGGCAAGCCTGTTTTAACTTCAAATCAAGCCACTTTTGACCAAATCTCAAGAATGATAGAAGGTTTGAATACTTGAACTAACTCTAGATTTTCTTGTAAATCACTGATAATTATGAAAAATTCACATATGAGTGAATTTTTTTGATAAATAAAGTTTCATTTAGGGCGATAATAGAACTATGCATAAGCTTGATGAAAGAGACATACAAATTTTATCCATTCTTCAAAAGGAAGGAAGGATTACCAAAACTGCGCTCGCTGATAAACTCAATTTATCACTTACTCCGTCATGGGATAGATTACAAAGATTAGAGGAGGCAGGAATCATTGAAAGTTATGGGGCAAATCTGTCCTCTTCATTTTTAAGTAATTTCCATCTTGTGATAACAGAAGTTGAGCTGGAGAGTCATAAGCAAGGAGAGTTTGCGCGTTTTGAGGACGCCATCATGGAATTTGATGAAGTTCTATCTTGCTGGTCTATTGGTGGGAGCTTAGATTATATTCTTAGAGTGATTGTAAAGGATGTTATTGATTATCAGGACTTTATTAAAAGAGTATTAAATGCGGATATCGGTCTAAGGCGTTATTTTAGTTATGCAGTATTAGATTGCGTTAAGCATAGTGATGTGATTCCAGAAAGTTTGATAAAAAAATCAGATTTAGCAAAATAAATTTATAGGCTTATTTGACTAATAGCTCTCTTGGAACTGCTGATAAGCATTCCCCGCCATTACTTCCAACACGAATACTCTCTGTCATTTCAAATCCCCAGTCATCAAACCATATCGCTGGCATAAAGTGAAAAGTCATATTTTCCTCAAGAACAGTCTGATCTGTTCCTCTTAAACTCATTGTTCTCTCGCCCCAGTCTGGAGGATAGCTGCAACCAATAGGGTAGCCGCATCGATTATTCTTTTCATAGCCATATTTATTGAGAGTTGCAGTAAAGTTATCTGAAATTTGTGCGCAAGTATTGCCAGGCCTAAACATCTCAATTGCATTCTCTATACACTCATTAATCACCTTTTCAATGTCCAAGTATTCTTTCGGAGGGGTTCCTAAAAATAAGGTTCTTGAGCAGGGACAGTGATACCTAGCATAAGCAGCTCCAAGCTCTAAAAACATACCCTCATTATTTTTTAGTGGCTCATCATTCCAGGTCATGTGACATGCTGCAGCTTCTTCGCCTGCTCCAATCAGAGGGACAAAAGAGGCGTAGTCACCATAATGACCTTGATGACCCTTCACTCCTGCATGATATATTTCAGCGACCAATTCATTTTTTCTCATTCCAGGTTCAGCGACCTGCATCACTCTCTCATAGACTCCTTCAATAACCTTGCCAGCCCTTTTCATATAAGTAATCTCAGTTTCTGATTTAACTGCTCTTTGCCAATTCACAAGGCCTGTCTGGTCGCTAAATGTAGCCGAAGGGAGAGACGAATACAAAGACTCAGCAGCTCGCGCTGAAAAGAAATAATTATCCTTTTCTAGGCCAATATTTTTATTACTAAACCCGTTCTCCTTGAGAACGCCTGCTAGATGTTCCATAGGATGTTTCTCCGGGGTCATAACATAGTCATCCGGGTAAGAGATAATATTATTTAAATCAAGATCTGTCGTGAGTTCAGCGCCCTTGGCATCAATCCCTCTGCCATACCAAAAAAGACCACCATCTGTTGAGATTACAACACATTGATGAACATAAAATGACCAGCCGTCGTATCCTGTGAGCCAAAACATATTGGCAGGATCATAAACAATTAGGGCGTCAACTTTGGAAGCGTTCATAGACTTCCGAACTTTTAATTGCCTCTCAATGTACTCCTCTTTAGTAAATCTTCTTCTATCTTTTTTCACGATCTCTCCTTTTAAGAAATATGTGTAAATGCTTGTTTCAAATCATCAATTAGATCCTCGACATCTTCAATACCTGTGGAGTATCTTACAAGTCCTTCTGGTATTCCCGCAGCCAATCTTTCTTCAGCGCTGCACTCTACATGACTTGTTGTTAGTGGTGGCCCAACAACCGTCTCAACACAACCTAAATTTGCTGCCATGTGGGCATACTTAAGTTTTGGTAGAAATACTTTAATCGCCTCTAGGCCATCTTTAATAGAAAAGCTTAGCATCCCTCCAAAGCCACCATTCATTTGTTTTTTTGCAATTTTATGGCCAGGATGAGTCTTTAGGCCTGGGTAGTTGACTTGCTCAACTAGAGGATGATTTTCTAAGAATTCTGCAATTTGAAGTGCGCTTTGGTTTTGCCTTTCAACACGGAGTTTTAATGTTTTCATTCCTCTTAGGAGGCTATAAGCATCCATTGGCGCAAGGGTTGCGCCGTTAATTTCACGGTAATGATAAACTTTTTTAACTAAGTCTTTATTGCCACAGATAACTCCGCCAAGTGCATCAGCATGGCCGCCAAGATACTTTGAGGCAGAATGAAGTGAAATATCAGCTCCAAGCAGCAAAGGATTTTGGTTGATAGGGGTGGCAAAGGTATTATCAACAACGACTAAGGCGCCAACTTTTTTAGCTGCTGTACTGAGTCTCTTAATGTCAGTTATTTTAATGGTTGGGTTGGTTGGCGTCTCTAAATACAATAATTTACAGTCTTTAGCTATTTCAGCTTCTAGCTGATCATAATCCCCTGTTTCGCAGAGGCTAACTTTGATATTGAGTGGCGGCAAGAACTCATTAAATATGACATTAGTTCCTCCGTAACTATCTTTGATTGAGACAACGCGATCACCAGGTTTTAGAAAGGTAGCAAGGGTGTTGCTAATTGCAGCCATGCCTGAGGCAAAGCTGGTAGCAGCTTCAGCACATTCAAGATCTTTGACCTTGTCTTCAAATGTGCGAACAGTTGGGTTGGTGTTTCTTGAGTAGATGTGACCTTCTGCCTCTTCCAGGGCGACTTTGTGCCACGTATCAATATCTTTATAGCCAAATGAGACACTGTGAACAACAGGAACCTGAGTTGAACGTTCATAAAGTTCGTGCTCTTGTTCACCGCTCCAGATGCTTTGAGTAGATTGTCCAATTTGTTTTTTATCAAGCATAATTCACCTCTTTAATTTGCGTTGAGTATAAATAAAAATCACCATGAGTCATTTTTATACTATTTCAAGGCAGCGCTTTAAAAAGCCTTTATCTTGACAATTTGGATTATACATCTAGAACTAACCGTTTGACAATCCTCAAAATCTTAACGATGAATAAATAAATATTCCCCGATAATATTTTTCTGATATATTTCGATTCTTTTATATCTTGATAATCTTTGTAATTTTATGAGTAGTCTTCCATCAGATAACAATAATGAAAAAGATCTAGGAATTGTTAAGTCAAACTTTATTTGTGTTTTCTCAATACTCTTATTTGCAATGGGGTTTCCTGCTGCAGAGTATTTATTGGATGACTGGGATGTGGTAAGCGTTATTACTGCTCGAAATGTATTTTCATTTATTTTAATTTTCTTTATATGGTTATACATAGACGGGGTTCAAAAGGTTAAGTCTGCTAATTGGTTTAAAGGTTTTTGGATTGGGGTCATGGGATTTGGTATAGGCGCATTCTTGATTCTCTACCTTCAGTCACTAACAACTCCAGTAATTGCAGCATTGGCCGTAGCTACTATGCCAGTATTTGCAGTATTGCTTGAGATATTCCTTGACGGACGTAAAATGACGTTGTGGTTTTTCTTTGGGGTAATTTTGGTTCTTTGGGGTGGCTATATTGCTTCTGGAGCCTCATTGACTGAGGGTAATATTGGATTTGCTATTCTGATTGGGTTTATAGGGGTAGCACTATTTGCATGGGGTTCTAGAGCGACTGTTAAAAGCCTTCCAGGTATGACTACTTTGGGTCAGGTGGCAGTCACTTCATTTGGGATGGCTGGTCTTTCAATTGTGCTGTACTTTATTGGCACTATTTTTATGGATCTAACGAATAGTGTTTCATCAATAACACTTAAGCATCTGGGTTTAGTGCTAATCTATGCTTGGCTAGGTCTAGGTATTTCGCAAATTTTATGGATAAAGGCTGTTAGCCAAATTGGTATTGGAATCGCTTCATTTCATTTAAATGCCGTACCATTTTATGTGATGTTTATGCTTTTTCTTCTCGGTGATAATTGGATTTGGCACCAAGCAATTGGTGCTTTAATTGTTATTATCGGGGTAATTTTGGCACAACAAAAATCTTCAAAGAAAAAAGCAGAGTTTTTTGAGCTACCTTAATTCTGCCAGGATTGCTCTGTCTAGTCCGTTAAGATCTTGATAGGTTTTGATGTTTATAAAAGAGTCTTTCAATAACTCGACAATTTCTTTTTGTTTTCTGTCACTATGTTCTAGGAGTAGGTAGCCACCTTCATTTAAATAATTAGGTGCATTTTTTATAATTTCTCTGATGTCATCTAGTCCATCTTTTCCAGAGACCATAGCTTCGATAGGTTCGTATTTGAGATCTTCCAGATGGGAATCATTTTCTGCCAGATAAGGAGGGTTAGTTACAATTAAGTCAAAGGTTTTACCAGTCAGTTCATCAAACCAACTGCTGTGGTAGAATTTAATGTCTTTGGTTGCATTTTTTTTGGCAATTTTTAACGCATTTATTGATTTATCGCTTGCACTTATTCGCCATTCAGGACATTTATCAGCTAAAGTTATCGCAATAATTCCACTACCAGTTCCTAAATCTATAGCTTCAATCGCTTGGTTTGGTTTAAATAAATCAATTGCAATATCAATTAGTAGTTCTGTTTCGGGCCTTGGGATTAAGGTATCAGAAGAAACCTGAAAGTCTAGGTGATAAAATCCTTTGGATCCACTTAAATAAGCATAGGGCTTCCCATTATTCCTATCCTTAATAAGTTTATTAAGTTTATTAAGCTCTTTTTTAGTTAACTCATATGATGGATTAGCAAATAGCTGCTCTTTTTTTTGTTTTAGTGCCAAGCACAACAATAATTGAATATCAATGATATCTTTATGAAGAAAATCTTTGATTATTTTTCCAGAGGACATTTTAATTGGTTATTTTGTATTCTTGTTTTCGGCACAAATTATAACAAGATGGTAATTTTTAGAGCTGTGAAATTATTTATTTTTATTGATTTATTAGTATTTGTCTATGGGATGATTAATTTGTTTCAAATATATTGAACAAAGATATTGTGATAAATTTAGTTTTGTATGAGCCTGAAATACCGAACAACACTGGAAGCCTTATCAGGTTATCAGCAAATATGGGAGCCAATCTGCATCTTATCAAGCCTTATGGCTTTGAAATTAATGACAAGCGCTTGAGGAGAGCTGGTCTTGATTATAAAGATTTAGCTAATGTTAATGAATACGATAATTTTGACGATTATCTGGATAAAGCCTCTCCAGAAAAAATTTATATAGTCAGCACTAAAGTAAAAACAAACTATGCTAATGTTAAATACTTTAAGGGGGATTCATTTCTATTTGGTTCAGAGACAAAAGGACTGCCAAGAGAAATAATGGATGAATATGATGGCATTACTCTGCCAATGCAAAAAGGATCGAGGAGTCTAAATCTAGCTAACTGCGTATCAATAGTGGCTTATGAGGCATGGCGACAGCTTGGATTTTCAAACCCAAGTTAATTTAAACTTAGTTAGCTGAGTTTGAGTAATTGATAGGCGTTGTTGAAGTCTCTAATAGAAACTACATTTTTCCCAGCAAGCTGAACCCTTTTTAAGCCCAATATTCTGCTTCCAGTTGCAATATGACAAGCCTCTTTATTTTGTTCAATCACTGTGCCAGGAGGGCTTGATGAATCCTCTGAAAGAGATTCTGCTTCAATAATTCTGATAGTTTCATCTTTAAACTCTTTAGCTTGAGCGGTGCATTGAGCAATGGGTCTAGGATTAAAGGCTCTTATCATTTGATTAATATTGTCTGCACTTTGATTCCAGTCAATCTTTGCTTCAGTTTTTAAAATCTTTTTAGCATAGGTTGCTTCAGCATGATTTTGAGATCTAGTTTTGATTGAAAGAATTTGATCTATTGCTTCAAGAATGAGATTAGCACCCATAATTGATAAAGATTCTGTCAGAGAGCCAGAGGTTGCTAGATTTGAGATAGGTTGTTTTTTTGTCAAAAGAATATCACCTGTATCAAGATCCTCGTTCATCTGCATTATCGAAACTCCAGTTTCTTGATCACCCGCAAGAATCGCTCGTTCAATTGGCGCTGCCCCTCTCCATCTTGGTAGAAGAGATGCGTGAATATTTAAACAGCCATATTTGGGGATCTCTAGAATTTGTTTTGACAATATCTGACCATAAGCCGCAACAACTATTAGGTCTGGTTCAAAAGAGATGAGCTTTTTATGATTTTGCTCATTACTAAAATCTTCAGGCTGAATAACCTCTAAATTATTTTCAAGTGCATAGTTTTTGACAGGACAGGTTGTAAGAACTTTACCCCTACCTTTTGGTCTATCAGGTTGACAGTAGACAGCAATAACCTTGTGATTTGAGCTATGTATTTTAGTTAATGCAGCTACTGCAAAATCAGGAGTTCCTGCGAAAATAATACGCATTATTTTATTGAATTTCGACCCACTTTAATGGCATTTAAAATTTGTTTTGGAGAGGTGCCGCCTAGGTGATTTCTAGAATTAATGGAGCCCTCTAAAGAGATCTCATCGAACACATCAGATTCAATGCTAGTATTGAACTCTTGAAACTCATCTAGAGTAAATTCACTCAAATCTTTATTACTTTTTATTCCATAAGCAACTGCTTTTCCAACAACATCATGAGCATCCCTAAAGGGCAGACCTTTTTTGACAAGGTAGTCTGCTAAATCAGTTGCAGTGGTGTAACCTTTGATAGCAGAACTTAACATATTTTCTTTATTGGCATTAATCTTTGGCACCATGTCAGCAAAAATACGTAGGCAAGAGTATGTCGTTTCAACACTGTCAAAAAGAGGCTCTTTGTCTTCCTGATTGTCCTTGTTATAAGCTAATGGTTGGCCTTTCATTAGTGTAAACAGTGAGACTAGATTGCCTGTAACTCTTCCAGTTTTACCGCGAACCAATTCAGGAACATCTGGATTTTTCTTTTGGGGCATAATCGATGAGCCTGTACAAAAACTATCTGGAAGTGATACAAACTCAAATTGAGCGCTAGACCATAGAATAAGCTCTTCTGAAAACCTTGAAAGATGCATCATTATTAGGCTTGCATTGGATGCAAATTCAATAGCAAAGTCGCGATCACTAACAGCATCCAAAGAGTTCTGACTGATACGCTCAAATCCTAATATTTCAGCAGTGCGCTGACGATTAATCGGATAACTTGTTCCTCCAAGTGCCGCACTTCCTAGGGGCATGGTGTTTATACGTTTAAAGCTTTCTTGAAGGCGCTCTCTGTCACGCTTAAACATTTCAAAGTATGCTAATAGATGGTGTCCAAAAGTAATAGGTTGAGCGGCCTGAAGGTGAGTGAATCCAGGCATTATTGTATTATTTTCCTGTTCAGCAAGATCAAGTAGGGCGTTTAAAAGTTTTTCTAACTCTTGAGTTATTAAAAGCACTTGATCCCTCAGGTAAAGTCTAATATCAGTTGCAACTTGATCATTACGTGAGCGCCCAGTATGGAGCTTTTTGCCGGGCTCACCACAAATCTCAGTTAGTCGCGACTCGATATTCATGTGGACATCCTCAAGGTCAGTAGACCACTTGAATTGGTCTGAATTTATCTCATTTTTGATTTTATCAAGTCCATCTAAAATCTCTTTTAATTCAGTGCTCGTTAAAACATTCACCTCGCTAAGCATTGTTGCATGAGCAACCGATCCCTCTATATCATAGAGAGCAAGAGCTTTATCAAATGAGACAGAGGCGCCAAATATTTTGACAAACTCATCTGTCGGCTCATTGAAACGAGCTCCCCATAAATGATTTGTTTTAGACGTCATAGCTATATTTACTCAGTTTTAATACAATTTTAAATTACTGCACATTATTCCAGTATCTTAGGTCTAAGTTACTGAAAATGATATAAAAAACTATTTAATCTGTTCATACTTAAAGAAATATTGATTTTTCTTTGAACGTAAAATTATTTTATTAGCCAACATTACTAATCAACACTCGATAAAATATTATTGAAATCGATTTCATTTGGAGGCATCATCCCTGTGCTGAAAATTGCCACACGCAAAAGCCCTTTAGCCCTATGGCAAGCTGAGTTTGTAAAATCTAAGTTAGTAGGCTTATATCCAGATTTAAAGGTCGAATTGGTAAAAATGATTACTCAGGGTGATAAGATTCTAGATTCACCACTTTCAAAAATTGGCGGTAAAAATCTTTTTATAAAAGAGCTAGAAATAGGCATGATGGAAGGGAGGGCAGATATCGCTGTCCACTCTATGAAAGATGTTCCTTATGAGTTGCCAGAAGGCTTTGAGATAGGAGCTATTCTTGAGCGAGAAAACCCATTTGACGCATTTGTCTCTAATAATTTTAATACTATTGATGATCTTCCAATTGGCGCTAGAGTAGGTTCTTGTAGCTTGAGACGTATAGTTCAGTTGCAAGCAATAAGGCCGGATTTAGTTATTTTAGACCTAAGAGGCAATGTCAATACTCGATTAAAAAAACTTGATGATGGAGAATATGATGCGATTATTTTGGCATGTGCAGGCCTTATCAGGCTTGGGTTTGAAGATCGAATTAAGCAGCATCTTAGCCTCGAACAGTCTCTACCAGCTGTAGGTCAGGGTGCTCTAGGTATTGAGATAAGAGCAAATGATCATGAAATTAACGAACTTATTGAGCCTCTCACTCACAACAAAACTTTGACTGAGGTAAGTGCTGAAAGGGCAATGAATGCAACCCTTCAGGGAGGGTGTTCTGTTGCAATTGGTGCATTTGCAGCTATTAATGGGTCAGATTTAACATTAAATGGAATGGTTGGAAATGTTAACTCTGGAGCGATATTAAAGGTTGAAGAGTGTGGAGAAATTACTCAGCCTAAAGATTTAGGCATTAAAGTGGCAAATAAGCTCTTATCATTAGGTGCCAGAGAGCTATTAATTGAGGCATGAATTGATTTTATCTGATACACAATTAGAAAGGCACTTAGAGGATCTTAAAGAGTGGAAAATTAAAGATGGAAAGCTTTTTAAAGAATTTAAGTTTCTAGATTTTGATAAAGCTTTTGAATTTATGAGTCTGGTTGCAATAATGGCTGAAGCTATGGATCATCATCCTGAATGGTCAAATGTTTATAACAAAGTTGAGATTAATCTCGTGACTCATAGTGAAGGCGGAATCACTCAACTGGATATTGATTTAGCAAAGCAAATTGATTCTAAATATCTCTAGCTGGACTGTTAATCAAACAATGCGTTAATAAAATCTTTTGTATTGAAAGGCTTTAGATCTTCGATTGCCTCTCCAACCCCAATATAACGTATTGGTAGTTTTAGAGAGTCTGATATTGAAAACAAAACACCACCTTTTGCTGTCCCATCAAGCTTTGTTATGGCTAGTCCAGATAAGCCAATAGATTTATTAAATTCATTGGCTTGTTGAACTGCATTTTGACCTGAGCCACCATCGATAACAAGAAGCGTTTCATGTGGAGCATTCTCATTATTTTTTCTTAGAACTCTCTTAATCTTTTCGAGCTCTTGCATGAGATTATCCTGAGTATGAAGCCTTCCAGCAGTATCAGCAATTAGAATATCAATTTTTTTTGCTATGGCGGATTGATAGGCATCATAGACAACTGAGGCAGCATCTGCTCCAGTCTTTTGGGCTATGACAGGTATATCATTTCTCTCGCCCCAAACCTGAAGCTGTTCAACTGCAGCTGCTCTAAAGGTGTCTCCAGCAGCAAGCATGACAGACTTACCTTCACTCTGAAATAATTTTGCAAGCTTTCCAATGGTTGTCGTTTTGCCTGCACCATTAATTCCAACTACTAGAATCACAAAGGGCATTTCAGAGCTAGGCTCTAATAGGTTTTCTGTCAATAGTAGCGATTCAAGTTCGACCTTGATTAATTGGTATAAGCTATCCTCATCTTTCAGCTCTTTTCTTGAAGCTTTTTTTCGGACGCTTTCAATGACCTTGTCAGTAGTTTCTATACCTATATCTGAACTGATTAAAAGGATTTCTAACTCCTCAAGAAGATCTTCATCAATCTTCTTTTTACCAATAATTAGAGAGGAGAGTCCGTCGCCAAGCTTTTTTTTGGATTTAAAAAGTCTATCCTTAAGAGAGGGCTTCTTTTTTACTTCTTTAGCTTTTCGCTTCTCTTCCTCTAACTTAAGCTTCTCTTCAGCTTCTTCAGCTACCTCTTGAGCAAGAATTTCAGCTTCTTTCGCTTTATCTTCTTCAGCCTTTCGAAGGGCTTCAGCCTCTGCCTTTTGTTTTTCAGCTTCTTTGGCTACCTCTTGAGCAAGAATTTCAGCTTCTTTCGCTTTTTCTTCTTCAGCTTTTCGCTTCTCTTCCTCTAACTTAAGCTTCTCTTCAGCTTCTTCAGCCTTTCGAAGGGCTGCAGCCTCTGCCTTTTGTTTTTCAGCTTCTTTGGCTACCTCTTGAGCAAGAATTTCAGCTTCTTTCGCTTCTTTAGCCTTTAGCTCTTCAATTTTTGCTTGATTTTCAGCTTCAGCAAGCTTTTTTTTGGATTTAAAAAGTCTATCCCTAAGAGAAGGCTTCTTTTTTACCTCTTCAGATTTTTTCTTTTTTTTAAAAAAATTCAGCATTAAGTATCTAGATTATTGTTTGAATACAAATTTTACTATGTGATAAGACTGAAGATATATAAGTCGATGATAAAAAGATTAAACTTTAATATTAGACATAAAAACACATCAAAACGGTATTATGTTTTTATTTTTTTGAATTATTATGCTTTGGGTTAAGGCAATACATGTTATTGGAATGGTCTCATGGATGGCTGGGATGTTTTACTTGCCTCGATTATTTGTCTACCACTCTATGGCGGATGATGAAATTAGTATAGAACGATTTAAGATTATGGAGCGCAAGCTCTATAACGGCATAATGATGCCAAGCTTTATACTAACAACTATTCTTGGGTTCTGGATGATGCAGAATTATGCATGGGAGGTTTATAGTGAAGTATATTGGCTTAAGATTAAACTTTTTCTTGTGGCAATTTTGGTAGCCTATCATTTTTACTGTGGACATCTAGTTAGAGTTTTTGCAGAAGATAGAAATGTTAAGTCTCATGTTTTTTTTAGATGGTTTAATGAGTTCCCAGTAATTGTATTGATTTCCATTATTATCCTTGCCGTTGTTAAGCCTTTTTAGAGTGAGATATGAGTATTTCTGAAGACACAAAAGAACTAAATTCATATATTAATGAGAGAGTTGACGTTGATTCTGTTGCCTCTTTCAAGGGCAATGAGCATATCGTAAAACTGAAATTGAAGTTTGATATTGATCAAATAAGAAAGACGCTTGATGAGATTAAGGCAAATTCTGATTTTAAGTTGGGTCCCTCAGGCTTTCATGTTTTAGCAATGACTCGTAGAAAAGGTAGTTCTGTAGAAGCGGATAAAGATTTAGTTGGGCGTTACTATACAAGAGTTGATGAAAGTTATAAGGAGATTGCTAAAGATGATTTAGTAGATGAATCTGAGTTCACTGAATTGGTTGATATTTTTATGGGTACGTATTTCGAAACCATACATAAAGAGTTAACTGCAAGATATCCAATCGGAAGAGTAAGAATCCTTGAAAAAGATAGCTACAACTGTAATTCTTGGCATAGGGATCCAGAGCCAAGACTTCATATTCCAATTTATACCAATCCTGGATCCTTATTCATAGTCAATCATCATTGCACGCACCTTCCAGCGGATGGTTCTGTATATTTCACGGATACGCGTGGCTATCATACTGCTTTGAATGGAGGAGATAAGCCTAGAACTCATCTTGTAGCGACATTGGCGTATCCGGAGTATCAACCATAGTTTTATAGTTATGAATCAATATACTTCCAACACAAGTCATTCTCAAAAAAATGAATTCAATAATCTAATTGATTTTAGAAGTGACACCGTGACTCTTCCTTCCAAGGAAATGTTACAAAATATACAAAATGCAAGGCTTGGTGATGATGTATATGGAGAAGATGAGGCAGTCAATGAGCTTCAAGGGTATGCTGCCAAATTGTTAGGTAAAGAGGCAGCTTTATTTTTCCCGAGTGGAACTCAAAGTAACTTAACAGCCATACTTTCCCACTGTCAGCGTGGTGAAGAGGCTCTAATTGGAAAAAATTATCATACAAATTTATATGAAGCGCAAGGTGCATCCGTTCTTGGCGGTGTCGGTATTTGCCATATAGACACTTCTGCTTCAGGATCTATAAATATTGAAGAAATGCTTAGTCAAATCAAAGAAGATGATCCACATTACGCTGTCACTAAATTACTTTGCCTAGAGAATACTTTTTCTGGACAAGTTCAACCTCAGGGTGAGCTTGATGCGCTTGCAAAGGCAGCTCATAGGAAAGGCCTTAAAGTGCATTTAGATGGTGCTCGCCTATTTAATGCACATATCTATTCTGGGCTTTCAATGAAAAAATTAACAAGCTGCTTTGATAGTGTATCAATTTGCCTGTCAAAGGGCTTAGGGGCCCCAGTAGGGTCATTGCTAGTTGCTGACCAGGCTACAATTAATAAAGCGCATCGACTTAGGAAGATTCTAGGAGGAAGTATGAGGCAAGTGGGAGTTATTGCTTCATGTGGAATGTATGCTTTAAAAAACAATATTCAAAGACTTCAAGAGGATCATGATAACGCTAAACTTCTAGCAACTGGATTATCCTCAATCTCAGAATTATCAATAGACTATGGTGAGCGTCATACAAATATGGTATTCGTGAATTGTCCTGAGAATCATAGAGCGCTACTAGAGAAATTTTTATTTGATAGGGGGATTATTGTTACCAATCTAGATCGAGGTAGATTAGTTTGTCACCTTGGTATAGAAGAAAAAGATATTCTGAATGTGATTAATGCTTTTAAGGAGTATTTTAAATAGTCACTTTTAACTGAGAATTCTATCTAAATTGTATAGTGTCAAAATTACTCATACCATTTATACCAATTCGGATTCTGAGCTATTTTCTCTCTTATGCGTTCACGAATAATGATTAAATCTTGATCTTTAGGTTGCCAATCATTATAGAGCTCATCTGGCCATTGTTCCCTTTTAAACTTCCGTTCTTTATCCGGTTTCATTCCTCTTCGTCTCATTTCCTTAGCAAGTTCTAAATATCTTTTGTGGAGATATTCACCTTTGTTATAGAAGAATTTAACGTGTCCGGTATTAAGAGTAAATTCTTCAGGTAGTGATTGTTTTGTTTTATTCCAGTTGGGAGATTTAAGTGAGCGTTGTAATGCTGAGCCAACCATAAAAATTTCTCTGTACTCTGCCACTAAATGTTGATTAGATAATTCGTCTGGTTGAACCAAATTAATTCTAGTCACTTTGAAACTATATAATTTTTAAGTAAGAACCTGATCTAAAAAGGCCTTGGTGCGATCATTTTGAGGGTTATTAAAGAATTCTTCTGGTGAGTTTTGCTCAACTATTTCGCCTTCATCCATAAAGATAATCCTATCAGCAACTTGTTTTGCAAAGCCCATTTCATGGGTAACACAAATCATTGTCATGCCACTTTTTGCAAGTTCCACCATGGTATCTAATACTTCCGAAACCATTTCTGGGTCAAGTGCCGAGGTAGGCTCATCAAAGAGCATAACTTTAGGCTGCATGCATAAACTTCTTGCAATCGCAACTCGCTGCTGTTGCCCACCAGAGAGCTGCTCAGGGTATTTATCCGCTTGTTCTGGAATCTTGACTTGTTTAAGCAAGGCCATGGCTCTCTCTTTCGCTTCTTTTTCATCAATACCCCTTACCCAGTTTGGACCCGCCATGCAGTTCTCTAAGACAGTTAAGTGAGGGAATAAATTGAAGCTTTGAAAGACCATACCAATATCTTGTCGAACCGTATCAATATCTTTCATTCTCTCGTGAAGTTCAATTCCAGTGATATGTATTTCTCCTTCCTGGTGAGCTTCCAATCGATTAAGGCATCGAATTAAGGTTGATTTTCCTGAGCCAGATGGTCCGCAGATAACAATTTTTTCTTTCAATTTAACTTCTAAGTCAATATTCTTTAAAGCTTGAAAATCGTCATACCATTTACTCACACCCTTAAGAGATATTATTGGACTAGCTTCTGAATTAGTTTGTGCTTTAATATTATTAGCCATAATTAAGTCTTTTGTTTATATTTACTCTCAATGCGAGCTTGGATCATCTCAAGGATGATTGTTAGTAACCAATAAATCATTGCAGCTGTAAGTAACATTTCCAAATGATTAAAATCTTTTGCACCTAGTTTTTTGGCTAGGAACATTAACTCCCAAATTCCAAGAACAGAAACCAAAGAACTATCCTTGAGCATGGCAATAAATTGGTTACCGGTTGGAGGCACTATTATTGGTATTGATTGAGGTAGGATTATTTTTCGAAGTATGAGTCCAAACTTAAAACCTAAAGCTCTTGAAGCTTCCCATTGACCCTTTGGTATGCTTTGGATTCCTGCACGAAAAATTTCAGTCATATAAGCTCCATAACAAAGTGATAGTGCTGCAATACCAGAAGGAATAGCGTCAATCATGAAGCCTAGTTGAGGAAGACCCATGTATATTAGATAGATTTGAAGAAGAAGAGGAAGCCCTCTAAATAAAGAGGTGTAAAAACTTGATATAGCGTAAGCAAATCCATTATTTGAAAGTTTAGCAACAGCTCCAACGATTGCTATAACAGTAGCAATTGCAATCGAAACTGCTGAAATATAAATCGTCGTGAAAAGACCTTTGGAAATCATAAGACCAATTTTGCTTGGAGTGCATAATTTCGCTCTAGCTGATTCTGTGGAGCAAATAAAATCATTTTGAAATATATATGCTATCTCAAGATCGAAAGAATATGCAAAGGCTAAGAAGAGAAAAAACAACTCTATCCAAACAATTAAAATTTGAATTTTTAATCTAGCAAAACTAATTAATAATAAATTTCCAACAAATAATATTGTAAGGACAAATGAAACCGCTAGACGTCCAAAAAAGCCGCTTTCTTCGGGGTTTCCAATAACTGGACTAAGGAACTCACCAAAAATGGTATTCGTTAAATTTAAGGCGAAAAAAATCGCCAATACCGTTACTGAAAGACCGATAAGGAAAGCTGGTTTGTGCAGCGCCTTATCTTCAACAACGGTATCGACGAACATACCTTTTTCTAGAACTTAAGTAAAAATTATATATTTACTACTATTCTTAATATGCAATAGTGTAGTCGTTAGAGCTACCATCTGCATTTTTAAACCACTTCATTGAAAGCATTGTCAACGTGTAGTCTTTCTGCATTTCTGCAATAACTCTTGCTAGTTCAGCATCCAATTCAGGATCATTATTGCCTTTATCCGTAGCAACTGAAAGTGGCTCATAGAAAGCAGGATCACCTAAGAATTTAATAGGATAGCCATCTTCTATAGCACCTTGAATCATTGGAACAGAGTCAATAATACCGTCATTACGAACGCCAGCACCTAGACGAGTATCGTCAAGGCATGTATGGCCATCAGTAAGGGCAGTAATAGTTCCTGGCGTAACCTTATAGGTGAATGCAGGTGCGTTAAGCATATCTAGATTTCCTTCAAGATACATCTCCCAAGTTGAAGAAGCTGTCGTACAAATATTCTTGCCATTCAAACCAGCTAAAGTTGTAACGGGTGAATCAACATGAACAGCGAAGCTTGCAGGTGTGTAGTAATAGACTGCTGGAAAGTTTAAAACCTCTGAACGAGTTGCAGTTGGTGTCATTGAACCAACCGACACATCCCAACGCATATTCCAGTTACCTGCAGTTATAACGCCCCAGTCAGGGGTAATAAAGCGAACTTCAACTCCCATGCGCTTGGCAATCTCTCTACCAACATCCACATCAAAACCTTCCATTTCACCTGCATCGTTAATGTAGGAAAATGGTGCCCAGTTTGCGTCTGTTGCAATTAATATTTCATTATCCATTTTAATATAGTCATAAACAACGCCAGCTTTAGCAGACATGCTTAATGAAAATAATGCAATAGATAGTGCTGCAACTGCATTTTTTATACTTAATTTAACTTTCATTTATTACTCCTTTTTGTATTTATTTTTTTAAATTTACGAATCATTCTTCTATGAAATTACAATTGTACACATATTTTGTAATGAAACCAGTCATGAAAACAGATTAAATTGTAAAAAAAAATACAGTTTAGGTGTTAAAAACGCCTGTGGATAGGTATCGATCTCCTCGATCACAGATAATGGTGACTATGACAGCATTATCAACTTGTTTTGAAAGCTTAATTGTTGATGCTACTGCACCTCCTGCAGATATTCCAGAAAAAATACCCTCATGAATTGCTAGGTCTCTAGTGCTTTGCTCCGCTTCAGACTGAGATATATCCATAATTGTATCAACACGAGTCTGGTCAAAAATAGTTGGAAGATAACCCTCAGGCCATCTTCTAATACCTGGAATGTGAGAGTCTCCATCAGGCTGAATTCCAACAATTTGAATGGATGGTTTCTTTTCTTTTAAATACTTTGATACACCCATAATCGTACCTGTTGTTCCCATTGAGCTAACGAAATGAGTAATTTCACCATTTGTATCTTGCCATATTTCTTTAGCTGTTGAAGAGAAGTGGGCTTTTGGATTGTCCTCATTGGAAAACTGATTGAGTTGAAGACCTTTTCCCTCTTGACTCATTTGATTGGCTAAATCTCGTGCTCCTTCCATTCCAAGCTCTTCAGAGACTAAAATGAGTTTAGCGCCATAGGCCGTCATCGCATCTCTTCTTTCTTGAGATAAGTTCTCTTGCATGACAAGAGTCATCTTGTAGCCTTTAATAGCTGCAACCATTGCAAGAGCTATACCCGTATTTCCACTTGTTGCTTCTATGAGGGAGTCACCAGGATGAATCTCCCCTCTATTTTCAGCTTCAGTAATCATATTGAGTGCCGCACGGTCTTTAACGGACCCAGCAGGATTATTGCCTTCAAGTTTAGCAAGAATAATATTTGAAGGGTTTGGGTTTAATCGCTGAAGGCGAACTAATGGAGTTCCGCCAACGCATTCATCTATGGTTTTGTAGTGCTGTTTGCTCATAAATCGTTTGATAGTATCATAAACCTATATAGCCAGCAAAAAACTACATATTGTCGAGAATAGCTTTTTTGACTTCTTCAAGTGTTGGATTAACATTAATCATGGCACCAGTATCGCACTGCGATATAGCGGTATCTGGATCTTTAAGTCCATGACCCGTTAGAGTGCAAACAACGCTTGAGCCGTCAGGTATTTTGCCAGATTGGATGTCTTTTAAAGCGCCAGCAACTGAGATAGCTGAGGCGGGCTCACAGAAAATTCCATCTTTTTCAGTTAGTAATTTTTGTGTTGCGAGAATTTCTTTATCAGAAAAGCAATCAAACCAGCCATTTGAGTCTTTGCTTAGCTTTAATGCTTGATCCCAGCTTTGAGGGTTTCCAATTCTTATAGCAGTAGCTATGGTTTCAGGTTTTTCAACTTTTGAGCCTTTAATAAATGGCGCAGCACCTTCAGCTTGATAACCAAGCATTGCAGGTTTTGAAGAGGATATACCTGCTTTAAAGTATTCTGTATAGCCCATCCAGTGAGCAGTTATATTACCTGCATTACCAACTGGCAAGCAGTGATAGTCGGGAGCATGGCCAAGTTCTTCGATAATTTCAAATGCAGCCGTTTTTTGCCCTTGTAGTCTGAAAGGGTTGATTGAATTTACAATTGAAACCGGTGCAAAATCAGCCACTTCTTTCACAAGTTGCATTCCATCATCAAAGTTGCCTTTGATTTGAATGATAGTCGAGCCATGAATCATCGCTTGGGCAAGCTTTCCAAGTGCAATTTTGCCTTCAGGGATGACTACAAAAGCTTTAATGCCTGCTCTTGCAGCATAAGCTGCAGCAGCGGCAGAAGTGTTGCCGGTTGAGGCACAGATAATGGCCTTTGACCCACTTTCTACAGCCTTAGTAACAGCCATAGTCATTCCTCGGTCTTTAAAAGACCCGGTAGGATTTAAGCCTTCATACTTAATATAGAGTTCAACTTGTGTTCCTATTTCACAAGGAATGTTTTCAAGTTTGATTAAAGGCGTATTGCCTTCGCCTAAGCTTATAACACGAGCTTTATCAGCCACTGGGAGTCTGTCTCTATATTTCTCAATTAATCCTGTGTATCTCATGCTTACCCCGAGTGCGTTAGTTCAGTAATTCAATATGAATGATTTGAACGTCAGCTTGATTGAATTCGCTTGCTTCAATTTTCTCCTTAATGCTCATAACCGCTTTTGTGCTTACTTTGTCAGTTGTTATTGCTATATGGGCGTTGTTGTTTTCATCAACTTGTTTTTGAATAAGCGCCTCGATACTCACATTGTGGTCATTGAATATCCCTGTGACTTTTGCAAGTACACCCTTAACGTCGGTCACTAATAATCTCAAAAAGAATTCACTATGGATTGAGTCATTATCAACGACTTCAATCTTTTGTTGCGACTTCCATCCCAAAGTATGGTTACTAGTTTGATTGTTAATAATATCGTTAAGGTCTGCAATGACTGCGGAAGCGGTAGCCTCGTCACCTGCACCAGGGCCATAGTATAAGCTTGTACCTAGAGCATCACTTTTAACCATTACAGCATTCATAACCCCATTCACTTGTGCAATGAGTTGATTGTTAGATACAAGAGTAGGGTGAACGCGTAATTCGATACCATTTTCAGTTCTTTTTGCTATTCCAAGGTGCTTAATCGTGAAGCCGAGTTCATTAGCATGAAGAATATCTTCCGTCGTAATTTGACTGATACCTTTTGTATAAATTTTGTCGAATTGAATCTCAGTTCCAAAGGCTATTGCAGCAAGTATAGATAGCTTATGGGCCGCATCAATTCCTTCAATATCAAAAGTTGGATCTTCTTCAGCATAGCCTAGCGCTTGAGCTTCCTTTAATACATCATCAAAATCTCTACCCTTCTCTTTCATATCAGTTAGGATAAAGTTACCAGTTCCATTGATGATTCCTGCAACGGATTCAATATTGTTTGCACTTAGTCCTTGCTCTAGGGCTTTAATGATTGGAATTCCACCAGCAACCGAAGCCTCAAATAAAAATCGAACTTTTTTCTTTTTGGCAAGCTTAATCAGTTCATTTCCATGGTTTCCTATAAGAGCTTTGTTTGCGGTAATAATATGTTTACCATTATTAATTGCAGTTTCAACGAGCTCCTTAGCTAGGCCAAATCCTCCAATGAGTTCAAGGACAACATCAATATCAGGATGGTTGACAACTTCAAATGGATCTTCAGTTAATTTAATATTTGAGGTATCGCAAATGCGTTTTTTGGTTAAATCTCGAACTCCAGCAATGACTAGGTCAATTTCAACTCCAGTGCGCCTTTTAATAGATGCACTATTTTTTTGTAAGACATTTACAACGCCGCCTCCAACTGTTCCGAGGCCAAGGATTCCAACTTTCATTATTGTATTTTATAAATTCGAATGCGCCATTATACCAATCAGCGAAATGACTCACCAGAAATCATGTTTAAAAATGTTGTAAGGGTAATTGAACTACGTTAATCAACAATCGGTTTGGATTTATTATTTAAGACCACCCATACAGATATATTTGAGTTCCATGAAATCATCAATGCCGTAGTGTGAGCCTTCTCTTCCTAAGCCGGACTCTTTGACGCCACCAAAAGGAGATACTTCATTCGATATAACTCCTTCGTTAATGCCAACCATTCCATACTCTAAAGCCTCAGAGACCCTCCAGATACGATTGATATCACTCGTATAGAAGTAGGAAGCCAGTCCAAACTCTGTATCGTTTGCTAGTGTTATTGCCTCATCTTCAGTTTTAAATTTAAATACTGGTGCAAGAGGTCCAAAGGTTTCCTCAGAGGCCATTTTCATAGAGGTATCAACATTTTCAATAACTGTTGGCTCGAACATGGTGCCACCTTTTTTGTGAGGTTTTCCACCGGCAACAATCACAGCGCCTCGATCAACTGCATCCGCTAGGAGTTCTTTGACCTTGTCCAAAGCCTTCAAACTTATGAGTGGACCTTGATTCACGCCTTCATCCATCCCATGTCCAACATTGAGTGTTTTGACAGCCTTCCCAAGTTTTTCAACAAATTTATCATAAATTCCCTCTTGAACAATGAAGCGATTTGTGCATACACAAGTTTGCCCAGTATTTCTAAATTTTGAAAGGAGTGCACCAGCAACTGCTGAATCAAGATTGGCATCATCAAAAACTATAAAAGGGGCATTACCACCAAGCTCCATAGATACTTTTTTCATTGTGTCAGCGCAGTTTCGAGTTAAGATTTTGCCAACGGCTGTAGAGCCAGTAAAAGAGAGTTTGCGAACAATTGGACTATCTGTTAATGCTTTACCAATTTCACTTGAGTTAGTTCCAACAACAACATTTAGAATGCCATTAGGGATTCCTGCTTGTTCAGCGAGTTCGGCAATTGCTAGGGCTGACAATGGCGTTTCAGAAGCAGGCTTAATCACAACCGGGCAGCCTGCAGCGAGAGCAGGAGCGCATTTTCTGGTAATCATTGCAATAGGAAAGTTCCAAGGTGTAATTGATGCAACAACACCAATCGGCTGTTTAATAACCAGTATTCTTCTATCGTTTGCGGGCG
>CABXIU010000015.1 GCA_902512305.1 uncultured Gammaproteobacteria bacterium
CCCGAAGAACTGATCGTCTAAAAGTAAAAATCGAAATGCTGCCTACTTTGAGGCGAAATATCCCTCTTACTGAGCCAATGAATGAGGAGCAGATTGAGAAAATGGATGATGCTTCATTATCTATTCTAGAGGAAGTTGGCGTAGAATTTCATGATCCGATTGCACTAAAACAATGGCAAGAGGCTGGGGCTGATGTTGAGGGTGAGCGAGTGCGTTTTGATCGAGGACTTATACGTGAACTCATCAAATCAATTCCAGAGAACATCACAATGCATGCCCGAGATCCAGAAAAATCACTCGAAATAGGTGGCAATAACTCTATTTTTGTACCAATGACGGGTGCTCCATTTCTCACTGACCTTGAAAATAATAGGCGTTTACCTACGCTTGAAGATCTAGCAAATTTCCATAAACTCTCTCATATGCTGCCTGCTATTCATTCGAGTGCTCATCATATCGTTGAGCCTATGGATCATGCAATATCTCATAGGCATCTGAGAATAACCTATTCATCAATGAAGCACTCTGATAAAACCTTTATGGGTATGACCAGTAGTGGTAAAAATGCTGAAGATGTGATCGACATGTGTAAGATTCTTTTTGGTGAAAAATTCATAGACACACACCCAGTTGTCACCGGAAACATTAATGGAAACTCGCCACTTGTATGGGATCAAACTATGCTTTCAGCATTAAGGGTTTTTTCGGCGCATAATCAGCCGGTACTTTGTTCTCCTTTTGTCCTTGGTGGTGCGAATACTCCTGCCAGTGTTGCGCCAACTGTAGCTCAAGTTAATGCTGAGGCGCTATCTGCCTTAGCATACACTCAAGTCATTCGCAAAGGAGCACCAGCAATATATGGTCATTACTTGGCAACAGTTTCAATGCAGTCTGGCGCACCAATGGCTGGAACACCTGAAATCTCACTTATGAATTTTATGATAGGACAAATGGCAAGACACTATAAAGTTCCATGGAGAAGCTCTAACACGCTTGGCGGGTCAAAAGTTTTTGATGCTCAGTCTGGTTATGAAAGTGCCTCAACAATGATGGCTGTTCTCTTATCTGGCGCAAACTATATTTGGCATTCTGCAGGCTGGAATGAGGCTGGAATGCACTGCTCAATGGCAAAATTTGTAGTGGATGCTGAACAATGTGAAATGGGCTACAGAATGGCCGAAGGTGTTCGATGGGATGACTTTGAGGAAGGCCTTGCTGCTATCAGAGATGTTGGCCCTGGAGGTCATTACTTGGGGCATCAACACACCATGGAGAATTTTCAAAGGGCCTTTTTTATGCCTAAGTTATTTGATAATAACTCGATTGAACAATGGCAAGCTGATGGAAGTCAAGACACAATTCAAAGAGGCTTAGAGGGAGCCAAAAAGCTACTGAATGATTATCAAGAGCCCAAACTTGACCAAGCTAAAGATGAAGAGCTTTTAGATTTTATCGCTCAAAGGGAAATAACAATTCCTAAAATGGAGGCCTTAAATCAAGAGCATTAAATTATGAATAGAAATAACTCAAAAATTGTTCTTGTGACTGGCGCCTGTGGGGGTATTGGTAAATCTATAGTAATTAAATACGCTCAACAAGGCAAAACGCTTGCAATTGCGGATAAAGATGAAGAGCAGTCTCTTAAACTAGCTCATGAAATACAACAAAATGGTGGTCAGGCAGTGTCATTTTCTGGTGACCTTTTAGACAAAAGATATTGTGACAATCTTGCTAATGAAGTTCAAAAAAAACTCGGAAGTATTGATATACTCATCAATAATGCTGGCCTTATGAGGCGTGGTGATATTACTCAGACCACTGACGAAGATTATGAGCTATCAATGAAGATCAATGTTGAAGCTCCTTTTAGATTAATTAGAGCCGCAATACCCTTAATGGCTGATGCCGGTGGTGGCTCAATTGTAAATGTGTCATCTTGCTGGGGTATTAATCCAGGACCCAATCATCTCATTTATTGTACAACGAAAGCGGCATTAGCAGCCATGACAAAATGTCTTGGCAGAGATCATGCTCATCAAAATATACGAATCAATGCAGTTTGTCCAAACGAAGTCAACACGCCAATGCTTAGAACTGGTTTTGAAATTAGAGGTTTAAATCCTGATGACGCTATCGAAGAATTAAATCAATCTATTCCGATTGGCCACATAGCTGAGCCAGAAGAGATTGCTGATGTTGTTACTTTTTTAAGTTCTGATGAAGCTCGATATATTTGTGGATCATTAGTGGAGATTAATGGTGGAAAAGCGGTTTACTAATAAAATTGTTGTCATTACTGGAGCCACTAAAGGGATTGGCTTAGCCTGTGCAGAGCGTCTTCAAAAAGAAGGTGCAACGGTTTGCGCCATTCAAAGAGGAAAATCGAAATTATTCGATTCTTTTGAGTTTGATTTAAGCAAAGAGCAAGACTGCTCCAAAAGTATTAATGAAATTGTTAAAAAATATAGTCGCATTGACATTTTAATCAACAATGCTGGAATGATGAATGAGTCTTCGATTCTTGAAACGACACTTGAAGACTGGAATCAAACATTAGCAGTGAATCTCACAGCGCCCTTTCTATTGGCTAAGTTTTGCATGCCTTTTCTTATAGAATCTAAAGGCTGTATTGTCAATATTGGATCAATTGAAGGAATAGGTGCCAACCCAAATCATGCGGCTTACTGTGCAAGTAAAGCGGGAATTCATGGACTAACAAGAGCTATCGCAGTGGATCATGGAAAGGATGGGGTCAGGTGTAATGCTGTTGCTCCAGGATGGATAGATACCGAACTCAATGAAGACTTTATAAAATCAATGCCAGATTCAGACCATTTTAGAAAAAATATTGGAACTATCCATCCAATAAATAGAACAGGTAAAACAGAAGAGGTTGCCTCTCTGGTTTCTTGGCTTGCATCATCAGAATCTAGTTTTGTGACCGGACAGGTATATACTATTGATGGAGGAAGGATGGCAAAAATTAGCCTGCCAAATCCATAGGAGAACACATGAATTTTGAAGGAATTTTCACACCAGTACTGACCCCGTATGATGATAATCATGCCATTAACTTTGATGCCATTGAGCCAATCATCGAAGACTTAATTGGTAGCGGTATTCATGGCATTGTCGTTGCAGGAACCACTGGTGAATACTATGCTCAAGATACAAAGGAACGCCTGCAAGTGATGAAAATTTCAAAAGATATTATTAATAATAGAGTGCCTTGTATTGTTGGAACAGGCGCTATTCGAACTGAAGACTCTGTTTTCTTTGCTGAAGAGGCTGCCAAAATAGGTGCCGATGGAATTTTAATAGCAACACCACCTTACGCCCTTCCTACAGAAAGAGAAAATGCGCTTCATGCGCTAGCAATTGACAGGGCGGCTAATCTTCCAATTATGCTCTATAACTATCCTGGAAGGATGGGCTCCATGATGGGAGAGGAGTACCTTGATAGGGTGGGTAGATCATCTAACTTTTGTGCAATCAAAGAGAGTAGTGGTGATATTAATCGACTCCATCTGCTTGCAAGAGATTATCCTCATATTCAGCTTTGCTGCGGAATGGATGATCAGGCCTTAGAGTTTTTTGCTTGGGGAGCAATTGGATGGGTGTGTGCTGGGTCTAACTTTGCGCCTGAAGCTCATGTTGCTCTCTATGAAGCCTGCAGGATTGAAGGAGATTTTGATAAAGGCAGAAGAATTATGTCAGCAATGATGCCTTTGATGAGGGTCCTTGAGCAGGGTGGAAAATTTATCCAATGTATAAAACATGGATCTACTATGAGAGGTCTCCCAGTTGGACCTCCAAGAAAGCCATTACAAAAACTTAATAAAGACGATAAACGTCAACTAGAACAAGTCATTCGTGTCATGAATCAAACCGTCAATCAAATCAAACAGGAGGGTAGTTAAATGTCAGATCTTCTAACCCATGAGGAATATAGTGCAATTGCGAATTCACTTAGCTTTCCAACTAATGCGTTCATCAATGGTCAATTTCAATCATCGAAATCAGGGAAAACTTTTGAAACGATAAACCCAGCAACTGGAAAAGTTATTGCCAACGTTGCAGCATGCAATGCAGATGATGTTGAACTTGCTGTTGTCAAAGCCAGAGAGGTATTTGATCAAGGTCATTGGTCAAAGCTTCATCCAAGTGAGAGAAAACAAACCCTCATTAAATTATCAAAACTCATCAAAAGAAATCTAAATGAGTTAGCTGTAATGGAAAGTGTAGATTCAGGCAAACCCGTTCGTGATTGTGTAACGATCGACCTTCCTGAAACGATTGATTGTCTGCTCTGGCATGCTGAGGCAATTGACAAGATTTATGATCAAACTGCGCCAGCGGGAGAAGACGCCTTATCCGTTATTGTTCGCGAACCAATTGGTGTTGTTGGCTGTGTTTTACCTTGGAACTTTCCACTACTTATGATGGCTTGGAAAATAGGGCCTGCACTGGCTACAGGAAACTCTGTGATTGTTAAACCAGCAGAACAAACAAGCTTAACTGCGCTAAGACTCGCAGAATTAGCTATTGATGCGGGAATCCCTAGAGGTGTCCTCAATGTTGTAACTGGAATGGGTCCCGACGTAGGAGAGCCAATTGGTCTTCATCCTGATATTGATATGGTCTCTTTTACAGGTTCGACAGAGACCGGAAGACGCTTTCTTCGCTACTCAGCAGACTCAAATCTTAAGAAGATTGTTCTTGAATGTGGCGGAAAAAATCCGGCAATCGTGTTAGATGATGCTGAAGATTTAGACCTAGTAGCAGAACACATTGTGAACGCTTCATTTTGGAATATGGGAGAGAACTGCTCTGCAAACTCTCGACTCATTGTTCAAGAAAATATCAAGGATGCTCTTCTCGAAAAAGTTCTTGCGCATCTCAGAGATTGGAAGACAGGAGATCCTCTAGATCCTTCAAATTATCTCGGCTCTTTGGTTGATGAAGAACACTTTAAAAAAGTCTGTAGCTATCTCAAACAAGATAACATTATTGTTGGCGGAAAAACTGAAAAACCAAACTACGTTCTTCCTACCATTATTGACCAAGTCGACCCCGACTCTAAAATTGCTCAAGAGGAAATTTTTGGTCCCGTTCTCTCGGTAATAACTGTGAAGTCATTTGATGAGGCAATTGCTGTTGCAAACAATACTGAATATGGATTAGCTGCTAGTGTCTTTACGTCAAATGGCAAAAAAGCAATTAGAGCTGCAAGGGCAATCAAGGCAGGCACAGTGACCGTCAATTGTTATGGTGAAGGAGACATGAGTACGCCATTTGGAGGTTATAAGCAATCAGGTTTTGGTGGAAGAGATAACTCCATTCATGCTCATGATCAATATACTGAACTTAAGACAATATGGATTGATCTCTCAGATCGTGCTCCGGAAGAATCGGTAGACTAAAAGGAAAGAAATGGTCCAAATCAAGTTACCTCAAAACCCTGGCGATACAGGCTGGAAAGAGATCCTTCCTAAAAGAAAGGTGAATCCAAAGCTTTCTGACAATATCAACTCAGACTATCTGATTATTGGTGGAGGCTTTGCCGGCCTCTCTGCTGCTAGGCGTTTAAATCAAATCAATAAGGATGCAAAAATTGCATTACTTGAAGCCTGTGAGATTGGGGAGGGACCTGCAGGAAGAAACTCAGGCTTTATGATTGATCTTCCTCACAACTTAGCCTCTGATGATTACCTAGGAAGGCTCGAAAAAGATCGTGAACAAACACTTATTAATCGTTCTGCAATTGAATTTGCCAAGGATGCTTCACAAGAATATGAAATGCCATCTGAAGCGATACAGCTTGTCGGTAAAACAAATGCAGCAGCATCAGAAAAAGGCATGAAATTCAATACTGAGTATGCAAAACATCTAGACAAAACGAGTGAAAGTTATAAGATGCTCGATGCTGAGGAAATGAAAGATTTAACCGGTATAGACTACTACATAAATGGACTATGGACTCCAGGCACAGCAATGCTACAACCGGCACTTTATATCCAATCATTGGCAGATGGTGTTACTAAAAACTCTAACCTAAGCATCTATGAAAAATCACCAGTCATTTCCCTAGAAGAAGAGGGCAGGCATGACGGACAAAAGGTTTGGAAGGCCAAAACTAACCTTGGATCTATATCAAGCCCAAAAATAATACTGGCAGTCAACGGTATAGTTGAGCGGTTTGGGTACTTTCAGAATAGGCTGATGACTATTTTTACTTACTCATCATTAACAAGAGAATTAACCTCAGATGAGTCTAATATGCTGGGTGGGTCTAATGAATGGGGCCTCACCTCAGCTGACGCTATGGGCTCTTCTGTGAGACGCATATCAGGGATGGGTGGCAACAGAATTCTAGTTCGAAATCGGTGGTCATATAACCCAAGCATGGAGGCCTCAGATTCATTTATGAATTCAGTTGCAAATAGTCATAATGAATCATTCAAAGCTCGCTTTCCTATGCTTAAAAAAGTGTCTATGGAATACTCCTGGGGAGGAAGGCTTTGCCTAAGCCTTAACAATGTTTTTGCTCAAGGAGAGGTTGACGAAGGCATCTACTCTGCATGCTGTCAAAATGGCCTAGGAACTGCCAAGGGAACTGCAATTGGAATCGTAACTGCTGAAAAAATTACTGGGACCATCAACAGCCTTGTGCCCGACTTTGTTGATGAGGAAGCGCCTAAAAAGCTAATGCCAAAACCGTTTATGTGGCTTGGTGTTAATGGCTATATGCGTTGGAAAGAGCTTATGTCTGGAAAAGAAAAATAACTTCAGTTTTTATAGCTAAGTATTGATTCGCCCAAAACATCAAGACGCGGAGTAACTCCCAATCCAAAAGTTTTTGGAGCAGATACGAACCCATTAACAACATCAAAGTCTCCGTCTGCAGTTTTAACGTCGACCATATCTCTACAGTCAAGAATACATCGAAGATATTTTTTTGGAAGTGTCTGACCTAAATGAACAATAGCAGCAAATGCAATATCAGAGCCTGTTGTATCTTGAACACTCATTGTATAACCAGCTGCAACACAAATATCCCTTTGTCTTCTACACTTCGTCAAACCACCATTTTTTGAGATTTTTAACCCAATACCCTCAGCACCATCTTCAGAAGCAATCTGAAGAATATCTTCTTCATAAAGAGCGAGCTCATCCCAAATTATTGGCACAGAAGTCCGCCTTCTTAGAGAAAGGTTTTCACGCCAAGTTGCACAGGGAGCCTCCAATACAAAATCCAATCCACTTGGAAGAATGTTCAACAATCTTAATGCAGATTCCACAGTCAGCCCACCATTTGCATCAACAATAAAATACTCTCCTTTTCTTCTATCTGCTAAACACGCTTCAATTCTGTTTGCATTAATATGAGGGTCATCTCCAAGTTTTACCGAGTGTCCCCGATAGCCCATATCTCGATGTCTCTTTACTCGCTCTCTCATGTCATCTGGAGTACCAGCATAAATTGAAGAAATTAAAGGTAATGGTTCATTGGTTCTTCCGCCTAACAGGTCACAAACAGGCATTTCTACTGACTTTCCAAAAATATCCCAGCAAGCAACATCAAGTGGTGTTTTTGCATGATTGTGTCCAATTAGGGCATTGTCCATTGCTTCGTTGATACGGTCTAAGTGTCTCGGATCCTTGCCCAATAAACTAGGAGCAATCTCTTCAATCCCCGCACGAACTCCCTTCGCATGAGCTGCAATGTAATTCGAACCAAAAGGAGTGCTTTCACCCCAGCCCTCAATGCCTGAGTCAGTTAAAACTCGAACAATAGTAGAATCAAAAACAGAGTATTCTCGCCCACCCGATAAGTGATAAACACCCCCAGAATAAGGAAGATCTACTTGAAAAACGTCTATTTGATTAATCTTCATTAGGGCAAAAGAACCAGCTTGCCCACATACTTTTTGGATACAAAGTCTTTTTGAGCATTGATAATATTTTTTAAAGGGTAAGTCTTGGAAACTAGGGGCTTAATTTCATTTCTTTCGATATACCCAATTACATTTTGAAAGACTTGACGATCTTGAAATGTGCAACCAATTAATACCAAATCCTTTAAGTAAAGTGTTCTAACATCAAGCTCAACTATTGGTCCTGCGATTGCACCAGCAGCAGCATATCTACCACCTTTTTTTAAAACATCAAGCAGATCTCCCCAATCTTCTCCAGCAACTAAATCAATAACAACATCAATACTTTCATTCTCTATAGAGTCTGTTAATTTATCTTCTCTATGAATGACCTCATCTGCACCTATCTCTCTAACCATATCTGCCTTTGCTTTGCTAGCTACAGCAACTACTCTTGCGCCTCGTCTCTTAGCGAGCTGAATAGCGGCTGATCCAACACCGCCAGAAGCTCCAGTTATCAGAACAACTTCGTCCTCTTTAACACCTGAACGCTCAAGTAAATTTTCTGCTGTCGAGTATGAGCAGGGAATGGATGCCAGTTCTGCATTCATCCAATTACTCTCAATCTTAAAACTTTCGTCACTAAAAGCGACCATATATTCTGCAAAAGCACCGTCACATTCAGAGCCCATCGTCCAGCACTCATAAGGTCTATAATCCACTGCATATTGTTGCATTGTTCTAACCAGGACTCGCTCACCGACTCGCCCGTTATCAACATCATCTCCAACAGCAACTATTTCTCCGTAGCAGTCCGCACCCTGAATAATTGGGAACTCTAAAGGTTCGCCTGACCAGCTTCCGTCATCACCTTTTCCTTGAGAATCTTGTGCGTTGGTTTCACCTTTAACTGACTTGGAATACCATGCAGTTCGAGTGTTAATGTCAGTATTATTAATACCAGCACCTAAAACTTTAATCAATACTTGATCAGAATTTGGCTGTGGAACTTTTACATTATTTCGAAATTCAAGAACTTCAAAACCACCATGGCCAGTTGTTAAAACTGCACTCATTTTATTTGGAATAGTACTCATGTTAATTACAGCAACAAATCTGATTCAAATGGATAGCTCGTCAAAAGCTCATAACCATTATTAGTTATTAATACTTGTTCCTCTAGTTTAACACCTGGGCCCCCACTATAGCGACCAACATAAGTCTCGACACACATGGCCATGCCAGGCTTCAGAACTCCATCAAAACTGTTCTCATTTAACTCCCAGCTAAATGGTATCGCAGGAAATTCATCGCACAAACCTACGCCATGGAAAAGGACTGAGTAATGGCGAAATTCATCCTTAGAGTACTCCTTAGAGTTAAGTGTTAACTCTTTAAAGGTTGTACCTGGTTTTAACAACTCCATATTTTTTTGAATTTGTTCATAACCCATAGTGTAGATTTCTTTTTGTTCATCAGTCGGCTTCTCATCACCGCACAACCAAGTCCGAGACATGTCTGTGCAGTATCCATAGGAGCCAACCAAGTCGGTATCAAAGCCCATTAACTCGCCACTTAATATGGGCCGAGATGAGCACTCTTGATACCAAGGGTTTGCTCTGGGCCCTGAGGCAAGTAGCCTCGTTTCAATCCATTCAGCTCCTCTTGAAACTGCCTCCATTTGAAACCGACTCCAAAGCTCTTGCTCTGTTATTCCAGGCTTAAAATGATTTCGCATCAACTCCATTGACTTTTCGCATGCAAAGATAGAGCGCTTCATAGCTGCCAGCTCATCGTCTGACTTAATGAGCCTTGCAAGCTCCATAACCTCTTCACCATTTGCAAGCTCAAGACCAAGTGACTGAAGCTCATGAACACCTTCAGGCGCACAATGATCGAGTGCCAATCTATTGTTTCCGTTGCCATGCTCTTTGACTATGTCAACAATTTCAGACGCCCATATCTTGGCTCTCTCTTTACTCTTATCTCCAGCTGTAAAGTATAGATATGTAATCGCATGCCTGACTTCAGTGATTAATGGATTGTGGTTTGATAGAAATTCATGTGCATCAAACTCAAAAACAATGACAGGGCCTTCAGTCATTACAAGTGCATAACGAGCAGCATTGTGGGAAGTCCATAAAGACATGTTAGTGCTGTCTGTTGCATAGCGAATATTTAATGGGTCATAGAGAAGGATGCCTGCACAATCAAATTCAACGAGTTTTTCTCGAACTCTTTTGAGTCGATACTCCCTAATTTTTGTCATGTTTGGATTAGCCAAACCTGCCTCTAACCATTCTGACTCAGCAAGCTCTCCAGGGCCCAATGCATGCTTATTGAGACTATAGATATCCTCTCCATCTCTTAGATGAGAGCCTATTTTTGCATGATGCCTTTTAACTGCTGAAAAACTCATTTAATAATCCTAGCTAATCATCGCATTTTAGATCCAGATGGATCATAAAGAGGCTCCATTACAATAGATGCCTCACAGAACTGGCCCAATATCTCTACTTCAAGCTTTGCATTAGAGTCAATTAACTCAATTGGAAGGTAGGTCATCGCAAGAGATTTTTTAACCGAATGACCGTACCCACCAGAAGTTATATAGGAAACACATTCTCCATCATACATGACAGCTTCGTCACCACTAACATCAGTCTCAGTCTCTATTTGTATGACAGAAAGCTTTTTGTTTGGGCCATTCTTTTTCTCAATTATGGCTGCTTTTTTACCTATAAAGTCTTTGTCCCAATCTACAAAAAAATCAAGTCCGGACTCCATTATTGTAAAGTCAGGCCTAAAGTCCATGGTCCACGCACCCCAACTTTTCTCTAGCCTCATTGACATCAATGCTCTACCACCAAACCACTTGAGACCCAGATCTGATCCAGCCTCTTCTATTGCCTCAAATAGTTTTAATTGGTACTGAGGTGCGACATAAATCTCGTAACCAAGTTCGCCTGTAAATGAAATTCTTACGCAGAGCGCTGGCACCCCGCCTATGAATGTATCTCTAATATCTCTAAATTTAAATGCCTCTGAACTGACATCTTCACGAGTAAGTCTTGATAATAATTCCCCGGATTTTGGACCCGATATTGCAATACCATGAAAATCGTCTGTCATATTTTTATAGACAACATCTTGAACGCCTTCAAGATACTTCTCGAACCACCGAAGATGCATATTTTGTGCAACGCTGGATCCAAATAAATAATAGGTTTCATCATCAATACAGGCAACTGTTAGATCTCCATTCAGCTTACCGCTCTCTAAAAGCATAGGTGTTAAATTAACTCTTCCTTGATTTGGAATCCGACCTGCGAGAACCTTATCCAAAAATGCTTTAGCGCCTTTACCTGTAAACCTATGGTTAGCAAAATTTGCCACTTCACTGGCTCCAACAGATGCTCTCACAGCTTCGACTTCCTTTGCTACATACTCATGAGATCTCGACCTCTGAAATGTTGGGTCTTCATATGCATCCTCTGGAGAGTTAGCAAACCAAAGCACATTTTCAAGACCAAAAGTATCTTGCCATACAGCGCCTTTTTGGGTTAAGCGATCATAGATTGATGTTGTTTTCTGAAGTCTGCCTTTAGGTAAAGTCTCGTTAGGGAAAGTCATGACAAAACGGCGTTCATAATTTTCTGAAGACTTAATTACACCCCATTCAGGTGTTGCAAAATCTCCAAAACGTGCGATATCCATAGCCCACACATCGACAGATGGCTCTCCTTCAATCATCCATTCAGCCAATGTTTTACCAACGCCTCCCGCTTGACAAAAGCCTGCCATAACGCCCACTGCTGTCCAGTAGTTTTTAATGCCTGGAACGGGTCCAATCATCGGATTTCCATCAGGCGAGAAAACAAATGGGCCATTAATGATGTTCTTGATTCCGGCTGTCCCTAATGCTGGGATTCTCTCAAAAGCAAGTTCCAATCGATCCGCAATACGATCCAAGTCTGGCTCCAGTAAGTCGTGACCAAATGTTTGTGGTGTTCCATCCAAAGACCACGGGGTTGAACGAGGCTCATACGTACCCAGCAACATACCAGTGCTTTCTTGACGGGTATAAATATTAGCCTCAAAGTCAATACAACTAGGCAGTCTTTGTCCATCCTTTAAGTTAGCAATTTGTTCAATTTCTTCAGTAATTAAATAGTGATGCTCCATCGGAACCACAGGCAAATGAATTCCAGACATGCGTCCAAGCTCACGAGCCCAAAGACCCCCCGCATTAACTATATGCTCAGCATGAACACTTCCTTTTTCAGTTACAACATCCCACGAACCGTCTGCCCTTTGGTTGGTCTCTATAACCGGGGTATGCGTATAAAACTCAGCCCCATGAACGCGCGCTGATTTCGCATAAGCGTAGACAACTCCTGAAGGATCAATATCGCCATCGGACGGATCCCAAAGCGCTGCAACATAATGATCAGGATCAATTAATGGATGCTTTTCTACGACTTCATCTAGAGACACAAACTCTTGATTTAGGCCTAATGATCTTGCATTCGAGCGCTCTCTCTTGAGGTAGTCGTGCCAATTTTGATTAGAGGCTAAGTAGTAACCACCTGTCGTGTGCATACTGATTGAATGGCCTGAGGTTTCTTCAATTTCTTTATATAGATTGATTGTGTAATCTTGGAGTTTTGAAACATTGGGGTCAGAACTAACTGTATGGAATGATCCAGCCGCGTGCCAACTAGAGCCAGAAGTTAATTCATTTCGCTCTAATAAAATAACATCCTTCCAACCCATTTTTGCAAGGTGAAAAAGAATCGAGCAGCCAACTACACCGCCTCCTATAACAACAACCCTTGCCTGATCTTTCATAGTAAATCCATAATATAAAAATTAAATGTTAATTCAAAAATTAGCGAAACTCAAGTGAAAAATTTAGCTCTTTATAAAGGTGGTGCTCCACCTTCTGATACTCTTTTCTCTACAAATCCTGTGAGCTCTTCTTCTACTTCGGGTTTAAGTTTAGGCTCTTCATAATCTGTCAAGAGCTGCTTCCATATTTTATTCGCTCTCTGAGAGGCTGTCACAGAGCCAGCATCCCTCCATGACTCAAAATTTCTCCAATCGGATAATAGCGGGTTATAGTGCTCTGTTTCATATCGATCTAATGTTTGCTGAGCAGCAAAAAAATGAGCGGCTGGACCCACCTCTGCAATCGCGTCAACTCCAAGCGTATCTTTATTAACTGGTGAAGGAATTAAAAAAGCCTCCATCATTTGACTCATTTCTGCATCCAAAATAACCTTCTCATAAGATGCACAAAGCCCTCCTTCAATCCAGCCGTGTCCATGCAAAATAAAATTTACTTGCCCTAAAAGACAGGCCCACAAAGACATTTGAGATTCGTAAACTGATTGCTCATCAGGGGCATTAGATGCGTTTGCATTGGATGCACGAAGAGGGATTTTATATTTTCTAGCCAGCTGGCCACTAGCAATTGTTGCCTGAGTGTACTCCGGAGTCCCGAAGGCAGGAGAACCTGATTTCATGTCAACATTCGATGTAAAGCTTCCATAAATAGCAGGTGCACCCGGATTAACACACTGATGAAAAGCAAGGCCAGCAAGTGACTCAGCATTTTGCTGAACGAGCGCTCCTGCAACGGTAATAGGCGCCATAGCTCCAGCCAAAGTAAAAGGGGTGTAGATAACCGGCTGATTATGCTCAGCCATTTCGATAGCCCCTTCTAGTAAAGCTTTGTCATACACCAGAGGTGAGTTCGCATTGACAACAGTAGTAATTGAAGGTTCTTTTAAAAGTGTTTCTTTATCAATGCCCCTTGAAATTCGAACTATTTCAATGGCATCTAACATTCTCTCACTGCCAATAGCATAACCAAATAGTGGTTTTGTACATAATCGAGCTGCCGCTGAAACAGCGTGCAAATGACGCTCACGAACATCCAAGTCACAGGGCTCAACTGGGTAACCCCCTATGGCATGAACAGTATTCAAGATTTCTCCAAGCTTTATCAAGTTTGAATAGTCTTCAAAGTTGCCTAAAATTCGCCCTCTATCAAGATCTGACACATTTGGAGCACTCGACACCATCGTATTGATAACTGATTGGCCGCCAACATGAACATGTCTTTCTTTATGTCTTCCATGGAGAGTGAACTCACTCGGAGTAGTGGATATTTTTTCCATTACAAAGTCAGGATCAAATCTAACACGCCTTCCATCACTCCCAATCATAGCACCTTCTCTTTTGAGAATTTCAACGGCACGAGGAGATTGAATATCCATTCCAGTATCACATAATACTTTTAATGATGCTTCGTGTATTGCTTCAACCTCATCCTCTGAAAAAATTGACATCGGCGTGAAAGGGTTCTTTTTTTGGCCGTAAGGAGCCTGCTGAAAGTTAGTAACCTCTCTAGCGTTTTTACTTCGGCCTCTTCTCATAGATTAACCTCAAGTCCTCAGGAATAAAAAAATCATCTTTATTTACCGCAATTATGAATATTGGAAATTATTGCATAATTTAAACCACATCAATTTGAATTTAGTTAATGTACGCATTTCGTTTGATGTTAGAGCTTGAATCATTTACTACTTCTAGTATCAAAGACTCTAGTTTATTTTTTTCTAAACACAGTGATAATTACTTTATCACTTCCATGATCTTTATCTGGATTATTGCCATAAGCATCTACTTCATGAAAATTAGGCTTGGTTATACTCTTTTTGATCTCTAAAAGTTTTTTATCAAATCCAGCTATTTTGTATAACTTATAATGAATTGTTAAAACAAAAAGACCACCAGCTCTGGTTACTCTTAGTAGCTCATCAAATGCGTCTGGCCCGACATGTCCGTGGGTAAAAGTTCCTGCACTTACAATTGCACCATAATGATTATCTTTTATCAATAGTCTTTTGGTAAGATCTGCCTCAATTATTTTTGCATAACAATTTTTTAATCTAGCAATGTTTAACATTTCAGGAGAAATATCAATAGCATCTATTTCTCTTGAGCTTAACTTTAAATACTCTCCAATGAGGCCTGTTCCTGCACCAACATCAAGAATTGGAGTGTCTTCATTATTGGAATATTTGTCAAAATAATTAGCTATTTCTAGAGGAGAGCGATAGTCATTTTGTTTTGCAAAATCGCTATCGTAAGAAGAAGCCCAGTCTCGATATAGATTTATAGAATCCTCAGGAGTCTTTATTGCATATGCATCTTGTAAACTTTTTTTTTCTGACATTTGATACTTATATTTTGAGTGTAAATCTAAATCTAGTAATACAAAAAACTAGTTTCTTGGGTTTAACTTAATCCTATCTAAAATATCAATACCTTGTTGATTCCAAAAATGTAATAGGTCAATAAAGATCCAGTTTTCTGCTAACTTATCGCCTTCACGGCGATACATATCTATTACTCTCATATCGCCAGGTTTTCCAGTTGCGGGCATACCCATAAATCCACCTGTAGGTGTAAGTGTTAGGTTAGGCCATCCAAAAAATCCACCAAAATTGCCTTCAGCACACTTACAAAGATGTCCGTTAGATTTGCGATCTTTAAAGGTAGCTCTAAATGGTCCTGAGTGTTGCTCAGCATATCTTTCAATAGTATAAGTGGCTCCAATGCCTGCAGGCCCCCACCAAATCATATCCTCTTTCCAGCTTCTTCTAAGCTCATCTACTAGAGGTAGCTTGTTAGTGTGCTTCCAGTCTCTCATATCTTCAACCATGAAATTTATTACGGCAAGAGTTTTTTTACCCTCAGAACTATCTTGCTCATCAAACAATAAGCCTTGGTGTGTCATTGGTCCTGGCTGAACAAGGTGGGCTGCTGTTTGAGGAGGAAACGGATTTAAGCCAACCTGCATCATCACGTGGGGAATATCAAAAAACATTGCGGTTTCAGTGATCTTATCATTTTCAACTTTATTAAATTCGCAGTAGCGAAGGAAGGCCATTTTTCTTGAGGGCTTAATTCCGAGCCACTCATTATCAAAAAGGCCCATTAAATGGCCCATTGAAACAACCCAAACAGACTCGAAACCATCAATCTCATTTTTACCTGCAATGAAAATATCCATGCGTCTCTGCATGTTTTTAAATGCATGGCGAAAGGGTTGCCAGAATTTTTTAGAAATTTCTTTTGTCTCTGATAATTCATTAAAGGGATGGAACCCCCTCCAAATATAGTTTTTACTAATATAGTTTTTTAATGCATTTGAAATTTCATCACCCTCAGCCTTATCCAAGGCTTTGTAATAATCTAAAACTAAGTTTTTTTCTTTTTGAAAATTCTTATTCATATTCCCATCCCATTTAATATCATTCTAGCACCTTTCTCAGCAATCATCATCGTGGGTGCAGAAGTATTTCCACTCACGATATTTGGCATAATTGATGCGTCAATAACTCTTAAATTATTCATCCCCTTTACTTTTAAATCACCTGGTGAAACAACTGACATATTGTCAGTTCCCATTTTGCAAGTCCCAACTGGATGGTAGACGGTAAGCGATGTCCGACGGATATAATCCAATAAGTCTTCGTCCGATTGAATTGATTTCCCTGGAGCTATCTCCTCTCCTCGAACTTCATCAAACTCTTTGGATGATAAAACTTCTCTCGCTTTTTTTATTGCCTCAACAATGTTTGCCTCATCTCTAGAGTCAGATAAAAAGTTGTGATCAATCAGGACCTGATAGTTTTCACCATCACTCTTTAACTTAACTGAGCCTTTGCTATGAGGTCTCAATAGACAGGTAAACAATGTGTACCCGTGACCGAACTCAAATTTTCTGCCTCGATGGCTACGATAAATAGGCGTAAAGTGAAACTGAACATCTGGATATTCAGGTGCTCCTAGTTTTGTAGCTGCAAAACCGCCAGCCTCAACAAAATTACTGGTCCACCAGCCCATCCTTCTGAAAAAGAAGTTAAATGGTGACGTTAACACTTGTGACAAAAGAGAGCTCCAAGAAACACCAATAGATTCAGCTTTTTTTGAACGAACCGTAACCATTGTATCCAGATGGTCCTGAAGGTTTTCTCCAACTCCAGGTATATTGTGTGTGCATGTAATTCCGACTTTCTCAAGCTCTTCCTTACTTCCAATACCTGAAGATAAGAGTATTCTTGGTGACTCAATCGCACCAGCACTTAAGACAACCTCTTTATTACAAAACACCTGCTTGATGGCGCCATTAACCTCAAGAATTACTGATTCAGCGCTATCGCCTTCAACTTTAATTGATTGAACTCTGGCGTTAGTCAATATGGTTAGGTTTGGTCTTGACACAATCGGCTCAATAAAGGCTTTGTATGAGTTGACTCGGGTACCCTTGTCTTGATTAACCTTGTAAATTCCAAGCCCCAATTGAGAGGCATCATTGAAGTCAGAGTTTTGAGAAAGGCCTATATGGCTACCAGCCTTAATAAAACGCTTAGCTGTCTTATTGACATCTTGAGGCCTAACAACCGGCCAATCTCCGCTAGTGGAGTGGTACTTTGGATCTCCACCTGTTTGATCTTTTTCCATTGCTTTAAATATAGGTAAAACATCCTTATATGACCAGCCTGTACAGCCTATTTTTTCCCAGTTATCATAGTCATTCTTATTGCCGCGGATATAAATCATCCCGTTAATAGAACTCGAGCCGCCAAGACACTTGCCTCGATTAACAGTTATAACACGATCCTTTAAGTTTTTTTGTGGGATGCCCTTATAAGCATAATCAAGCTTCTTATGGTCATAAGCAACGGAGAGTCCTGCAGGAATTTTTACCCAGGGGCTTTTATCGCTTCCACCCCCCTCTACAAGGCAAACAGTATTTTCAGGATTCTCACTCAGACGATTGGCTAATACGCATCCTGCAGAACCTGCACCGATAACGATATAATCAAACTTTTCCATGGTTTATCCCTTGACAGCACCAGCTGTAAGTCCGCTTACTAGTTGCCTCTGAAAGAATAATACTAGAAGAAATAAAGGGATTATAGCTGAAACAACTGCCGCTACAGCAAACATCACATTGCCCTCTGTTTGAGTTGTACCCATAAAACTAGCAATTTTTGGAACCATTGTTTGATTGTCTTGATTTAAAAGAACAGCTGTGACAGCAAAATCATTATAAGCCAAAAGAAATGAGAAAAGACCCGCCGTAATCACTCCAGGCCACATGACCGGAATAATCACATGTTTGAATGCTTGAAACTGAGTACATCCATCAACTTTTGCACTCTCATCAAGCTCTTTTGGTATTGTTTGAAAAAATGAGTGAAGCATCCACAAGGTAAATGGCTGATTTATTGCCACTAAGACAATGATGGTGGTGGGCAATAAACCCCAAACATTCCACTCATAAAATGGAAGAAGATATCCTGAAACCAAAGTTATTGGTGGTAAAGCGCGAAAAACAAGAGCTATTATTAGAAGCCAAAATGAATAACGAAAGCCTGATCTCGAAAGGGCATACCCTCCCAAAGTAGCAATAGTTAGTGAGGTAAGCACAGTAAAAAAACAGACTATTGCTGTATTGTTAAAAGCGCGCCAAAACTCTTCCTGAATCCATGCACCTTCATAACCTGCCCCTGTAAAAGATTCTCCATATACTGCCTGCGTCCTGACCCCTGATATGGCATGTGTCCAGTCTCCCTTTGAGAAAAAATCTAACTCTACCTTAAAGGATCCCCACATTGTCCAAAAGAATGGAAAAGCTGCCAAAATAAACCAAAGCAACACAAAGCCATAAATCAATAACTGAAGTCCCAATGGTCTCTTAATTTGATTCGAAGTCATATCATTTCTCTGGATTAAATTCACGCCAAGTTCTTATCAATACAGGCGTAAGCAAGATAACAACCCCAATGATTGTAAGAACTGATGTAGTTGCTGCTGAGGAAAGAAGTCTAATCTCTTGGCCAATATCATTCCAGATAATCCATGAGAGTGAGGTCGCATGGGCCTCTGCACTAAATCCAACTATTGGCTCAAACACCCTAAAGTTATCCATTAACTGTATTAAAGCAACAAAAGCAACTAGTGGCGCCAAATGAGGAACTACAACATGAATAACTTGTTGAAAACGCGTAGCGCCATCAATCATTGCCGACTCTAGAGTTTCTTTTGGAACCGTTTGAAGTCCCGCGTAAAAAACAATAAAGGCAAAAGGGGCAGAATGCCAAACACCATAAACAATAAGTGTTATCCAGGTTAATCCAGTTGATGCCTTTAATGATAGATTTGGATCTGAAAATATCTCTTGGAGTCCTGAGCCAATAATTCCTCGCGCATCAATCATCCAAAATAGAATTAAAGAACCAACAAGGGGTGTTACAATCATTGGCAATAATGAAAAGAACACCATAAGCCCTTTAAGGTGTCGATGCAGCGAGTTGACTGCCAGTGCAATTATCAATCCAAACAATATAACCAATGGAGTTACCACAATGACATAAGTCAAAGTGAATCCCATTGCTCTATAAAATGGAAGATTATTGAGACTGGAAATAAAACCAGTGAAGCTTGGCCTACTCTGCCAGAACTGGGCAACCTCTTTAAAGGCTAGATGTTGTCGATCAGCATAGATTTCAAATCCAACCCACCGTCCTAAGGGCTTATCTTGCTTCAGTTGTTCTGTTGCCTGATGGTCAATAGTCGATTCTGTCTCGCAACCAAACGGATCACAGATTTCAGCAACAAGCAATACTTCCTCATGTGGTGCGTGAAATGACTGACTCACAATCGAAGTTAGGGGCAAAGCAATAAACAAAATCATTGCCAAAGCTGTTGGGAAAAAGAACCAGAAAAAAGTCTTATGATTCATAAGAAGTTAATTATGTTTTTAACAGTATATTACACAAAAAGAAGGGGCACGTTCAATACATGCCCCTTCTTAGAAGATTAAAACATTAAAGGTTAAAGATAACCTTTCTCTTTAGCAGCCGTTGTATAAGCTGCCTCTAAGTCAGCTAGTGCTTGACTAGCAGTTTCTTTTCCTTGCATAAAATCAACAAGCTCTGCACCTGCTGCTGAATGCATTAAACCAGCATACGGCAACATTGGATATGGTGTAGTTCCCATTGCTGCTGCAGCAAATACGCCTTTAGCGGCATCAGTTGGCTGATAACCATCAATTAGCCATACAGCTAGAGGTGAAGTTTCGTCATTTAACATTTCAGGACGAATTGCATGCATCATGGCAATAAAAGTAGCTTCAGCATCGGCATCTGAGATGTTCTTAGAAACAGTCCATCCATCCCACCATAGAGTTGAAGCTGGAGTTGAACCTCCACCGACTGTCATTGGACCTGCAATATCAGTATTGTTTGCAACTGCTGGATCTACTTCATCACTCTTAAGTGGCCCAACACGTGATCCCCACATATTCATAATAGCGACGTTACCCGCCTTCCATTCTGCACTTGTAGCATTTGAATCATGAGTTAAGAAGTCAGGGTTCATAAAGTTTGATAATGCTCTCATCATGTGAAGTGCATCAACACCATGCTGATTATTGACCGCAATTTTTGCTGAACCTGGCTCAAAGAACTGGCCGCCTTGACCAATATACATATTAACAAATTCTTCAGCTAAGTTCCAACCAGCTTTGTAAGCGCCGCCAACAGGATTATCCATTAAACCACTAGCACGTATATTTGCAGCAGCAACTAACATCTCTTCATATGTTGTTGGAGGTGCAATACCTAGTTGATCTAGAATATCTGTTCTGAAAACTAAGTGCTGAGCGTTCGCCATAAAGGCAACACCCATGATATTTCCATTAACTGTGATTAACTGGCTCTTCTTAAGTCCTTGACCATGCTTTGCAACAAGGTCATCAAGAGGTCTGATCACATCGTTATTCATTAGTGCAACGATAGACGAATTAGCAACAATAGCTGTAGTAAATTCAGCTGGGTTACCCTGCATACCTGGTACATTAATTTTTTGGTGATCAGCGGTTAAGTTTTTTTCAACTGTAACGCCTCCACCAGCACACTCCATAGCACCAGCACCAACTGTTTGAATCGCTGGAAACTCATTACCAACAATACTTACACGACCTTCGGATATTCCACAGCCCGCCCAGACACTGGAAGCAAGTGTTGTTAAAGCTACAACTGTAGCAATTTTTCTTAAAAACATATTAACTCTCCTTTTTTATCTAATTAATTACTCATTAATAATAAATCGAATGAAACAAAAAACTTGGTTTTTGCATACGATTGCAATTTATTATAACACAGTATATATTAATAAATATAAAATTTTGCAATCGTATTCAGAAAATAGTATCAAAACCTCCTATGGGCTTGCCATAAAATCTAGCTATACTAAATAAATGTATTTTTAAACCCACACTACTTCCAAGTCGGTAATGGGTCATATCCCAACTGCAATAAAAGATGTGGAACATCAACGAATACCCAATTTTCCACTAAAAGCTCATTTTCACGACGCCACCAATCACAAACACGCATGAAAACTCGATCATTGGTTGGACCTTGACCTAGGAATGGTTTGACGTTAATACCGGTCAAGGATGGCCATCCTCCTGAACAGGTGTAATTACCCTCACCAAATCTTGTGAAATGCTCTGTTAAGCCATTATTTTTTGAACCGCCTGACCATCCTTCAAACTGAGATTCAAACGGAACTTGAAATGAAGCGAATTCGTCCACACCAATAAAGGAGCCAAACGCACCTGGCCCATACCACATCATATTCTTATGCCAGTATGGTCTCCATGCCTCATCCTTTGTGGCTAATTTGCCAAGCATATCAGTAACAATTTGATAACTTAATTGCCCCTCCTCAGGGTCGGCATTCTTGATGAGGACACCATCCCTAGTTGCGGGCCCCTGTATAAGACCGTTGTAACCTCGAGAATGCCCAGGACCCATATCCAAAGGCCATTGATTACAAGCAATCATCAGCTCTGGAATGTCTAGATAGATATAGCTTTCAACAACCTGATTATTATGGATGCGATGAAATTCACCATAGCGTAAGTAGCACAAAGTTTTTGTTGCACTAAGACCAATCCAATCTCTTGCAAATTGCCCGACATAATAGCCAGTTGAACTAATCCAATTTTGTCCCTTAAACTCTCCAGCCATGAAAATATCATCACGCCGATAAAGCCCTTCAAATGAATGTTGTAGTGGCAATAGAAATTCTTTTAGATAGGCATCTGCACCTATCAGCTGATTGAAGGGATGGATAATATTAATTTCAGCATCCTGAGTGAAAAAACTCCCGACATTAGAAGAGAAGTCGCGCGGATAGCTTAAGGCTTCTGCATATTTCAAGTAGAGTGAACGATCATGTATCGACATGTTTTTTTACTTTTAAATTGAATAAATTTCAGAGGATCTCAATAAATAAATCACTTATAACTAGGTACGGGACTTTTCAAAATCCTCCCATGCACCTTTAAAATCATCAAAACTAAATCCTGCTTTTTCTGCTGGATCTAATATGAGCCTTTCTGAAGCAAACAACTTGTGAACTGCATCTTTCAAAATAGGTATTACTTCATTAGGAATTACAACAGCTCCATGACGATCTGCATGCACTAGGTCTCCTGGTGAGACTTTAATACCAAAGAGACTAACAGGGGTATCTATCTCACGAACATGAACAAAGCCATGGCTGGGGCCAATTGAACCAGCAACAACTGGAAAGTCTTCTGCAAGATCTCCGAGGTCTCTAACCACACCATTTGTCAACGCTCCCGAGAGTCCAAATCCTTTATGAACCTTGGTATTTATCTCCCCCCAGTAGGCGCCAATGCAATCAGGGTAGTCAACATCTTCAATTACAGTAATCGTTGGCCCATTAACATCTGCCATATAACGATAGTAATTCATTCTGCGTTCTTTAATAACCTCTTGGCTTTCTATTGGTGGTTCTAGAGCAGCAATTTTTGCAGTTTTTGCAAAACCTACCATGGCGCCCCCATCTGGCGCTGAAGAGATCATTGTGCCTCTTGTAAATTCTGAAAAGCCACGTTTGCCTTGCGCTACCTCAATAGCATTACAGACAGTCGGGGTATCCACCGAGCGAAGAATTTTAAGTAATTCTGAATCTAATTCATCAGCCATTTTTTTAGTACCTCCGTCGTTTCGTTTGGTTGCTCCAATGTAGGCATGTGCCCCGCATTATTAATAATTATTAACTCTGAATTACAAATCATATTATGCATCAACTCGTGCCTCTCTACAGTACATAATTTATCTTCTGAGCCACACACTATCAGTACAGGGATAGTAATTGACTGGATAGTGCTTTGTTGATCTGCTCTTTCTTGTAGTGCCATTGATTGATTAATAAAAACATCTGGACCTAGTGACATAGCCATATCCATACAGATACTAAGAATAATGTCTTGGTTTTTACTCTCAGCAAGGTAATTGGGTTTCATCTCATCACGCATTACCTTAAGAAGTTTACCCTCGGCGACATCCCTAATTTGAGGCTTGCGCTGCGCCTTAATCTCCTCTAATTCAGCTTTAGGATTGGTATCCATAAGAACTAGCTTTTCAATCCTATCAGGCTCTTGAGAGTACATTTCCATAGCAACGATTCCACCCATTGAGTGGCCTAAGAGTGAAAATTTTTGAGGCGCTTTTTTCAACACATCTGATGCCAACTCCTCGATTGATGCAAAGCTAGAAATGTCTGCAATAGAAAGCTCTATCTCATCACTCAAGCTTTCAATTTGTGGAGAAAAAATACGCTCATCACACATCATTCCTGGAACCATGACTAAGCTCTTCATAACTATTGACTCGCAAGCTTAGCGCCCTCAGACAGTGACTCTAACTTAGCAAATGCAATATCAGGATCGACAGCACCAAATCCAGCAAAGGTTCCAAAACCACAGTCAGAGCCTGCTATTACTCTGTCCTTTCCAACTATATTCACAAATTTATTGATTCGCTCAGCTACTAGCTCGGGATGCTCAATAAAGTTGGTTGTTGTATCAACAACTCCAGGCACCAGTATCTTGTCATCAGGTATTTCAGTCTTTCGATCACGAAAGACAGTCCACTCATGAGCATGTCGAGGATTTGACGTCTCGAATAATGTATATTGCGCCTTTGCTTTCATCAAAGTTCCAAAAACTTTATTCATATCAATATCACAGCAATGAGGGCCTTCATAGTTTCCCCAACAAATATGAATTCTGACTTTTTCCGCTGGCACATTCTTAAGTGCATGATTTAAAGCTTCCATATGAGACTCTGCTATCTTTATAAATTCAGAATCAGATAGATCACTAAAAAGCATATGTCGAGAGAGTGCTAAATCAGGGCAGTCAAGCTGTAGGTCCAATCCTGAGGCTACGATAGTTTCGTACTCATCTCTCATAGCATCAGCAAGTGCGGCTAGATAAGTATCTCTAGTAGCATAAAAGTCATTCTGCAAGAATAAAGAGATTACACCTGGTGAAGCAGCATTCATAAAGCCTCTTTCAATTCCATTCGCTGTCATTGCTTTTTTTAAATTAACAATATCTTTTTGAAGCTCACCTTGGCCTTTTGACTTGACTTCACTCGTACACATTGGCCTTGCATATTGAGGAGTACCACCTTCATCTGCAAGTCTTTGAAGAAATCCAGGGAAAAGTTTCAAGTCCTCTGGAGCGTTTCGAGGACTATCGCCAGAAAAGCCAGTGTATCTATCTTTGACATAAGTGGCATAAGAGATTTTGGAGGTTTCGCCATCACTCACAATATCGATACCTGCTTTTTTTTGTTTTTCTACTGTACTCAAAACATTATTTTGCATGCACTCATCAAAACTATTTTCATCATATATTTCATTATTTTCTCTTGCAAAAATAAAGTCAACAACTTCTTGGCTTCTAGGTAATGAGCCTACGTGGCTAGTTAAAATTCTATTCAATTTAATCTCCTTAAAATTAACACTATTCTCTCCATGTTGGGCCTGCTGTGTCATGAGTCTTAGTAACACGAAAAAGACTAGCGTCTTTTGATCCTATAGGGGTCATCTTGTAAGGTAAATTAGGTTTAATCAAACAGGTATCTCCTACAGATATTTTTGTTAAACCTCCTTCATATTCTAGACTCCAGTCTCCTTTCATTATCATATTTACTTCGCATTGATTTGGAACATGAGTATCATCAGAAAACGTTTTGTTTGTTATAAAGTCAACTTCAAATCCTGGCCTATCTTTTAAAAGCCCATTTTCACCAATAACATTAACGGGTGTTGTTTGAGAAGTACTGGAAAGGTCTGATGCGCTAACAAAAAAGTTTTTGATAAACTCTTCAGTTGAAACTACAGGGAAATTTTTTAGCTCATCCTTAGTTAAAAGTGGCATTGGATTTATATGCTCCGGAAGAGATTCACCTTTCTTGGTGTCATATAACAATCCGTTATCCCCTAATATCAAGCCAAAATCTTTAGCATCATTGATTACCTCTGGAGCCCATGTCACACCGCCTCCGGCATCATCGCCACCAAGTATTGCCATTAACATCCCATAGCTATCACCAACATTTTTAAATGCTCTAAAAATACCCGTAGGAATATTCACCATATCACCCTCACTTGCAAACAGTTCCCCATCTTCTCCATGACGACCCCAGAAAAATCGCCATCTTCCTTTAAGAACATAAAAAACCTCTGCCGTAGTATGTGAATGCAATGAATTAGTACATCCTGGTGGCTGACCAGCAGCTCCAATATTAAAACCAGGTGTTTCCTTAATATGAACATGCTGATCAGAACTCTCAGAAACACCAGGACCAATAATTGTAAAGTTTTCTTTTTGATTTGAGCCTGGAGTATGCGTATCAATAAATGCTGTCTTGCAAGGCTTTAAATCAGAATATCTAACAATAAATTTTTCCATTTCTTCTGGAGTCATTATTCAACCTGTCTTAATAATTATTTGTTTCCATAGAGCTGTTTCATCAAACAGGGTGTACTCTCTTCTGAGCCCCCAGGGCCCAAACTCTGCATGTGAAACTCCCATCACATATAAATCGGCGCCGGTGGGCTCTCCAAAGACACCCCATCCATCATGCTTACCTTTAAGGCTCCATCGAATTGCTGCTCTAGGCGATAAGTGAGTATCTTCGCGACCAATTTGATGCTCAACTGTAAATTTTGCACTTGGAAGAGAAGAACGAAGACCAGTCCAAAAACCTTCAACGTCTGCATAAGAGTGCCCACTCACCCCTCCGGGATATTCTAAATGACACCCTCGGTCATACTCTGATCTAAATACTGAAGAATCAGAATTCATAATACGATTTAGAATATCTAAGTATTTTTCACCCCACTCATTGTTGTTTCCTTTACCGATGTATGGACCTTTCTGATTCGAAGAATCTATAAATGGATGCTGACACTTCTCTAACCCGCCTTCAAGATTTATTTGATCCCTCGCAAAACCCATTGGTGTCATTCCTAGCTGACGAACAATAGCGCCCTGATCACGAATTAACCATTCATCATTCACTTGATTATTTATTGCATGGCAATCTGCAATTGTTCGGAATTTAACTTTTATTCCGGTCGCTTTACCAAACATTCCATCGCCCAAATGTGATGCAGTAGAAATAATTCGATGAGAAGACAACATGCCTTCTTCGGGAGTGCCTGACCATATTACATCTTCCCCTAAAAGTTTTCGATCAGGAAATTCCGATAAGGTCGCTTTTGTTGCCTCTATGACAGTTTTATTTCCAATGACTAGAGAAGGCGGCGCTCTAAGAATAATATCTTCAGAATACAAATAAAGTAGTTTTTCAACTCCTCTCTCTTCCCATATTTCATGTGTAATGCCATTAATCCAGTCAGGGAAATTAGCATACTTTGGATCAAATCCTTCCATAAGTTAAAAATCCTATTTATCTGAAATTTTTGAAGACCCTCTAATGATTAAAGGACCATCTATTACTATACGTCTTGGCTCATTAGATTTATTTTCAATAGAGTCAATTAAAATAGACACTGTTTCAGCAACCATCCGGTTAGCTGGTTGGCGAACAGTTGTCAAATTATATGCTGGCCATGATGCAACTGGAACATCATCATATCCAACAACAGAAACATCTTCAGGTATCTTTAATCCTAGCTCAAAACGAATAACATCCATTACTGCAAAAGCCATATCATCGTTAGCCACAAAAACTGCATCAGGAATTTTCTCAGCACTAAACATCTTTCTTGCAGCTTGTCTGGCTTCATCTGAATTAAAATTTCCTACTTCTCTAGAAAAAATAATCAAGCCGTTTCTACTCAACTCTTCTTCAAAGCCTTTCTCTCTATCTCTTTGTGTAGATGCACCTTCCCAACCAGCAATATATCCAATTTTTTTATGGCCAGCAGCAATTAAAAATTCAGCAACTTTCTGTCCACCTAGAATATTGTCAGACGTTACTGCTGATAATCTTTTATCGTCTTGGCTACGATTGAATAAAACCACAGGCACTCCAGCTGCTCCGCATCTTGAAGCTAAGTCTGACGACATTGCAACAGATGCAGCAATAATGCCATCAACCTGGTAATCCAAAATTTCATCTACTATATCATCAATATTACCTGCAGTTTTAGCAGCCATAAAAACCAGCACATGATAGCCCTTCTTTTGAAGGGCGCTTGAAAGAAGCTCTAATGCTTCTGGATAGAAGTAATTATCAAGATATGCAACAACAAGACCAATTATTCGAGACTTCCCTGTAATTAATGAGCGAGCTAAAACATTTGGCCTATAACCAAGTTCATCTGCCGCCTTGCGAACCAAATCATTTGTCTTTTTTGAAGAGGATGCTCCTGGTGTGAAAACACGAGAAACAGCAGACTGGCTAACCCCGGCTAATTTAGCAACCTCCAGTGATGTAACTTTCTTATTGCTCATTAGTCCGCAGTCCAGCCTCCATCTATCATCAAAGCAGAGCCTGTAATCATACTAGAGGCATTCGAAGCTAAAAATACCACAGCACCCATCACGTCCTCAACCTCTCCAACTCGACCCAGTTTAATCTTATCTTCTATCCATTTTTTGCGATCCGGGTTGTCAAATGTAGATTGGGTTAAAGGGGTTCGAATGAATGTTGGACAAATTGTGTTTACTCTAATTTGATGGCATCCCCACTCAATAGCCATTGCTTTTGTAAAGCCCTCAACTGCATGTTTAGAGGCTGCATATACGGCTCGATCAACACCACCAACATGGCCCATTTGAGAAGATATATTAATCAACGATCCAGGTTTTTTTGCTTTAATTAACCCTTTTGCTACAGACTGTGTTAAAAAGTATGCCCCTCTAAGATTCACATCCATCACCTCATCAAAATCATCAACTATCGTCTCTGTAGCAGGAGAGTGACGTCCTAAACCAGCACTATTAACCAAAACATCAAAAGGTTTTTGATCTTTAAAAACAGATGTGATTGAAGATAGGTCAGAAATGTCTAGCTCTAGAGTCTCAACGCTGAAACCTTTAACTTTTATTGCTTGGGCTACTTCGTTAAGAGCCTTAATATTTCTTGAAGCTAACACAACGTCAGCTCCAGCCTCAGCCAGGGCGACTGCGCATCCTAAGCCGATACCAGATGAAGCGCCAGTTACCAAAGCCCTTAGGCCATCGAGTCTTAATGAGGGTGTTTTAGGTAAATCAATCATTTATTGCGCTCCTCATTAGCTAAAAGAGCTTTATTGGTTGAGTGCAAATCTAGATTCATTGAGCCGCTTCACCATAAGGCACATCTTCACCACCATATCGCCTCACTCTGATGTTAGCCTGCTCTGCATGGCCAACAAAAGACTCAAGCATACAAAGTCTTGAGCAATATCTTCCAATCTTAACAGCAGCTTCATCAGTTGTAATTTTCTGATAGCTGTGGGTTTTAAGAAACTTACCAACCCAAAGACCACCAGTATATCGACCTGCTTTTTTGGTTGGCAAGGTATGGTTGGTGCCAATGACTTTGTCACCATTAGATACATTTGTTCTTGGCCCTAAAAATAAAGCTCCATATGAATGCATATTATCTAAAAACCAATCATCACGGTCAGTCATTACTTGGACGTGTTCTGATGCTATATCATTGGCAACTTCAAGCATTTCATCGTAGGTACCGCAAACAACAACCTCACCATACTCCTCCCAACTCACTCCTGCAGTATCTGCCGTAGGAAGAATGTTTAGTATTCTATCAATCTCTTTAAGAGTTTCATCTGCAAGTTTCTGACTATTCGTTACTAAAACTGCTGGTGAGTTATAGCCATGCTCAGCTTGACCAAGTAGATCAGTTGCGCATAGTTCAGCATCTACTGTCTCGTCTGCAATAACCATTGTCTCGGTTGGTCCCGCAAATAAATCAATACCAACTCGTCCAAATAATTGTCTTTTAGCTTCGGCTACAAATGCATTACCTGGGCCAACAAGCATATCTACAGGGTCCATCGTTTCAGTACCTAAAGCCATAGCACCCACTGCTTGTATACCGCCAATCACATAAATCTCATGAGCTCCTCCAAGGTGCATTGCTGCTATGACTGCTGCGTTTGGCTCACCTTGATAGGGCGGGGTACAAGCAACAATTCTTGGCACCCTTGCAACGCTGGCAGTTACTATCGACATATGGGCAGAGGCCACCATGGGAAACTTCCCGGCTGGGACATAACATCCAACCGATTGTACTGGGATATTTTTATGCCCAAGGATAACTCCTGGCATTGTTTCAACCTCAATATCCTGCATAGAGTCTCTTTGAGCTTGGGCAAAGTTTCTCACTTGCTCTTGCGCAAACTTAATGTCTTTCATGTCACTGACAGAAACTTTTGCGATTAAATTATCGATTTCCTTAGAACTTAGTTTGTAAGATTTCGGGGAATAGTTATCAAACTTTTCTGAAAATTCTCTAACGGCTTTGTCGCCACTTTCCTCAATTACCTCCAAGGTATTTTTTACTACCTCACTGACTTGAGCATCTTCAACTGCCTTATCTGCAGCAGTTTTCCCTTTTTTTATATAATTTATAGCCATAATAATTCCAATTAATTAGGTTTTGGCGGTTCTATTTCACCACGATCAAAAGCCTCCCACCCTTTGCCACTAAAAACATCAACTCCAAGTTGTGCCAAAATGCTCGGAAAGTCTACATTGACCCAATTATCAACAATGAGACCATCTCTAACTTCCCAAAAATCTGTGTAATGAATTTTCACACGTTTATTTGTAGGCTCGATGCCCATAAATTCTCCACTATGAATCGCATCAATGTGTCCAAAACATGAAGCCCACTCACCATCTACAAGAAACTTATCTGTCTTATACACTCTATCAGTAAAAGCAGCTCTCAAAGGAAGCTGCCAGTTATTTCTGAACTCCTCAAGGTTGTGTTTTGTTCCACAGCCTTGATTTCCCATCCAGCGGAAATCTTTATGAAAATGCTTTTCCATCGTATTTGAATTTGCTCCCAAAGCCTCTTCCATAGCCTTAACTACTTCAAGTGTTTTTTGAGATTTTTCATCATAACTCATAATTTACCTTTACTAATTTTCTAGCATCTGACCAGTTTCACTATCAAACAATAGACATAAATTTGGTGAAATATTAGCCATAACCTTAGAGCCAATATCTGCGTGGTAATTCTTATCAGACTTAATTGAAATCAAATCAGCTCCGGACTTAACAGAAACCATTGTCATGTCGCCTAAAAGCTCCATTGCAAATGCTGGGGCTGAAATATCTCCCTTTGATTTAACAATCACCGCATCTTCCGCTCTAAACCCAAGAGTAATGGCGCCCTTATGTTTTTTATTTAATCCGCCAATCTTAACCCCTTCGGATGTAAAAATGCCATCACTAATCGATCCTTTTAAAAGGTTCATAGCAGGCGACCCAATAAAGCTCGCAACAAAACTATTGGCTGGCTTATTGTATATTTCTTGTGGTGTGCCAACTTGTTGAACAATTCCAGCATTCATTACAACAACGCGATCTGCAAGTGTCATTGCCTCAACCTGATCGTGAGTTACATAAATAGTAGTAACCTTTAGATTGTGCTGTAGATTTTTAATTTGTGCTCTCGTTGAAACTCTTAACTTAGCATCCAGGTTTGAAAGAGGCTCATCCATTAAAAAAACTGTTGGCTCTCTAACAATTGCTCTTGCTAAAGCAACTCTTTGCCTCTGGCCTCCAGAAAGCTCGGCAGGCTTTCTATGAAGAAAATCATTGAGTTCAACCATCTCAGATGCTCTCATTACTTTGTCATCATGAAGAGCCTTGTCAATCTTTCTGACTTTTAAAGGAAAACGAATATTTTCATACACAGTCATATTTGGATATAGTGCATAAGATTGAAAAACCATAGCAACATCTCTATCCTTTGGCTCAAGGTTATTAACTACCTTCCCATCAATTAAAACCTCGCCGCTGGTCACGCCCTCTAAACCAGCAATCATTCTCATTGTGGTCGTTTTTCCGCATCCAGAAGGCCCCAACAAAACTAAAAA
>CABXIU010000016.1 GCA_902512305.1 uncultured Gammaproteobacteria bacterium
TTGAGTATCTGATCTAAATCAAATGTTATACTTTTTTGCTGACTCGAAAGAAAGTCTGTATGCCATAATCAAATTTAAATACTATTAAATCCTTTACATTTTTTTAACAAAAAAATATTATTATGAAAAATGCCTTTTATGCACAATCTGGAGGAGTAACCGCTGTAATCAATGCGTCAGCCAGTGGCGTGATCGAAACAGCTCGCAAACATCCAGACAAAATTGGCACGGTCTATGCTGGAGAGAATGGAATTATCGGAGCTTTAACGGAAAACCTAATTGATACATCAGTAGAGTCGGATGCAGATATTGCAGCACTTAATCATACACCTTCGGGTGGTTTTGGCTCTTGTCGTTATAAGATGAAGTCACTTGAGGCTAATAAAACTGAATATGAGCGCTTAATTGAAGTCTTTAAGGCTCATAACATTGGTTACTTTTTCTACAATGGAGGAGGTGACTCAGCAGATACTTGTTTAAAAGTTTCACAACTCTCTGAAAGTATGGGGTTTCCAATTCAGGCAATCCACATACCCAAAACTGTCGATAATGACTTGCCAGTAACTGATAACTGTCCGGGCTTTGGCTCTGTTGCAAAATACATTGCTGTTTCAACTATGGAAGCAAGCTTTGACGTAGCATCAATGGCAGCAACCTCAACAAAAATTTTTGTATTAGAAGTTATGGGGCGTCATGCAGGCTGGATAGCAGCAGCAGGGGGGTTGGTAGATTCATCAATACCTGTCGTTATTTTGTTTCCTGAAGTGGACTTTAATGAAGAAAAATTTTTAGCTAAAGTCGATAAAAATGTTAAAGAGTTTGGATATTGCACAATTGTAGTCTCAGAGGGAACTAAGTGGCCTGATGGTAGGTTTCTTGCAGAGCAAGGAACTCGGGACGACTTTGGACATGCTCAATTAGGTGGGGCTGCACCGGTTGTGGCAAATATCATTAATAAATCTTTGGGTTATAAGTTTCACTGGGCAGTGGCTGATTACCTTCAGCGTGCTGCGAGACACTTAGCCTCAAACTCAGACGTTGAGCAAGCATATGCTCTTGGAAAGGCCGCAGTCGAAATGGCTCTTGATGGAAAGAATTCAATCATGCCATCCATTGTCAGAAAATCAAATAATCCATATCAATGGGAAATTGGATACGGTGAATTAAAGGATATTGCAAATGTAGAAAAAATGATGCCAGAAAATTACATTTCAGAAGATGGCTTTTCCATAACAGATGCGTGTCGGGATTATTTACTTCCGCTTATTGAAGGGGAGAACTATCCGCCGTATAATAACGGCTTACCTGACTACGTTGTATTGAAAAAAACAAAAGTAGAAAAAAAACTACCTCCATTTGAAGTTTAATTAGAAGCATTCATATGAATATTATTTTACTAGGCCCTCCAGGCGCTGGAAAAGGCACCCAAGCTGCTCATATTTGTGAGAAATTTAATATACCTCAGATTTCTACTGGAGATATGCTTCGGGCTGCAGTTAATGCTGGATCACCTCTAGGGCTTGAAGCTAAAAAAACTATTGATGCTGGAAATCTTGTGCCCGATGAACTAATCATATCTCTTGTTAAAGAAAGGATTCATTTACCTGATTGTCATAATGGTTACTTACTTGACGGATTTCCTAGAACCATTAATCAGGCCAATGCCCTTAAATTAGAAAACATAGAAATTAACTATTGCGTTGAAGTTAAGGTTCCAGATGATGAAATTGTTGAGAGAATGTCAGGGCGTCGCGTTCACCTATCTTCAGGTAGAACCTACCATATTAAATTTAACCCGCCTATAGAGACAAATAAAGATGATATTACTGGAGGGGAACTCATTCAACGTGTTGATGATACTGAGGAGATAGTAAGGAGCCGCCTAAGCATTTACCATAAACAAACTGAGCCATTAGTTCAATACTATCGTAATGATGCAGAAAATTCAGAAACTGGCACAAAATTCATTGCCTTAAATGGCGTTGGAACGCTTGAAGAGGTTAAAGATAGAATTTCAACAGCATTAACAAGCTAATTTAGATACTTCTATAGATCAATTTTAAACTTTACTCTCTTAGTCCCATCTTCAGAGCCTTTAACAAGAACTTTGTCATTATTAATGTCATATGTCAAAGAGTCTCCACTGAATGAGTCAAAGCCTTGAACTAAGAATGCATCACCAACCAAAAAAATCATACCTTCATTGACGTCGTAAGTTATCAAAGTTGCTGTTGCTTCAATAAAGCGCGCTTGATTTTCTTGACTTTGAATATACTTTGCAGGCTGTTCAGGCGTTCCTTTAGCCACCATTGTTTCTACGCCATCAGTATTGGTTTGAACTTGAATTATTTCAGCAGTCATAACAAGGGACCCTTGCTTGACTTCAGCATTACCAATAAACTCATTGTAACCAGTGACTTCATCCACCATAACGGAATCAGCCTCTATTTCAATAGACTGTTTTACATCCTCAGACAAAGCAAATACAAAGGTTGAGAAAAGTAAAGTAGTTAATAAAATCAATTTATTCATAAATCGCTACAACCTCGTCTGTTAGTTTAAGTTTCTTTGAAATGCTATCATAATGCATTTTTTTTGCCTTGATGTCAACTGTATTTGATTGAAAGCGAGAAGGTGCATTTGACATAAATATTTCACCGCCATTTGACTGGTCAATTATCATATCATAACTCTTTAATGAACTCCCAGAGACATTCAAAACCTCAACGTTACCTAAGAGTCTTGTGAGTTTTGAGTTCATATCAATATCAATACCCTTATCAGAATTAACAATGTGTTGATTTGAGCGATAGACTGTAGCCTCTTCACTCAAGTATTTTTTTGCACCATCAGCATGACTAATGAATAAATCTATCGTATTAACTGTTGAGCCATTGTCTTGAAGTATCTCAACATCACCATTTAAGTTCAGAGTATCTTTATCAATATTCATTTCCATGCCCTGAGCATTAATTTTTGCACTCTCACCAAGATAAACAATTTTTCGATTACTGTTGATTTGGCCGTCCTTAACAATTAAAAGCTCGGTATCAATCTCATGTGAAATTCCACTGACAGTTTTAATCTCAACCTCTCCAATGAAATGAATAACACCAGACTCAAAAATTACTGCAAGATTAGAGTTTAAAGTCACAGTCTCTTTTTGAAATTCATCAAAAGTAGTGACTTTTACAGTTTCAAGTTGGACCGGGGAATTCTTGAAGCTTTTATATACATCTGCTTCAATTGTATGCAACAGAACTTGATCATTTGAATACTCTTTGATAATAAAATTATCTATTTTTTCAAGGTAGGTTCTTTCTTGATTCTGATCTTTAGTTGCCTCTGTTTCATTAGTCGATTTATTAAAAAAAGAAAAATGTAAATAATTATATTGAAATATCCAAAGAGTAGCTACCAAGACTATAATGAAAATAATAAGTGATTGAATTTTCTTGGTTTGAAAAAGTCCCATACTATGCTAAATCAAAGAATACAAGGGTTGTACGGAGTTACTCCAGACAAAGACCTTAATATCGGCCTTATTGAGAATGCAATTAAAAAACATAATATTAAAATTCTCCAATACCGGCGAAAGACTCTAAACATTAAAAATAAGATAGATGAAGCGAAAAAACTGCTTAATCTATGCTTAGAACATAATACTTTATTTATTGTCAATGATGATGTTAACCTTTGTGAGAAAGTGGGCGCTCACGGGATTCATATTGGCCAAGAAGATATGAGTGCAAAATCTGCAAGAGAGACATTGGGAAATAAATTTATTATTGGAGTGACTTGCCATAACAGCTTAAAGCTTTCTTTGGAGGCTGAAAAAAATGGAGCTGATTATATCACCCTAGGGGCAATCTTTAAGTCAAAAAACAAGCCCAATGCAATTCATTGCCCTCTCTCCAAAGTTGAAGAAATCAAACAAAATATTTCTATCCCTATCATTGGCATTGGAGGAATCAATCTAGAAAACCAACACCATGCATATCAAGCAGGATGTAGCTCTGTTGCAATGATTGATGGACTTTTTAGAGAGTAGATCTGTGGTTATTTTGATATGAATAACCACCTTTCAATCCTTTTTTTGACAATACTAATTGCCACAATTGGTTTCTTCTAGAGCGAAATGTCCCAGCACACATTAATAAATAATACTCCCACATGCGCTTAAACCTTTCGTCATATCTTTCCTTTAAATTATCGTAATTTTTTTGAAAATTTTCATTCCAAGCCATCAATGTTGGGTCATAGTCTTGTCCAAAATTATGCCAGTCCTCTATAACAAATAAGCCTTGAACAGCGTTACTAATCTGGCCCGGTGATGGAATCATACCATTAGGAAAGATGTATTTATTTATCCATGGTTCTGCCGATCTAGCTGGAGTATTTCTTCCAATGGTGTGGAGTAAGAATAACCCGTCATCATTTAAACATCTGTAAGCAACTTCCATGTAATTTCTGTAGTTTTTGTAACCTACATGCTCAAACATTCCTATTGAAACTATTGCATCATACTTTGCATTTAACCCTCTATAATCCTTTAACTCAAAGGAGGTGTCTAGACCTTCACAAGATTTTTGAGCATAGTCCATTTGCTCCCTGGATACTGTAATTCCATGAACACTGACTCCATAATTTTCAGCGGCGTACTTAGCAAAACCGCCCCATCCGCATCCGATTTCAAGAACCTTCATACCGGGCTCCAAATGAAGCTTTCTGCAAACCAAATCTAATTTGTTGATTTGCGCCTGATCTAAATTATCAGCATTTTTCCAATAGCCACATGAATAATTCATTCTTTGATCTAGCATTAATGAAAATAAATCATTACCCGTATCGTAATGCTCTTCACCGACAATATATGCACGATTTTTAGATTGTGAATTAAAAAAATAGGCCCTTAAAACAGGCATAAAAAAAGCTGGACTTGTAGGCTTAACTTGTTTATCAAGTCGACCTCTTAGCATTTGATGGCAAAACTGATCTATAGCTTCACAATCCCACCAACCGTCCATATAGCTTTCTCCGAGTCCTAATGATTGTCCACTTAAAACACGTGAATAGAAAAGTTCATTATGAATTTGAATATCAAACGGACGCGAGCCATTGACTTGAATATCAACTGACTCAAATAGCTTACTAACTGTTTCTTTAAAATCAGCCAAATCTTAAAACACCTTGCCCTAATTCAAATAAATCTTACCATATAACCATTCAATTTGGCAATATGCCAGCCTACTAGACCTATATAGAAGATTTAGATTTAATAAAAGCTGAAATACTTAAAATGAGTATGATAAAAAACCAAATAAATGACCATCCTGCCATGCTAAGGCCAAAAAACTGCCATGATATTTCTGCGCAATTGCCATCACCCATAAATAATGCATTTATGACATCAGCAAATGGAAAAACATCAATAATATATTCCAGGGGTGGGCCGCATAATGGGACCTCATCCTCAGGAAGGCCTTGCAACCAAACTTGGCGACCTGAAATCCATATCCCTGCTAAAGTAAAAAGAGATAAAAAAAGTGAATAGACTCTACTCCCAGTTATATCTGGATTATGCAAAAAAGCGATAAAAGAACAAGCGCCAATAAGGCAATAAAAAAACTGTTGAGTAATGCAAAGAGTGCAAGGCTCTAGCCCCAAAAACTTCATACTGTAAGCCGCATAACCTAGGAGTGAACCTACAATTAATAAAATAACTAAGTGAATTTGTTTTGCAGAAAAATTTTGTAATAATTTAGTCATTTAACCGCCTTTCATTTTTTCTTTCCATACCTTGCAAGCTCTTCGGGATCATCCATTCTTGGTTTAGAGAAAAACTCATTAATCATTGGCACAAAAAACTCTAATGGCTTTGAATCATAACCAGGATCAAAACAATTTTGGTCATACTCGTGACAGAATTTTACTGCATCCTCATACCACGGGTTGTTTCTATATCTCTCCCTGACGTTTCTATCGCCGCCCGTATGATGTGCATAGTAATACATTTGAAAAACCGCATGGTGCTTAATAATCCAATAAATTTTTTCTGAAACAAATGGTCTTAGTATTGAAGCTGCCATCTCAGAATGTGAATATGGGGCCAGATCATCACCGATATCATGAAATAAAACAGCCATCACCATCTCTAAATCTTCTTCAGCTAAATAAGCTCTAGTTGCACCCTGTAAGGAATGCTCAAGTCGACTAATTTTATATCCTGAGAGGCTACTCTCTAATTTTTCTAATGCATTAATGAGTCGAGAAGGAAGATCGGCCTTGTATTGATTCTCAAGATTGTCAAGAAAGACGTATTCTTCTGCAGTGCCATCCTCCATGCAAATAAAATTCACTTTATTCATGGCTCTCATCTTACAGTAATATTAGCCCTAAATTCTTTTTGCGCTGTCCTGAATTAGTCCAGCGACGTAATGTGAAAATGAATGCCTGACCATCATAAATAGATTCTTTTTATCGCGATAAACAAATACCGGAGCCTGGCCAAAAGTGGTTGAAACAGCCTTTGCATCCTTAAGATTACCCTCAAGATCATAGCTCATCCATCTACTCAAGAGATCATTCATTTTCTTTCCTGAAAACTTAAGAGTGCCATATGCTGCTGAGTTATCAGTAATGGAGATGCCTGCTGGAAGATTATCAAACTTCGCTTCTAATTGCTGCTTTTGGTGAGCACTTAGGACAACCCAAAACTCATCAGGGCTAACCCAAAAAAATTTTAAATCTTTCTCTCCAGTAGTCATTTGAAGAGGCTCTGGTAGATCCATATTAAAAACATCTTTTGCAGCTTTAACATTATTTTTTGAGTCCTCAGATGTTCTTAAGATCACTAAGGACTTTTCAGTGACTTCTTGACAAATAAGGTCATCCTGGTTAACTAAAAAACCAGCCTCATCAACTATTGGATTAAATGTTGATCTAAATTGAGGCTCTATATTTTCTGAACTATCCTTTTTACTCATTGCCATCTACCCTTATACCATTAACATCATAAAAGACACTACTTGAAACTTCACACGGTATCTCTTTAAGGCCCTGCTTTTCTTGAACAATCTTCACCAAAACTATTTCTGACATTTTAGAAAGTCCGCCCTTTAGTTGAGCTAATGCGATTGACCTCCCAAGAGTCGCACTAAAATAACTTGATGTAACATAACCTATAGAGATGCCTTTATTGCTGATGATATGTGCACCTTCAGGAAGAACAACCTGCTCATCTTTTGTCAGCAACCCGACTAACTGCAGCCTATCCTTTGAATTTAAAGCGGAAATACTGAATGAACGACGACCAATATATGAAAAAGATTTGTTTTTAGCAAGGATCCAGTTCATATCCACATCCATTGGTGTCATTGAACCGTCAGTATCTTGACCGACAATGATGTAGCCTTTCTCAGCTCGAAGAACGTGCATTGATTCAGTTCCATATGGAGTGATATTCCATTCTTTACCTGCACGAGCAACCTCATCCCATATGAAACGTCCATAGTTTGCCTCAACATTAATTTCATAAGCTAATTCACCAGAAAAACTGATTCTCATAATTCTTGCCTTGACGCCGCAAATGATTCCAGGGCGCCATTGCATAAACTTAAATTTTTTACTTTCGAAAGCAACATCTTGACATATTACTTCCATCAATTTACGTGCATTTGGACCCACAACTGCTATAGTTGAAAACTGATCAGTAACACTACTAAGGTGAACATCTAAATGACTCCATTCAGTTTGAAGCCACATTTCCAGTGTTGCATAAACACTTGCAGCACCACCCGTTGTTGTTGTCATAATAAAATGATTATCATTGATGCAGGTTGAAACACCATCATCAATAATCATTCCTTTTTCGTTACACATCAATCCATAACGACAGCTTCCTGGAGCTAGCTTCATCCACGCATTCGTGTAGACTCTTGACAAAAACTCTCTAGCATCCTTTCCTTGAATATCAATTTTTCCAAGGGTTGATGCGTCCATCATTCCAAGAGAGCTTCTCACAGCGCGACACTCCCTATTAACAGCCTGATGCATATCTTCACCATTCTTTGGATAGAACCAAGGCCTATACCACTGGCCGACGACTTCAAATTCAGCACCACTTTCTACATGTGAGTTATGAATCGTTGTATACCTTTGTGGATCGAAAAAACCTCCAACCTCTCTTCCTGCCATTGCACCAAAATCAACTCCAGTATAGGCTGGCCTAAATGTTGTCGTGCCCACCTCTGACATTGGCACTTCAAGAAACTCTGCTGCTACAGCAATACCATTAATATTTCCGGTTTTACCTTGATCAGTTCCAAAGCCCATAGCGGTATATCTCTTAATGTGCTCTATTGAACGGTACCCCTCTCTAATTGAGAGTGCAATATCTAAAGTAGTCACGTCATTTTGCAAATCAATAAAAACTTTTGGTTTATTAAGAATTTCAATTGGAGTAAAAAACTGATCGACATTAAAATAGTTAAAGCATTTATTACTTAAGGTTTGATGACTTGATTCTTTTAACTCCCCCAAGGACTGAAGGGTTGATTGGGCTTTATTTTTAGCGTCTATTATTGCATCCTGCCAAAACCCAATAGAATTTACAGAGCCGCATACCTGTCTATTATTTCGATTTTTTTGCGCTAGAAATGATTGAGAGTTTTCATCAAAATATGTTTTACCACCACAATGACAATCCAAATGAACCACTGGATTAAAACCTCCAGAGGTTGCTAGTAGGTCGCAGTTTAAAGTTTGAGTATCTCCAGCTAGCCTCCACTTCGATTTCCATTGCGGTGGTTTAGCTTGATTTTCAACTGAAGAGATTTCAACGCCATTAACACGGCTTGCTCCTTTTGCTTTGATGACTGCAAACCCCTGTAATACCTGTATACCTAAATTCTTTACTTGAATAACAACCTCACTTTCATTGCCAGGAGCTCTAACATCAACAACTTTACAACTAATTTTGTGGTTATTTAAATCAATTGCAGTGCTGTAAATACTATCGTTATTTCCATATAAAACTACCTCTTTACCACCGATTACATTGAACTCATTCAGATAACGTCTTACAGATTGACTTAGCATAATATTTGCTAGATCATTAGTTTCAAATAGCATTGGGCGTTCATGTGCTCCCGTAGCCAAAATAACTTCTTTTGTTCTAATTTTATGCAATATTTTTCTTGCTGACTGAACACCATCTTTGCTTGTCGATTGACCAGTAGCATTAGTCTGTAAAACCTCTATATAGTTATGGTCATACCAAGCATATGCAGTTGAGGATGTAAGGATTTTCAGGCGAGCATTTTCTGCATCTCTATATTCTCTAAGCTTATTAATATTTTCTTGATACCACTGAATTGAGGATTGATCAGTTTCAAACTCATTGATTAATTCACCTCCTAAATTCATCCTCTCATCAACCAAAATAACTCTGGCAGTTTTTGAGTTGGTAAGCACCTCGAGAGCTACAGTCATTCCTGCCACACCACCACCAATGACAAGGACCTCGGCGTGTTGAAAAATATGATCATAGACATCTTCGTCAGTCTCTGAAGGAGCCTTAGAAAATCCTGATAAAGACCTGAGGCGATCCTCGACGATTGACCAAACCTTTTGCTTAATAAATGTCTTATAGTAAAAACCTGCAGGCATAAAACGGTGCAATGGCTTGATCATGGCACGAAAATCAATTGAATTCGGATTACTTGAGCTGACTGCACTTAGGCCGTCATAAAGCATAACTTCAGTGGCCTTCATATTGGGTGTATATCTTCCACCAATCTCTAAAGAAACTAAAGCATTTGGCTCTTCAACTCCAGCCCCAATGATGCCTCGCTTACGTCCATACTTAAAACTTCTTGCAAAATATAAGACATCGTTAGCAATTAAAGCTGATGCCAAAGTCTCACCCTTGAAACCTTTATAGGCTTTATTGTTGAAAAGAAAGCTTAATGGCTGAGTGTAATCAACTAGGTTGCTTGATCGATTCTCTAATCTCATGATGCGCTCTCACCTTTTACTTCTCCAAAAGTCGCTACTTCTTTAACTTCGTGGCTAATGGTAGATCTTTTAACTAAGAAATATTTTCGGCAACCTGAAGTATGAACCCATTGTTCCCAATGATCGCCTTTATGATTGGTCCGATAAAATACATAATCAGCCCACTCTTCATCGGTCAAAGCCTCTGGGTTCTGAGGTCTTGCTATAAATGCTTCTCCAGCGGGAGAAAACTCATTCTGGTCTCTTGATTCTTTACAATACGGGCAATTAATTAAAAACATAACATTACCTAGTGCGCTACTCCAGCGGCACCATGCTCATCGATAAGTGCTCCTGTTGTGAATCGATCAATATGAAATGGAACTGCTAAATCATGCTGCTTATCTTGTGCAATTGTGTGAGCAAATACGTTGCCCGAGCCGGGTGTAGCTTTAAATCCGCCAGTTCCCCAGCCACAATTAAAATAAAGCCCCTCGACCTTGGTTGGACTGATTACAGGGCAAGCATCAGGACAAACATCGACAATGCCGCCCCATTGACGATTCATTCGAACGCGTGAAAAAATTGGAAATAACTCCAATATTGCGGCAGCGCAGTGCTCGACTATTTTGGCACTACCTCTTTGTGCATAAGAATTGTAGCCATCGATACCAGCACCAATTACTAAATCACCTTTATCACTCTGACTCACATACCCATGAACAGCATTAGACATAACAACAGTATGAAGTATTGGCTTTAGAGCTTCCGAAACGAATGCTTGCAAAGGGTGGCTCTCAACAGGCAATCTTAATCCAGCCATTTTTGCTATGACTGATGAGTGGCCAGCACTGACGCATCCAACACGATCTGCCATTATGTCTCCTTGGGTAGTTTTAACCCCCTTGACTCGACCCTCTTCGACTTCAATATCAATGACTTCACAATTTTGTATTATGTCTACGCCTAGATTTGCGGCAGCTCGAGCAAAACCCCAAGCCACTCCATCATGTCGTGCAACACCGCCACGGGCCTGGAATGATGCCCCCATAATTGGATACCTTACATTTTTTGAAGTATTGATTATTGGAATTTGTTCTTTTATTTCTTTGTGGTCAACCACAACAGCATCGACACCATTTAAGACATTAGCATTTACTCTTCTTTCGATATCCCTCATGTCCTGAAGAGTATGCCCAAGATTGTATACCCCTCTCTGACTGAACATGACATTGAAATTTAAATCTTCACTCAACCCCTCCCAAAGACTCATTGAGTGTTCGTAAAGACTAGATGCTTCATCTCTAAGGTAGTTTGACCTAATAATAGTTGTGTTTCTACCAGTATTTCCACCACCAATATAACCCTTCTCAACAACTGCAACATTTGTAATGCCGCACTCTTTAGCCAAATAGTAAGCTGTTGCAAGACCATGACCGCCACCACCGATAATGATTACGTCATACTTTGGCTTGGGTTTAGACAGTGGGATTGCCTTATCCCAGTCTTGGTTAGACAAGCCTGCTTTCAATAGGGAATACCATGAATATTTTTTTTGCATAACCTTAACTCAACTAATAAACCTATAAATCAAGAACAATATCACTTGTTGGGTAAGAGCAACAAGTCAGTATGTATCCTTCTTTTTCATGCGACTTTAAAAGCCCCCCTTGAGCATCCATATCAACTGTTCCTTCAAGCATTTTAGTTCTACATGTCCCACACAAGCCCTGAGAACAAGCGAATGGAACAGTAATACCCTGTTTTTGGATGGAAACCAAAATACTTGTATTACTTCCACAAGGCAAGACTTCACCGCTGTTTGACAGGGTGACATTATATTCATTTATTTCACTTTCTGAAACTTTATGCTCTGGTAATTCCACGCTGACCGCCATATTATTTTGAGCGGTTGAGCTTTCAATATCAAAACTTTCTTGATGATATAAATTCATATCATAATCATTAGAGTTAAGAATTTTTTTTACATTTTGCATGTAAGGCTCTGGACCGCAGCAATATATTTCTCTTTCAGCAAAATCTGGAGCAAGATCGCCTAACATCTTTGAGTTCATAAAGCCTGTAGGTCCATCCCAACTCTCAGAAGCAATATCACATACGTAATGGCTCTTAAAATTAATTTGACTTGACTCAAAATAATCTAGCTCGTCTTTTGCGATTAAATCATTTTCAGACTGTGCATGATGAATAAATACTATATCTACATCGATTGTGAGATCAAAAAAGTATCTCGACATTGACAACATAGGAGTAATCCCACTACCTCCTGATAAAAGCAAAACTTTAGACTTTGGCTTATCTAGTGCAATACTAAAAGACCCGCCAATATCAAGAGCATCTATATAGTCACCAACTTTTAAGTTATCGTGCATCCAATTGGTCACGACACCATCTTTCATCCTTTTATTGGTTATAGTAATCGTGTTAGGCCTTGTAGGACTTGATGCAATGGTATAAGTCCGCATAACATCCTTACCATCAATGTTTAAAAAAAGTGTTGTATGCTGCCCTGGATAAAATTGAAACCACGCATCCTTCTTTGACTTAAAGGTAAAGCTTTTAACGTTGTGTGTCTCATCTTTGATGCCTATGCACTCAAGCGGGGAAACATCACCCGTCCACCGCTTAAGGTTGTCAATATTGATATCAGGAAATACTAACTCTTTCATTTAACGTAAACTGAATCCTAAAAAAATCAATTGTAGCATTAGAGTGGACAAATTAATAAATTAACAGAGATATTTCTAGCCAATTAATTATTAATAAAACCGTAAATAAATCCAATCTAATGTATTAGTGCTGAATTGCTAAAAAAAATGAGAATTTTAGCAATAATGATTAACTAAAGCAATCTTCCAATTAAACAAAAAAATAAACATATTACAAGAACTTATGGCATTGGAATAACGTGTTTTTTTCTTGCATAGATTCCTTGCAAAATAATCGCAAATAGAATCGTGAATCCTCCAATTAAAGTATTTCTAGTTGGCACCTCATTAATTCCTAGTACTGGCAACCATGCCCAAAAAATACCCAAAACAACTTCAAGAAGAGAGAGCATTACAAGTTCCCCACTAGGTAAATATTTTGCTCCTAATCCATACAGTATTAGACCTATACCAACAACTAGGCCATGAGTCATGCTAACCCCTATATTAATAGCTGGCATCTCAAAACTGCCTCCTGTAATAATAATTAGTATAGATGCCCAAAGCATGCAAAAAAACCCCGCTAGAGCTGGCGTTAATAACTTTGGAACCTCTGGATTTTTTCTAATAGTGATTGTATATATAGCGAAACCTAAAGCTACAAAAAATCCATAGATAACCCCAATCATGGTTGTTGATTTATCAGTATCCCAGACCATAATTGTAATACCTATTACTACAATTAACATATTAGTCAGTGTGCTTCTGCTGAGTCGCTCACCAAGCAGAAGATATCCTAAGAATGCTGATAGAATTGGAGAAACAGCCAGCATGAGCAGGGTTATTGCAACTGTAGTGGTTGTTAATGCGTAGATCCATCCAAAGAATGTAACAGACATAACAAGGCTACCGATTAAACTCCATGAATCAATACGCCTAAACGTATGAAAAAAGTTTTTACCCTCTCTAAATAGAACAAATATGAGTATGACTAGGGTGATTAATAAACCTCTATAGAGTAGATATTGAAGCCTAAAGATTTCAGCATCTTCGAGAAATCTTACAAGTGGCGCTCCAATGCTCCAGATTATTCCACTAACTACAACAAGGAAAAAACCGAATAGATAGTTATCCTTCATCCCATTACCCCTCTTAAACTAGAATGACTAGTACTTAATTCTGGCATTTTGTTCCTAAAACTTATTTATGTCAATCAATTTTTTTTACCGCTCTAGTTAAGAAAATCATAGCTATTTGTTTACATATATAATTCATGTATACATTCTATTTAATAAATTGTTAATGAACATTAAAGAAAGACCTAAATGGCAGTTCTGGATTGATAGAGGGGGAACCTTTACTGACGTAATCGGTAAAAATCCAAAAGGAAAAATTGCTACACAGAAACTCCTATCTGAAAACCCAAAACAATATAAAGATGCGGCAATTCAAGGCATTAGAGATCTACTGTCTATAGATAGAAAAGAGTCGATTCCAATGCATCAAATTGACTCAATAAAAATGGGCACTACCGTAGCAACAAATGCACTCTTAGAAAGAAAAGGAGAGAGAACGCTCTTGGCTATCACAAAGGGATTTGCTGATATTCTTAGAATTGGATACCAACAAAGACCTAAATTGTTTTCTTTAGATATTCAACTACCAGATATGATTTATTCGGATATTGTTGAGATTGATGAGAGAGTTGATATCAAAGGAGATGTATTAATAAAACTTGACCTTTCCAATACAAAGAAAATATTAACTGAGGCCTTTAATGAAGGTTTTAAATCTATTGCAATCGTTTTATTGCATGGATATAGGTACCAAGAGCACGAAATCCAAATTAGCGTAATTGCAAAACAAATTGGATTTGAACAAATTTCTGTGAGTCACAAAATCAGTCCACTTATGAAAATCATTCCTCGTGGGGACACAACAGTAGTTGATGCTTACTTATCTCCTATCCTGCGTCGTTATGTTAATCAAGTGAAAGCCGAACTTGGACAAACTCAACAAAATTTTGGCAAATTGATGTTTATGCAATCTAATGGGGGATTAACAGATGCAAATTATTTTCAAGGAAAGGATGCCATTCTCTCAGGTCCTGCAGGTGGTGTGGTGGGTATGGTCAAAACTGGAGAAAAAATTGGACTTAATAGACTTATAGGTTTTGATATGGGAGGAACGTCAACCGACGTCTGTCACTATAACAGCGAATATGAAAGAACCCTAGAGACTGAGTTAGCGGGGGTAAGACTGAGGTCTCCGATGATGCTAATTAATACAGTTGCTGCGGGTGGAGGCTCTATTTTATATTTTGACGGCTCTAGATATCGCGTGGGCCCTGACTCAGCTGGAGCTTTTCCCGGTCCAGCCTGTTATCGTAATGGGGGCCCTCTTACAGTAACAGATTGCAACGTCATGATAGGCAAGCTAAATCCAGACTTCTTTCCTAAAGTCTTTGGTCCCAATGGCAATCAAAAACTTGACCTGAAAATTGTTGAAACAAAATTTACGACTCTTGCTAAAGAAATCTCTTCAAGCACTAATAAATCAGTTACTCCACTTGAGGTTGCGGAGGGTTTTTTATTTATAGCAGTTGAGAGTATGACAAATGCTATAAAAAAAATATCAGTCCAACGTGGCTATGATGTCAGCAGCTATGCTCTATCTTGTTTTGGTGGTGCTGGTGGTCAACATGCCTGCATGGTAGCTGACAAACTGGGGATTAATAAAATTCATCTCCACCCATATGCTGGAGTTTTATCCGCCTTTGGTATAGGACTTGCTGATATTAGAACCATTAATGACCTAGCAATTGAGTTAAATCTCGATGAGAAAGCTATTAAACATATTAGTGAGAAATTTGAAGATCTTCGAAGTACTGGAAAAGAAGATTTAGTAGCACAAAATCTTAATGAAAATATTTTTGAGTACGTTGATCGAGTCTATCTTAGATATAAAGATTCGGATACACCTCTAGCGATTAAATTTGACATTTATTCATCAATGAAACTAAATTTTGAAAACTCCCACAGAACTAGATTTGGCTTTATATCTCCTGAACAAGCAATAATAATTGAGTCGATTCAGTCTGAGGTTTCATGTCAAAGTGATCAATTTGAATCAAATGAACCACAACAGAAAAAATCTAAAAGCCAGCCTTTAACAACACAAAATGTATTTTTTAATGGGGGCCTTGAAAAGACTGTTTTTTATAATCGTAATGATATTAAGCCCAACGAGAAACTCTCTGGACCAGCTGTGATTATTGAGCCAACATCAACAATCATAATTGAACCAGGCTGGGAGGCAATGCTTGAGGATAGTAATGATTTAATCTTAACTCGAACAAATAAAATTATAAGGTCAAGCGCTATTGGTACAAGTGTAGACCCTATCATGTTAGAAATATTTAATAACTTATTTATGAATGTTGCCGAACAAATGGGTATGGTGCTTGAGAATACGGCCTCATCTGTAAATATCAAAGAGCGCTTAGATTTCTCATGTGCTTTATTCTCTCCAACAGGAGAACTTGTTGCAAACGCACCTCACGTTCCAGTTCATTTAGGTTCAATGAGTGAGTCCATTAAGACCATTATTCGTGAAAATTCCCTGACTATGAATCCTGGCGATGCTTTTCTCATAAATGCACCGTACAATGGCGGCACTCATTTGCCAGATATTACACTTATAAAACCAGTTTTTGATGAATGCAATGAGAGCGTCATTTTCTATGTTGCCACTAGAGGTCATCATGCCGACATTGGCGGGACAGTTCCGGGCTCTGCTCCAGCCAACTCAACCCATATCAAAGAAGAAGGGGTACTAATTGACAACTTTACTCTAGTCTCTAAGGGAATATTTCTTGAAAATGAGATACATGATTTATTGAGCCTAGCTGAATACCCCGCTCGAAATATTAAACAGAATATTGCCGATTTAAAAGCACAAGTTGCAGCTGCAGAAAAGGGGTCCCAAGAGCTCCTTAAAGTGATTAAGCACTATGGACTGGAGGTTGTTCATGCGTACATGGGCCATGTTCAGGATAATGCCGAGGAATCTGTTCGAAGAGTTTTAGATGTTCTGAGTGACTCAAGCTTTACCTACAAAATGGATGACGGTCATCAGGTTTCCGTTTCCATAAGTGTGGACAAAGTGAATCGCAGCGCAACCATTGACTTCACAGGTACAAGCAATCAACACCCAGGAAACTATAACGCTCCAAGTGCAATTTGTTATGCCGCAGTGCTTTATGTTTTTCGCTGCCTAGTGGATGACGATATACCTCTTAATGCTGGCTGCCTTAAACCTTTAAATTTAATCATCCCAAAAAACTCAATGATTAACCCCAAATACCCAGCAGCTGTTTTTTCTGGCAATGTGGAAACTTCACAGTGTATTGTTGATACTTTACTTGGAGCTCTAGGAGAATTTGCAGCATCACAGGGAACAATGAACAATTTTATTTGGGGTAACGATAAAGTCCAAAATTATGAAACAATTTGTGGAGGCTCAGGAGCCAGCGTAAATCAGCCAGGTTGTAGTGCAGTCCATACACACATGACCAACTCAAGACTGACTGATCCAGAAGTTTTAGAATGGCGTTTTCCTGTAAGACTTGAGTCTTTTAGTATTAGAAAAAATTCAGGTGGGAAAGGATTGAATATGGGAGGAGATGGAGTAGATCGAAGAATACGTTTTCTCGAACCAATGACAGTCAATATTATCGCAGGCCACAGAAAAGTACCGCCCTATGGTCTATCTGAAGGAGAATCTGGTGCTCTTGGTGAAAATTATGTCGTTCACGCTGACAAGAGTGAAACGAGGTTAGGCACTAAAGGGCAGGTCGAAGTTGAAAAAAATGATCTTTTTATTCTTAAAACTCCTGGAGGTGGGGGCTTTGGAAAAGCAGTCTAAAAAAAACATAATTTATGTGGTTCTAAAAACAGGAGAAAACTATGAAAACAATTAATCTAAGTCCAGAGCCAAATGATGCGCAAATCCGACGTTCAATTAAACCGGTCATATCTTACCCTATTGATAATTTCCCAGCTTTTGATGCAGAGCTTTATAAAACAGCTAGAGACAATATGAATCTAATAGAATCTATCATTATCCCACCAAGAGATGCCAAAACTTTTGAGGTTCCTGCAGGTTGTTTTTTTCGAATTATAAGTATTGATGGGCCACAAGTTGGCGATTTAAATGTGTGGAACAAAAATAATATCAATGAACGTTTTTTTAGTGGCAAAACACGAGCACTATATGGCACTCATGTGAGTACTGGCGATAGACTTTATTCAACCCTTCCATTTTTAAGGCCGATGGCCACTATTACCTATGACACACTCGACTGGTATGGGTATGACAAGGATGGTGGAAGTGTCCATGATGTTATTGGTACTCGATGCGACCCTTATACACATGTCGCACTAAATAATGAGGAGTACCATAACTGCTGTCACTCGAACTTATGCAGAGCTCTTTCACAACAACAACAAAAAACAATTGAAGAAATTGAATATCATGTTCATGACGTTCTTAATGTCTTTATGTGTACTGGATTTACAAAAAATACACACCAATATTTCATGAAAGCTAGCCCAGTTCGCCCAGATGACTACATAGAGTTTTTTGCTGAAATTGATCTTCTTTGTGGATTATCAGCTTGCCCAGGAGGTGATTGCAGTTCAAGCCACTCAAGTGATAAAGCAATCTGCTACCCTTTAAAAGTTGAAATATATAAACCACTTAAAGGCACATTGAAACAATGGAGCGCTCCATCCCCAAATAAGTACTCAAGAAATCATGGCCACAGTTAAAATGCCTCTTTAATCTATAGTTTTTAGAGATGGATAATTTAAAAGGCGCTTTATTTATGATTCTCGCTATGGCTGGTTTTGCATTCGAAGATCTATTTATTAAAATGCTTTCAGTTAATCTTCCAGTTTCTGAAATCATCATCATTCTGGGGTTTAGTGGAAGCATTATATTTTTATTAATTGGGCTGCTTACAAAAGCTCCGATTTTCCATAGAAACCTTTTAACCATACCCATCATAGTTAGAACCCTGTGTGAACTTTTTGGAGCTTTGTTTTTCGTTCTCGCTATTGCTTTAACGCCACTATCATCTGCTTCGGCAATCTTACAAGTATTACCGTTATTAGTAACTATTGGGGCAGTAATATTCTTCAAGGAAAAGGTGGGTTGGCGACGTTGGAGTGCAGTTTTTGTTGGCTTTATAGGGGTCTTATTGATTCTTCGTCCTGGTTTTGAAAGTTTTATGCCAGCTTCTATTTTTGCGCTCCTTGCAGCTATGTTTTTGGCTGGACGAGACCTTGCAACTCGGGCTATTGAGGTCAAATTTTCATCAGTCACTATTTCTCTTTATGCATTCTTGGCTTTTGGTCTTTCAGGCTTCTTGATAATGCCATTTAGTTCTGAAATGTTGCTACCCAATTCAAAGGAAATTATATATTTTGCTGGAGCTTCAGCATTTGGCGTTATCGCATATTACTCAATTGTTATTGCTGCAAGAACTGGTGAGATGTCAGTTATTTCACCTTTTCGATATTCAAGATTAGTTTTTGCTATGATCCTTTCAGTCATTGTTCTTTCCGAAAGGCCAGATATCCTGACGCTCCTTGGTGCAGTAATTATTGTAGCGTCTGGTGTATACACTTTTATCCGTGAAAATGTCATAGGCAGGTCAAAAGAGAGAGTTATTTAGAAAATGTTTGTAATATCTAATAATTTAAACTTGGCTTTAATAGAAAAAAAGCTTACCATACTAAAAAAAATTGTCTAAAATCCGCAAAAATTAAAGCATAAACAGGAGCCACTATGAACATGCCAAAAACAATTTTCATTCCAAATGGTGACAATATCGTTCATACATTTACTGATGAAGAGTACAAAAATAGGCAGAAAAAACTAAGAGCCCATATGGCTCAAAGCAATATTGATGCAGTAATCTTTACCTCTATTCATGGCATCAATTACTATAGTGATTTTCTTTACTGCTCCTTTGGAAGACCCTATGCTCTAGTTGTTACTCAAGACAAAGTGACTTCCGTTACTGCCAATATTGATGGTGGACAACCATTTAGAAGAACTTTTGGTGAGAACCTTGTTTATACAGACTGGCAAAAAGATAGCTACTTTTATGCTCTACAGCAGATTGTTATTAATAGTGGAATAATTGGCATCGAGTTCGATCATGTCACTAAAGAGCGTCTAGATAAACTTCATGCAGCCTTTGGTCAGGCAAAATTTGTTGATGTTTCAGTTGACTGTATGAAAATGCGCTCAATAAAATCAGATGAAGAAATAGCGCATATTATCCAAGGGGCCAACGTTTGTGATATTGGTGGAGCAGCGCTTGTTGAAGCTGTCAAAGAAGGTGTCCCTGAACATGAGGTAGCACTTCACTCTACTCAGGCAATGGTTAGAGAGATAGCAAAACGCTACCCCCACTCAGAACTAATGGATACATGGACTTGGTTTCAATCTGGAATCAATACTGACGGTGCACACAATCCCGTCACTACAAGAAAAGTGCAGAAAGGCGATATCCTCAGTCTTAACTGTTTTTCCATGATTGCTGGCTATTATGTTGCCCTCGAAAGGACCTTATTTTATGATCATGTTGATGATGAATCTTTGAAATTATGGGAAATAAATGTTAAGGTCCATGAAGAAGGAATGAAGCTTATCAAGCCAGGAGTTGCTTGCAAAGATATTGCTCTTGAACTGAATAAAATTTTTGAAGAATACGGCCTACTTGAAAGCAGAACATTTGGTTACGGTCATTCGTTTGGGGTCTTATCCCACTACTATGGTCGTGAAGCTGGTGTTGAATTAAGAGAGGATATTGATACGATTCTCCAAAAAAATATGGTTGTATCCATGGAACCTATGATCATGATTCCAGAAGGCAAGCCAGGAGCTGGAGGCTATAGAGAGCATGATGTAATGGTACTCACTGAAAATAGCGCCTATGATATTACAAAATTCCCATTTGGTCCAGAGCGTAATATTATTACTTAACATTATTGCTTTTCAAAAATGGTACAAATAAATTATTCTCAATTACTCGATGCGTTGCCTGAAGTTGCACGAGATGCTGGCCATGAGATTATGAAAATTTATGATAACTCCATAGAGGTTAACTTCAAAGATGATGGATCGCCAGTTACCCTTGCCGATAAGCTATCAGAGCAAATCATACTCAAAAAACTAAAAGAAATCATCCCTGATGTTCCGATAGTTTCAGAGGAGAACGCAAGTAGTCACAATGCAGATGCTACTAATCAGTTTTTTCTCATTGATCCGCTTGATGGTACGAAAGAATTTCTCAAGAAGGATGGACTTGGTTCATTCACCGTGAATATTGGCCTTATTGAAAAAGGAATTCCAACTTTAGGCGTTGTCTATGCGCCTGCACTTGATCGTATGTTTTTTGCTTCAACCTCTACAGGAGCCTTTGAAGAATCTAAAAAAGGCATTCAAAAAATCAACATAAGACCAGTCCCTAGTTCTTGTCCGGTAGCCCTTGCAAGCGTCTCTCACCGAGATGAATCAACAAATAATTGGCTTAAAGAAAATAATATTAAAGATACGATTTCCATCGGCTCTTCATTAAAATTTTGTTTAGTCGCCTGCGGTGAGGCAGATGTCTACCCTCGATTTGGACCAACTATGGAGTGGGATACAGCAGCTGGAGATGCGGTTTTAAGATCTGCAGGTGGGAGCGTTTTACTTCCTAACGGACAGCCATTTAATTACGGAAAATTAAACTACAGAAATGGTGCCTTTATTGCTCACGGCAATTATTAAATGGAATATTTAGAACAATACTAACTCTCGTAAGAATAAATTTCCACCATCATCTCATCGGCAATTAACTCAAGCTTGTCTCTGACCACATTTTCATCAAAAGAGAGAGGTAAGTGGAGTGTAATTTGGGCTTTAAAAAGTTCTTCTCCAGACATCGAAGCATCAATTATTTCTGTCTTTAATTCTTCAACATTGGCCTGAAGCTCATCCGCTAAAACATGAGAAAGCTTATTAATAATTCCCACATGATTTTGACCAATAAGCTCAATGTTATAACTCTTTATATTGCTTAGCTCATCAACGGGCAGCGTTTCCTCGCAAGCTATTTGAAGACCTAAAGAAGCAGAAGTCAGCTCTTTTTTTAGTTTAGCTGCATCACTTGAAGGGACGTTCACTTTAAGAATGCCTGCAAATTTACCTTCAAAGCTAGACATGTTGCTTTCTATCCAGTCACCATTATGTGACATAATAATCTTAGAAAGACCGTCTACTAGACCAGGCTTATCATCCCCTAAAACACTAATCAAAAATGACTTCATAAACTCTACTTATAATCTTCAACACTTGGACAAGAACAAACCAAATTCTTATCTCCATAGACATTATCCACTCTTGAAACTGGCGGCCAATACTTCACTCGCCTTAGACTTTCAAGAGGGTATGCTGCCTCTTCTCTGGAATATGAATATTTCCAGGTTGTAGATGTTACCATTTCTAGAGTATGAGGCGAATTAATTAATGGATTATCTTCAGTAGAATACTCGCCAGATTCAACTTTTTTAATCTCTTTCCTAATTTGAATCATTGCATCACAGAACCGATCAAGCTCATCCAATGATTCAGACTCTGTAGGCTCAATCATTAAAGTTCCAGCCACTGGAAATGACATTGTAGGTGCATGAAAACCAAAATCGATTAGACGTTTAGCGACATCATCAACACTAATTCCAACTGAATCTTTAATAGGTCTGATATCTATAATACACTCATGAGCAATTCTGCCATTTTCATCACTATAGAGTATCGGATAATGCTCCTCAAGCCTCTTAGCAATATAATTTGCATTTAATATCGCATTACATGTAGCCTCATACAGGCCGTCTTTTCCAAGCATTGCAATATACATCCAACTAATGGGAAGAATGCTACCTGAGCCCCATGGAGACCCAGAAATACTTCCAACTTCTGTATTGTTTAATGGGGTTCTTGGTAAAAAATCTATCAAATGATCTTTAACTCCGATTGGTCCAACTCCTGGACCTCCGCCCCCGTGCGGTATGGCAAATGTCTTATGAAGATTAAGATGGGAAACATCGCCACCAAACTCTCCTGGAGCAGATAGTCCGACCATTGCATTCATATTTGCACCATCAATATAAACTTGTCCTCCAGCTTTATGAACAATGTCGCATACCTCCCTAACATCTTTTTCAAAAACACCATGGGTAGAAGGATAAGTAATCATTATTGCTGCCAAATTTTCCTTATGTTCTTTAGTTTTTGCTCTCAAATCTGCAATATCAATGCTTCCATCATCCGCGCCATCAACCACAATGACCTTCATGCCTGCCATTTGAGCAGAGGCAGGATTAGTCCCATGTGCTGATGAAGGAATAAGGCAAATATTTCGATTATCATCACCTCTACTTCGATGATATCCTCTTATTGCAATCAACCCGGCATACTCTCCCTGGGCTCCTGAATTGGGCTGCAGTGAAACTGCTGAATAACCGGTTGCCTCACAGAGCATTTCCTCAAGCTCACTAATCATCTGTTGGTAACCTATCACCTGATTCATAGGAACTGCTGGATGAATTTGTGAGAATTCTGGCCAACTTACAGGAATTAGCTCTGCAGCCGCATTCAGCTTCATTGTGCAAGATCCTAAAGGGATCATAGAACGATCTAGAGCTATATCCTTATCACCTAAATATCGAATGTATCTCATCATATTTGTCTCTGAGCGATAAGTATTAAATACTTTGTGTGTTAGAAAGTCAGATTGTCTCTTTAAACTTTTTTTAATTGTTGATTTATTTTTTTCAAACAATGATTGAGCATTAAGATCTGACTCAGTATTAAATATTCTCCATAAATACTCTATATCTTCAGGAGTGCTCAGCTCATCAAACGAAACCGAGACAAGCGTTTTACTAAATACATTAACGTTGTATCCATTTTTCTCGGCTTGCATCACTATGGCATCTGAATTTTTAACCTCAATTGATATCGTGTCAAAAAAGGATTCATTAACGATATGAAATCCCATTGCTTTCATGCCATCAGCAAAGACACCGGCATATTTATTAATTCGACTGGCAATTTTTTTTAGTCCTTCCGGACCATGATAGACCGCATACATACTGGCCATGATTGCCAAGAGGGCTTGTGCAGTACATATATTACTGGTTGCTTTCTCACGGCGAATATGCTGCTCTCGAGTTTGTAATGCTAATCGGTAAGCAAGCCTTCCCTTGGTATCTACAGATGCGCCAATAATACGACCTGGCATGGATCGCTTGTACTTATCACTGATTGACATATAAGCAGCATGCGGGCCTCCATACCCAATAGGAACACCAAATCTTTGTGTATTTCCAACAACAATATCTGCGCCCATTTCACCTGGGGCCTTTAAGAGAGTTAATGCTAACAAGTCTGCACTTACAGTAACAAGCGCCTTCTTTTCATGGATAGATTCTATTAGCTTTGAGTAGTCACTCAATGAGCCATAGGAGTTTGGATACTGTAGAAGAACACCAAAACAATCAAGATCTTTTAAATCAACTCGAGGGTCACCCATAACAACTTCAATATTTAGTGGCTCCGCTCTTGTTTTAATCACTTCAAGATTTTGCAAATAACAGTCATTGGCAACAAAAAAAACATTGCTTTTCGACTTACTTACTCTGTGACTCAATGTCATGGCCTCTGCACAAGCAGTCGCCTCATCAAGCATTGAGGCATTTGCTAAATCCATGCCTGTCAAATCTGAAACCATTGTTTGATAATTCATTAATGCCTCTAAGCGACCTTGAGATATTTCTGGTTGATAGGGTGTGTAGGCGGTATACCAAGCTGGATTTTCTTCGATGTTTCGCTGAATAACAGGAGGGGTGATAGAATTATAGTAGCCTTGACCAATGAATGACTTATAGCGAACATTCATTCTAGCTAAATTTCTTAGTTGTTTAAGTGCAGCAAGTTCTGACATGCCGTCTGCAATATTCATCGGCTCTTTTCGGCGAATAACATCTGGCACTATTTCATCAATTAATTTATCTAGGTTATCAAAACCAAGATAATTAAGCATTTCATTTTTTTGTTTGTCTGATGAGCCAATATGTCTATTGGTAAAAGCATCATTATTTAGTAAATCTTCAATCTTATCCGTCATTTATTTTCTCTTTCTAGTCCTCAATAAACGAGTTGTATGCCTCTTCATCCATAAGGTCATCTAACTCTTCAGGGTTTGATAGCTTGACCTTGATAAACCATCCTTCACCCATTGAATCCTCGGTTACTATCTCTGGCTCATCTTCCAGTCGACTATTCACTTCAGTAATTGAACCAGAAACTGGTGCAATTAGGTCGGATGCTGCTTTGACAGACTCAATGACAGAAATATTTTCTCCTCGAACACACTCGTCACCGACCTCTGGCAACTCAACATAAACTAAATCACCCAACTGCTCCTGGGCAAAATCAGTTATTCCAATCACCACCAAGTCGTCTCCTTTCGATTCGACCCACTCATGATCTTCAGAATATTTAATACTCATTACTTCTCCTTATTAATGTTCAACCTCTGTAATAGTTGTGTTTAACAAATGGCAGTTTTACAACTTCAACTGCTATTCTCTTTTCTCTTACCAGTGCAAAAAGTTTTGACTCGCCTTTAGTATATTTAGTTTTCAGTCTTGCTATGGATATTGGCTTATTTAGAGTTGGACCAAAGCCTCCACTAGTTACTTTGCCAACTTGATTTCCATTTTCATCTTCAATCATTGCGCCATCTCTAACTGGCATCTTGCCTTCTGGCATTAGTCCAAAAACCTTTTCTTCAGTACCATTTTCAAGGTGGCTCAAAACTACATTATCACCTAAATAATTACCTTCACGCTCTCCACCAGATCTTCTCGCTTTAGAAAGTGCCCAATTTAAAGATGACTCGACAGGACTGTGATCATCATCAAGCTCATGTCCGTATAAAGATAACCCGGCCTCTAGACGGAGTGAATCTCTTGCACCTAAACCAACCCACTCTACATCCTCACTAGATAGAAGAAGACTTGCAAGTTTTTGGGCGTCTTTAGAAGGGAGAGAAATCTCAAAACCATCCTCACCTGTATATCCAGAGCGAGTAATAAAACAATCTATATCACCAATGACAAGCCGCTTAGCGGTCATAAAAGTCATCTCATTTATAGAGGGAGCAAGAGCGCTTAATACCTTACTAGCTTTAGGGCCCTGCAAGGCTAATAAGGCTAGATCTTCAAAAAGGTCGACTTCACATTTTGACCCCAAATGATTTTTTAAATGTTGAAAATCGGCATCTTTACATGCTGCGTTTACAACTAGAAATAAACTATTATCGCCAAGATTTGTAACCATCAAGTCGTCCATCACTCCACCATTTTCATTGGTAAAAAGTGCGTAACGGGTCCTCATTAAAGGTAAATCAATGATATCAACAGGAACAATAGACTCAAGAGCTCTCATTGATTCTTCTCCTGACAATTTAATTTGTCCCATATGAGAAACATCAAAAAGGCCAGCGCTTTGTCGAGTATGGGAGTGCTCTTTTTTTATTCCAAGAGGATAGCTCACTGGCATTTCATATCCAGCAAATGGAACCATTTTTGCGCCCGAATCAACATGCATTTTATGCAATGGAGTAGTTTGAATTTCGCCTAGTATGGACATTAGATTTTGTCTCACAAAACAATATTATATAAGATATGTCTATTTAGTTGAATTCAATTACTCATGAATTCATATAAATAATTTCAATATCTCAAACAAAACAAAAATACTTCAACTCTTTAATTAAATTTTCACACTTAAATAAGTAAAAATAACGAATGATTAATACCCACTATTCAAGCTATATATAGGATACGGGTCCTCTCCCGTCTCAATAAGACGTATATTTGCAGCGATTGTTTTAGCCGCCGATCTAGGATTACTTTGTCCCGCAATATGGGGAGTAACATAAACAGATGGATGTGTCCAAAGTGAATTATTTTCTGGGAGTGGCTCTTGTGCAAAAACATCTAGGGCAGCTGCAGTAATGTGCCCACTATCTAATGCGGATAATAAATCAATCTCATTGATTATTCCACCTCTCCCAATATTTATAATAAACGACCCCTCAGGCAGCAACTTGAGCTCATTTTTGGTTAATATATTTTTTGTGTTTTCACTCAGTGGCAGGACATTAATTAAAATATCACTCTGTCTCAAAAAAACAGCAAGCTGCTCTTGTCCATAATAATAATTAATTTCACCAAGAGAATTTTTTGGGCGAGCACCCCAGCCCACAACGTTAAAATCTAAGTTAACGAGAGAGTCACCAATACTTTTGCCAATATTCCCTAACCCCATGATTCCGATAGTCCGATCCTCAGATTGAACTGAGCTCTGCTGAATCCATTCACGGCTTTGCTGTTGAATTCGATAAAGATATTGATCGCTATGAAAATGTAGAACCCAGTGCAATGAATGAAGGAACATTTCATGCGTTAACTTTTTATCGACTAGGCGAACTATAGGCAGCCCTTCAGGCAGTTCAGGATCACTGATTACATGGTCAACTCCGGCCCCTAAAGATAAAATTGCTTTGAGATTTGGGTATTGATTTAGTATTCCTCTGGGATGTTTCCAGACCACTG
>CABXIU010000017.1 GCA_902512305.1 uncultured Gammaproteobacteria bacterium
ATTGTGCCCATTCCAAACTTAGCATGATTTACTCTTTGACCAACGGAGTAAATAGAGTTACTTGAGCTTGAAGCTATCTTGTGTGGTGATTTTTTAAAATCTTCATAGGGCATATTAAATCTATCACTATTGGGATTCTTAACGTAGTTCAAAAAGCTTCTTGGAATTTCATCCAAAAATCTTGAATTAAGAGAATAAAAAGATTGCCCGTGGATAAAGCGTCGACTTGCATATGATAGGGTCAATATTGCCATTGCTCTTGTCATTCCAACATAGCAAAGCCTTCTCTCTTCATCAAGTAAATGAGGCTCATCTTTACTTTGTCTTGAGGGGAATAAGTCTTCTTCTAATCCAACTAAAAATACAACCGGAAATTCCAACCCTTTTGCTGAATGTACAGTCATAAGTTGAACACAGTCATCAATACCAGGATTTGAATCACCACTAGAATCAAGAGTTGCAAGAGCAATAAATCCCTCTGTCTCGTTCATTTCATTATCTTCTTCATGAATGTATTGCTTTGCTGCAGTAACAAGTTCTTCTAAGTTTTCTCTTTTGCTTCCAGCTTTGTCAGTCTTGTCGTTTGAATAATGATTCATGAGACCAGACTGCAAGAGAATGGCATCGACCTTTTCGCTAAGTTCAAGATTTATAATACTATCAGTCATTGACTCAATTAAATCTATAAAGTTTTGAAGTGCGTTAGAAGCTCTGGCAGGTAATGTATCTTTAATCGCAATAGAAGATTGAAATAAATCAGTATGGTTTTCAATAGAATGCGATCTTATCTTCTCAATAGTTGATAGCCCAATTCCACGAGTTGGAAAATTGACAATCCTTTCAAATGCAATGTTATCCGAGGTATTTTCTGTAAGGCGAATATAACCCATTGCATCTTTAATTTCAGCTCTTTCAAAAAACCTAAGGCCACCATAAATCCTGTAACTAATGTTGCGATTAATCAGTGATTCTTCAAAGACTCTTGACTGCGCATTGGACCGATAAAGTATTGCACATTCACTCAGATTTCTTCCTTGATTAAACTGACTTTGAATTTCACTAACGACGTATTGAGACTCTTCCGTTTCGGTTCTGGCATTAAACACATTAATTAAATCTCCATCGCCAGAGTCAGTCCAAAGAGATTTTTCAAGGCGATTTTGATTATTCGCAATTAAGGCGTTCGATGCGCTAAGAATGTTCCCAGTCGATCGGTAATTTTGCTCAAGCTTGATGATTTCTATTGGCTTAAAGTCATTCTCTATTTTTTGGATATTTTCAATTCTAGCACCTCTCCAGCCATAGATGGACTGGTCATCATCACCTACACAAAAAATATGATTGCTGTCATTATGAAGGATCTTTATGAATTGATATTGGATTCGATTGGTGTCTTGGAACTCATCCACCAGAATATGCTTAAATTTATTTTGATAATGTCCTAATAAATTCTGATTGTTCTTAAGTAACTCATAACTCTTAACTAAAAGCCCAGCAAAATCGACTAGGTCATTCGCTTGGCAATGCTTTTCATAAAGGTCAAAAATCTTAGCACTTTGTTTGATGAAAAAATTATAACCCGCATCAATATTTTGAGGATTAATACCTTCATCTTTTTGCTGATTAATAAACCACTGAACTTTTTTTATAGGAAATTTGGTTTCATCAATAGAATTTTCTTTCATTATGCGTTTAACGATTCGAAATTGATCCTGAGCATCCAATATTTGAAATGTGGGCGAAAGGTTTGCTTCAGTTGGATGTGTTCTAAGTATTCTGTGTGCTATAGAGTGAAAAGTTCCAAACCACATTCTTCCAACAGGTTGTCGCAGTAAATCGCTCAATCTCTCTTTCATTTCATTAGCAGCCTTATTGGTAAAGGTGACTGCAAGAATGTCATCAGCATGATGATTCTTTTCAGAAACTAGATAATGAATCCTGTGGGTTAGAACACGTGTTTTTCCGCTACCTGCACCGGCAAGGATTAAAGCATTAATATCTTCTGATAAGGCGACTGATTGTTGCTGTTTCTCATTAAGTCCATCTGATGTTGGCGGTGTAATCATAATGAAATAAGCTAGGTGATTGGAGAGATATATTTATCAAGATCTTCTATGGTTACTTCCCCCATAAAGGTCCGAATTAGCTCTCCGTCAGGACTATAAATTAATGTTGTTGGCATGCCAATAATTTCACCAAATTTTGAGTACTCTGAGTCATTTGTATCCGTATAAAGAATAATTGGGTAGTTAATTGAAAAACGTTCTACAAATTCATTAATCACTGGAAGATTAACTGGCTCATAGTCTAAGCCTAGAATTTCAACATGATTAGAGTTTTTATTATAGAACTCTACGAAAGCAGGGATCTCCTTTAGGCATGGAGTACACCATGTGGCCCAAAAATTTACGACTAAATATTTGCCACGTGTATTTTTCTCAGTAAAGACACTACCCTCAGTATCGGTTAGTGTGAAAGTGACTTCTGGAGCCATTTCATACCACGGCATGAATTGCTTCACCGAGTCAATCATTTCGCTAAAACTTAGTGCTTGGCTTGTATGAAAAGGGGCTATAAGCAAGAGTATAATGAAATATTTTTTCATGAATTATTATTATGAGTACTAAGATTTATCACAATGCTCGATGCTCTAAATCAAGAGCAACTGTTGCTATTTTAGAACAAAATGATGTTGACTTTGAGGTTGTTAATTACCTAGTGAACCCTCCAAGTGAATCAGAACTTATATCGATTATAAAGGACTTGGGCATTAGTGCTCGAGAACTACTTAGAAAAGGAGAGGCTAAGTACAAAGAACTTGGGCTTGCAGATAAATCATTGAGTGAAGAGCATCTTATAAAGTCAATGTTAGAGTTTCCAATTTTGATTGAGCGCCCCATCGTCAGAACAGAGAAGGGCGTCGCTATTGGAAGGCCTCCAGAGAATGTCAATTCAATTCTCTAATTTCTGTGATACGGGTGATTGCTAAGTAAACTGTAGCCACGATAGATTTGCTCTACTACGAGTAATCTAGCCATAGAGTGAGTCAAGGTAAGGTCTGAAAGACTCCAAATCAAATTGCATTTTTGTTTAAGCTCTGAGGAAAGACCGTCCGCACCTCCAATAATTAATGCAACGTTATCGCCATTATGTTGCCATTTTTCAATTGACTTTGAGAGTTCTTTGCTTGTTTGTTTTTTGCCTGACTCATCAAGCGCTATTAACAAGTTAGAATCAGAGGCAGCCTCTAGAATTAATTTTTCTTCAAGATTTTTTGTATTTTCAGGACTAATTGATTTTCTACTTTGCGATTCGATAGCAGTGATAGAGAAATTGTAGTGTTTAGGAAGTTGTTTCTTATAATGCTCAATACCATGAGAGATCCAATCAGGCATTTTTTTCCCAACAGCGATTAGATTAATCTTCATCTTCCTCGACAGACCATAATTTTTCTAATTTATAGAAAGCTCTAGTTTTTTCAGTCATGACATGAACAATAACCTCTCCGAGGTCAACAAGTATCCACTCGCTGAATTCAGCACCCTCTATTCCCAAAACAGGCATATTTAGCCTTTTAGCCTCGATGTTCACATTGTTAGCTATTCCCCTAACATGTTGAATAGAGCGTCCAGTTGCAACAATGATGGCCTCCATATCATAGCTCTGCTCTATTACATTGAGAGTAATGATGTTTTCGCCTTTTAATTCTTCAATAATATTTTCAACAACTTTTATTTGCTTCTTAAGATTCATATTTTTTGAAGCAAGTTGATGACGGAGCTTGGCACTAATTGATCAAGATTTTGATTGTTTGCAATTTTGTCTCTTATGTCACTTGATGAAATATCTATAAGCTTGGAATTGGAAAAATATAGCAGCCCGGTTAGTTCAGATTTAAGATGATCTTTGTCTTTGGCTAAATCAAAAGTATCTAAGCTCTTCTTATCAGGCTGGTCACCGCTCCTTGGGAGTACAACCATATGCACTAGATCTGCAAATTCATCCCACTGTTTCCAAGTTTTGAAGTTGATAAAGCTATCCATTCCAATGATAAGGCAGATTGTATGATTATTAAATTCTTCTACGAGTTCGATTAGGGTGTCGATCATAAACGAGCTTCCTTCACGAAGAATTTCTCGAGTATCAATTTCAAGTTCAGGAAAATCTTGAATGGCAAGACTCAGCATCTCAAGTCTTTGTTCAGAGGAGTAATTTAGAGACTGTTTGTGAACTGGCTCATAACAAGGCAGGAGGAACAAGCGCTCAATGTCAAGCTCATTCTTAATAGATGTTGCAGTTTTAAGGTGTCCTAAATGAACGGGGTCGAAGGAGCCGCCATAAATTCCTATCATAGCAAAGCGTTTACCTCATCAAGTGTCATTGGTGACATTGGATACTTACGAGTGGAGTCATGAACATGCATTCTGTAGCGCACAAAAGTGTCCTCATCCTTAATCAGTAAAAAAGGGTTGGCTCTTTTCTGTTCTCCGATTGTGGTTGAAATTTCTGAGCCATAGTTATGTCCGCACAACAAATGGATTTCATCAGGAACTTCAGCCAATAGTTTCTTTAGAGAGTGAAATAGGGTGACTGGATTCGAACCTGCAAGACTGCAGATGCCAACACCATAAACAAACAAAGTATCGCCTGCGATAAGGTGTTCATCAAGAAGATAACAAACCCCGCCTGCAGTATGGCCTGGCGTTTCAATAATTTTAGCTTCAATATTGCCAAGTTGAATAGTGTCACCATCCTTAACAGTATGTACTTTATTTTCAATATTTAGATATGGAATTTCATTGACCCCAGCAGTAATTTTTGCTCCCGTTTTATTCGCTATGTCATCGACCGCATTTGTATGATCTCCATGCCAATGGGTAATCCAAATATCGGTAAGAGTGTAGCCTTTATCATTAATTTTCTTTAAAAATAAATCGGGCTCCCATGCCGGATCAACTATGGCGCATGTTTTAGTTTTATCATCAAAGATAAAGTGTATTGAATTTTCATAGGCGCCGATATGATAAAGCACCTCGATTGAGTAATTATTGCTGTTATATATTTTTTCCATGACTAATATTTTACCAATTTTGACTTGACTGAAATGAGATACAGATTATAATTTACGTTTTTGCTAACAACCCGGTTTTTTGGGGCTATAGCTCAGCTGGGAGAGCGCAACACTGGCAGTGTTGAGGTCGGCGGTTCGATCCCGCCTAGCTCCACCATAGCAATAATGATTTGGTCCGGTTCGTCTATCGGTTAGGACTCCAGGTTTTCATCCTGGCAAGAGGGGTTCGATTCCCCTACCGGATGCCAATTTTTTTGATTAAGTAAGTTAAATTTAACTTACTTTTTCAAACTAAACCTAATAAAATTTTCTTGTCCCGTTCGTCTAGTGGCCTAGGACGCCAGGATTTTATCCTGGAAACAGGTAGTTCAAATCTCCTACGGGACGCCACTTTTCAATCAATCAATTTTAAAAGTTGATTTGACCTAAACCACTTGTGATAATTACTCAATTTACTAAGCTACATTCTTGTTATATTAGTCGGTTAATGAGTTTTTATTTTAAGGAATGTTATGAGTCATATTATCTATGAGCCAGTCAGGCAAAGACTTCAACGAAGCGAGTTAGCTGTTCCGGGGTCAAGCCCTAAAATGTTTGAAAAAGCTTTAAAAAGTGCCGCTGACTTTGTTTTTTTGGATTTAGAGGATGCTGTAGCTCCAGATGATAAATTACCAGCACGTCAAAATGTTATTGATGCTATTAATGATTTAGATTGGAAGGGTAATGGCAAGACGATTTCAGTTCGAATTAATAGTATTGATACCCATTACATGTATCGAGATGTTGTTGAGGTTGTCGAACAGGCTGGTGAAAGGCTTGATACTATATTACTTCCAAAGGCAGGAACGGCTTCAGATATTTATATGCTCTCAGCAATGTTAAATCAAATAGAGACTGCTAAAGGTTTTAAGAAACGAATTGGAATTGAGGTTTTAATTGAAACAACTCTTGGAATGGCCAACGTTATGGATATTGCTAAAAATGGTCGTGAGGAGAGGCTTGAGGCGATGCACTTCGGTGTCGCTGATTATGCTGCTAGTTGCAGAGCAAGAACAACCGTAATAGGTGGATTAAATCCAGATTATCCAGGTGATCAATGGCACGCTGATTTGTCGCAAATGCTAGTTGCTTGTCGAGCTTATGGGTTACGTGCAATCGATGGACCATTTGGTGACTTTAATGATCCAGAATCCTATATTGATGCTGCAAAAAGAGGCGCAGCTCTTGGGTTTGAAGGAAAGTGGGCGATACACCCCTCTCAAATTGAACTAGCTAATGAGGTCTATACTCCTCCAGAGTCAGAAGTTTCTCATGCCAATCAAATTCTGATTGCACTTGATGAGGCTGCTAAAGAGGGCAGAGGAGCTGCCCAACTCAATGGAAGAATGATTGATGCTGCTTCTGCAAAGATGGCAGAAAATATTGTGAATACAGATAAAGCAATTAAAGGAAAGCTTAAGAATTAATTATGAATATTCATGAATATCAAGCCAAGAAGCTATTGGCAAAATATGGAGTCCCTGTTCCAAGAGGCGGAGTAGCCCATTCTGCAACCGGGGCAATCTATCAAGCTAACGAGCTAGGTGGTGACAAATGGATTGTAAAGGCTCAGGTTCACTCTGGCGCACGTGGTAAGGCTGGCGGAGTCAAGTTATGTGAGTCACCTAAAGAAATTTCACAATTTTGTGATAAGTTTCTTGGAAATAACCTAGTGACAAATCAGACAGGACCTGAAGGCAAAATGGTTTCAAGTATTTATGTCGAAGAGGCTAGTGAAATTTTAAAAGAGCTCTACTTTAGTATTGTATTGGATAGGGCATCTCAAAAAGTAACTTTGGTTGTTTCCACAGAGGGTGGAATGGATATAGAGCAAGTTGCAGAAGAGATGCCAGAAAAAATTAACAAAATTAGGATTGACCCTTCAGTTGGTATGCAGCCATTTCAGGCTCGTCAACTAGTTTTTACCCTAGGTTTACCTAACGAAGCGATTGGATCTGCGAGTCGTGCGGTAATGAAGTGTTATCGTGCATTCCGTGATACGGACGCTAATTTATTAGAAATAAACCCTCTGGTTTTGACATCTGGAAATAAAGTTTTGGCACTTGATGCGAAAATGTCATTTGACGCAAATGCACTTTATCGCCGTCCAGAAATCTTTGAATTCCACGATAAGACACAACAAGATATAAGAGAAACCAATGCTGCTGAGCATGATTTAAACTATATTGGTTTGGATGGCAATATTGGCTGCCTTATTAATGGTGCAGGTCTTGCCATGGCAACTATGGACATGATTCAACACGCTGGTGGTGAGCCCGCAAACTTTCTTGATATAGGTGGCGGAGCTTCTTCTGAAAGAGTTGCTACATCGATTGAATTAGTTCTATCAGATAAAAATGTAGAAGCAATATTAATTAATATTTTTGCTGGAATTAATCGTTGTGATTGGGTTGCACAAGGAATTGTTGATCTATTGAATAAGCGAGACATTGATATTCCTTTAGTGGTTCGATTATCAGGTACTAATGTTGAAAAAGGTCAAAAAATCCTAAAAGATAGTGGTAAGAAAGTGATCACAGCGGATACTCTGGCAGATGCAGCCTACAAAGTAGTTGATGCTTGGAAGGGTAATAAATAAAGGTTGAGATTATGAGTATTTTTATCAATGAGAAAACCCCAGTTTTAGTTCAAGGAATTACCGGTCGCATTGGCTCCTTTCATACACAAGAGATGATAGATTATGGAACTAATGTGGTGGCTGGAGTCACCCCTGGAAAAGGAGGTACAACTCATCTCGGTAAACCAGTATTTAATACAGTGAATGAGGCTGTTAATGCAACAGGCGCTGAAGCTAGTATCATCTTTGTACCTCCTGCATATGCGGCAGATGGAATTATGGAGGCCGCTGAAGGTGGCATTAAATATTGTGTGAGCATTACTGATGGAATACCAACGCATGACATGATTCGAGTTAAGCGATACCTTTTTGCACGCGCTAAGCCAGAAGATCGCATGATTTTAACAGGCCCTAATTGTGCAGGAACAATTAGTCCAGGTAAAGCCATGTTGGGCATTATGCCAGGTCATATTTACAAACAAGGTAACGTTGGATTGATTGGACGCTCAGGTACTTTAGGTTATGAAGCAGCTTCTCAAATGAAAGAATTAGGAATCGGAATTAGTACGGGTGTAGGTATTGGGGGCGATCCAATAAATGGTAGTTCGTTTGTTGAAATCTTAAAACATTTTGAGCAAGATGATGAAACTGAAGCAGTATTGATTATTGGTGAGATTGGAGGTCCTCAAGAGGCTGAAGCTGCAGAGTATTTTCAAAAACATATGAGTAAGCCAATGGCGGCTTATATTGCTGGCTTGACTGCTCCTCCAGGTAGATTAATGGGTCATGCAGGAGCAATTGTTAGCTCTAGTGGTGAGAGTGCTGCTGAAAAAGTAGAAATACTTGAAGATGCTGGCGTAATGGTTGCACCAACCCCTTCAGACATGGGGGTAACAATGGCTAAGCTTCTAAAAGTTTAAAGTCATTTCTTTTCCTTGAGTTATATTTTTTTATAATTAAAAATATGTTAATATTTTTTATGAAATAACTTTTTTTGGAGAAAAATTATGGAAGAGAAGCAACAATACTCACTGATATCTGAGGCACTACCAAAAGCTTTGTTTGTTTTTTTAAAAACACTATTCTATTTCATAGTGTTGCCTTATAAGATTTGGAAGTCATCGACATTACGATTAGCTCATATCTCAAATCAACCTTTGCTCAGTGATGATGAGGAATTTCCAGTTTATTCTATCGCTAAAATTGGATATGATGCATTCATTGTATTTTTACCAATTTTAGGAATAGTGATCGGAGTTTTCTCACTATTATTTGGAGGTTATAACTCCTATTATTATGACCCTTACTATTCGGGATTTTGGAGTTTTGTTTCTAGTTTCGTTGTTTGTTATTTTCTGATTCCATTACTTTCATTTATTAAAGAGATTCTAACTATTACTCTTTCAATGGTTCGTAGTTTGAAAAAGATAGAGAAAAATACAGAAAAATAGTATTTTTAAAAAACTTAAGATTTTGTTGCGATAAATTGCAAGTGCCACCAAAATATTTTATCGGCTATATAATATTTTTTTGTTTATCTAAGAAATTCTCTATAACATCCCAAATTCTTTAGTAAGTGGTTTTAAATACTTCTCGTACTTTTTCCAAGCATCTGAGCTACCTGTATAAATTTTTCTTCTTACTTGATCTTTGCTCGCTGTCCTAACTGAGCGTTTATTATTATAGAAATGTAAACAGTTTTCGTCCCAATCTAGACTGCAAAAACTCAATAATTTCTCAGTTTCGATTGTTTGATTTTTTGTCATTGATTCGTATTTCAGATCATAAATTTGATTTGGAAATTCTGAACGCCAAAAATTCATTTGTTCCTCGTATAGCTTATAAAAACCAACTAAATCATCAAGATTATTAGAAAAAGCAATTCCTCTTTGCGCAAAGTTTGTTTTGAAGTTTGACCAGCAGACAGCCATTGCATCTCTTTTAATATGAATTACTTTTGATTCTGGGATTGCCCTTAATATCAAGCCAATTCGTTGAAAATTAAGCAATGCTTTATCTGTAAAAAATGTTTCATTAAAATCTAATCTATCAATTGATTCTAAATACTCATTTCTAATTGATTCATAGCAATTCTTATCTTTAATTATCTTTTGAAAACTTCCTCTGTCATTTAAAAAAGTATTTATCCAAGGATATAATATCTTTCGAAAAATTTGCAACTCTCCCCCACCATAAACATTATGGTGACTTGAAAGAATTTGCTCAATTAGTGAAGAGCCTGAACGAGGCATTCCAACAATGAAAATTGGATTTTTAGATTTTGATTTCCCATTCAATTTTAGCCCTTTAGTTTTAGTAGTTCCTTGATAAAAATCCCTAAGATTATTGAGCTTTTTTTCATCATCATGAAGAGTATAATTAAAAAATTTCTTGCGCATACTATTAGCTTGATGCAATGAAGAAAATAATTTATCAGAATCCTCATTCTTCTCATAGATTAATGCTAAAGCATAATTCATGCTAATTTTATCTTCTTCATTTAATTCATCATTTTCAGCAAAAGATTCCATTTTCGCAACTTGCTCCTTTTTTAACTTGTATTCAGGCTCATTTGCTAGCTCAAAATATGCTGAGAACGATTCAGGATTGATATTCAATGATGATTCAAAACAATCAATTGCCAACTTATTTTCTCCTCTATGACTATAGGCTCTTCCAAGTTGGACTAAAATTTTTGATGCATTAGGTTTATTTTTTAGAAACTTTTTGTAGCAATTTACCTCATTATCATATTCATTTAATTCGCGATAAACTCGACCGAGATTAATATATGCCCCTTCATATTGAGGATTGCATTCAATGGCAAGCAAAAAATTATTAATGCATTCACTCAACTTATTAAGCTCCATATTAGCAAGCCCAAGGTTATTATGTGCTTCGGCGAATTTTGGGTCGAGGTTTATTGCTAAATTTAAATGCTCGATAGATTGTTTAATTTGACCTTTTTGAGTCAATATATTACCTAAATTGTTGTGCGCATTAGCATTGTGAGAATTTATACCTATTGCTCTTTGATAGCTATTGATAGCATCATCTGGCTTCCCTGCTTTTTTCTGAACTACACCTAAGTTATATAATGCTTCTTCATACTGAGGATGAATTTCTACAGCCTTACTAAAGCTTTCTATGGATTGATCAAATTTATTAATTGCCTCATAACATGCCCCCCTAAGGTTAAACAGAAGGGCTTCATGAGGAAAACTATTGATGAGTTCATCTAAAGCAATTAATGCTTTATCACTGCGACCTTTATTTATGTCATTAACAATTGAAGCAAGATTATTTCTATCTAATTTTTGAAGATTATCATTTTCCATCTTTAATAATTATAATCTATATGATGAAATTTCTAACTCTGATAAAGATTTGAGATTCCTTATTAGCAAGCCTCTCTACAACGCCAAAGTGATCAACTTTAGGTTCAGCAAAATAATCAATTGGTGCTTTAAAATCTTTCCACCTAGAAAAAAAATTGTCAGTCTGCCAATGAAACTCAGGTGTTTCGCCGCCCCCCAAAGTCACTAAAATTGGTGCAGTTGTTTGTGGTTCAAAAAAATGTGGACTTAATGCAAGGCTCTCCTCATCATCCAGTCCTAGAACATCTGCTATCGTTGTCTCTCTTATTGGATCCAACTGATAAAGCCCACTTATTGGAATGCCTGTTTTAACTATATCTTTAGGCAGGTCTGTAGAAATTATTGACCAGTCTGTAGCAAGAATCATCCCAGTAATGTGGCCTCCTGCTGAGTGACCTGATAAGTTAATTCTGTGTTTTGATATCGAATATTCATCGGCGTTATTCCAGATCCATACTATCGCCTCTCGGATTTTTTCAACAATATTTGTCATGCTAGTACCAGGACATAATTGATAGCCAATAACAGCTACATCGATACCTGAATTAACAAAAGACTCTGCTACAAAGCTATAGACTGATTTATCACCTCTTTGCCAGTAACCCCCATGAATAAAAATAAATAATGGTGCATTGGGCATGCCACATCTAAAGATATCAACCTTATCTTTCTCACCAGTTCCATATTGACAGTTAAGTGAGGAATCCACAGTAGCTCGAAATTCTTCACTCCAGCTGGACCATTTTTCAATGAGTCCATCAAAGTCATCAACTAGCAACCTTACGTTGTATCCTTTCTCAAGTATCGGGTCAATTGGTATTGTTCTTTCCATCTTAATCCTTCTTTATTTAAGTTGTTCGATTTTTGTAATAAGTGTCTTTATGGATAATCAAGCCATCTCTAAAAGTCAAAACGTCAATACTTAAAAAATCCTGAGTTTCACCCGATTTCAGTTTTGCTACTCGATGAAATTCGCAGTAGGCTTTGTCACCCGATACTCTTGTATCAATGGGCATCCACTTAACACTTTCAACATTATTAAAAAGACCCTCAAAAATACCTCTTATCGTATCTAAGCCTGAAAAACGAGTGCCATTGATATTAGGGCCAGCGGCATGATCAAAGACGGCATCTTCAGCAAAGAATGACATAACTGCATCAATATCATGTCTATTGTATGCATCAGTAATTGCGTCGAGAAGAGCGGGTGTTATTCCTGCATCCTTGGTTGAAATATTTGGATCAAAAATTAACATATTGTTTTCCAGGTTAAGAGTTTTGTTCGCCTTTGGCTTGAAGAGCAAAGAATTCTGATGGTGAGTTACCAAAGGGCTGCATTGCATGCTCCTTAAAAGCTGGGCGCTCAGTAAGTCTTTTATACCAAGTCTCAACTCCAGGCAATGAAGGCCTTTCGATGTCTAGTACAAAATACTTATGAATTAAAACGCCAAGCGGTATATCACCAAAAGTAAAGTCATCTCCAGCAACAAAGTTATTGTTAACTAAGTGATCATCGAGGACTTTAAGAATGTCGGCGCTTTGTTTAGCCATTTCAGTTATTTTTGCATAGTCTCTATCTTTCTCTTCGGTGCGAACAAGCTGCCAGAATACAGGGAAAAATGTGCCCATAAAGCTATCGGTTGACCAGGTCATCCATTGATCTGAGATTGCAGCCTTTTGAGGGTCTTCAGGATATAGGCTCCCGAGACCATATTGCTTTGCAAGGTAGCGTATGACGGCATGAGACTCCCACATAACAAAGCCGTTATCTCGAATGGAGGGAATTTTTGAGTTAGGATTGAGAGATTTATATTCTTCTGTCTCAAGATCGCCAGACTCAGTCCCTATGGAGTGTCTTCTGTACTTAACACCAAGTTCTGAGAGCGTCCAAAGAACCTGGATAACTTGATTGGCATTTTTTCTGCCCCAAACTTCTAGCATAAATATATTCTCCTATTATTAAATACCATCAGGATTAAACTTAGACATGACTCTCTCTGAAAACAAAGTCATACTTCTGAGAATTTTTTGATAATCAATTGCAGGAAACTGTTGTAGAAGCATAATGTGTTGAAGTCCTATTGATTCATTGTATTTTTGAATTTTCTCAGCAACATAGTCTGCATCTCCTACCCAAATAAGCTCATACTTCATAAGGAAGTCAAACCATTCGCCATTTAGATCTTCATCAGTAGGGTTTGTATCGTCATCAAGGTAAGCTTTACGAGTCCAGCTTCCCTCTGGCCTTGAGCCACTCAAATACTCGTAGTAGCCATTAATTGCTTGTCTTACATCTTTATCTGCCTGCTCCATAGTTTCAGCAACATAGATAACTGTGCATACCCCAACGCCATCTCCTCTTTGATGTATCGTGCCATCATGTGATTCTGCGTTAGCATAGGCATCCCAACAGCTTACAAGTTTTCCTGGCGGGCTTGACATACCAATCACTTTAAAGCCACTCTCTGCTGCTAATTTGTAGGTATGGGGAGAGTTAGACATTAGCCACACTGGTGGGTGGGGATTTTGATAAGGTCTAGGATGTATATACATTCCGGTGTATTCACCATCCTCAGAGTGATATTCTTTTTCAAGAGGCATTAGATATCGATTTGTTTCTTTCCATCCAGGCACTGGAAACTCATAAAACTCACCTTTATGAGTAAAAGGATCCTTAGTCCATGCTTTTATAATAACTTCAAGTGACTCCATGAAAAGTCTATAGCTTTTTTCATTGTCACGGCGATCGGCCTCTTTATTAAACTGAAGTGTGACTCTCTCATTGATTCCTTTTGCTGCTCCAAAATCAACTCGTCCTTCGGTCATATTGTCAAGAAGTGC
>CABXIU010000018.1 GCA_902512305.1 uncultured Gammaproteobacteria bacterium
CTGCTTTTCCCTCCATAACCGGCTTTGCTGCTAAAGGACCAGTATTACCAAGTCCCAACACTGCAGAGCCATCCGTTATGACAGCTACTAAATTTCCTTTAATTGTATATTGATTGACTTTACTAGCATCTTTCATAATCTCCCTTACTGGAGCAGCAACTCCGGGGCTGTATGCCAAACTAAGATCTTGATCATTATCGAGTTTTTTATGAGAAGAGACATCAATTTTTCCTGGTTTTCCTTCTTTATGATAGGCCAAAGCCCTCTCATGGAGATTTTTTAACATTTTTGGTATATTTATTTAAATTAGTGATTATTTAAGAAACTCTTCACCAATTTTTATATCGGATCTAAGCGTATCAAGAGCTTCATTAAGTGTATTCTGTTCAAACTCTGAAAGACTTCCATAATCGAGTATTTTTTCAACGCCATTCTTACCTAAAAGTACTGGCTGGGCAAAGAATCTAGCCAAATCTCCTGACCCCTCAACATATGTACACTCAACAACATCTTTTTCACCATTTAAAGCTCTAACGAGTGATAAACCAAACTTAGCTGCAGCTTGGCCCATTGACAAAGTTGCTGACCCTCCACCGGCTTTCGCTTCAACAACTTCTGTTCCTGCATTTTGAATACGTTTGGTCATTATATCTGCATCGTCTTGACTAAATTCGAAGCCAGATTGAGAGAGAAGAGGAAGAATAGTAATGCCAGAATGACCACCAATAACAGGAACATTTATATCCCTCGGATCCTTGCCATATATTTCAGCAACAAAAGTGCTCGAGCGAATTACGTCAAGAGTAGTAACACCAAACAATCTAGTAGGATTATAGACACCTTTTTTCTTTAGGACTTCAGCAGCAATTGCAACCGTTGTATTGACTGGGTTTGTAATAATTCCAATCAAAGCTTTTGGACAATTATCAGCACAAGAAGAAACTAGATTTTTTACAATTCCTGCATTGATATTAAATAGATCTGAACGGTCCATTCCTGGCTTACGAGCCATTCCAGCAGAAATCAAAACAATATCAGCATTTACTAGAGCAGGAGAAGGATCTTCACCTGAAAAAACCTTCTACTTTAACTGGCGTTGGTATATGACTTAAATCTGCTGCCACTCCTGGAGTTACAGGTGCAATATCATATAAAGACAATTCAGTTCCACCAGTCAACTCAGTTTTTAACAACAAGCCAAGTGCCTGCCCTATTCCGCCAGCAGCGCCTAATATAACAACTTTCATTAATTCTCCTTAATTTTTAATATCTTTATAGTAGTTTATTCATGGACGCAATATTGCTAACTGAAATCTCTTTCGGACAAACAGTCTCACAGTGACGATGATTTGAGCAACTACCAAATCCTTCTTGCTCCATCTGGTTAATCATTCTTTGAGCGCGCTTCCCAGTCTCAATTTTCCCCTGAGGTAAGCACTCAAAGTGGTTAATCTTTGCAGCTACAAATAAACTTGCTGACGCATTCGGACAAACAGCAACACAAGCACCGCAGCCAATACAAATTGCTGAGTCAAAAGCACAATCAGCATCATCTTTTTTGATAAGCTGTGAATTTGCCTCAGGAGCAGATCCAACTGAAACCGAAATAAAGCCTCCAGATTGAATAATTCGATCAAATGCCTCTCGCTTGACTGCCAAATCTTTTACAATAGGAAAACTTTTTGCCCTCCAAGGCTCAATCCAGAGTTCTTTTTGATTGGCATAATCTCTCATGTAAAGTTGACAGGTTGCTGTAGCCTTCTTTTCACCATGTGGATGGCCATTAATAACCAATGAACAGGTTCCACAGATACCCTCTCTACAATCATGATCAAAAACAACACAATCCTCACCTTTTTCTATAAGTTGTTCATTTAACTGATCAAGCATTTCTAGGAAAGACGTATCACTATCAATATCATTCACGTTATAGGTTACAAAACTTCCATTACTCTGAGTATTTTTTTGTCGCCAAATGTGTAATATAAAATTCATTTATAGTCCCTATAAGTTGGCTTTATAAATTCAAAGTCAAGATGCTCTTTGTGAAGTAAAGGATTATCTCCATTAAATTCCCAAGCTGCAACATATCCATAATTTTCATCGTCTCTCTTGGCGTCCCCAGTCTCAGCTAAGTATTCAAGCCGTGCATGCGCTCCACAAGACTCTTCTCGATCCAATGCATCAACACACATCAGGTGTCCTAGCTCAATAAAATCAGCAACTCTTCCAGCTTTTTCAAGTGTCTGGTTAAAATCTTTATCTGCTCCAGTTACTTTAATATTTTTCCAAAAGTCAGACTTTAGTTTTTCAATTTGAATAATTGCATTTTTGAGCGATTTCTTATCTCTTGCCATTCCGCATGAGGTCCATAAAATACTCCCTATTTTTTTATGAAAGTAATCTGGAGAGTGTTTTGGTTCAGGGGCATTCATCAAATTATCTATACGACTTTTAACTGACTCAACTGCAGCAAGAACCTCTGAATGATTATTGTTAATCTCCTCAAATTTTCCACGTGCTAAATAATTAGCAACAGTTTGAGGGGCAATAAAATATCCATCTGCCAGGCCTTGCATTAAGGCAGAAGCTCCAAGTCTATTTGCTCCATGGTCAGAAAAGTTAGCTTCGCCACATGCAAACAATCCTTCAATCGTAGTCATCAGATTGTAATCAACCCATAGCCCGCCCATTGTGTAGTGAGGTGCTGGATAAATTTTCATAGGAACCGCATAAGGATTTTCACCAGTGATACTCTCGTACATATCAAATAGGTTTCCATACTTTTCTTTAACCTTATCAGTACCCATTTTTTCAACTACAGAGGAAAAGTCCAGATAAACTCCAAGTCTCTGATTATTAACAATTGATCCCACTCCGCGACCTTCATCGCAGATGCTTTTAAGCGCTCTCGAAGCTATATCTCTGGGTACTAGATTTGCAAAAGCAGGATACATTCGCTCAAGAAAGTAATCTCTATCTTTTTCTGGAATATCATTAGGATTTTTTTCACAATCTTTTTTGTTTTTTGGTGCCCATATTCGACCATCATTTCGAAGAGATTCACTCATTAAAGTTAGTTTGGATTGGCTATCACCAGTTGGCGGCACACAAGTTGGATGAATTTGCGTGAAACTTGGATTAGCAAAATATGCACCATTTTTATAGGCTCTCCATGTTGCCGAGGTATTACATCCTTTGGCATTAGTCGATAAATAATAAGCGTTGCTATAGCCGCCTGTGCACATTACAACACAATCAGCAATATGAGATGAGATTTCTCCAGTAACTAGGTCTCTAACAACTACCCCTCTAGCCTTAGAATCAATAATAATCACTTCCAGCATTTCACATCTAGACTTATGCTTAACTCTTCCAGAGGTAATTTCTTTACTCATTGAACTATACGCACCTAAAAGAAGTTGTTGTCCAGTTTGACCTCTGGCATAAAAAGTACGAGAAACTTGAGTACCTCCAAAGGATCGATTAGCCAGATAACCACTGTACTCTCTAGCAAAAGGTACACCTTGAGAAACCGCTTGATCGATAATATTACAGCTCAGTTGAGCCAATCGATAAATATTTGACTCCCTTGCGCGGAAATCGCCACCTTTAATGGTGTCATAGAAAAGTCTCCATGTGCTATCACCATCATTTTGATAATTCTTACTTGCATTAATGCCGCCTTGAGCAGCTATGGAGTGAGCTCTTCTTGGGCTATCGTTGTAACAAAAAGACTCTACATTGTATCCGGCTTCACCTAATGTTGCGCATAATGAAGCACCAGCTAAACCTGTCCCAATTACAATAATATTGTATTTTTTTCTATTTTGAGGAGCAATAAGAGCAAGATCAAATTTATGCTTATCCCATCGATTCTCTAGAGGCCCTGTTGGCACATTTGAATTAAACTTTTGCATACAATATACTTATTGGAATTGAGGCATAGCCTGCCACAATGAGAAGAACAATTATTAGCGCAATACCTTTATGTTGATTACTAGAAATACCTAAAGTTTGAAGTACGTTTGTCAATCCATGATGTAAATGAGTTGATATTGCAATCATTCCAAGTCCATAAATAGCCCACATTATAGGTCTTTGAAAAATTATTTGAATTTCTGAATACAAATCAACAGTACTTATTGAAAGCATTTGAACACTATGAATGACAATAAAAATTAGAATTATTGATGCGCCTGACCAAGCCACTATTCTTGGAACAGCTTTAGGATAAGCTTTATGATATTGATTTCCAGAGCTCACATTATTTGACAATTGCCTAGTAACTGCTATGAAAACATGAAAAGCAAGCGTAAATATTAACAAAATTACCAAAATAGGATAAAAAATTGAGTCATTAAACCAGAGATAAAATGCTGTAAATTCTGCCTCACCTGAATGAAAAGTCAAAGCACCTAAAAGATAGAATATTAGGAAAAAAAACCAAAATAAACCTGCAATTGCCATCATTTTTTTTAGGCTGACAGTACGATTTTTAGTAAAGTTCATCGAATTCTTGGCGTGGTTGAAGGTTTTCTTTTTTTATCGTTCTGATACAACTGTTGTATCGCAGAATCGGATCAGCGCAATGCTCTGGTGCCATCTTTTCGGCTATTTCAAACTCTACTATAGCCTCTATAAATGCTTCATACGCAAAAGAACGTGACATCGAGTGCTTCAATAAACTTCTAGCTTGTCTCTCAAAGAATATGCCAGAATAATAATGTTGAAGAAATTTAGAGTCAAGTCTCTTAATGCTATCAGTGATCTTTTTTTGATGAACCTTAGACTCACTTTGAGATAATTGATCAGTCAAAGCAAGAATATAAATGACAAGTGCTTCTTGATTATTTTTATCAACGGCAAAGATATCCATGCAGATGCTTATTGCCATATCTGGCTGAAGAAGTGAGCGATACTGTTTAGCCCGATCAAGAACATCTTCTATTGAATCTTTGTCAATCTTATGGTATTCCATATTAAATGGCTTTAGTTATTGATTCAAGATACAATTTTAATCTTATTATTAGCAAACTTAAACCCATTTCCAGTAAGAAATAAATTTTGATAAAGTTCAACAAAGGAGTGAATTTTAGACCTAATTCACCCTGTGTTTGATGTTTTTTGGATTATAAAAAACTATATATCCAGATAAGACTCCATAGAGTCATCCATCGCCTCTAACCACGGCGTATGGTGAGGTGGAGACTGAGTTCCAGTCATTAAAGAAGCATGAGATTTATCTCTAAAAGTCATAATGCCATCTTTCTTATTATGCTTCCAATCAATAAAAGTTCTATTGACGCCCTCAATATCAAAATTAGGATAATCTGTTTCATCAATCAACATTTGAGTATATGCACCTTGAAAATCAATCGCATAAGCAGCGTCATCTTGTGCGGCTTCTCTTTCATGCCACTCAAGCGTATGAGCTTGCATTTCACTAAAAGAAGGCAAATTTATTTTCTCAAGAATCACATCTCTTGCATACCAGGCCTGAGCATCAAACATGTTAAATGTATACCATTGATCCTGCATACCCAAATACATTAGTTTTGGATTCTGCTCCCATACCACTCCTTTATAGAGACCAAGCGGATAGAGAATGTTGTTAGTTTTTAATCTTAAACTGTCTGGCAAAAATGGGAAATGATGAACATAGCCAGTACAAAGAATAATTGAGTCAACATCTTTTGTTGTTTCATCAGCAAAAAAAGCCGTGTTACCTTCAACTTTAACTAATGCTGGCTTTTCTTCCCAGTTGTCTGGCCAACCAAAGCCCATTGGCGCAGTTCTGTAGCTACTAGTGATTGATTTAGCTCCATATTTATAACATTGAGAACCAATATCTTCAGCAGAGTAACTGCTTCCGATAACTAAGATATCTTGACCCTTAAATTCTAAAGCATCTCTGAAATCATGTGCATGTAATATCCTGCCATTAAAGTGACTGAAGCCATCATACTCTGGAACATTTGGAGTTGAAAAATGTCCGCTAGCAACTATAACGTAATCAAATTTTTCAGAGTAAGTTTCATCATCAGCAAGATTACAAACAGTCACAGTAAATTGTCCACTTTTATCATCATATTCAACATTGCGAACTGATGTATTAAAACGAATCATATCTCTAACTTCTGCTTTTTCTACTCTTCCCTGAATGTAATCAAATAAAACTTCTCGTGGCGGAAAAGATGCAATTGGATGTCCAAAATGTTCTTCAAAATAATAGTCAGCAAACTCTAAGCACTCCTTTGGCCCATTAGACCATAAGTACCTATACATACTGCTATGAGCAATTTCACCAAATTCATCAAGACCAGTTCTCCAACTGTAGTTCCATAAACCACCCCAATTATCTTGTTTTTCAAAACAAATAATTTCGGGAATATCTTCACCCTTTTCTTTAGCAGACTTAAAAGCTCTTAGCTGTGCAAGACCACTTGGTCCAGCCCCTATAATGCCGACTTTCTTATTCATTCTTTCTCCTTTAATGAAAAAATTCTAGCTTATCATTAATAACCATAAAAATATAGGGCTATTGATGGAATTTTATACAAGCAATTTATTCATTTCTATATTTATTTTATAAATAACTTGCTAAATTTACAGAAACATATATAAGAAATTATAAATTGGAAATAATTGGTAAACTAATGGTATAAAAATACAATTTAATGTAATTGCCTTCATACAATGCATGATAAAAAAAAATCTAATCATCATGACTCAGTTCTTTTTAATGAGTCTATAAACGGATTAAATATTAAGTCAAATGGCATTTATATTGATGCGACTATAGGCCGATGTGGACATACACGAGGAATATTAGAAAGACTCGGAAAATCTGGAAGAGTCATAGGACTTGATCAAGATATTGATGCAATTGAATATGCAAAAATGAACTTCACAGACCCTCGTTTAAGCTTAATTCATAGTAATTTTTCAAAATTAAATGTGCAACTTGAAAAATTAAAATTAATAGGAAAGGTTGATGGTATTTTGATGGATCTTGGTATTTCTTCTCCTCAAATTGATAACGCTGAAAGAGGTTTTAGTTTTAATAAAGATGGTGCGCTTGATATGAGGATGGATCAATCAAAAAAACTCACTGCTGCTATTTGGCTAAAAGAGAGTAGTGAGTCAGAAATTGCAAATACATTGTATCAATATGGCGAAGAAAAAAGAAGTCGAATTATTGCATCAACAATTAAAGAATACCAAAAAAATAAGGATATAAAATCAACTTTAGAATTAACTGAACTTATCAAGACTGTAGTTAAGCCAGGCAAAAATAAACATCCTGCTACTCGCTCTTTCCAAGCCATAAGAATAGCCATCAATGATGAACTTAAAATGCTTTCAGAAGCATTAAATCAAACACTTGATGCATTAGCAAAAAATGGCAGACTTGCTGTTATAACATTCCACTCAATTGAAGATAGGATTGTAAAGCAATTTGTTCATAAACACTCTCGCCCTAAACAACTCCCTAAAGGATTACCAATCATTTCAGATGAGTCTAATCAATGCACCTTAAAAGATTTAGGAAAAGTTAAACCTACCAATGAAGAGATAAAAATAAATAGAAGATCAAGAAGTGCAATTCTAAGAGTCGTTGAAAAATGTTAATAATATTTCAAAAAAAATTAATAATCAATTTCATTTTAATCATATCAATAATAGTGATATCAATTTTGAGTATCAATTGGCATCATGAAATGTTCTTGCTACACAGAACAGAAAAAGCTCTTAAACTTGAAAATGAAAAAATAAATGCATTAAATAGGCAGCTTTTGATGGAATATTCCGAAATTCAAAGTGGTGTCACCGTTTATCAAAAATCTATAGATGAATTAATGATGTATGTTCCGATTGAATCTGAATGGGAAGATGTTAGCATATGAAAATTAATCGAGTTCAGGGCTATAGAAATAGACAAGCACTTGTCAAAATTTGCTTTATTGCAATTGTAATAATTTTCACCTATCGTGCTCTCACTGTAAGCGAAATCAATGCTAATGATATTAAATTAAAAACTAAAGCTTCAAAAAATTCAGAGCTTTCTTTAGTTGAAAAATCAATCAGAGGAAATATTCTAGATAGAAACAACAACCTTCTTGCGATTAACCTGATTCATAAAAAAATTAATCTTGATCCTATGATAATCCAAGAAGAATATATTGATTTATTAGCAGATGCATTGAAAATGCCTCGTCAAGAATTTAGAGATGAAATTATAAGAAAGAAAGCAAACAATAGAAAGTATTTCATTGTTAAAGACAAACTCAAAGTAAATGATCCTATACTAAAAAATATTTCTGAGCTAAAAAAGAAAAGGTCTAAAGTGTGTTTTAAAGAATTTAAGAAACCTTCACTGACATTAGTTGATAAAGCAAGAAAGATTGTTGGAATGCAGCCGACAATTAAAGAGCAAATTGAAGATAATAAATGTACTAGACAGAAAATTGCAGGAGTTGCAATTGAATCAAGTGGCTTTCGTCATTATCCCAAAAAAGATTCTATGGCATCTTTGATTGGAAAAACAAACTCTAAAAATATTGGGGTCTTTGGAATTGAATCTGAGTATGATCGATTTTTATCTGGAACAAATGGTATCAAAAGACTTTCAGATAAAAAAAATAATTCTAATATCTATTATGATGCTGAAATCATTAAGAATTATAAGGAAGGAGAAAACCTAACTCTAACCATTGATTCTGACATTCAATTTCATGTTTTTAATGCCATCAAGGAGCAGGCTGAATTCCATGAAGCAGACTCTGCTGCTGCTATAGTTCTCTCTCCAAATGGTGAAATATTGGCTCTTGCTAACTACCCATCAACAAATCCTAATAATCTAAAAAATTACAGTGCCGATGATTACAGGAATCGAGTTTTTTCAGATAAAACTGAACCAGGCTCAACTATGAAGCCTTTCACTATGTTGTTAGCACTAGACAAAGGAATCATTACAGCAACCGATGATGAGCTAATAGATGTTACAAAAAGGATAGGTCATGTTCTGCCAGATGGAAAATATTTTAATATTACAATTCAAAAAATTCTCGAAAAATCTCACAATCTTGGCACTGTAAACATATCTGAAAGAATTGAAAATGAAGATTACTACAATACTTGGAAAAAACTTGGTTTTGGAGAGTCACTAGGCATCATGCCTGGAACTGAAAACCCAGGCTTATTGAGACATTACAGTAATTGGGGATTAGCAGACAAAAGAACTCTTTCATATGGTTATGGACCTATGAACTTAAATCTAGCCCAACTAGCACGAGCTTACCTTGTCTTTGCCAATGAAGGCGCAATTCCCTCACTTAAATTAATCAAGACAGAAAATAATAATGAATCATTTGAGAAGGTTTTTACGCCGGAGTCCACTAAAAGAATCTCTGAAATACTAGATTCTGTTGTCTCTAATGATGGCTCTGGATATCGTGCTGTTATTGACGGATATTCAGTTGCTGGGAAAACAGGAACAGCTGAAATGGTTATTGATAGGAGCTATGACAAGGAAGGTGCTCAAAGAACATATTTTGTAGGATTCTCTCCAGCTCAAAACCCTAAATATATCATGGCAGTAAGACTTGACCACCCTAAAAAATGTTTTGTACATAGAAGACCAGAACTAAAAAGAAGGTGTGAAGGTTCAAATTCGGCGTCTATAGCTTTCAAAAAAGCAATGCAAAGAATCCTTATTAATGATCCAGAAATTAATTCAGAGCTTGAGGGTTAGGATGATTTTTTTTGATTTGTTGACTTGATTTTACTTTTCATGATATTTTGCATCACAGCTTTTTCTTCATCATGAGTTTTTGCGGTTAGTATTGAAGCTTTTGTTGATTTTCTTTCGTAATATTTTTCTGCTGCAGTTAAAGCATATCCAAATTCTTCTTTAGCTTCAAATTCACTTAAAAAAGGTTTCATGATACTCAATTCCTGTAAACGCAAGTAGATTCTATCTTTAGATTTATATGGCAGTAGTAATGCTTCTTTTGAAAGGTCAGATTCAACTTGAGCATATCTTATCAACTCAACTAAAACTTCTGATTTTGGAAGGCTTCTTGCACGCTCTTCAATAACGCTCGATGTTTCAGGATCGTTGACTATTGATGGATAATTAATAACACAGGAAATCATTCTTGACATAAGGCTCTTCATGCTTAAAGCGGACTTATTGCTTAGGTTTTGCTGAATTGAGCTTTGATTTAAATTGTTTTGTTCTGATTGATTAGGATTGGTTTTTTGAAAATTATTTGATATGTTTTGTACTATTGCTTTTTCAACTTGAGTAATATTTTGACCAATAGAATGTGCAATACCTTCTATTAACTGTTGCCTATAGATTGGGTAGGTAATCATATTAATTAGTGTCGCTGACTGCTCTAAAAATAAAGTTTTACCTTCAATCGTATCAAAAGGAACTTCTGACTTGATATGCTCAATTAAGAAACTTGAGAGAGTTTGCGCTTCTTCAACTCTCTTATTAAATGCTTTCGCAGATTCTTTGCTTATTAGTGTATCTGGATCCTCACCCTCTGGCAATATTAAAAATTTAATAACTAGTCCCGATGTAATTGCAGGCAAAGAGGTTTTTAAAGCTTTCCATGCTGCATCTCTTCCTGCCTTATCTCCATCAAAACAAAAAACAATAGTTTCAGCAGAGCGAGATAGAATTTGCAAGTGTGTAGGTGTTGTTGCAGTTCCAAGAGTAGCTACAACATTAGTTATCCCTTGTTGATGAAGCGCGATAACGTCCATGTAACCCTCTACAACTAGAATTGAATCAATCCTTCTACTGTGTTTTCTGCAATGATATAGACCGTACAACTCTTTTGATTTTGAAAACAGAGGGGTTTCGGGAGAGTTTAAATATTTGGGATTATCCTTACTGGATAATACACGCCCTCCAAACCCAATAACAGAGCCTTTTGTATTATGGATAGGAAACATAAGTCGATCTCTAAAGCGATCATAATAGTCATCTTTTTTATCTTTTTTTGGGACAATCATCCCCATTGAAAGAAGATCTTGAATTGACTCATCATTCTTTTTATATTGATCAAAAAGGTTAGTCCAACCGGGAGGAGCAAAACCCAACTCAAACCTTTTAGCAATGGATCCACTTATTCCTCTTTTTTTAGCATAATCAACAACTTTCTTTTTTGCAGAAGAGTTTTTAAGCTGATCTTGATAAAAAATACTAAGCTCTGCCATCAACTGATTGTATCTCTTGAAGCGCCTATCTATCGGCTTAGCAGTTTGATCATAAACGACTGAAATTCCTGATTCACCAGCCACAGTCTCAATGGCCTCCACAAATGCCAAATGATCAAACTTCATAACAAAATCAATAATTCCTCCACTTTCACCACAACCAAAACAATGAAAAATTTGTTTTGTTGGAACAACAGTAAAAGATGGTGTTTTTTCTTCATGAAAGGGGCAGCATGCCTTATAGTCTTTCCCAGCTTTTTTTAATGACACGCGCTTATTGACTAGACCAACAATATCTACTCTATTTGGTAAATCATTGATAAAATCTCTGTCAATAAATGGCATAATTTACAGCTTAGTCTTTAGTTTGGTTATCTTTTCATTTTAATGTTAAACAACAAATTCATTC
>CABXIU010000019.1 GCA_902512305.1 uncultured Gammaproteobacteria bacterium
AATTGAAAATAAAAAAAACCCAGAGTAAGCTCTGGGTTTTTTTATTTATAATTCTTTTTATGAAGAAATTTTTTAATAGATTATTAATCTCAATTTTTATTTTTTTTATTTCAACTTCTAGTTACTCTGGAGATGATGGTAATTCCTTACTTCAGGAAGAGTTAGATATGGTCTTACTGAATGATCCATGCTTTGATCAGTTAGAAGGTGATATTGATGAAGATAGTAATCTGACTTCAGTTATTCGTCTTAAAGGAGATGGCTCGTTTAGTCAAGGCGATGAAATAATGAGTTCAAGCAATGTTAAAGCAATTGCAGAATCATATGATCCTGAAAAAAAACTACTAACATATTATCAAAATGCTAAAACTGGATTTAGGTCTTTTTCAATTGGCGATAAGCTTGTAGGTAAAGACTCAAATGTCTTTACTATTGAAGATTTTGTTATCGATCTTGTGGTTCCATGTTCAGATTTAGTTGTCTCTATTGAAGAGAATCCAGAACAAATGATTTTTGTTTTCTCAGAATCTGATGCTGCTATTCCAGCTGAACTTGCAGCTCAAGAAATGATGGCAGAGATAGAAGCTGAAATGGCAAGACAAGCCGCACTCGAAGCCTTCCAGCAAAAATTTGAAGATGAAAGAGCCGCTGCAGCAAAATCAACTGCTAAATATCAAGCAAAAGTTGCTTATGAAAAGAGGGTTACAAAGATTATGGATGACCTGCTTGCCCAGTTAGATGAGTTCAATTTTTCTGGAGAGCATAAATCCACTATTTCAGATGAGCTAATTAAGGAAGCGACAATTAAACTAGAAGACGAAGAATTTGTCGGGGCAATTTCTGGTGAAATTGTAACCGAAGCTATTCACGATTACTGTAAAGTCAATTTAGGTTTATCAGAGAGTAATATCGAGTTGTTCAAAAAAGCTCTTGCAGGTGGTTATTTAGGTAATGTAGGTCCGCAAGTTACTAATGGAACGGAGTTCACAGCCAACAGGTGGCAAAAGTACATTGATTGTGTAGGCTCAAAAAGATAGAAAAGCTTTTTTAAATTTCAAGTAGTGAGTTTTCTTTGTCGCTTAAAGACTTATCAATTGAAGCGATATGCTGGTCTGTAATTTTTTGAATGTTGTCTTCGGCTTTTCGTGCTTCATCTTCAGAGATCTCTTTTTCTTTAAGTAACTCTCTAAAGTCAGATATAGCATCTCTTCGAATATTCCTTATAGCAACTCTAGCGTTTTCAGCCTCATCTCGAACAATCCTTGCTAACTCTCTTCTTCGATCTTCTGTGAGTGGCGGGAGCGGTATTCGCATGACCTGACCTTGAGTATTAGGATTAAGGCCTAAATCAGATGTCAAAATAGCTTTTTCGATGGATCCAACCATATCCTTTTCCCAAGGAGATACTTTGAGAGTTCTTGCATCTTCTGCAGTAATATTGGAGACCTGTGTAAGAGGAACCATTGTCCCATAGTATTCTACTGTCACTTGATCAAGTAGAGATGGATGCGCTCTTCCAGCTCGAATTTTGCTAAAGTCATTTTCCAGAGAGGAAAGCGATTTATCCATTCGGCTATTTGCATCAATATGAATTTCATTAATCATCGTTAATCTCCAGTTTGACTGACAATTGTTCCTATTGCTTGACCTTTAATTATATTTGCAAGGGAGTAATTATCCTCTAGCATGCTAAAAACACAAATTTTAATATTGTGATCCCTGCACAATGCGAATGCAGAAGTATCCATAACCTTAATATTTTGCTCAATGGCAGAATCAAAAGTTAATGAGTCAAATTTAATAGCCGAAGAATCTTTTATAGGGTCGCTAGAATAAATGCCATCAACTTTTGTCGCTTTAAAGACAATTTCAGCATCAATCTCAACAGCTCTAAGGGCAGCTGCAGTGTCTGTTGTAAAGCATGGATTGCCAGTCCCTGCAGAGAAAATAACTACCTTACCATTTGTTAGCTCACTCTTTGCTTTGGTATGATTAAACGACTCACATACGCCTCCACCAATGGGAAAACCAGACATTACTATTGAGGGAATATTGTTTCTTTCAAAGGCATCAGATAGAGCTAAAGCATTCATAACTGTTGCTAGCATGCCGATGTGATCTCCAGTAACTTTATTCATACCTATTTCAGACAGAGTAGCTCCTCTATATATATTTCCACCACCAACAACTATAGCAATTTCAACACCAAGATCAAGTGCTGATTGGACTATACTTACGACCTTTTTTAGCATTTCAGAGTCTATATTTTGGTCGCTAGTTGATAGCGCTTCACCACTTAGTTTGAGTAAGATTCGTCTATAGGAAACCATATGCTAGGAATTCAATACAAAATTGTGATTTTACACAAGGCATGAGTATAATGAACCCTTTGTCCATCATAAAATATAGAGTTAATGGATTCAATCAGTATTCGTGGAGCAAAAGTCCATAATCTAAAAAATATAGATGTTAGCCTTCCAAGAAATAAACTTGTCGTTATAACTGGACTCTCTGGATCAGGTAAATCTTCATTGGCCTTTGACACCATTTATGCAGAAGGTCAAAGACGTTATGTCGAGTCACTTTCTGCCTATGCAAGACAATTTTTATCATTAATGGAGAAACCTAATGTTGATCATATTGAGGGCCTTTCTCCTGCAATATCAATTGAGCAAAAAGCAACATCCCATAACCCTCGTTCGACTGTTGGAACTATCACAGAGATCTATGATTACTTAAGACTTCTTTTTGCGAGAGTTGGCTCTCCAAGATGTCCTGATCATGGCGTTAATCTTCAGGCTCAAACTATTTCACAAATGGTAGATTCAATTTTAGGACTTCCGGAAGATTCTAAGATAATGGTTTTAGCTCCAATCGTAAGAAATAGGAAAGGGAGTCATAATAAGCTACTTCAAGAGCTTTCTCATGAGGGTTTTCTACGGGCTCGTATTGATGGAATTGTGCAATTTCTTGAAGAGGTTGAAGAGCTTGATGGAAATAAAAACCATACCATTGAAATCGTTATTGATCGACTAAAAGTAAGGCAAGACATATCATCAAGATTGTCTGAATCTATTGAAACAGCTCTAAATATGAGTTCTGGTGTTGCTATTGTAAGTCCGATGGATTCAGATGATAAATGGGAAGAGCTGACTTTTTCGGCTAAGTTTTCTTGTGTTCATTGCGGATACTCCTTGAATGAATTAGAGCCAAGACTTTTTTCATTCAATAACCCGGTAGGAGCTTGTGAAACATGTGATGGTTTAGGAGTTAAAGATGTTTTTGATGAAGAGAGGGTTGTAGCTAATCCTGAATTGAGTCTTGAAGATGGCGCAGTTTATGGATGGAGTAAGAATAATGCTTATTTTTATCAAATGCTCACATTGGTAGGTAATTATTATAAGTTCAGTGTTTCAACACCATTTAATGAACTATCTAATGATCATAAAAAAATTATCCTCTATGGTAGTGGAAGTCAATCAATTGATTTTTCAAAAATAAAAGGAAGAAGAGGTTGGTCAAGTAGAAAAAAGCCTTTTGAGGGAATTATTCCACGGATGGTTCGTCGTTATGAGGATAGTGAAATTCGATCAGTAAGAGAGGATCTTTCAAGATATGTAATCAGTAAGCCTTGTGCTAGCTGTCAAGGAGACCGATTAAATGTAGCTGCAAGAAATGTATTTATCAATAATAATAATATTTCTGATTTAACAAAATTAACAATTGTTCAGGTTTATGAGTTTTTTGAAGCCTTGGAGCTTGATGGTCAGCGAGGTGAGATTGCAAGTAAGATATTGAATGAAATTTCACAGCGACTCCATTTTTTAATTAATGTTGGCTTGGACTATTTGAATCTTGAAAGAAAGGCTAATTCACTCTCAGGTGGAGAAGCTCAAAGAATAAGATTAGCATCACAGATTGGGGCAGGTTTGATTGGTGTTCTATATGTTCTTGATGAACCCTCGATTGGCCTGCACCAAAGAGATAATCAAAAATTACTAGATACATTAACTTATCTTAGGGATTTGGGCAATACAGTTATTGTAGTTGAGCATGATGAAGAGGCTATAAGGCAGGCAGATTATGTTATTGATATTGGGCCTGGAGCAGGTATTCATGGCGGTGAAATTGTGGTTAGTGGATCGCCCAATGAGGTTATTGCAAATACTAAGTCATTAACCGGTGACTACTTAAGTGGCCGATTAGAGATTAGCACTCCTAATAATAGAAAGAATTCAAATGGCTGGCTTGAAATTACAGGTGCCAGAGGAAATAATTTAAAGAACGTAGACTTAAGAATTCCTGTTGGAGTTTTGACCTGTATTACCGGCGTTTCTGGTTCAGGAAAATCAACATTGATTAACAATACTTTGTATGAGTTAGCAGCACAAACATTAAACGGTGCTCAAACCGAAATTGCTCCCTTTAGAGAGGTGAAGGGAATAAATCTATTTGACAAGGTTGTGAATATCAATCAAAGTCCAATTGGAAGAACACCCAGATCAAATCCAGCAACCTATACTGGTGTTTTTACTCTAATACGTGATCTATTCGCTCTTACACTTGAATCTAGATCCCGAGGTTACAAATCTGGACGTTTCAGTTTTAACGTTAAAGGTGGAAGATGTGAAGCTTGTAAAGGAGATGGCTTAATTAAAGTTGAGATGCATTTTCTCCCTGATATTTATGTTTCATGTGATGTTTGTAGTGGTCATAGATACAATAGAGGAACCTTGGAGATTAAATACAAAGGTAAATCAATAGCTGAGATACTAGAAATGACAGTTGAAGATGCATTAGATTTCTTTAAACCAATTCCCAAGATTAATCAAAAAATACAAACTCTTGTGGATGTTGGTCTTTCTTATATTACGCTTGGTCAAAATGCTACTACGTTGTCTGGGGGTGAGGCGCAACGAATTAAACTTGCAAAAGAGCTTTCAAAATCTGATACTGGTCAAACCTTATACATACTGGATGAGCCGACAAGTGGTCTTCATTTTCATGATATTAAACAGCTACTTTCAGTCATTTTTAGACTCAGAGACCGTAATAATACAATTGTGATTATTGAACACAACCTTGATGTTATTAAGACCGCTGATTGGATTGTCGATTTAGGGCCTGAGGGTGGTAATAAGGGTGGTGAAATAATCGCTTATGGAACACCTGAAGAGGTAGTTATGAATAAAAAATCCTTTACTGGGCAGTTCCTAAAACATCACCTTTAATATTTAGCTTCTGAATTCAATGAGTAGCATTGTAAATTCAGTTTTACCATTAAGCTTATGTATTTTGACCGGTTGAAAATTATCTTTTGAAGACAAATTTAGAGTTAAATCTAAATCTTCACAAATAACTCGGGAAGTTTCAATTATGCTCTCATTAATCTCAATATTTTCCTCACCATCCAAACTAAATTTTAAATATTTAACACCATCTTGATCAACAACTTGGTAAGTAAATTCAGTTTGTTCTGGATTATTGAGCATGTCGTTTGATAGCGCAAGATATACGCTAAGAGGATCAACAAGTAGGCCAGGTTTAATTTCCCACTGTTCCCCAGTACTTGAGATTGCATAATTTTTATCGGTAGCTATGTTGATTTCATAATTCTTTTTGACTTCACCTTTAATTTTTTCGATAACCATGAAGTAATTATTGATGATCTGACCATCAGTCTCATTTCCTGTACTTTTTTCAGATCTTGAATAATCATATAAGGCTTTCCATAAAGATTCAGTTTTGGCTTCGGTTGTATAAATAAACTGATTTTCATTAATGTTAAGACTTAGGATAGCTGTTCCAATTTTTAAGTTACCCATTTTTGTATCCGCATAGAGCTCATAACTTCCAATATAAGGAGAGAGTGCAAGAGAATTAGTATAAATAAAGCTTAAAAATAATAAAACAATTTTCTTCATAAAATTTTTCCATCAAGTGTAGCAGTATTTTCATTGATCAGCTTGAGCCTATTTTGAGTATACCAATTAATTACTTTTGGATAAAGAATGTGCTCTTTTTCAAGAACTTTTTTTGCGAGAGTTGTTTCAGTGTCATTGGTATTAATATCAACAATTTCTTGGCTAATTACAGGACCCCCGTCTAATTCTTCTGTTACAAAGTGAACGCTTGCACCATGATGTTTTTCTAAAGCAATGATTGCTCTTTTATGAGTATTAAGTCCTCGGTACTTAGGCAGAAGTGAAGGATGAATATTAAGAATTTTTCCAGAAAAATGATGAATAAAAATCGGTGAAAGTATCTTCATATAACCAGCAAGAATAATGAGTCCAACATCTAGCCTATCAATTATTGATATGAGCTCTCTATCAAAAGCTTCTTTGGTGATGAATATATTTGAATCTATAAAATGTGTATTAATATTTACTGATTCTGCACGCTTAAGGCCCAAAGCTTTTTTATTACTACTTATAACAGCAGAAATTTCGAGATTGATGCTATCAGCATGATCAATGATTGATTGTAAATTAGTGCCATTTCCAGAAATTAAAATAACGGCTTTCATTTTTTACTTAATAATGACTTGTTTGCCAGTTGAAGGAATGACTTCTCCTATAAGCCAAGCTTTTTCACCACATTTAGTTAAATGTTTAATAGTTTCAGTTGATGATTCCTTTGGAATAATGACGATCATACCCACACCACAGTTAAGCACTCTATACATTTCAGTAGTATCAATCTTTCCTTGGACTTGAAGCCATTTGAAGATTTCTGGTTGATCCCATGAATTTGAATCCAATCTTACAGAAAGATGTTCAGGTAAAACTCTGGGTATATTTTCAAGAAGCCCCCCTCCAGTAATATGGGAGATAGCATGGACTGGCAAAGTATTGACTAAAGATAATATGGATTGAACATAAATTTTAGTAGGCTCAATTAATGAGTTGAGTTGTTTTGACGTCGGAGTTGTTTTTTCTAAGACTTTTCGGATTAATGAGTATCCATTAGAGTGGGGTCCAGAAGAACCTAAGGCTACAATATGATCACCTTTATTAACTTTTGAGCCGTCAATGACATAATCTTTCTCAACTATACCTACACAAAAACCCGCCAAATCATACTCCTCACCTTTGTACATCCCTGGCATTTCAGCTGTTTCTCCACCAATTAAAGAACAGCCAGATTGTCGACAACCTTCTCCAATTCCTTCAATAACAGAAGTTGCAATATCTGGATTCAGTGATCCAGTTGCATAGTAATCTAGAAAGAATAGAGGTTCAGCCCCTTGAACAATGATGTCATTAACGCACATTGCTACTAGGTCAACCCCTATGGTGTCATGCTTATTGAGCATTTCTGCAACCATAAGCTTGGTACCAACCCCATCTGCCCCAGAAATGAGCACTGGGTTTTTGTATTTATCTAAAGGAATTTCAAACATGGCACCAAAGCCACCGAGGCCAGCTAAAACCTCTGGCCTCATGGTTGATTTAGCAATCGGTTTGATTTTTTCGATAAGCTGATTGCCTTTGGTAATATCAACCCCTGAGTCCTTATAAGTCAATGATGACATCTTGTTTTCCGTATAATTAAGGTCTTAAAAAATGGATTAAATCAAGCAAAATAATGAGCTTTTCAATACTACCTAATGCACTTTCAATATTACGCATTATTTTAACAGTTCCAATAGTTATAGCGCTACTAAAAGAGCAGTATCTTCTGACATTGCTATTATTTTTAGTTGCGGGCATCTCTGATGCATTAGATGGATGGATTGCTAAACAGTTTTCTTTACAGTCAAGACTAGGTTCGATATTGGATCCAGTTGCCGATAAGGTATTGTTAACGTGTACCTTTATTGCCCTTTATTGGATTGAGATTTTGCCATTATGGTTACTGATGATCATTTTTGTTCGTGATGTAATTATTATTGCAGGTGCCCTTGGCTATTTTCTAGGTGAAGAGGACTCTGAAAGTGATTTACTAGAACCAACTCTAATTAGTAAAGTAAATACTTTCTTGCAAATTTCTTTGGTTTTATACTTGCTACTCACCCAACTTTATATTGGAATAGATGGTATTAAAGATATGGTCTTAATCATAGTGGCTTCATCAACAGGATTGAGTGGTGCAGATTATGGCCTACTTTGGGTCAAGAAATTTATCTTACAAGAGACAAAAAAATGAATCAACTTGGCTTGCCAATAAGTCTCAACTCTTCAATGCTTCTAGAGAGTTTTGTTTCTAATAAAGAATTAATCAGATCAATCAATCAACTCTTTCTAGATAAAAAATCATCAGAGGTTTATATTTATGGTGCTTCGGGTCAGGGTAAAACACATGTTCTACAAGGATCAGTATTAAAGGCTTTGGCAAATGACAAAAATGCAGTTTTTCTCGATTGTTTAGATCCTTTCCCAGAGCATATATTTGAAATTATTAATCAAATAAATTTTATTAGTTTTGATAATATTCATCTAATAGCAAATGAGTGTCAAGAAATATTTTTTGATTTATTTAATAGCGCTAGGCAATCTGAAGTTTTTATTTTAGTGAGTGGAGATAGTTTGCCTTCTGACTTAAAAGTTATGAAAGATATTAAAACGCGACTGAGCTTGGCTGCTGTTTATAAGCTTGAAGAGCTTGATGATGAGTTAAAAATGAGCATAATAAATAGTAAGATGAGTGATAGAAATCTATCGGTTGATTCTAAGGTTTATGAATACTTGTTTAAGAACTTTTCAAGAGATTTAAAGTTGCTGTTATCAACTATGGATGATTTGGATAAAGTTTCGCTCCAAGCTAAAAAGCCTATTTCAATTCCTTTTGTTAGAAAATTCTTGAACTTAAGTAATCACTAAATATAAAATATTTTTCTATAAATATATATATTTGAGAAATATTTATATCTTTTAAAATAGAAATTATTTAAATATAGTATTTTTTACTATAATCCGCGCTTTAATAAGTTAACCAGTCTTACTTATTTATAGACATATATATCTATGGATTATCTTCCTATTTTTGTTAATTTAAGACAAAAGCCTTGCTTAGTAATAGGAGGAAGTGATATCGCTCTAAGAAAAATTAATCTATTATTGAAAGCACAAGCTCAGGTTACATGCGTCTCACCAGCTTTTTGTGATGGCATAAAAAACTTATCGATAAAAGGACATATTAGTATAGTTAATAAGAAATTTGAATCATCAGATATTTCAAATCAATCAGTTATTATTTCTGCAACAAACGATTCAAGTTTGAATGCATCTGTTTCTGAAATAGCACAAAAAGCAAGAATACCAGCCAATATTGTTGACTCACCAAAATTGTCAAGTTTCATAATGCCTTCAATTGTTGATCGTTCACCTGTAATCATAGCAGTCTCATCTGCTGGAAAAGCACCAGTCCTTGCAAGAATCATTAGAGCAAAATTGGAGACTGTTATTCCAAATGCTTATGGAACACTGGCTGAAATTGCTGGTGAATATAGACAAAAAGTTAAAGATCGGTTTTCAAAAATTAAAGATAGAAGGGCTTTTTGGGAGGTTATATTCTCTGGTGTTATTGCAGAAAAAGTCTTTTCAGGTCGAATCAGTGAGGCAAGAGATGATATTGACAAGCAGCTGAATGACTCATTAGAGATGGAGTTGGGGGAGGTCTATTTGGTTGGAGCAGGTCCAGGAGACCCTGATCTACTCACTTTTAAAGCTTTGAGATTGATTCAACAAGCTGACGTTGTTCTTTATGATCGTCTTGTCTCTAAAGAAGTGATGGAGTTGGTTAGAAGAGATTCAGAATTAATTTACGTTGGAAAGAAAGGCGGGAGTGATGAATCAACTAGGCAGATTGATATTAATGAGCAATTAGTTGAGATTGCAAAATCAGGTAAAAGAGTTTGCAGACTTAAGGGGGGTGACCCATTCATTTTTGGAAGAGGTGGAGAAGAAATAGAATCTTTATCGGAGCATGGAATACCATTTCAGGTAGTTCCAGGCATTACAGCTGCATCTGGATGTTCTTCATATTCTGGTATACCACTTACTCATAGAGATTATTCACAATCATGCAGATTTGTAACTGCGCACTTAAAAAATGGGACAACCAATCTTCCATGGGAGGAGTTTGTTGTTGACCAACAGACAATTGTTTTCTATATGGCTTTAAGTGGCGCTAACTATATAAGTAAGAAACTCATTGAACACGGCATGAATAAGGACATGCCTATTGCAATTATTGAAAAAGGGACGATGCCTGAACAAAAGGTTTATATTACAACATTGTCTGAATTACCAAATCTATTAACTAAAGAAGATATTTATGCACCAACTTTGATGATTGTGGGTGAAGTTGTTAAGCTCAATAAAAAGTTAAATTGGTACGGAATTAAATAATTAAATCTATTTCTTAATTAAGAAATATTTAATTTATTTGGGTATAATTCAAAATTCTTCGCGGGAGTGGTGGAATTGGTAGACACGCTGGATTTAGGTTCCAGTGTCGCAAGACGTGAGAGTTCGAGTCTCTCCTTCCGCACCATAAATAATTATAAAAGAGCTCTTATGAGCTCTTTTTCATAATGCCCCATATTACTTGTGTATTGTTATTAAACATAAGAAATCCTGTAAAATATTAGCTCTTAAAAACACTATAAATATATGACTTTATGTTAATTGAAGTTGGACATTTCGCACTTGTTCTTGCATTGATAATTTCAGCACTTTTGATGGTTGTCCCTTCGATTGGCATTTATCAGAAAAAAACTTCACTCGCCCAACTTGCAAAACCGTTAGTTTGGGCACAAGGTTTCTGGATTGCTGTAGCTTTCTTCGTGTTGATGAGTGCATTTTTGAGCAATGACTTTTCAGTTAAATATGTTGCAGATAATTCAAATACTCAGCTTCCAGTTTTATATAAAGCTTCAGCCTTATGGGGCTCACACGAAGGTTCTTTACTGCTGTGGGTCTTCATACTATCTTTATGGACAGTTGCTGTTTCGATTTTTTCAAAACGAATTCCATCAGATTTAATCAATCAAACTCTAATAGTTTTAGGGGCAATTAGCTTTGGATTTTTGCTTTTTCTTCTGTTTA
>CABXIU010000020.1 GCA_902512305.1 uncultured Gammaproteobacteria bacterium
GCTCCGGTTCCACCCATTTCTTGAGGGCATGAACAAAAAGCAAGAACATTGGGATGTTGCTTCAAGTAATGAACCACCTGAGACTTCATAATTGAAAGACCGTTATTTGAATGGTAACCTTTTCCATGTATGATTTGAAGAAAGCGTTTGTTTGAATGAAAATGAATAAAGTCAGACAATTCTTTACAGGCTTGTTCTATTTTATATCCATGTAAGTCAATTGAGGGCGTTGAGCCTATGTTTCCTTGCTTCATTTTTTTAAGAGTTTTGGGTGATAAGCCATCTACGTAGTGAGTCACAGTTTGTGATCCAGAAATATTCGGTTCGTATAAAAAACTGTAGTTTTCAAAGGGCCTGCCTGATTTAATTTTTATAGACTTATTTTCTCTAGAGTTATCCTTGTCAACTGGTTTCTGACGATCAACTGTTGACCTAAATAATGACTTGTCACTTTCATCAATCATAATGTCAATAAACCTCCAAAAACAAAAAAAACCCTCAGAGAGGGTTTCATTATAGCAATGATTTTAGAGTCAATAAGTTAACCTAGAATATAACCCTTTTTAAAGAGCCTTAATCTGGGCGCTAATACGAGATTTTTTTCTAGCAGCTAGATTTTTATGAATTAAACCTTTGTTAACAGCTTGGTCCATATTTTTTTGCATATCAGCAAAACCACTTGTAGCTTCTTTTTTATCCCCAGCATCAATTGCATAAGTTACCTTCTTAATAAAGGTGCGAACTTTTGCTCTAATCTGAGAGTTATGTTTGTTACGCTTAACGCCTTGTCTTGCGCGTTTCTTAGAACCTGCTGAATTGGCCATATGTATTTGTTTAAAGCTTAAATTAAGAAAAACATGAATTATAGAGTCTCGCCTTGATTTATGCAAGCATTTGTTTGAGCTAGATTAATTTGCAAGAGATTTTATATACTGAAGTGTTTTCTTTTTTCCAAATAATAAATGCCAGGTTTTACCGCCTTGACTTTTCCATAATGAAGCTGCTCTAATTCCAGCTAAAAGTAGTGCTCTTATATGATTTGCGGTATGTTGATTTGATAAATAAATTTGTTCTCCGCGAACCATAATCGTAGGATTAAGGCTGCCTAAAGTACTTTTATACAGTTCAGCTAGTCTGGCAATTGAATTGCTATGATAAATATCAAAAAAGTCTTGTTTATTGATTAAAGTAATTTCTTCAGAAATTTGGTTCAATAGCTTAGGTTTTTTCATTAATTTTTTTTCTAAATTAATGAGAGCTGTAGCATAAACCATAACATTGTGCATCTCAATTGTTTTTTTCTCTAGAATTAATTTTAGAGAATCAAAGCCTATTTTTAAATCCTCAGGAGAGGTAAAAATTTCATCAATAGAGTCACTAGAACTAACAATGCTATTAAGACTTACTTTGTTGGTATGCCTATCGCACTTTCCAGAAATAGCTAGTTGATGAACTAAAGCTGATGACTGAAATATGCTTGCAAGAGCTAGGGTTTGTTTCGCTGACTTATTCATTGAATCTAGATTTAATTACACTTCCACCAAGACATATATCCCCGTCATAAAAAACGATCGATTGACCAGGAGTAATAGCTCTTTGTGAATCTTTAAAAAAAACCTTAATAGTTTGACTCTCTCCATGGCTTACAGAGCAATCTTGTGAGGCCTGTCGATAACGTATTTTAGCACTACATAGCATTGGCATTTCTGGTGCATCATCGATCCAGTGAATATCATCAGCAATGAGGGAATTATGATAGAGTAAATGATGGTCTCCTTGAACCGCAACTATTTGATTTGACTCAGTCAATTTGTCAGCTACAAACCAAGGCTCTTGTGACTCTCCAAAGCCTCCACCAATCTCAAGTCCTTTTCTTTGACCGATTGTATAAAATGGGAGGCCATTATGATGTTTAATAAATGCACCATCTTGATCAACAATATCGCCTTTATCCTTAGGAAGAAATGTTGTTAAAAACTCTGCAAATGGTCTTTCTCCAATAAAACAAATTCCAGTTGAATCTTTTTTTTCTGCTGTAATAAATTGATTATTTTTTGCAATTTCACGGACCTCTTTTTTTGCAATTTCTCCAAGAGGAAATAAGCTCTGAGAGAGTTGTTCTTGATTGAGCAAATGAAGAAAATAACTTTGATCTTTAGTTCCATCTAAACCAGCTTTAAGGAGGTATTTACCATCCTTATTTACAATTCTTGCATAGTGTCCGGTTGCAATTTTATTTGCTCCAAGATCTTTGGCATAGTCAAGAAATGCTTTAAATTTAATTCTCTGGTTGCACAACACATCTGGATTAGGCGTTCTGCCTTTTTTATGTTCAGCTAAAAAATGTTCAAAAACATCCTCCCAGTATTCATGTGAAAAATTTACTGTATGCAGTTTAATGTCTAAGAGATTAGCAACTTGCTGAGCGTCAGCTAGATCTTGAGATGCACTACAGTATTCATCTTCATCATCTTCATCCCAGTTTTTCATGAATAGAGCTTCAACTTCAAAGCCTTGTTTTAGTAATAAATATGCAGCAACTGAAGAGTCAACTCCACCAGAAAGACCAATTATTACTTTGCTATCAGACTTCATTTAGCTTTGTCGTAGGCGCTTACGATTTTATTAACAAGTTGGTGTCTTGAAACATCTTTAGCGTTGAAGCTACAAAATGCAATATGATCAATATTATTGAGTATCTTTATAGCATCGGTAAGCCCAGATTGACTGGGATTCGGTAAGTCAATTTGAGTGACATCGCCTGTTATGACCATTTTTGAGCCAAAACCCATTCTAGTTAAAAACATTTTCATTTGAGGGATGGATGTATTTTGAGCCTCATCAAGAATAATGTAGGATTCATTCAGCGTTCTTCCTCTCATAAATGCTAATGGAGCAACCTCTATTATATTTTTTTCTATTAATTTATTGGCCCTCTCAAAACCAATAAATTCGTAAAGTGCATCATAAATAGGGCGAAGATAAGGGTCAACTTTTTCACTCAGATCGCCTGGAAGAAAACCTAATTTTTCACCAGCCTCTACAGCTGGCCTGACCAACACTATTTTTTTTACATTTGAATTTTCAAGCGCCTCAACTGCTCTCGCTACAGCCAAGTATGTCTTACCTGTTCCAGCTGGGCCAATAGCAAAAATAGCATCATTTTCAATTATCGCGTTTACATATTTTTGTTGATTATTACTTCTTATATGAATATGTTTTTTGCTAGTTTTAATTGTGATTGATTGAGTTTTACCGTTAGGACTATTAACTGATTTAATACATAAGTCAATATCACTAAAATCAATTGTCTTCTTGTCTGAAATGATAAGAAGATCTTGAAGAACGGAAACCGCTTCAGCTGAATTATCTCCCTTGATATTGAAATCAGCACCTTTGTTAGAAATAATTACATTAAGATTACTGGCAATATTTTCAAGGTTTTTGTCCAGACTTCCGCAAATATTTGCAAGCTGTTCTGAACGTTTAATATCTAGAGAAAATTTCATGAATTGTATTTTACTGAATTACTTTGAAAACAAATGTTAAGTTACAAGGTTTTGCTCATTATTTAATTTATCATTTAACTCATGACAAAGTTAAAAATACTATTAAAGCTACTATTTGTGATTTCCATTTGCTTTCCTTATGCTTCGCATGCATTGAAGAGTGACTGTGTTGTGCTTGTGTATCATCGTTTTTCGGATGAAGGACCTCAATCAACAAGTACCTCACCAGAAGTTTTTAAACATCATTTGGAGTATTTAAAAGAAAATAACTATCAAGTTCTTCCCCTAAAGACAGTAATTACAAAACTTCAGGCAAAAGAAAGTTTGCCTTATAACTGTGTAAGTCTTAGTGCCGATGATGGCTTCTTGTCAATTTACAAGGAAGCCTTTCCTCTATTAGTTGAATATCAATTTCCAATGTCTATTTTTGTTTCAACCAATCCTATTGACAAAAATTATGATTCGATGATGTCTTGGGAGCAGCTCCGTGAAATGTCTCCCATAGTAGATGTATTTAATCACAGTGTCAATCATCTTCACCTGGTTAACCAAAAACCCCATATTCTAGAGAAGGAAGTTTTGAACGCACAAGAGAGAATTTCGAATGAGTTAGGAGTTAAAGACAAGTATTTTGCTTATCCTTATGGTGAATATGATGATAAAACTTATTCATTTCTTGAGGCTAATAATTATATTGCTTTCGGTCAACAATCTGGAGTTGCAAGTCAGAACAGTGATTTTTTGAATATTCCTAGATTTTCTATGTCAGGTCCATATGCCAAAATGAAAAGCTTCATTCTCAAAGTCCAAACGATAGACATGCCATTAAAAAGCATTTATCCAAAATCTTTAGTTATTGAAGCTGATTATAGGCCAGTCTTGAAGCTTGCGTTTTCGAGACCATTAACCAATTTTGAGAAAAGTAATTTTGCATGCTACGTTTCTGGTCAGGATAAAGCAAAATTACTTTGGAATGGTCTTCAGGCAGTCAATGTTTCATCTATCGAGCCTCTTGCAGTTGGAAGAAGCCGATATAACTGCACCATGCCATATAAGGAAAACGGGCGTTATTATTGGTTCTCTAAGTTGTGGTTAAGACTGTAAATTTTCAACCAGTTTAGCCTTAAGTGAGTTTCTAATCCCATCTAATACTTGAACTGATACAATCTGTCCAATAAGCTCCTCCGTGCCTTTGAAGTGAGCAGTTCTCATATTTTCAGTTCTACCAGATAGAGTACCACCTTTTTTTGAGAAGCCCTCTACCAATACTTTTTGAATGCTTCCTACCATAGACTTTGATATTTCTTCAGTGTTCTTATTAATTCTGTCTTGAATCACCGCTAGTCTCTGTTTTTTTGTTTTAAGGCTGACATCATCAGCAAAACTTGAGGCAATTGTGCCTGGTCTTTTAGAGTAAATAAAGCTAAATGACTTGTCAAAGCCAATTTCATCGATTAAGTTGACTGTCTCATTAAAGTCATTTTCGGTTTCACCAGGAAATCCAATAATAAAGTCTGAAGAAATAGAAATATCAGGTCTTATTTTCTTTAACTTACGTATTTTAGATTTATACTCAATAGCAGTATGACCTCGCTTCATAAGGCTTAAGATTTTATCTGAGCCGGCTTGAATTGGAAGATGGAGATGGGATACTAGCTCAGGTACTTCAGCATATGTTTCAATAAGTCGATCACTAAATTCGACTGGATGTGATGTTGTATATCTAATTCTTTCAATGCCTTCAACCTGAGCAACAATCGCAATTAATAGTGCTAAATCTGCGATTTCTCCATCATCCATTAGTCCTCTATAGGAGTTTACATTTTGTCCAAGTAGATTGACCTCTTTAACACCCTGAACTGCTAATACCTCAATCTCACGAATTATGTCAATAAATGGCCTTGATATCTCTTCACCTCTTGTATACGGTACGACACAAAAAGTACAGTATTTACTACACCCTTCCATAATTGAGACAAAAGCTGATGCGCCATCGCTATGGGGCTCAGGTAAGTAATCAAATTTTTCAATTTCAGGGAATGAGATATCAATAGTTATTTCATGATCGTTAAGGACTTCATTTAGCATATTTGGAAGTCTATGAAGTGTTTGAGGTCCAAAAATCATATCAACATAGGGGGCTCTCTTAAGGATAAGACTTCCCTCTTGAGAAGCGACGCACCCCCCGACACCAATCACTAGATTTGGATTGTTTACTTTTAGTTTTCTCCAGCGCCCAAGTTGATGAAATAACTTGTCTTCGGCTTTTTCACGGATAGAGCATGTATTGATTAATAAAACATCTGCCTCATTAATATTATCTGTTAGATCTAGGTCATGTGAAGCTTTAAGAACATCACTCATTTTGTTTGAGTCATACTCATTCATTTGACACCCAAAAGTGCTAATGTGCAGCTTTGAGATACTCATTTAAGATTTTTGAATATGTAAAGTCTGAGTTGGATACGCAATCTCAGCGCCATGGTCTGCAATAATTTGAGCTACATCAAGAAGTAGTTTACCTTTGATTTTTTTAAATTCTGCTCCCTCAGTGACTGTACAGAAGGCCCAAATTACAAAGTCAAGTGAGGAGGCATTGAACAAGTCAAAATACACACGACAAGGTTCATCGTGATCAATATGTTCATGGCCAGCCAACATTTTTTCAACCTTTTCAATAATGCTTTGCATTTGCGCAATATCGTCATAACGGATACCGATAACTGCGTGAATTTCACGATTAGTCATTCTAGAAGGTGTCTCAATGGGAATGGTTGCAAAAATACCGTTGGGGACATAAATAGGGTTTTTGTTAAAGGTACGAAGACGAGTCATTCTCCAGCCGATTTTTTCGACTACACCTTCTATACTTTTATCCGTTGTTCGAATCCAATCTCCTGTTGAGAAGGGCTTGTCCATTTGAATCATTAGGCCGCCAAAAACATTGGCAAGCATGTCTTTGGCAGCAAAACCAACTACGATACCGCCGACACCACCGAGAGTTAATATTGAAGAGACAGCATATCCATAGAACTGAGCAACTCCAAGAATGATAGCAAATACAAAAAGAATTTTGATTAGACGGGTAAAAAGCCTTATGGAGTCTTTATCCACAGTTCCTTCTGCTCCTAACATATAGCTCTCAACGCTTGAAATTAACCTTAAGATTCCCCAAGTTAAAATAAAAACTGGTGCAATGGCAATATAGCCAACAATATCATTTAAAGATTGAATTTCAGAGGTTAGCTCTTTTAGAGAAAAGTATAACCATCCATACCAAATTAATAGTTTAAGTGGTGCTGAAATAGCGCCAATTAAGTAATCATCAATTTGAGTTTTGGTGCTGCCAGAGTGTCTAGTTATTTGCTTTAAAATCTTACCCAAAACAAAATGGGTAATAATTGTAATTACTAGAAGAACTGCAATCGTTTGAATTGGGCTTATATTTTGTATAAAGTCATTCATTATAGATATTTTAATGGATTAATAGGTTCTTCGTATTTTTTCATTTCGAAATAAAAAGGCTTGTCACCAGTCAACGCAATTAGTTGACCTTTTTCTATGATGTCACCCTCACTAACAAGTAATTCTTGATTTTGGTTGTAAATACTATAAAAGCCATAGGAATGCTTAATAATAATCATTTTTCCATAGCTAGTCATTCTGTCTCCACTGTATACCACTTCGCCCTTTCTTACAGCCCTTACTTCTTGCCCTGCAGCATTATCAAAAGTCAGACCAAAATGACCATCTTGTGCAGAGTATTTTTTAAGAATTGAGGATTTAACTGGCAATGACCAATTTTTTTTAACGTTTGTTTTTTTAGATTGAGTTTTACTTTGTTGACTTTCAGACTCAACGAGATTGAATGATTTTTCTTCAACGACAACTTGTCCAGGCTGGTTAGTAAGGCAGCCTGATAGACAAGTAAAAATAACAAGTATTGTAAGTTTAGTATTCATACCATAGAAATAAAGCAATCGCGATAATTAGTGTGTATCCTAGCCAATCAATATATTTATTTAACCATGCATCAGCTATTTTTCCAAATTTTCTAACCAGAAAAGAAATTAAAAAATACCTAGCACCCCTAGCAATCAAAGAAAAAACCACAAAAGGCAATAGAGACATAGACATCATACCAGCTGCAATTGTAAAAACTTTATATGGAATAGGGCTAAAACCCGCAATTAAAATAATATAGATACCATATGTTTGAAAGTACATTTGTGCAGTTTCGAACTTTGATTCATAGTTCAAGTTAATCAATATCGGCAAGATATGATTTTCAGCTTGTACACCAATATAGTAACCTAAAAGAGCACCCAGAACTGAAGCTATAGTACAAATAGCAGCGAAATAGAAAGCCTTTGATCTATTTCTTAATGACATAGACGCCAACAACAAGTCTTGCAAAGGAACTGGAAGAATTATTGACTCTAAAAAACTTATTGCTGATAGCCATAATATGGCAAATCGACTAGAGGAGTAATCTAAAATCTTGTTATAAATTGAGTGAAAAGGCCTCATCAGCTACCTTAAGTCTATTTTTTCAACATTGGGAAACCCAATCTTTCCCTAGACTCATAATATTCTTGCGCCACTTTTTGACTCATTGCCCTAACTCTTCTAATAAATCTTGCTCTATCAGTTACACTGATTGCTTTCCTAGCATCAAGAAGATTAAAAATGTGAGACGCCTTCATAGTTTGCTCATAGGCTGGGAACGGAAGGTTTTCTTCGATTAGTTTAGAGCTCATTGATTCCGCTTCATCAAACTGTCTGAATAGAACATCAGTATCAGCAATCTCAAAATTGTATTTTGATTGCTCAACTTCATTTTGATGGTAAACATCTCCATAAGTGAGACCATCTGTCCATATAAGATCGTAAACACTATCCACCCCTTGAAGATACATTGCTAACCTTTCGAGGCCATAGGTGAGCTCACCAGAAACAGGTTTGCAGGTCAAGCCGCCAACTTGCTGAAAATAAGTAAATTGACTAACCTCCATTCCATTAAGCCAAACCTCCCAGCCAAGACCCCAGGCACCTAAAGTAGGCGATTCCCAGTTATCCTCTACAAATCTAACATCATGCATTTTTAAATCAATACCAATTGCTGCGAGCGAGTCAAGATAAAGGTCTTGAATATCGCTTGGAGAAGGTTTTAATAAAACCTGAAATTGATAATAGTGTTGCAGGCGATTAGGATTTTCACCATAACGGCCGTCCCCCGGCCTTCTTGAAGGTTGTACATAGGCAGCTTGCCATGGCTCGGGCCCAATTGACCTGATGAATGTTGCCGGGTGAAATGTGCCAGCTCCAACCTCCATATCAAATGGCTGAACAATTGCGCAACCTTTTTCAGCCCAATAATTCTGTAATTTAAAGATTAAATTCTGAAATGATTTGGTTGTATCGAGCTCTAAATTAGACATTTAATTCGAACTATGAAATAACAAAAATTTTACCTCACCAATCTGCTTTAGGGCTGACATTTCAATTATTACTGAATTGAGAGTAAAAAAAATGCGGGAAAGAAATCCCGCATTCTAGAAAGTTAATAAATACTCAGTACTTATAAGCTTCTGGCTTGAAAGGGCCTTCTTTTGAGGTATTAATATATTTTGCCTGTTCATCGGTCATGACTGTTAGCACACCACCAAAGCCTCCAACCATGCCAGCTGCCACTTCTTCATCAAGTTTCTTCGGAAGAAGCTCAACCGTGACATTTGCTGCTTTCTGGCCTTGAGGTAAGTCAGCAAACTTCTTTTCAAAAAGATGCATTTGAGCAAGCACTTGATTAGCAAAAGAACCATCCATAATTCTAGAAGGGTGGCCAGTTGCATTTCCTAAGTTAACCAATCTGCCTTCAGAAAGAAGAATTAAATAATTATTTTTATCTTTAGAACGATAAATGCGGTGAACTTGAGGCTTTACCTCATCCCACTTCCAATTATCACGCATGTACTGAGTGTCAATTTCATTATCAAAGTGACCAATATTGCAAACTACCGAGCCTGCTTTGAGACTTTGGAGCATTGATGCATCGCATACATTGGTATTACCTGTAGTTGTAACAATTAAATCAGTATTAGCTAATAATTCCCTGTTAATACAGTCAACTGAGCCTGTATTGATGCCATCGATATATGGAGAAACCACTTCAAATCCATCCATGCATGCCTGAAAAGCGCATATAGGATCGATTTCAGAAATTTTTACAATCATTCCCTCCTGTCGAAGTGACATGGCGGAGCCTTTTCCAACATCCCCATATCCAATCAGAAGTGCTTTTTTGCCTGACATTAGCATATCTGTACCACGCTTAATGGCATCGTTTAAAGAATGACGACAACCATATTTATTATCATTTTTTGATTTAGTCACCGCATCATTTACGTTAATTGCGGGAACTTTGAGTTCACCATTTTCAACCATTTCTAGAAGGCGGTGGACCCCAGTGGTCGTTTCTTCACTAATACCATGGATTTTATTGAGCATTTCAGGATATTTGTCATGGACCATGCCTGTTAAATCACCACCATCGTCAAGAATCATGTTGGCATCCCATGGCTTACCATTATGAAGAATTGTTTGCTCAATACACCACAAAAACTCTTCTTCGGTCTCACCTTTCCATGCAAAAACAGGAATATTTTTTGCTGCCATAGCAGATGCAGCGTGATCTTGTGTCGAAAAAATGTTGCATGATGACCAACGAATTTCTGCACCAAGATCAATTAATGTCTCCATTAGAACGGCAGTTTGGATTGTCATATGAATGCAGC
>CABXIU010000021.1 GCA_902512305.1 uncultured Gammaproteobacteria bacterium
GGATAACACTCTAATTGGTGGAGATAGTGATTACCTATGGGGGGAGTTTTTGTGTGATAAAGGCATCATTTCTGATCAAGAATCTTTTCAGAAGATGAATGAGTATTTTTATCATCAATATGAAATAGGTAAGCTAGATATTTATGCCTGGGCAGAGTTTAGTTTTAAGATTTTAACTGAATATTCTTTGGACGAGCTAAACGAGTTTCGTCATAACTTTATAGAAACAAAAATCAAACCCATCTTCCTTGAGAGGGCTCAAGGGTGTATTAACAAACATAAAGAGAATGGGGATACAGTTCTTGTGATAACTGCATCAAATACTTTTATTACATCACCCATTGTTGAGATGTATGGAATTGATCATTTTCTAGCAACAGAGCCAGAGTTTAAATCTGGGCGTTTTACGGGTAAAGTTTCTGGAATCCCTTGTTTTCAATCTGGAAAAATTGACAACTTAATGCCTTGGCTGGATAAAAATGGAGAGAACTTGATTGGCTCCTATTTCTATTCAGACTCACATAATGATCTACCACTTCTAGAGTTGGTGGATAATCCTGTTGCAATTAATAGTGATAAAGTCTTGACTTCTGCGGCCCGAGAGAATGGATGGCCTGTCCTTGATTGGAGATAGGCTATTTTTTTTCGATATTAAAGATGATCTTGTTTCCTTCATCTCTTTGTGAGATTAGTTTGTGCCCAAGCTGATTACAAAAAGCTACAAAGTCTTTTTTTGAGCTTTGGTCTGTACAGATAATCTCGATCACTTCTTTTGATGCCATTGAAGCAAGCGCTTGCTTAGTTTTTAAAATCGGCATTGGACATGCATAACCGCACATATCTAAGGTTTGATTTGCCATAATTGCACCTAAAATTTAAGTCGCAACACTTTAGTATTAAAAGACTTTATTTAATAATATTTTTTTTGGCTAAGACTCCAGCAGCCATTGAAACTAGGAAGACGATGACAATGGGATCAAAAGTTGCAATAGCTGCAATAGCTGGTCCCGGACATAAGCCAACTAAGCCCCAACCAACTCCAAAAAGAGCAGAGCCAATAAGTAATTTATTATCGATATTTTGTTTTTCAGGTAATTCAATCTTTGCACCTAAAGCCGAGACTTCTTTATTTTTTAAAATGAAGAAGAATGGTGCAAATGCTAATATAGCACCTCCCATAACGAATATAAGTGAGGCATCCCAGTTATGAGTGATACTCAAAAAACCTAACACTTTTTCAGGATTTGTCATTCCAGATATGACTAAGCCAATGCCAAAGATTACACCTGAAATAAGGGAGATAATTTTGTCATTCATAAGTACACCCCAAGCTGTTGAAGGACGAATACCGTGATGATTCCTGTTGCGACAAACAGTGCAGTTGCAATCATTGAGTTGACCGAGAGTCTGCCAATACCACATATACCATGACCAGAAGTGCAGCCACCTCCAAGCCTTGTTCCAAAGCCAACTAAAAAACCGCCAGGGATAATCAGCAGGTAGGAGTTGGTTATTTCAAAAGCGATTGGATTATTTGGCAAAATAATATTGTAGATAAGCAATGGACCAATGACCAAACCTATTAAAAAAAGGGTGTTAGAAAGTCTAAGCGAGGTATTTGAAATAGCATTTTCAAAAATACCACTTATCCCAGCCAACCTTCCAGTAGTATAAAAATATAAAACGACGGAAAGGCCTATAATGACTCCTCCAATAAGGGCGCTGACAGGTGTAAAGTTGTGCATTCTTAATTTAAATTAATGTTATTGAATTTAATAATAACAGAATTAGGAGTTTTAAAGAAGTAAAGTCTATATAGTTAATCGGAGAACTTTGAATAATAATATCTTCTCAATTTAGGCCTTGAGACTATATGCGAAACGATAGCCATAAGAAAAATAAAAAATAACACAATGTATTCACTTCTTATAACATCATATCTTATGAAAAGAGCTAGAGATGAAAGCACATAAATCTTTAGGATAGTATCTAAAAACTGAATGGGATATAACTGCTTAGATTCAAAAACTAAGTATTTGAATGAGTAAAAAGAAAATGATAATAAAATGGTAACTCTTGTCGCCTGCATCCGATGGTAAGGTATCTCATTTCCTTCAGAAATATAGAAGGGAAAATAGAGTGCAACGCCATAAAGGGCTGCAATAGATGCGCCCAAGCACCAGAGACCAAGAAATGCAATGATCATTTTTGCTAGAATTTTTATAAATCTTTTCATTTAAAGTTAGTGAAGTCCATTATTAATAATCCAAAATGATTATTATCTAATGGCCTTTTTTTAAAAGGGCTAGTGACCGACCTATAACAGCTTGAAAAACCTCACTTTTATTAGGGTTTTACCATGTTAACACCATTTTGAGTAGAAAGTAGGAGTATATCAGCTCCTCGATTTGCAAATAATCCATTGGTTACAACCCCAACAATATTATTAAGTTGACCCTCAAGGGTCTTAGGGCTATCAATAGTAAGGCCATGAATATCAAGTATCAGATTTCCATTGTCGGTAGTAAATTCTTCCCTTAAAACAGGATTTCCGCCAATAGATTTGATAATTTCACGCTTTACATAGTTTGTAGCCATAGGGATAACTTCAATTGGCAAAGGAAATTGACCCAAAACATCAACGAGCTTTGAATCGTCAGCTATGCAAACAAATTGCTTGGACACTGCTGCGACAATTTTTTCACGAGTCAAGGCTCCACCTCCACCCTTAATGAGGTTTAAATGATGATCAGATTCATCGGCTCCATCAATATAAACTGAAATTTCGCTGACTTCATTTAAATCAAAAACATCAATACCATGATTTTTGAGGCGATTCGCTGTTTCAATTGAGCTTGCAACAGTGCCTTTGACGGAGCTCTTAATTGTTGCTAGCTGATCAATGAAAAAATTTGCTGTAGAGCCTGTGCCAACGCCTATAATGGTTTCAGGAACAACATACTTAAGTGCGGCCTTAGCAACCTCATTTTTCAATTCATCTTGGGTCATGTTGCCTCCATCTTTGAGTTCGAAATTATTATACACGATGAAAAAAATTATCCTTGCAACCGGAAACCCTGGAAAGGTAAGAGAGTTAAATGCAATGCTTAAGGGGCATTATAGTGTTGTCTCTCAAAAGGATTTGCAGGTTAGAGAAGTTCCTGAGACTGGCAGCTCTTTTATTGAAAATGCATTAATAAAAGCAAGAAATGCCTCTTTGCAAACTAAACTCCCCGCTTTGGCTGATGACTCTGGTCTTGAAGTAGATGCGCTGAATGGTGAACCCGGTATTTACTCAGCTAGATATGCTGGAGAAGGCGCAACAGATGAAGAAAATGTAGCAAAACTTCTATTAAATATGGAGCATCACAATAATCGTCAAGCTTACTTCTGTTGTGCAATGGTCTTTGTAAATGATGCAGAAGATTTAAATCCAATTATTGTCGAGAGGCGATGGAAAGGTGAATTACTGAGAGAGCCAATTGGAACAAATGGGTTTGGTTATGATCCTATTTTTTATTTACAAGACTTTAGTTGCAGTTCGGCTCAGCTTAAGCCCGAAGTGAAAAATAAAATATCGCATCGAGGTCTCGCTTTAAATGATTTGCTCGGAGAGTTGTTGAGCATTGAATAAATTACTTAAACTGCCTCCACTTTCACTATACATCCATTATCCATGGTGTTTAAAAAAATGCCCGTACTGTGACTTTAACTCTCATGAAGACAAGGTTCATGATGGCTATATCAACGCATTACTCAAAGACTTAGATAATGATTTAGAGTATGTTCAAAATAGAAAAATTAACTCAATATTTATTGGTGGCGGAACTCCAAGTTTGATGAGCATCAAAGATGCTAATGATTTATTTGTGGGACTGAATGATAGGTTAGATTTTGCAGACAATATTGAAATTACACTAGAGGCCAATCCTGGAACATTTGAAGTTGACAAGTTTGCTGAATTTAGAAATTTAGGAATTAATCGATTATCCATAGGCGTGCAATCTTTCAAAGACAAACAGCTTAAATTTCTTGGAAGAATACATAGTGGAATTGAAGCATTTAATGCTGTATCACAGGCTCAAAATGTCGGCTTTGATAATTTAAATATTGATTTGATGTATGGTTTAAATGGGCAGAGTGTGCAGATGTGTATTGATGATGTCTCGAAAGCAGTTAGTCTTAATCCAAGTCATATCTCTTTTTATCAGCTAACAATTGAGCCAAATACATTATTTTCTAAGTTTCCACCAAGTCTTCCTTTAGATGAGGATATTTGGGAGATGGGTGAAAGAGGTGCTGAGCTTTTGAATCAAAATGGGTTCAATCAGTATGAGGTATCTGCTTATAGCTCTGAGCCATCCAAACACAATCTGAATTACTGGGAGTTTGGCGACTATATTGGAATTGGTGCGGGAGCACACGGAAAGATAACGGATATGGATACCCACAAAATATTGAGAACTTTAAAACTCAAGTCACCTAAAGATTACTTGCTGGCAGTGCAAAATAGTCAGCAAATTTCTAGTATAAAAGTTATTGATACTTTGTCTTTTGAATTTATGCTCAACAGTCTTAGACTCATTGGTGGCTTTGATCCCAAGTTATTTGAATCAAGAACGGGCCAGTCGATCAAATTGTTGAATTCTCAAATGCGAGAAGCTGAAAATCTCGGTTTGTTGGATGTAGGGAGTCATTGGATAAAGCCAACCAAAAAAGGATGCAGCTTTCTTAATGAGCTTCAGGAAATATTTTTGTAAGAAGAGTTTTCAATTCTTGTATTAACTTTAAAATACTTGTAATCAGCGGTCACAAATAAAATTCAATGAGCGATAATTTTTGGTCTTGTAGACATACATGGCGCACGAGTGCAAATAATACCAAGTGGTGTTTGATTGGATGTGCAGCAGGTGATTTTGGAACAATCGCGCTGCTTCAAAACAGTGGCTGGCCCGTTGTTAATATTTTTGCATTGGCGATGCTAAACGGAATAATTGCGAGCATCATTCTTGAAACTTTTATATTAATGCGTCAATCCATTGTACTTAAGGTTGCACTCAAGACAGCCCTTGGAATGAGTTTAATTTCAATGATTTCAATGGAGTTTGCGATGAATTTGGTTGATTATTTACTTACTGGAGGCGCCGTATTTGCTCTTTGGGTACTTCCAATTTCATTATTTTTTGGCTTTATAACGCCATGGCCCTATAACTACTGGCGATTAAAAAAATTAGGTAAAGCCTGTCATTAAGCCTCATCGCTGTTAAAATACTCGCAAGTTTTTTATAGTTAAATGAATATGACCTCTCATAAAATAGCTGACGTCCTTACAGAGTCTTTGCCTTATATTCAAAGGTTCAAGGGAAAGACAATCGTAATCAAATATGGTGGCAACGCCATGGTAGACGAAAATCTTAAATCTAGCTTCGCGCGTGACATTGTGCTCATGAAGTCTGTTGGGATGAACCCTATTGTTGTTCATGGCGGCGGGCCACAAATTGGCAGTACTCTTGAAAAAATAGGAAAAAATAGTGAGTTTGTTGACGGTATGCGTGTAACGGATAGTGAGACCATGGATGTTGTAGAAATGGTCCTCGGCGGACTTGTAAATAAAGAAATTGTTAACCTCATTCATCAGCATGGAGGTAATTCGATTGGTCTAACAGGAAAAGATGGAAGGCTTATTACAGCCACAAAACTTAAAACAGAAATAGAACCGACCTCTGAAATCATTGATTTAGGGCATGTTGGTCAGGTTGACCAGATAGATGTCTCAGTAATCAATTTGCTATTGCAGGGAGATTTTATACCTGTTATTGCTCCAATTGGTGTTGGAAAGGATGGCTTCTCTTATAACATTAATGCAGATTTGGTTGCCGGAGCAATTGCAGAGTCGCTTGATGCAGAGAAATTAATTCTTCTAACAAATACAGCGGGTCTTTTGGATGAGAAAGGAAAACTTATGACTGGAATGAGCTCGTCAACAGTTAAAAAACTGATTGATGATGGCACCATTCATAGTGGGATGCTCCCTAAGATTGGTTGTGCTTTATCTGCGGTTGAAAATGGTGTTAACAGATGTCATATTATTGATGGAAGAGTCTCACACGCTGTTCTTTTAGAGGTCTTTACTGATTCAGGCGTCGGAACACTTATCACAACAAATGGTTGAAACCTATAGGGATACTATCAGTGTTAATGATTGTCAGATTTTGGCGCATTATCAATTTGAAGCCGGCCAATGTATCCTTACTTTAGAGTCAAAAGAAATTGCAGAATCTACTTGTCCTGGACAGTTTGTGCATTTATCTGTCTCAGGAATTCTGTCTATGCGAAGACCAATTTCAGTCATGTCTGTTGACAAAGAAAATGGAACATTCGACCTTTTATATAAGATTGTAGGTGAGGGGACTAGGCAACTTGCAGATCGGAAAATTGGAGATATACTATCAGTCATAGGGCCTATTGGAAAAGGTTTTGAGATGACCGATAATAAAATTCCATTGTTAATTGGAGGTGGCGTAGGAATGCCACCAATCATTGCAATAGCACAGGAAATAAAAGGCAATGCATATTATAGTCCTTATGTTGTTTTGGGCTCTGAAGTGCCCTTTCCTTTTGTTACTGTCGAAAGTAGATTAGAAGGATTTAGTTCCGCTAAATTTCATACTATGCCACTTTTAGAGGAATGGGGTGTCCCTTGTGGGCTAGCGAGTCTTCAAAATTTTGAAGGCGTTTATGAGGGCTACGTTACTGGCCTAGCAAGAGAATTTTTAGATAGCCTTTCAAAAGACGATTTGAAAAATGTAGAAATATATTCCTGTGGGCCCAATGCAATGCTTGAATCTGTTTCAAAGCTAGCTTATGAGTATAACCTGCCATGTCAAGTTTCCTTGGAAGAGTTTATGGCTTGTGCGGTTGGTGGGTGTGCAGGATGTGTTGTTGAAGTTCAAACTGAAAATGGACCAGCGATGAAAAGGGTTTGTGTCGATGGCCCAGTTTTTGAAGCTCAATCAGTTTTTAATGATTTCGGATAATTTAAAACAAGTCTTATCTCGAATAGATTCAATTCAATCTATTCAAGATGTTCAGCTTATTGCTGTGAGTAAAACTCGTTCAAACTCTGAAATCCAGGAAGCTGTTAATGCCGGACAGCTGCATTTTGGAGAGAACTATCTCCAGGAGTCAATTGATAAAATCAATTTTTTTAAAGGAAATGGATTGGTATGGCACTTTATTGGACCTATTCAATCAAATAAAACTGCCTCAATAGCTGATAACTT
>CABXIU010000022.1 GCA_902512305.1 uncultured Gammaproteobacteria bacterium
AGATAAAGAAGCTGAAGCTTAATAAATGGTTTATATAAAGGTCTAGTGATGAAAGTAAAAGTATTAAATTTAAAAACTAACAAATCTACTTCTCAAGAAGTTTCTGAGGATATTTTTGGTCGAGACTACAATGAGTCACTAGTACATCAAATCACTACTGCATATATGGCGACTGGAAGAAGTGGAACCAAAGCACAGAAAAATCGTTCAGCAGTTAGAGGCGGTGGAAAGAAGCCTTGGAAACAGAAAGGTACTGGTCGCGCTAGAGCAGGAACTTCACGAGGCCCTATTTGGAGAAGTGGTGGAGTAACTTTTGCAGCTCAGCCACGCAATTATTCTCAAAAAGTAAACAAAAAAATGTACAAAGGCGCGATAAGTGTAATTCTTTCCGAGCTTCTTCGTAAAGATCGCCTAAAAGTTGTATCAGATCTTGAAATTAAAGAACCTAAAACAAAAAATATTACTACACTAATGAAGTCTTTAGATGTAAAGGATGCTCTTTTAATGACTGATGAATTGGATGAAGATCTATATTTATCATCACGTAATTTATACCATGTTGGTGTTTGTGATACCCAAAGTATCGATCCAGTAAGTTTAATTGGTTATGAAAATGTAGTCTTAACAAAAGCTGCATTAAAGAAAGTAGAGGCAATGTTATGAATCAAGAAAAAGTTTTAAGTGTCCTACTAGGGCCAATTGTTTCTGAAAAGACTACTTTGGCGACGGCCAACAATCAATATGTCTTTAAGGTTAGAACTGACAGCAACAAAAGAGAAATTACTGCAGCAGTAGAAGAGTTATTTGGCGTTACTGTTGAGGCTGTTACTACTTCAAATGTTAAAGGGAAAAAGAAAATATACAGAGGTAAGGCTGGGCAACGTGTTAATTGGAAAAAAGCAGTCGTCAAGGTATCTGAAGGTCAGATGATTGACGCTACTGCATCATAGAGAATATATTATGGCATCAGTAATTAAAAGAAAACCAACTTCACCAGGCAGACGCTTTGTTGTAAGTGTAGTTAACAATGACCTACATAAGGGCAAGCCTTTTTCTGCATTAACAGAAAGTAAAAATAGAATAAATGGCCGTAATAACCGTGGCAAGATTACTGTAAGACATAGAGGTGGAGGTCATAAGCAGAGATATCGTATTATTGATTTCAAGCGAAACAAGGACGATATTCAAGCAACTGTTGAGAGAGTTGAGTATGACCCAAATAGAAGTGCAAATATCGCTCTCGTTTTATATGTAGATGGAGAGAGGCGCTATATTATTGCTCCTAAAGGTCTCAAATCAGGTGACAAGATAATTTCTGGTAACTCAGTTGCAATTCAGAATGGGAATAGTCTTCCTTTAAGTAATATACCATTAGGTAGTGTTGTTCATTGTGTTGAATTAAAGCCGAAAAAAGGCGCTCAAATTGCTAGAAGTGCTGGAACTTCTGTTCAGTTGGTTGCCAAAGAAGGCAATTATGTAACAATCAGATTGCGTTCTGGTGAAGTCAGAAAAGTCCTAGCAGAGTGCCGTGCAACTCTTGGTGAAGTTTCAAAATCAGAACACAGTTTAAGAAAACTAGGAAAGGCTGGAGCAACTCGATGGAGAGGTTTTAGACCTACAGTTCGTGGTGTTGTTATGAACCCAGTAGATCACCCTCATGGTGGTGGTGAAGGTAAGACCAGTGGTGGCAGACATCCTGTTTCTCCTTGGGGGACACCAACTAAAGGTTATAAGACAAGAACTAATAAGCGTACTGATAAATTGATTGTGCGCAGAAGAAAATAAAGGGTAATTATGGCAAGATCACTTAGAAAAGGTCCATTTGTAGACGAGCACTTAATCCAAAAGGTAATTAAAGCTCAAGATAGTAATGATAGAAAACCAATTAAAACATGGTCACGTCGTTCAGTGATTGTTCCTGAAATGATTGGTTTAACAATAGCTGTTCATAATGGGCATGCTCATGTTCCAGTTTCTATCAATGAGAATATGATTGGACATAAGTTGGGCGAATTTGCCGTAACAAGAATATTTAAAAGTCACTCGGGTGATCGAAAGTAGTTTTAGTATAGGGTTTAATAATGAAAGAAGTTAAAGCAATACATAAGTATGCAAAAATTTCACCTTTTAAGGTGAGATTAATTGCTGATCAGATTAGGAATAAGCCTGTTGAGGAGGCTTTAAATATTTTGACATTTAGCAATAAAAAAGCAGCAGTCTTAGTCAAAAAAGTTTTAAGTTCTGCAATTTCTAATGCTGAGCATAACGATGGTCTAGATATTGATGAGTTAAAAGTAAGTAGTGTTTTCGTAGATGAAGGCTCTACAATGAAACGAATTCGTCCTAGAGCTAAAGGAAGAGCTAATCGAATTTTTAAACGAACAAGCCACATTAGTGTTGGCGTAAGCGAGTAAATAATTATGGGTCAAAAAGTAAATCCAGTTGGTATTAGATTAGGTATTGTTAAAGATTGGGATTCAAAGTGGTATGCCAGCAGTAAAGACTATTCTGAATTTTTGTTATCTGATATTGCAGTAAGAGACTTCTTATTTAAGGAGCTGACTTCAGCATCAGTCAGTCGAATATCAATTGAGAGATTATCTAATACTGCTAAAGTCATGATTCATACTGCAAGACCGGGAATAGTGATTGGAAAAAAAGGTGCTGATATTGAAAGACTCAAAAACATTGTTTCTGAAAAAATGGGCGTACCTGCCCATATTAGTATTGAAGAGGTTAAGCAACCTGAACTAAATGCTCGCTTAGTTGCTGAGAATATTGCTCAACAGCTAGAAAAGAGAGTGATGTATAGACGCGCAGTTAAACGAGTTCTTGGAAATGCAACGAGATTAGGTGCGCTTGGAATCAAAGTAATGGTAAGTGGACGATTAAATGGCGCTGAAATCGCTCGTTCAGAATGGTATCGTGAAGGCCGAGTGCCTCTCCATACTTTTAGAGCTGATGTTGATTACAGCAGTTTTAGAGCTAATACGCAGTATGGTGTTATTGGTATAAAAGTATGGATTTTTAAAGGTGAGATTCTCGATCACAATAAAGGCACTATCGAAGAAGTTTCAAAGCGTGGTGCTGCAAAACAAATAGGCAAGAAGTAAAGGAATAAAGTAATGTTGCAACCTAAACGTACAAAATATAGGAAGATTATGAAGAGCCGCAATCGCGGTTTAGCTGCTGGTCACAATGTCAGTTTTGGTGAAATTGGATTGCAAGCTTCTGGAAGATGTCGGATGACTGCAAGACAAATTGAAGCAGCAAGACGTGCAATGACAAGACATGTCAAGCGTCAAGGAAAAATTTGGATACGTGTCTTTCCAGACAAACCAATAACTAAGAAGCCATTAGAGGTTCGAATGGGCAAAGGTAAAGGAAGCGTTGAGTATTGGGTAGCACAAATTAAACCCGGTCAAATCTTATTTGAAATGCAGGGTGTTGATGAACAGGTTGCTAGAGAGGCTTTTGAACTTGCTGCAGCAAAGCTACCTGTTAAAACAACAGTAATTAAACGGACAATAATGTAATGGATGTTAAAGAATTAAGAGATCAGGATTTATCTCAGTTAAATGAACAACTTATCACTTTGTTAAAAGAGCACTTCGAGCTTCGTATGCAAAAAAGTACATCTCAATTGACTGATTTATCAAAGCTTGGCAAAACCAAAAAAGCGATTGCCCAAATTAAAACAATTATTAACGAGAAAAGCTTATGAGTGAAACTAATACGGTAGAAAGAATTCTTACAGGTAAGGTTGTAAGCAATAGTCGCGATAAAACGATTGCTGTTTTAGTAGAGCGTAAAGTGCGTCATCCAATTTACAAAAAATATATTAAGCGCAGTACCAAAGTTCATGCACATGATGAAAAGAATGAGTGCGGTCTTGGTGATGTTGTAAGAGTTTCTGAATCAAAGCCTTTTTCAAAAACAAAGAATTGGGCTTTGGTAGAAGTTGTTGAAAAGTCAGTGAGTATTGATTAGATAGTCGCGTTTTAGAGAGAAAGAATATGATTCAAATGCAAACAAAATTAAATATAGCAGATAACAGTGGTGGTGTTAGGGCTATGTGTATTAAAGTGCTAGGTGGTTCAAAACGCCGCTATGCAAATATCGGTGATGTTATTAAGGTTAGTATTAAAGAGGCATCTCCTCGAGGCAAAGTGAAAAAAGGCGATGTTTATGATGCAGTGGTTGTTCGAACAGCTCAAGGCGTTCGTCGTAAAGATGGTTCTCGTATCCGTTTTGATACTAATGCTGTTGTTCTTCTTAATCCTAAATTAGAGCCAATTGGCACTCGTATCTTTGGACCGGTTACTCGCGAATTAAGAGGAGCTCAATTTATGAAAATTGTTTCACTTGCGCCAGAGGTTTTGTGATGATGAAAATTAGACAAAATGATGAAGTAATTGTTATTGTGGGTAAAGATAAAGGCTCTATTGGTACTGTAACAAAAGTAATTGGGGCAAAGGTAATTGTCGAAGGTTACAATTTGGCAAAAAAACATATTCGCCCGAATCCTCAAGAGGGTATCCAAGGCGGAATTGAAGAAAAAGAAATGCCAATGAGTATTTCTAATGTTGCGATTTACAATCCGACAACCAAGAAAGCAGATCGAATTGGTATAAGGGTTAATGATAAAGGTGTTAAAGAAAGATTTTTTAAATCAAATGGTGAGACTGTAGTTTGATATAACGAATAAATAGGTGATAAGTGGCTAGATTACAAGAACAATATAAAAAAGAAATTATTCCTAAGCTTCAGAAGGAGCTAGGTGTTTCTAATTCAATGTCAGTACCCAAGATTGAAAAAATTACAATCAACATGGGCCTTGGTAAAGCCTTAGGAGATAAAAAGGTATTAGAAAGTGCTCTAGAAGAGTTAGGCTTAATTTCTTCTCAGAAGCCTGTAACTTGCCTAGCTAGAAAATCTGTTGCTAGTTTTAAGTTAAGAGAAGGTAATGCCATTGGATGTAAGGTTACACTTAGGAAAGAAAGAATGTACGAATTTCTGGATCGATTGGTCAATGTTGCTATCCCACGAATAAGAGATTTTCGTGGTTTGAATGATAAATCATTTGATGGGCGTGGTAATTACAACATGGGAATAACTGAACAAATCGTGTTCCCTGAAATTGATTTTGAAAAGGTAACAAGTGTGCGTGGAATGGATATAGCTATTACAACAAATGCACAAAATGATGAAGATGCTAAGAAACTATTAGCGATGTTTAATTTCCCATTTAAAGGAGGAAATAATGGCTAAAAAGTCTATGATACATAGAGATATAAAGCGAGCTAAGTTGGTCGAAAAATATAAAGAAAAACGTCTTGAATTAAAAAAAATCATTAAGAGTGTTCATACCTCTGATGAGGACCGCTTTCAAGCAGTGATTAAATTACAGTCACTTCCAAGAGATGCTTCACCCGTTCGTCAGCGAAACCGTTGTGGACTCTCAGGACGTCCTCATGGTTTTTATAGAAAATTTGGCTTGGCAAAGACACAACTTAGGGAGCGTGCTA
>CABXIU010000023.1 GCA_902512305.1 uncultured Gammaproteobacteria bacterium
ATTCAATGAGAGTGAATCGTGAAGAGCTTTTTGCGCCTATAGCCTGCGTCATTAAGGTGGCTGACTATGATGAGGCATTATCAGTTGCTAACGATACAGATTTTGGCCTGGTTTCAGGAATTATTACCCAGTCGCTTTCAAGAGCAAGCCACTTTAGGAGGAATGCAGAAAGTGGTTGCGTTATGGTCAACCTTCCAACAGCTGGTACTGATTATCATGTCCCATTTGGCGGTAGAAAAAATTCAAGTTTTGGTCCTAGAGAGCAAGGCACTTATGCTAAAGAGCTGTATACTCAAGTCAAAACATCTTATATTTCAAGCGGAAATCCATAATGGCTCACCAATCACTATTCATTGATGCTCTTCAATACAATAACTGGAGTGAAGGGGTTTTTCAGCAAATCAATTGGGGTGGTTTAAGCGCAATTCATGTGACAATTTGTTACCACGAAGATTTTCAAGAGATGGTTCAAAATGTAATTGATTGGAACAGAAGATTTGAGGATTATTCTGGTCTAATTTTTCAAGGAAGGACAGCAAGTGATGTTTTAAAAGCAAAAAAAAGAAGGCCGAACAGCCATATTTTTTGGCTTTCAAAATTGCTCGCCAATCGAAGACAATATCGGGCTGGTTGAAATATGTCATCAGTTAGGAGTTAGGTTTATGCAGCTCACTTATAACAATCAAAGCTTGCTGGGGACAGGTTGTTATGAAGAAAATGATCCTGGAATTACTAGAATGGGTAAACAGGTCATTCAAGAGATGAACAGAGTAGGCCTGGTTGTTGACATGAGTCATTCTGCTGAACGATCCACACTTGAAGCTATAGAAATTTCTGAAAGACCAATTGCTATTACCCATGCCAACCCAACTTTTTGGCACCCCGCGTTAAGAAATAAGTCTAATAAAATTCTAAAGGCGTTGGGAGAAAGTAAAAGTATGCTGGGTTTTTCTGTCTATCCTCACCATCTAAAAGATGGTACAGATTGCTCACTTGAGAGTTTTTGTTCTATGATTGCTGATACTGCAGAAATTATGGGTGTCGATAATATTGGAATTGGCACTGATTTGTGCCAAAACCAACCTGACAGCGTCGTCGAGTGGATGAGGAATGGAACTTGGACTAACGATCGAGACTTCGGAGAAGGCTCGGCAAATTTTGCAGGATTTCCTAATCAGCCCGAATGGTTTCAAGACAACCGCGATTTTGTAAATATTGCAACGGGGCTGATTTCTGTAGGCTTTTCAAATGAAGACGTTGATTTAGTAATGGGTAAAAACTGGTTAAATTTTTTCGAAGCCTCTTTTGAGTCTTTATAATAAAAAATTATGGCTAATGAAGCTGTATTAATTGACATTGAATCTGACTTTATGAGGACGCCTGAAAAGGTTATGCGTCTTGATAGAATGGGCTCTTCATTTCCAACTCGATTAAGCTTTATGCGAACTTTAATTAGACGTATGTCTGAGGAAAACTGGAAGTTTGAAAGAACGCTTCGCAATGTCGATAAAGATGGATATGGTGTTAGTGTTTATTCAGCAATTACTCCAAAAAGAACGTACTCATTAATTGCATTTACTCAAGAAATACCCGCTGATATGAGAACAGACAGGGTAATTGCAGAAGTTTGGGATGCGACATTCAGTCTTTTTGACGGTGTTCCAACTCAAGACGATATAGATTATTTGTCTAACAATACGCCACTTCAAGAAGGTGGACGATATAGACCAAGCGAACTTGTTCTAGCTAGAGCAAATAAAAGTCTCAGAGTCTTTGAAGATATTATTAGTTCTCTTGCATCAGGAGTTCAGCCCGATCTAGAATTGATCTCTTCAGTTGGCTACTTAATGAGAACAACAGCAGTATATGGAAGTGGTAAGTTTGGTTGTGCAGACAGAGAAAAAATAGCTAATCGAGAAGAGTGTAAAACTCCATTCCATATCGAGTTATTGGCTGTCTATTTGATTCGATGGTTTACAATTGATATGGTGGAAGAACTCGCAAAGGAGAGAGGCGGTAAGAAAGCTGTTCGTTTAGATAAAAATATTAGTCAATTTATCGGAGTTGGGAATTCAACAGGTCTAGGGATGGCTCCTTTTTTATTAAAGCATCCAGCACTCATTCATAACTGGGTTGTTGCAAAGGAGACTGCATTGGCAAGAGTTCGCTCAATTGAAACAGCATTGCCAAATACCATTGAGGTTTTCCTGAGGTCTTTACGTCAAGCCAGTCAGCATATCGATGAGTGGAATGTTGCCGATGAGGTTCAGTCAGCAAGAATTTCTCTTCTTACTGATGAAATCCAAGCACTTAGAATGTGGTGTGAGGATGAATCAAATATATATAGGCCCTATCCATGGAATGGAATTTATCAGTATGTTGAGGATAACTTTTCACTGGAATGTCAAGAGATGGTTGTGTCTCTAATCATCGAGCCCCATGGCTCAATTGTGGATGATCTTGCAGACACAATGTCAACATCCTCTACACCTAAATTCAAAGCCGACATGACTTTGTCTCAATTGAAAGAGGGAGTTGAAGATGCATATAACTGGGCAACAACAATTGACTTTTCTCTAGAAGAATCTCAGCACCACTTTTGGTATTACTCTGAAGATAAGTTAGAGCCGAGATTTGGCTCTAAAGGGGTTGATGAAGGTGTTGAACAAGAAATGCCGTTGGCTATTGGACGTGATGTACATGATTTAAATAAAGTTCTTCAAGTCATTGATGAAGATATGCCTATTGGTGAATTTGTAATGATGTACCCACAGTTTAGACATATTATTCGTCGTATCCAGAACACTTTTGAAAGGCCATACTCTGAGGTACAAGACAACTTACTCAGTGAGTCTATGAGGCCATTAGATTTATTACGATTTAAATTGGCCTTCTTTGGTGCATCAAAATTTGACCCTAAATCAGACCTTTGGACTCGCATTTCAATGTATCAGGGCGCACCATTGCCTGACCAAATTCAAGATTCAAACCATGACTGTTGGTCATATCCAATTGCCGGGCGTTCTCAGTCATACCCTTGCGTTAATTGTTTATGTCAAAAAGCGATTTAACGATTTCTCTAAACGAAGTTCTTTTTTATTTCACTCGTGCAGGGTTTGGCGTTAATGCACCGATTGGTATTTCAGAGGATTTTGCGAGAAGCAACATCTGGATTGCTCAAAATGGTTTCGACCCTTCTGAGTGTAGTTTATTGGCACTAGATAATTTAGATAGTCAAAAAAGTAGTCTCTCTATTCAGTTTGAAAAGAGTAGTAATGGGGGTCATCTTTTTTGCCCAGAAGATAATGTTCTGTCTGCTCTAGAGGCTTCAGTAAGCTGTGTAGACTGGATTGAATTTAATGGTATCAATGGAGCATTGAAAGTTGCCAATGTTGATTGCCCTTTACTGGTAGTTTCAGCTCTTGGTGCGAATCAATGCACTGGTATTAAGGTTTTATGGATAGATCAAAGTAATAATTTGTACCAGGTGAATCTGATTGATGATGGCAAATGGGAAATCATTGCTTCTTCAGAGTCTCCTATTGAGAATAGTAGCTATGCAGATATTGAAATTTCAGCTTTTGATGCTAGCGAAAAAACTAGTATCAAAAATGGCAAATTAAAGACATTTAATGTCGCTAATGAAAAGCTTAAAGCTCTCAATAGCGGGGTTAAAGTTGGAGATAAATGGCCACAAATCTATGAGTATTTTTCTAGATGCCTGGTTAAATCTAGTGCTGAATCAAGGGCTTCTGGTGCTGGAGCTGGTTTAGTCGATACTGATTAATTTAGCACTCAATAAAGCTTACAGCTAAACCACCAAGGGAAGTCTCTTTGTATTTGTGTGACATGTCAAGACCAGTTCTTTTCATTGCATCGATGCATTGATCTAGTGATATTAAGTGTTCACCGCTCTCTCTGAGTGAGAGTGAACTTGCGGTGTAAGCCTTAACAGCTCCAAAACCATTTCTCTCTATGCACGGGACTTGTACGAGACCTTTTACAGGGTCGCATGTCATTCCGATATGATGTTCAAGTGCCATCTCTGCAGCATTTTCAATTTGCTCGCTTGTTCCGCCCCTTGCAGCACACAAACCTGCAGCTGCCATTGAAGATGCTGAGCCAACCTCTCCTTGGCATCCAACTTCGGCTCCAGAAATTGAGCTATTAGTTTTTATCAGGCTGCCAATAGCAGAGGCTGATAATAGAAATTGTCGAATTTGGTCTATTGTTGCAGCCTTATGCTTATAGTAATAGTATAGGGTTGCTGGTACAACACCTGCAGCACCATTAGTAGGCGCTGTTACTACCATATGTCCAGCAGCATTTTCTTCATTAACTGCCATCGCATAAGCGCAAAGCCAATCATTAGTACTTGTATTTTCTAGGTCATTTTCTAGGTTTTCATGTAACTTCTTTGCTCGCCTTTTTGTATTCAGTCCGCCAGGCAAAATGCCCTCTGTAGTTAAGCCTCTTTCAATGCAGGTTTTCATTGCATTCCAAATTTTGTCTAGCTCTAAATTCAGTATCTCTTCCGGCAGGTTCTCTAATTCATTTGCTAGCTTCATTTCCCAAATCGTTTTATTGTGTTTTTTTGACATTTCAAGCATTTCTTCTGAGTTGTCAAACGGGAATGGGTAGGCCGAACTGGGCTCCGCAGCAATAGGCGCTTCGATATTATCTATTTCTGCTAAGGTAGAAATAAAGCCACCTCCTATTGAAAAGTAGGTATTTGAATGCAGCAATCCACCAGAACTATTTAGTAGTTCAAAAACGATACCATTTGGGTGCTGTTTTAATGAGTTTCGAGTGTCAAAAATAATATCATCTTCTGAAAAGAAAGAGGCTTCTATACTATCGCTGATAGTTATAGTTTTTGAGTTCCAAGTGCGATCAATCACTTCATCCATATTCTCATCAATTATGGTATCGGGGAGATAGCCATGTAGCCCAAGGACGACCGCTCTGTCGGTGGCATGTCCAACCCCAGTATAAGCCAAAGAGTCCTTTAAAGTGCACCTGACATGATAGTTATCAGTGTCGGGATTTGAGTCAACAAAATGACGCGCGTCATTGAGAAATGCGTTCGCGGCAACCATTGGCCCCATGGTGTGAGAACTGGAAGGTCCAATGCCAACTTTAAATAGGTCTAAAACACTGACAAACATAGTAAGCTAATTGACAAAAAACTATTC
>CABXIU010000024.1 GCA_902512305.1 uncultured Gammaproteobacteria bacterium
GCTCACGCATCATATTGACAACACGATTCCATGGAATATTTTCACCAGGGTTAAAGAATGGTACGAAATCAAATCTCACAACAAATAACTAGATGCATTAAAATTCCAATAAGTATAAATCAAATACTCAAATTTAGAGGCACTTATTGTAAGTAAAATGAAATTTTATGATGAATAAAAAAGACATGTCTCATGAAAAAGTTGACACCATCCTTGCCCTCTTTTCTAAAGAGTTGTTTCAAGAAGCATTAGATGCCCTTGAAGAGTTAATTAGTGAAGATCCAAATGATGCTCTCCTATTCAATATTCGAGGCGCTTGTTTTGCTGGATTAGGTCAAATTAACCTAGCAAAAGAAAATTATGAAAAGGCAGTTGCACTTAACCCAGAATATTCAAAGGCTCACTTTAATCTTGCGGGCGCACTGCATGAGCTTGGTCGGCTTGATGACTCTATTAAATGTTATCAAGGTGCAATAGTTATTGAGCCTGATCATGCTGAAGCGCATAATAATCTTGGCAATGTTTTCAAAGAGGTTGGGCAATTAGATACAGCTATTAATTCTTATGAAAAGGCAATTAGTGTTAAGCCGGATTATATTGAGGCACATTACAGCCTTGGAAATTCGCTCCAAGAATCTGGAAGATTGGAAGATGCAGTTAAATGTTATGAGAGAGTATTAGAGCTTAGACCAAACTTTACCGGAATGCATAATAATCTTGGAAATGTACTCAGGGAGCTTGGGAGGCTTGATGAAGCTGTGCTTTCTTATGAAAAGGCAATTTCAATCAATTCTGATTTTTTTGAGGGCTACTATAATTTAGGAATTACTTTTCAAGAAATGAATAAATTAAATTATGCGGCAACAAATTATAAAAAAGCAATTGAAATAAAACCAGACTATATAGAAGCCTACAATAATCTTGGGGTTATCCATAGAGAACTTGAAGAATTTGATTCAGCCATTAAATGTTATAAAAAAGTCATAAATATCAAGCATGATGATGCTGAAGCACATAATAGTTTGGGTGCATTATTTATGGATTCTGGGCAAATAGATAAAGCCATAGAGAGTTATAAGAGTGCGATTAAAGTAAATAAAAGTTTTATAGAGGCAATTAATAACCTTGGATTAGCATTCATGGATTTAGGTCAAATAGATGAAGCTATAAATCATTACCAAAAAGCAGTCAGAATTAATCCAAATTTCGCAACTACTTATAATAATTTAGGTATTGCCTATAAACAAATTCTTAATCATGAAGCTGCTGCTAAATGCTACGAGAAGGCAATAACTTTAGACCCTAATTATTCTGATGCAATTGCTAACTATGGGAATTTATTGACAAATTTAAAGAATTTAGACAAAGCATTGACAAAATATGAGCGCGCATATGAACTTAATCCTAATGCAAATTATATGTTAGGGAATATATTACATACCAAGATGCATCTTTGTTTGTGGAGTGGTTTGTCTAATCAACTTATCGAGTTACAAAATAAAATTAATGAGGGCAAAAAGGCGATTGATCCATTTGCCCTATTGGCATTGATTGATGACCCTGAACTTCAGAAAAAAACAAGTGAAATTAACGCACAAAATAAGTTTCCAAGAAACCATCTTTTGCCAAAAATTGATAATTACTCTAAACATAATAAAATTCGAATAGGTTATTTTTCTCCTGATTTTAGAGAACATCCTGTATCTACTTTAACAGCTGAGCTATATGAAACTCATGATAGAAGTCAATTCGAAGTTTATGCCTTCTCATCGGGCCCAAACACTAAAGATGAAATGAATCTCCGAATCAAGGCTGGCGTGGATCACTTTCATGATGTACGTAAGATGTCACATAAGGAAATTGCAACTCTCTCAAGATCACTTGAGATAGATATTGCAGTTGATTTAGGTGGTTCAACCGAAAATTCTAGAACGGAAGTATTTGCTATGTTAGCAGCTCCAATTCAAGCTAGTTATATTGGATATCTTGGAACAATGGGAGCCGACTATTATGATTATTTTATAGCGGCTAAAGGAATGATTCCAAAGAAAAACCAAAAGTATTTTTTTGAAAAAATTGTTTATCTACGAAGTTATCAAGTTAATGATTCAAAAGAACCATTACCAGAGACTCTATTTTCTAGAGAAGATTTAGGTTTGCCTAAAGATGGTTTTGTTTTTTGTTGTTTTAATAATACCTATAAGATTACACCTACGGCTTTCGATAGCTGGGCTCGTATACTCAAAGAAGTAGAAAAAAGCGTCATGATGATTTATGCGTCTAATAAAACCGCACAAAAAAACTTACTAAAAGAAATCACAAATAGAGGTGTTGGCCCAGAAAGACTTATTTTTGGAGAAAATTTACCAAGAACTGAGTATTTATCTAGATATCGATTAGCCGATCTTTTTCTTGATACTCTCCCTTATAATGCTGGAACAACTGCAAGTGATGCACTACGCATGGGCTTGCCAGTGCTAACGTGTCAAGGCCGCTCTTTTGCAAGTAGGGTAGCATCAAGTGTGATAAATGCGGTTGATTTGCCAGAGCTTATAACGGATACTCAGGAGGAGTATGAATCAGTAGCTATAGAATTAGCAACCAATCCAGAAAAGTTTAAATCAATCAAAGATAAATTAAAAGAGAATCTATCAACAGCAACATTATACGATACAGCAAAATTTACAGAAAATCTTGAATCAGCCTATAGAGTAATGTATGAAAGGCATCATGATGGATTAAAACCAGATCATATTTATGTTTAGAAATTATTGATTACAGATAATTAAGGTAGATAATTGAAGAAACTTCATCCACAACAAGCTGAAATTAATTCTATTATTTCACTCTACTCTAATGGCCGTATTCAAGAAGCACTTGATAGTGTTGAAGTATTAATCAAAGATTATCCTAATGAAGCGTTACTCTTCAATATTAGAGGTGTATGCTATAAATCAATTGGCCAATCAGATGCTGCGGTTAAGAGCTATGAGAGGGCTATAAAATTGAAGTCGAATTACTCTGAAGCTTATAATAATCTTGGTTTTACACTCCATGAACTTGGACAGAATGATGTTGCGGTTAAGAGCTATGAGAAGGCAATTGCAATTAAACCAGACTACGTTCAGGCATTTAACAACCTTGGTAATGCTTTAAAGGAGCTTGGCAAACTTAAAGAAGCATTGAAGAGTTATGAGCAAGCGCTTACTATTAATCCAAACTATTTTGAAGCGCTTTATAACATCGGTAATGTCTTCAAAGAGCTGGGTCAGCTGGAAGATGCTATTATAAAATATGAACAGGCATTAGCAATTGAATCTGGATATGTTTATGCATGGAATAACCTAGGCACTGTGCTACAGGAGTTAGGCCAACTGGATGCTGCGATTACGAGTTATGAAAAGGCATTAGCTCTTAAACCGAACTTCTCTGAGGCGCATAATAATCTTGGTGTTGTTTTTGTGCAACTTGGCCAGTTAGATGCTGCTGTTAAGAGTTATGATAAGGCTATAGCTGCTAAACCAGACTACGCTGAAGCATATAATAACCTTGGTATTGTCTTCTTACAGCTTAATAAATATGATGATTCGGTTAAAAGTTGTGAGAGGGCAATCGCAATTAAACCTAACTTCGCCCAAGCATATGGCAATCATGGCAATGTCATGAGAAGACTCAGACGATTTGATGAAGCACAGGTAAGTTATGAGGTTGCTTTTGATCTTAATCACGACTTAATTTTTCTCTTAGGTGATATATTGCATAACAAAATGCATCTTTGTGTTTGGGATGATTTATCAAGTCAACTTGAAGACTTACAGGCACAAAATAATAATGCTAATAGGGTGATAGAGCCATTTCAATTACAAACACTTATTGATGATCCTGCACTTCAGAAAAATGTCAGTACAATTTATGCTAAAGATAAATTTCCAAAGAGCAATGTATTGCCAGAAATTAAGCACTACTCAAAGCATCAAAAAATTCGAATAGGTTATTTTTCCCCTGATTTTAGAGAACATCCTGTAGCCACCTTAACTGCCAATCTCTATGAAGTACATAATCGTGAGTTATTTGAAATCTATGCCTTCTCTTATGGTCCTGACACACAAGATGAAATGA
>CABXIU010000025.1 GCA_902512305.1 uncultured Gammaproteobacteria bacterium
GTTATCCTTGCTTTGAGAATTTCGTTATCTAAAGGGTTAAATTTATTGAAGATTGGTGCAATAAAAGAGGGGTATATCCACATCATAATTAGAGAGAAAATGGTAATAATAATCCATACATAGATCCACCAATAACTTCCAATAGTTTCAAAATTCATCAAATATAAAATCGCATAAATAAGAGGTAATATAAGGACAAAACTTAAGATTAGCTCTTTGATTAGATCACCAATAAAAGTACCAATGGTCATTCGATTAAAACCAAATTTTTGCTCCAGAACAAAGTTTCTATAAATACTAAAAGGTAGGTCAATAAAACTCGCAATAAGCATAATGCTTAGAATAAAAAAAGTTCCCATTAAAACAGGGTCTGAAACTCTCTCAGACCAAAAACCATCAATCCAATTCATTGCTCCACCAAGAGTCCAGACAAGCAGAACAATCGTTGAAAAGATAATTTCAAAATGATTGAGTAAAAGCTTAGCCTTGGTATATTCACCTGCTTTTTGATGATCTTCAAGTTTGATTGTTTCATTAAAGCCTTCTGGGACTTTATCAAACGAGTTATTAATGGCTTTATCTTGTCTGAAATTAAGCCAAAGAAGCGCTATGACAGAGGTTAATATGGCGAATAAAAATATAAATGTAAAAAAATTAAATTCCATTGATTGCTATTAAACCTATTTATAAATACTCTTAAATTATACCTTGTCAAATATCAGATTTTTACGATTGAAAAAACCTAATTATTTCATTGCTGATTATATAAAAAATTATCATGAATTAGTTAGTCTAAAGCAACAAGATGAAATTATAGATATTGGAAAACAATATATATGAGATGGGTATAATTTCGTGATTACTGTTATATTTTGTGAAGTATTATGATGACAATGGAAGATAGAGACGGCTTCATCTGGATGGATGGAGAGTGGTTAGATTGGCGTGAAGCAAAGATTCATGTTCTTACTCACACTTTGCACTACGGAATGGGAGCTTTTGAAGGCGTTAGAGCTTACGAAACTGAAGATGGGCCAGCAATATTTAAGCTAGAAGAGCACACTGAAAGACTCTTTAATTCAGCTAAAATTCTGGGAATGAAGATACCCTATGATGCTGAAACTCTAAACCAAGCTCAAAGAGAGGTCATCACTAAAAATAATCTCAAATCTGCCTATATTAGGCCAATGTGCTTTTATGGCTCTGAAGGGATGGGTCTTAGGGCTGATAATCTTAGAGTGCACATGATTATAGCTGCTTGGGAATGGGGGGCATACTTAGGTGAGGATAACATGAAAAATGGTATCAGAATAAGAACCTCATCATATGTTAGGCATCCAGCTCATCCATCACTTAGCGGTGCAAAAACTAATGGAAACTATATCAACTCCATGATGGCTCTTAAAGAGGCACTAGACCATGGCTTTGATGAAGCTTTAATGCTTGATATTGAGGGCTTTGTATCTGAGGGCAGCGGTGAAAATATATTTGTGATTAAGGATGACGTTATTTATACCCCACATTTGACTTCTGCTCTGCCAGGGATTACTAGAAATACAATTTTTACTCTGGCTAAATCACTGGGTTATGAGATTATAGAAAAGAAGCTTTCATGTGTTGAAATATACGCCTCAGATGAAGCTTTTTTTACAGGGACTGCTGCTGAGGTAACCCCAATAAGAGATCTTGACGGCAATCAAATTGGCAAAGGCTCAAGAGGACCTATTACTGAAAAATTACAATCCCTATACTTTGATTGTGTTCATGGTCGAAATCCTGATTACCTACATTGGATCGATAGTGGTAAGTGCTTGTGAGCGTATCAAGTACAATTCAATCAGAAACCATCTTAATTTCTAAAAAGGACCTGCCTGTACACTGTCCTCCCAAAGACTCTTCAAAATGGAATATGCATCCCAAGATTTTTTTGCCATTTAATGAAAATAGTACAGCCAGTTGTCCATATTGTGGCGCACTGTATAAACTCGTTAAATAGTGTAATAGTTTATAAAAATGCACGACAAGCACAATAACATTATCTTAGTAGGCCCTATGGGTTCTGGAAAGACTACCGTTGGAAGACGTCTTGCTGAGAGCTTAAATATTGATTTTTTCGATACAGACCATGAAATTATTGAAAATACTGGAGTCAGCATTGATCATATATTTGATTTGGAAGGTGAAGAAGGTTTTCGAAAAAGAGAGTCTAAAATATTAAAAGAATTATGCAGTAAGTCTAATATTGTTCTTGCAACTGGAGGAGGGGCAGTTATATTGGAAGAGAACAGATCGACAATTAAGGAGGCAGGCTCAGTAATCTATTTATCATCATCAGTAGATCAAATACTAAGAAGAACGGCAAAGTCAAAAACTCGTCCACTTCTTGAAAATAGCACAGACCGAAGAAAAACTATCTCTAATATTGTTAGCTCTAGAGACCCTTTATACAGGGAGATTGCAACAATAATTATTAATTCTAATGGCAAAAAACTGAATGCAGTAATCAATGAAATACTGACTCTTTTACCCTAATAATAATTTTTCATTCTTTTGCCTAAAATTCACCAAAACTTCACTAAAATATCTAATTAGATACTCTAAACTGTTGATTTGAATTAATTGATATAGAAATTAAAGGGGAAATAATGTTTTATCGAATTATTCTAATGGCGCCTTCTATTTTATTGTCTTTAAGCGCCAGCGCAATGACTTTGGACGAATATAGTGAGAGACTTGTTGAAAGACATCCCTACTTTGTTCAATTATCATTATCAGAAAAGCAAAGCCTAATTAACCAAAAGTCATTATTGACTTATACTGATTGGAATATTCAAGCTGGTGCAAGCGAAACATATACGGGGGGTGCAGATGTTGCTTCAAGGCTATATAAAGACCTTTACTCTACCAAATATGAAATTGGTGCCACAAGAAAAGTCGAAAACTCAGGTGCAAGTGTAAGCCTTAAGCATTCATTAACGCGAAACGATAAAGACAGTATAGCAACCAACTCAAACCTTTTTTCGGTTGATTATGTAAGACCTCTTCTTCAGAACAAGTATGGGCTTAATGATAGGCTTAACTTAGATCTTGCCTCAATCGATCTTATGGCTAAGAAGGTGAGTCTAGAAGAGCAAGCAGAAAATTTTTTAGCTTCAAAGCTCTCTAAGTTCGTTGATTTAGCTTTAAAGCAAGAAATTGTTAAAAACCATAAAGTTGCCCTTGATTTATCTAAAGAACAGCTTGATCTAGCAGAAGACAAATTCAAAAACTCTCTTATTGACGTAACAGCTCTGATTCAAGAGAAGGATAACTATGTCAAAGCTAAGAGGCAATCTCTTCAGTCTAATAAGGAGCTCATTATTGAAAGACGCGAACTGGCAGATCTTATTGGTGCAAGTGAGTCTGATATGATTGTTGAGATGGATTTGTTTAAAAAGCAAAATATAAGTAGTATTAATCCAAGAGAGTTTGTCAAAAGTTCGAGAGCTATTCAAAAGTATGACTTAGATAAAGTCAAACTTCAAAGAGAGCTTGAATCCCTTGAAAACAAAACAATGCCAAATGTTAGTTTAAATTTAGGCCTATCTTCTCTTGGTGAAAATAATAA
>CABXIU010000026.1 GCA_902512305.1 uncultured Gammaproteobacteria bacterium
GTATCTCTGAGCAATTAAAGAAAGGTTGTCTCCACTTTTAACCGTATAAACTATTTTTCTATTTATATCAATCCCCGTATTTGTTATTTTAGCTAAATCTGTCTGATCTTTATCATCAATCAATATAACGAGTTCTTTACCAATCGATAGTGGATCAGTTGGAACTAACTGGTTCCATCTCACAAGATCATTTATAGTAACATTGAAATTTACTGAAATCTTCCATAAGCTATCTCCAGAAACTACTTTATAAATCAATTTATTTGCATTCTTATTGGTATTTAATCTACTTTTCTCTCTCTGCGCTTCAGATAAAGAATAGTAATCTTCTGACTCTCTAGCTAAAGGCACAATTAAGTAGCTGTTTGCTCTAATGATGTCACCTGCAAGTCCATTAATACTCTGAATTTGATTAATCGTTGTCTTATGGTTTTGAGCAATGAGACTTAAACTATCACCCTCTTTGACTTTGTAGCGAGTCCAACTTACTTTGGGTCTATTTTTTTGATTAGATAAATTTTCTTTAAACTCATCAACTACATTAATAGGTAGCAAAATTGTATAAGGTAGGGCTTCAGGAGTTGCCCATCGCTTCAAACCAGGATTGAATGAGTAAATCTCATCAATACTTAAATCTGTCCACTGAGCAATGAGCGCTAAATCGAACTGGGAGTCTAACTCAACTGCCTGTAGATAAGGTTTATTTTGGATCTTTAAGAGTTTTTGGTTGTAACGCTCAGGATTTTGGACAACCTTCCCTATTGCTAAGAGTTTTGGGACATATTTTTCTGTCTCTTTGGGTAAATCTAGACTCCAATAGTCAATTTTTTTTCCTTGCTTGAGATTCTTATCTATAGCCCTTTGTACCCTTCCTGGTCCAGCGTTATAGGCAGCAATTGAAAGAAGCCAATCGCCATCAAACATATTGTTTAGATCCTTTAAATATCGAACTGCAGCCTTAGTTGAAGCCAGCACATCCCTGCGATCTTCATGCCACCAATCCCCATTGAGTCCATACATCCTTCCCGTTGACGGGATAAATTGCCAAATTCCAGAGGCCGTCCCATGAGAATATGAAAACGGGTAGTAGTCGGACTCTACTATTGGAAGCAAAGCGATCTCAATAGGCATATTTTCTTTCTTAACTTCAGAAACGACAAGATATAGAAATGGCTCTGCTCGTTTTGATATTTCATTTAAGTATTTTGGACGCTGACTTATCCAATCAATATGACTTTGAATTCTAGCATTAGAATCGACTTCAATCTCTTGATTATTAGCAATAAAGTTCCATAAATCAGAATCTTCAGAATGATTACTTGTATCTATTTCTATTGAATCAGACTCAAAAATAGCTAATTTTTTATTATTGTCAACCAGGCCCTGACAGCCAGACAAAACCAAAACAATGATTAATAGTAACGACCTCACTACTAGGATTTAGTAGAGCATTCAGGAGAGTTAGGCGCAACCTGACGCTTCTCCCATTCTTTTGGGGTATAAGTATGCATTGCTAATGCGTGAATATGTTTTAGCTCGTCTGTAAACAGCTTATTGATAAAACGGTGACGATCGATGAGTTTCATTTCATCAAAATCTGAACTAACAACAACAATCTTAAAGTGAGACTCTGTAGCTGGCCCAGAATGCTGACTAGACTCATTAACCACTTCACAGTGCTCTGGCTCGAGAGCTAGCTCAAGTTGGCTTTTTATATGATTTTCCATACTATTCATCAGTAGAACCTACATTCGCATATTCAAAAGAGTCAGAAAAGAAATTTTCTTTCTTTAAATTATTTTCTATACAGCTTTTTGCTGCCGCTTTAACCATGACTGGAGGTCCACAAGCATACACTTCAAAATCTATCAAATTTTCAAAATCCTTCATCACAACCTCGTGAACATAACCAGACATACCACTCCAAGAACTATCTGGCTCTGATAATACTGGAATAAAACTGATATTAGAATGTTTTTCACTCCATTCTGATGGAAGATTTAAATAAAAATCTTGCTCAGTTCTTACTCCCCAATATAAATAAACAGTTCTTGAAGAATTCATTAATATTAAGTTCTCTATTATTGCTTTTATTGGGCCAAATCCAGTGCCACCGGCAATAAATATAATTGGGCAATCACTCTCCTCTCTCAGAAAAAAGCTTCCTTTCGGCCCTTCAATTCTCAAAATCGTTTTCTCAGTTAGAGCGTTGAAAACAAAGTTAGTGAACTGCCCTCCTTCAACTAAACGAATATGAAGCTCTAATAAATTTGAATTGACTGGAGCATTGGCAATTGAAAAAGCCCTAGGCTCGAACTCTGGATGCTCAATATCAAGATACTGTCCTGCCAAATATTGGAGAGATTGAGACCCGGGTATCTTCAAAATGAGTTGGACCACGTCATGGTTTAAATGATTGACCTCTTCAACACGACAAGGCATACTCCGAATCTGAATATTGGCCAGTGAGTCTATCTCATCAACTGCAATATATAAATCACTTTTGGCCTTGCATTGACACAACAAAGCCATATTGGCCTCAATATCGTCATCACTAATTGCCTCTGGATTGCCTTCATCATAATCAATTTCACCATTTAAGATAACTGCTTTACATTGTCCGCAAAATCCATTTTGACAGCCATATGGAAAATTAAAACCATTCGAAAGAGCACCATCAAGAACAGTCTGATCACTTCCACATTGAAAAGATTTACCACTGACTTGATTTAAAACCGTATACATCGTTTTAGAGATAAACAAATAAAGCTGACATTATAATGTAGGTCATAGAAATATAAGCTTAGT
>CABXIU010000027.1 GCA_902512305.1 uncultured Gammaproteobacteria bacterium
TTTATTGAGTCTGGTGCTGGAACATCTTTAGCCAAGTTATCAAGGTTTGCCCTAGCAAATCTAAAATATGGTGCTGAATTTTTGAGCGCAATTCCAGGATCGGTTGGAGGAGCACTTGCAATGAATGCAGGAGCATTTGGTTCTGAAATTTGGCAGTATGTAATTTCTGTCAAAACAATGAACTTTTCAGGTGAAATAAATGAGAGGCTACCCAGTGATTTTGAGATTTCTTACCGCTCTACTATTCACAGAAATAGTAATGAGTTTTTTGTAAATGCGGTTTTTAATTTTAACTTAAAAGAACAAAATGATAATGTGGTTGATTTACTTCAAAAGAGAAACACTACTCAACCTATTGGACTACCAAGTTGTGGAAGTGTATTTAAGAATCCAAAAAACCATTTTGCTGCCAAACTCATAGAATCGAGCGGACTAAAGGGTTATTGTATTGGAGGAGCATGCGTTTCAGAGAAGCACGCAAACTATATTATTAATCAGAATAATGCTTCAGCCTTAGATATTGAAAATTTAATTTCTCATATTCAAGATACCATTAAGAAAGAACATAATATTGAACTTGAAACTGAAATAATAATTATATGATTGCTGTTTTAATGGGAGGCTACTCTGCAGAGAGAGAAATATCTCTTCTAAGTGGTAATGCCGTTTATAAAGCCCTACTTGAAAGCAAAATTGACTGCTTTTCATTTGACCTAAATAAAGATAATCTTGATGATTTATGGAAGATAGAATTCGATAAAGCATTTATCGTTCTTCACGGCAGAGGTGGAGAAGATGGATTTATTCAGTCTAAGCTTAAGAAAAAAAATATCCCATTTACCGGCTCTGATGCAAAATCATCCAGCTTATGCATGGATAAAGCTGCCACAAAAGAACTATGGAGCAAACATAATTTACCCCTTTCACCATCAATAGTTGCCAATATAGATAAAACGCTGGAGCCTATAACTTTTCCACTACCCTGGGCCGTTAAACCAACCTTAGAAGGCTCAAGCATCGGAATCACTAAAGTTACTCGAGAAGCAGAACTTGAGCCTGCCCTAAAAACTGCTTTTGAATATGGTGATCAAGCATTAATTGAGCATTGGATTGAAGGTGATGAATACACAGTTGCGATATTAGATAATCAAGCATTACCAAGTATAAAAATACTCTCTGATCATGACATTTATGATTATCATTCAAAATACTTCAGTAATAAGACCGAGTATCTTTGTCCATCAGATTTAAATCAAGAGGAAGAAATAAATATTCAAAAAATTGCCTTGGAAGCTTTTAATTTAACGGGTGCTTCTGGATGGGGTAGGGTTGACTTTATCCTTGATAAAGATAGAAATCCATATCTACTTGAAATAAACACGGTTCCTGGCATGACATCTCACTCACTTGTCCCAATGGCAGCAAAAGCATCAAAAATAAGCTTTGAAGAGTTAGTGGTAAAAATACTAAATGGCTAAGGAAAGAAAAAATCAAATAAAAAAACAAAAAACACCGCTATTAAGTGTTTTAAAAAGTATAGCAAGAAAACTAATTTACTTATTTTTAGCTCTATCTTTTGTCTTAGCTCTATATGCTATTGATCGTTCAAAATTACTTGATCCAAATATTTCTTGGGAGATTGATGGCGAACTAATTACCGAAGCAAAACGATATGATGCTGTAATTGAGCCACTTATCAATAATAAATACTTACTTAACCTCGGTCAAATCAAAAGTAAGCTAAAGGATAGCCCATGGGTTGCCCATGTTGAAGCTCAAAGAATATTTTGGAATCGAATAAAAGTATCAATTCAAGAACATGATATTGCAATGAAATGGCGCTCTGAAGGTTATATCTCATCTAAGGGTGTTCTTTTTAAGCCTAATCTAACAATTAATTCGGTTGCTCCAATAGGGCTTTTTTCAGAGATAAACGCCAAAGACTCGTTCTTTGATTTCATAAAATATCAATCGATTTTAGAACCAGTTAAAATTTCAATATTTAAGAGAACATCAATTGATGAATTGACCTTGGAAAACAATATAAAAGTTATATTAGGCCATCAAAAAAAAAATGAACGCCTAAAGTTATTTGTAAAATCCTTTGATAAATTAAAAAAATTTGAAAAAATTAGAACAAGAGGAATTTTTGATATGAGATATCCTAATGGTTTTGCGTTGAGTTATTCGCCATTATGACTTTATAACAAAGGGCAAAGCTAATTGCCATCCAATACATAGTCAAAACCATAACTCCCCAAAAAATAATTTCACCTACACCCAATATAATTGTAAGCCCAACCAAAATTATTGGAACCCCTAATTTAATTAGGAGGACACTAAATTGAACTCCAAGACTTAGTTTAATTTTTTTAAAGGAAGCATCGTTTGCTAGACCAACTAGATTAAGTGATATTGGAATCAACACAAAATAAATAACTGGCAGTAAAAATGGCGAGATAAGAATAGGGAACTGAGTTGCAATTGATAAACCTATAAATAATAGAAAAAAACGCCCTAACCTGAGATTAGGAAAGACGACTCCTAGTCTAGCTACTGACTTATCACCCGAAACAACCAAGCGATAGATATTAATGATGAGTGCCATATAGGCATAATCAAACATTATTAAATACAGTTCATAAAATCTTGGATAGGCCTGAACCTCGCCGATGCCAAATAATTGTGACTGAAGGATAGTCATCAACTCTGGCAAAATTGTTATGAAAGGGATAGCAGCAAGAAGAGGAAATATACTTGCTTCCAATATTTTTTGCCATTTAGAAATAGAGAATGCAAGAGTT
>CABXIU010000028.1 GCA_902512305.1 uncultured Gammaproteobacteria bacterium
CTCAAATGCATGGCGGTGGTCACGAAAGGGGGATGCGCTCTGGCACACTGGCGACTCATCAAATTGTCGGAATGGGAGAAGCTTTTGCTATTGCTAAAGCGGAAATGAAAGAGGAAGGCGATAGAATTTTAAAGCTAAGACAAAGGCTCTACGATGGATTTTCTGATATGGAAGAGGTTGTTGTTAATGGTGATTTAGATCAAAGAGTTGCAGGAAATCTTAATATTAGTTTTAACTATATTGAAGGTGAATCATTAATGATGGCTATCTCTGATGTTGCTGTCTCCTCAGGTTCAGCCTGTACATCAGCGAGTCTTGAGCCTTCCTATGTGCTTCGTGCGCTTGGTCTCAGTGATGAGCTTGCACACAGCTCTATTCGTTTTAGTGTAGGTCGTTATTCAACAGAAGAGGATGTTGATGATACGGTCGCTTTAGTAAGAGAGAATGTTGAAAAGTTAAGAGAATTGTCGCCTTTATGGGATATGTATAAGGATGGAATCGATTTGGATTCAGTGCAGTGGGCTGCTCACTAATTCAAATAAGATTAAAAAAATACAGTAAGCTGTAGAGTAAAATTGTTAGTTAAATTCGGAGCAACAATATGGCATATGGAAAGAAGGTAATGGATCACTATGAAAATCCTAGAAATGTTGGGGTTTTAGACAAAGATTCAAACAATGTGGGTACTGGGATGGTTGGTGCACCTGCTTGTGGCGATGTGATGCGTCTTCAGATTCAGGTCAACGATGATGGAGTTATTGAAGAGGCTAAATTTAAGACTTATGGATGCGGATCTGCGATCGCCTCCTCTTCTCTTTTAACTGAGTGGGTCAAAGGAAAAACGCTTGATGAGGCTTCTCAAATTAAAAATACTGAGATTGTAGAAGAGTTAGAGCTTCCTCCTGTAAAGATTCACTGTTCAGTTTTGGCAGAAGACGCTATTAAAGCAGCTATCAATGATTTAAAGAGTAAGGCTAGCTAGAGAATTATGGCAATTACACTGACAGATAAAGCAGCACAAAGAATGAGCGATTACCTTTCTAATCGAGGTTCAGGTGTCGGCGTTAGATTGTCAGTCCAAACAACGGGCTGTTCGGGCCTTGGTTACAATATGGAGTTTGTTGATAGAGTTAATGAGGATGACACAACCTTTGATGACAAAGGCGTCAAGGTTATTGTGGATGCAAAAAGCCTTATATATATTGATGGTACAGAGGTTGATTTTCAGAAAGAAGGCCTCAATGAAGGTTTTGAGTTTAACAACCCAAACTCTAAGGCTGAGTGCGGTTGTGGCGAATCTTTTACCGTTTAGATTTCCTTAATTGGCCTCCAAGGCATTGACTTTATGCAAAATTATTTTGAGTTATTTGACCTTGAAACCACTTTTTTCATCGATGAGTTAAAGTTAAAAGAGTCCTACCGAAGAGAGATAGCAAGGTTTCATCCAGATAACTTTACCTCAAAAAGTGATTCAGAAAAATTACAAGCACTACAAAATACCTCTTTGTTAAATACCGCCTACGAATCCATTAAATCACCCCTTAATAGAGCCAGTTATCTTCTAAAGCTTGATGGTGTTGACCCATTTGATGAGAGAGATACTTCAATGGATCAAGATTTCTTAATCTCTCAGATAAATCTCAGAGAAGAGCTTGAATCAATTGAGTCAAAGCAAAATGCGGATGATTTAGAAGATTATCTAGATAAAGTTGAGGGTCACATCCAATCAAAGATAGATTTAATTTCTGACGCTTTTAAGAGGGATGCTGATCCTTCAGAGATCAGAAAAGATGTCAGAGAGCTAAAGTTTTACAAACAGTTAGCAAGAGAGTCTAGTCAATTGATGGATCAATGGTTATAGGGTTATATTTATGGCATTACTCCAAATCTCAGAACCTGGCCAATCAACTGCGCCTCATCGCCACAATTTAGCATGCGGCATTGATTTAGGGACTACCAACTCTTTGGTTGCAAGTGTCATGAGCGGAGAAACAAAGCTGCTATTAGATACTAATGGAGAGTCAATTCTTCCATCCGTTGTTCACTGTGACTCTAAAGAGGTGCGTGTAGGGCATGAAGCTATAAAGTTTACAATTAAAGACCCTTTAAACACGATATTCTCAATTAAGCGCTTTATGGGAATTAGTTTCAGCGAGGCTAAAGCAATTAAAAATCTTCCCTACGAATTAGTTGATCAAGGTGGGTCTGTTGGTTTTAAAACTTCCATAGGAGTTCTCTCTCCCATTGAGATTGCAGCGAGAATACTCTCGAGCCTAAAAAAACGAGCTGAGAAGGCGCTCGGAGATGAGCTCAAAGGCTGTGTAATTACGGTTCCAGCTTACTTTAATGATGCCCAAAGGCAATCTACAAAAGACGCTGCAAGGCTTGCTGGTATTCATGTACTCAGACTCCTTAATGAACCAACAGCAGCAGCAATTGCCTATGGCTTAGAGACAAAAGAAGAGGGTATCCATGCGGTTTACGATTTAGGCGGTGGCACATTTGATATTTCAATACTCAGCTTTAATAAGGGCGTTTTTGAAGTTTTATCGACTGGTGGCGATTCGAGTCTTGGTGGTGATGATTTTGATAACTTAATATTTGAGGACTGTGTCAAATCACTTGACTTAAAAGATTTATCGGCTGGTCAAATCCAATCGATTAGGCAGTTTGCTAAATCTGCAAAAGAACACCTATCTACAAGTGATAGCGCTGAATTTAAAATCAATCAAAAACAATATCAAATTACTAAATCAAACTTTGAGGTTTTATCTAAACAGCTTGTTAAAAGAACA
>CABXIU010000029.1 GCA_902512305.1 uncultured Gammaproteobacteria bacterium
TAAAAGCATTTCAGTTTCTATTTCAACATCTTTATCTCTTGGTTGCCATAGTCTCATTGCCCCACTTGAAACCTCTCCAATCGAGCTCAATGTCAAATAAACTTCTGACTCCATTGGATTATCTGTCGATTCAATGCGAATTCTATATTTATCTGCAATAGGGAGTCCATATTGTGTCTTTAAGGCTTTTGATAAAGCTGCACGAATTGCTCCTAATGATTTATCAGGAACCTTTGTTTCTATCTCAAGATAGCCTGTTTCCATAACACCAATATTTTGATTCTCTTTTTCGATTATAAATCCATATGAACGAAAAAAATCTTTAGACAATGACCAAACCTCAGATGGGGGAAGATCAACTAATAACCATCTTCTAAATTTATCTCGCTTAATCTCAATATTTTGATTTTTTTTCAAAATATTTAAACTAGTATCATTATTAATAACTTTAGTAAGAGCCCCCTGTGAGGATGGCTTAGTAAGGTCAGGCGGAATTATTAATGAGTCTGCATCTTCATTTGACTGGTAATTTATTACTTTACTTCCAAGACCAAATTTCTTTATGGGATCAGAAACTTTTGAACAACTGGTTATATTTAAACCAATTATTGCAATAATTAAATAATTTACAATCTTCATATTAAGTTTAATTCCTTTAAATCATTTTCAATAACTGATCTGTATTCATTAGATAATTCGAGAAGTGGCAGTCTTATGCCTACTGAACACATACCCATTTTATAAAGTGCCCATTTAACTGGAATAGGGTTGGCTTCTACAAATAAATTCTTATGAAGATTTTCGAGCACTTTATTAGCTTGTTTTGCTAAGTCAGCATTACCTGCAATAGCTGCTAAATAAGCTTTTTGAAGTTCCTTAGGAGTAACATTAGCAGTTACAGAGATACCTCCATGACCCCCAAAAAGAAGAAAATCTATTGCTGTTGCATCATCCCCAGTCAGAAGAAGAAAATCTTCAGGGCATTGTTTGGCTAGTCTTTTAATTACTGACAGATCTCCTGTGGCATCTTTAATTCCAATGATATTTGAGATTTTTGAGAGCCTAGAGATTGTCTCAACTGACATATCGACTGCCGTTCTCCCAGGAACATTATACAAAATCTGATCAATATCAACACTCTCAGCAATCAATTTATAATGCTGAAACAGCCCTTCCTGAGTCGGCTTATTATAATAAGGTGTAACAAGAAGGCATGCATCAGCACCAAGCCTTTTAGCCTCCTGAGTTAGTTCAATCGCTTCAGAAGTGGAGTTTGCTCCAGTTCCAGCAATGATTGGAATTCGTCTTGCTGCATATTTAATAGTATGGTCAATTATTTTGAGGTGCTCTTTAACCCCAACAGTTGCAGATTCACCAGTAGTACCAACTGAAACAATCGAGCTCGTTCCAGAATCGATATGGAAATCAATGAGATTATTAAGTGACTCATAATCAACAGCACCATCATCAAACATCGGGGTAATTAATGCAACATTTGATCCTGCAAAAGAGTGTTTAATTTTCATAAAAAATGTATATTCAAAGTGTAGATAAAATTATATACGATTGGCCTTAGAATAACAATTCATGAGATCGTTTTAATCAAACAACTAATTGGATAAAATATCAGGTCTATTCTGCTTTGTTTTCTTGATTGCTTGCTCCTCACGCCAAGCGTCAATTTTAGCTTGATTCCCACTTAATAAAACCTCTGGAACTGAGTCACCACCTATACTTTCTGGTCTAGTATAGTGGGGATGATCAAGCAAATTATTTGAAAATGAGTCATTAAGTGAATCCTTGTTTCCTAGAACGCCAGGTATTCGCCTACTGACACTATCTATCAAAACCATTGCTGCAAGCTCTCCTCCACTAATTACATAATCACCAATTGAAACCTCGTAATCAATATCATTTAAAATAATTCTCTCATCAACCCCTTCATAGCGGCCACAAAGTAGTGTTAAAGATTCAAAAGTTGCAAGCTTTTCAACTAATTGCTGATTAAGAGGTTTGCCTTGTGGTGATAAGTAGATAACCTTAGTTTCAGGCTCTTGATCCTTGATTTTCCTAATACAATCCCTTATTGGTTTAACTTGCATTACCATTCCAGCACCGCCGCCGTAAGGCTTATCATCAACATTTTTGTACTTATTAGCACTAAAATCTCTCAGTTGCCATTCTCTAATTGATATTTTCGATTTCTTTAGCGCCCTTGAAACTACACCCTCCTCTTTAATGGCTATGAACATTTCAGGAAATAGTGTAATGATATCAAATTTCATTTCACCAAAGCTAGACTAAAATTTTGGTTAGAATTTTAGAATAAATTCTACTTAAGTCTTCAAGGTCTTGAACCAAAACTGATTCATTAACCTGATGAATTGTTGCATTAACTGGACCAAGCTCTACAACCTGGGTTCCTTCTTGTGCTATAAACCTTCCATCTGAAGTTCCTCCAGATGTGGAAAGTTCAGGGATAATCTCTTTAGTTTCTTTCACAGCACTGATACAAGCCGATACTAATTCACCTTTAGGAGTCAAAAATGGATAACCAGAATGAGACCAATCAACAGAATAATCAAGTTTGTGTAGGTCTAAAATTTCGTGAATCTTGCTCTTGAGTTCTTCTTTTGTCGTTTCTGTTGAGTAACGAATATTAAACATGACTTTGGCTTCTTCAGGGATAACATTTGCCACGCCATCACCAGAATAGAT
>CABXIU010000030.1 GCA_902512305.1 uncultured Gammaproteobacteria bacterium
AAGTGGCGCTGAATCTCTGTCTAGTGCAATCCTAGCTGTTGACTTATCAGCAGCCTCTGGAAGAGCAGTTACTGTGGATTATGCAGTAAGTGGCGGAACTGCAACTGGCTCAGGTACCGACTATACACTTTCCAGTGGTACATTGACATTTAGTGCAGGTACAACAATTGCAAACATTACCATTCCCAGTATTGTTGACGACTCTACTGAGGAGAGCGATGAAACTATCATTGTAAAGTTATCTAACCCTAGCAACTCCACACTTGGAACTAGTAGATCACATAATAGTGAGCATACTTATACAATTAGAGATAATGATGACACTACGAACCCAACACTTACTGCCAAATCACCACTGGATGACGCGGTAGGTGTTTCGATAGAAACTAATATTGTGTTAACCTTTAATGAAGAGGTGGATGTTGAAACTGGCAATATATATATCAAGAAAATAGATGATGACTCTACAGTAGTTACATTTGATATAACTAGTAATTTAGTAACTGGTACAGGCACCACAGTCATTACTCTTAACCCAGCAGATAATTTGTTAAGTGCAACTGAGTATTACATTGTTATTGAGTCTACAACTTTTGATGATTTATCTGGTAATTCATACGCAGGATTTAATGATAAAACAACGCTTAATTTTACTACTGGTAATGATGACAGTGACCCAACAGTAGTTATAACTGCTGCCGAGGTTATCGATGGAGATGTGACTGGTGATCCAAACTTATCTATTACCTTTACCCTGTCTGAAATATCAACTGACTTTGTTGTTGGTGATATAACTCTTGAGAATGGCTCTCTAACAAACTTTACTGGAAGCGGAAAGGTTTATACAGCAACATTCACCCCTACGACTGATGGCCCTACAACAATCAATATTGCGGCTGAAAAATTCACTGACCCAGCAAGCAATGATAATGTTGCTGCTACAGAATTTAATTGGACCTATTACAGCTTACTTACTGATCCTACCCTTAAGAAAGATGTCGTTGCCTTGGTGGAGAGTTGGACAGATATTGCTACTCGATGGGGCGGCATTAACATCGACTCTATTCATGATCGATTAACTTGGCTTGAAAGAAATAAACATACTGGGAAAACCTCGTATCAAGGAATTAGAGTTAAATTTACGAATCAACAAGTCGACAACATAATGAATAATTCTTCCAATTCTTCAGAATTAGACTTGAATTCTATTCAGAGTAACGCAATTAATTCACTCGTATTAAATAAAAACTGCCTGGGCGAGGATGATCTCTTAATAGACGAATCTTTAAGAGATGACACCTCTTGTAACGATCAAGACTATATAGATACTAATGATGTATTACAAACTTCTATGAATGCAGTTGAATCCGACCTTCAGGAAGCTGTAATAAATAAAGTAGTCAAGCATAGAGAAAGCGTTATTGGAACTCTTAACCCTTCATTTAAACCGATTATAGATAATTGGTCAGTTTGGACAAGTGGAGAAATTACTGTAGGTAGAAAATCAGCCACTTCAACGGCATCTAAGCAAAAGATAGACAGTCAAAGTATTCATATAGGTTTTGACAAGCCCTTAGAAAATGGAAAAGGTGTTGTCGGTGTTGCATTGGGCGTTGGCCTTGATAAGACCAATATTGGTACATCCACTAGCAATGTTAAAGCTAATAATTACGCCTTGTCTGTTTATGGTGAGATTTATCCATATGATGACATAACTCTTGAAGGCATTATTGGAGTTGGCCATATACAATTTGACACGACTCGCAAAGATGGAGCTAGCACAATCACAGGAAATCGAGATGCAGATCAAATCTTTGGATCACTAACAATTAAAGGTGACCTCAATGGCCATGAAAATGATATTGACAAACAAAACTGGTCTGTGCATCCATATGCAAAACTAGAAATGTCTCGTACTAAGTTTGAGAAATTCAGTGAGAACGGTTCCGCAGTAACCGCACTAACTTTTGAAGAGCAGCATTTGAAAAATATTAGAGCATCAGTTGGTGCTAATGCACATTATCAATACAGAACGGATGATAAAACTTTCAGACCATTTGTTCAGTTTGAGCTTGGAAAAGATTTATCTAAATCCTCTAAAGCCGCACTTTACTATACCGCTCAGGGTGTAAGCTATACCCATAATTTAAATTTAGCTGGTGGATCAGACGTTGATTTAAAACTCGGATTGGGATTAGCTATTGAGACAAATGATGATTTGACGATGTCTATTCGCTACACAAGAGCTGAGAAAATACCTTATAGCTCTGATTGGGGTGATAATTATACTGATACTTTTGATTTTAAACTTGATTGGAAGTTTGGGTCTGCTCCAAAAA
>CABXIU010000031.1 GCA_902512305.1 uncultured Gammaproteobacteria bacterium
TTAATGGAGTGGTTTTATCTATGCCAATTATCGATGAGGTTCAATTCAATGATCCAAATACCCTTAAAATTATTCATAATATTAAGGGTGATATTCTTTACACTTCGAGGGCTCCAGTTCCTTATTGCAAAGAGTGGTCAACAAATACTGAGGCAAAGAAAATTTTTGGAATTTTTGGGTTTCGTTGGTCCTTTCTTAAAAAATTCACTAAAATCCCAGAATCACCCCTAGAATTAGCAGAAGCATGCGATAGTAATCGTTTGTATGATAATGGATTGACACAAAGAATTGCTCCTTACCCATATATTGATGCATTTGCAGTTGATGTTCCTGAAGATGCTGAAAAAGTAGAATCACTTATTAGAGCAGATCCATTTTGGAGGAAATATAATGAAAGCTAATACAGAATATTACGTCAGTTAAAAGATGTTTACAAATTAATACCCTTATTCAAAAGTAGAAAATTATCTACTTAAATAATAATGTCTAAATGAAAAATTTAAAAAAATATGCAGTTGTAACTGGAGCATCTAGAGGAATAGGTTATGCAATAGCTGAAAGATTATTGGACGATGGTCTTGAAGTTATTGTTACTGGAACAAGAAAAAACGGCAATCATCCTGCTGGATCAATTTATTATCAAGTTGATTTTTTGGATGACAACTCAGTAAATAATTTTATTCAATATTTAAAGACACAGCCAATTAATATTCTTGTGAATAATGCGGGAATTAATAAAATAGATAGGTTTTCTTCTATAGATATTGAGGATTTTGATCGTATTTTGCGAGTTAATTTAAGAGTCCCTTTTCAAATTTGTCAAGCTGTAGTTCCCTCCATGGAGAGAGAACAATGGGGGAGGATTGTAAATGTGACTTCTATTTTTGGAAATATCTCTAAAGAGTATAGAGCTTCTTATTCTTCTAGTAAGTTTGGACTAGATGGGATGACTGTTGCATTAGCTGCTGAATTATCTGAGAAAGGCATCCTTGCAAATAGTGTTGCTCCTGGCTTTATTGATACAGATTTAACTAGAGAAGTATGGGAAGAGGATGGTATTTCTAACCTTATGGAAACAATACCTATGAAGCGACTGGGACAAGTAAGAGAAATTGCTTCATATGTTAGTTGGCTTGTTAGTAAAGAAAATACCTATATAACGGGACAAAATTTATTGATTGATGGTGGTTTTTCACGTGTCTAAAAAAATTACCGTTCAGTCTCATAAGGGACAATATATAGCAAGTTTTACTCGTGGAGGAATTAATCATTTAAGTAATAATCTAGTTGAGAATGCAGTTTATATAATTGATAAAAATATTTGTAAACTTTATGCAGAGCAAATTGTTAAAATTTTATCTTCTCAAAGAGTAATAAAAATTGACGCTGTAGAGGAGAATAAGTCGTTAGACAAAATGCCAGATTATGTAAGCGAGCTAGTATTATTAAATATTAAAAGAGGTGATCCTTTAATAGCTATAGGTGGTGGGATTGTTCAAGATATTACTTGTTTTTTAGCGACAACAGTAATGCGGGGGTTACCATGGATTTTTTACCCAACAACATTACTTGCTCAATCAGATTCGTGTATTGGTTCAAAGTCATCTATAAATTCAGGGGAGTTTAAAAATATATTAGGTACATTTCTTCCCCCAGAGCGAGTGGTAATTGATGTAAATTTTCTTCAGACACTTGCACAAAGAGAGCTATGTTCAGGAATTGGAGAGATGATAAAAGTTCATGCAATTAATAGTCCTGAAAGTTTTAATCTAATTTCTGATTCCTATGATCAAATGCTAGATGACTTATCAATCATGGAAGAGTTTATTTTCAACTCATTAAATATGAAAAAAAATTTAATTGAAATTGATGAATTTGATAAAGGACCCAGAAATGTCTTAAATTATGGGCATAGCTTTGGTCATGCAATAGAATCAGCTTCAAATTATCTTGTTCCTCACGGGATTGCTGTAACTATAGGTATGGACATTGCAAACTTTGTTGCAAAAGAACTTGATATCTCTAACTTAAGTCATTTTGAACGCATGCATGATGTGTTAGAAAAAAACTTTAAGGCTTATCGTCATATTAATATTGATATAAACTTATTATTAAGTGCCTTATTAAAAGATAAGAAGAATAGTAATACGCAGCTGAGGTTAATTTTTCCAAATAAGGCTGGAA
>CABXIU010000032.1 GCA_902512305.1 uncultured Gammaproteobacteria bacterium
AGAAGATTGAAGATGAAGCTGAGGGGTTTTCAGAAGAAAAAATTAAACTTCCAGAAAAAATGCTCTCAACTGATAAGGCGTACACTTGGGGCGAAGTTGAAAAATGGCTTGAGAGAGTTGCTAAATTTTCTGAAGAAATTAATATTCCTTTTGAAGAAATTCAAATTAAAGGGACTGCCAAGCTAGATGGTTTTGCTGGATACGATGACGGGATTAGACTCTATACTCGAGGCGATGGAAATAAGGGTAGTGATATAACAAGGGTATTTGATAGAGGCCTTAAAATTCTAAATGGTAGTGATAGAGGTCAAGGCCCTGGGGAGATAGTAGTTAGGAGAAGTTATTTTGAAAGTCACTTGAGCAATCAATTTGAGTATCCAAGAAACTTTCAAGCTAGCCTAATTAAAGAAAAAGAATTAGATCATTTTGCTAAAGATGCAATCAATGCTAAGGCTGCTTTATTTGTTCCTTTCAAGCAACTTCCATTTTGGCAAGGTGGTATCAAAGAGTTTAAAAACCAGTTTTCTGATATAGTCCCAGAGCTTGAAAGTGGGGTCGATTTTGATATTGATGGAGTAGTTTTTGAAATAGTTAATATTGATTTAAAAGCACATATGGGATCAAATCGAAAGTTCCATCGCTGGCAAATCGCCTACAAAGAAAATAAAGAAAAAGCGCAGGTTAGAGTGCTTTCAATCACAGCACAAGTTGGGAGAACTGGGAAGATTACTCCAGTTGCGGAGTTAGAGCCTACTCAGTTAAGCGGTGCAACTATTTATAGGGCAACTGGACATCATTATGGTTTAGTAAAAGAGCAAGGACTGGGCGCTGGAAGTGTTGTCGAGTTAACTCGAAGTGGCATGGTAATTCCTAAAATCAACAAAGTTTTAAAAACAGCAGAAGTTGATATTCCGTCTAATTGCCCTAGTTGTAGTACTCATTTAATATGGGATTCAGATTTTCTAATGTGCCCTAATACTAATTCTTGTCCAGATCAAGTTGTCGGAAAAATGATCTATTTCTTTAGAATCTTGGCTAACAATGATGGTTTTGGTCAGGCGACTATTCAGAAGCTTTATGATGAAGGTATTCGTCAGGTTAGTGATATTTATTTACTAACAATAGATCAGTTAATTTCTATGGGTTTTGGTGAGAAAACTTCAAAGAACCTGATTGATCAGCTTAATAGATCTCGTAAAGAAAGTATAGAAGATTGGCGGTTTTTAGCTGCTTTTGGTGTTCTAAGGCTTGGAATGGGGAACTGTGAAAACTTATTAAAAAACTATCCAATTGAAGATATTTTTAATCTAACAGTTGAAGATATCGCAAATATAGATGGCTTTGCTGAATTAACTGCCGAGCTAATTTTTGATGGACTTTTAAGTATAAAAGACCAATATCAAATTTTGATAAAAGACGGTTTTGATTTAGAAAAAACCCATTTATTTAGCGATGAAAACTTAAGTGATAATCCGTTTCATAATAAAAAAATCGTTTTTACTGGCACCATGAATCAACCTCGTTCTGAGCTTGAAAAACAAGCTAAATTGCTTGGAATAATAGTTGCAAAAAGTGTTAGTTCAAAAACTGATTTTCTGATTATTGGTGAAAATGTGGGTCAATCCAAAATGAATAATGCAAAAAATCATAGTGTTGAAATTCTGACTGAAGTTGAATATTTAAAAAAACTCAATATTACATAATATAATCTATATAATATGTACAACTCAATCACCAATGTTGGTTGACTGAGTCAAGACAAAGACGTTTATTTGGGTAATAACCTAGATAAGCGTTTTTTTTCGTCAGTTTAAAGGTGAGCTGAAATGGTATAGAAGCCCGCTACTTTTTCGAAGGTAGCGGGCTTCTTTGTTTATAACATTGGAGTAATAATATGAAAATGATAACAGCTTATATTCAGCCAAAAAGACTGGATAGCGTGAGACAGGTTCTTGCAGAAATTGATATTAATGGTATTTCTGTTACTGAGGTAAAAGGATTTGGAAGACAAAAAGGCCATACCAAGCTCTATAGAGGTGCTGAGTTTGTGGTGGAGTTCATTCCTAAAGTTAAATTAGAAATTGCGATTAACGATGAGCAAGTTGATGGGGTTATTGAAACTATCAGTGCAGCCTGCAAAATTAATGGTGGGAAGATTG
>CABXIU010000033.1 GCA_902512305.1 uncultured Gammaproteobacteria bacterium
CCAAATGAAGATCACCATTGGCATAGGGAAGTGCTGAAGTAACTAGTATTCTACGTTTGCTCATAATTTAGTCATCAATAATCCCATTATTATTAAGGATTTGTGGGATAGTTGTACGATAAAATATCGCTATTTTACCGACCGAGGTCAATAAATTGACAACTTTAACTGAAGATAAAATCCAAAAAATCTTAAGCAGTGTGATTGATAAAAACACTGGTAAAGACCTTGTCTCTTCAGACAATGTAAAGAATATCTCGATCGATGATGAAATTGTCAACGTTGAACTGCTTCTTAAGTACCCTGCTGCGAACTTTCATGAAGAGCTCAAAGGTAGCGTTGAAGAGGCGCTTTCCAAGAAAGGTGTCAACTATTCAAACATCTCGATTAACTCTAAAATTCCATCTTATGAAAACCAGGGCGTAGAAGCACTTCCGGGAGTTAAAAATATTATCGCTGTTGCCTCCGGTAAAGGTGGTGTTGGCAAGTCAACGACCGCAGTCAATTTAGCGCTTGCATTAAAGTCAGAAGGAGCCAATGTCGCTTTACTGGACGCGGACATTTATGGACCTTCTCAACCGCGCATGTTGGGGGTTAAAGATCTTAGGCCCCAAGAGTCTAAAGATGGCAATATGAAGCCAGTTATAGCGCATGGAATCCAATCAATGTCGATTGGTTTTTTGGTCGATGAAGCCTCACCGATGGTGTGGCGTGGACCGATGGTTACTCAGGCTCTAGAGCAGCTTTTAAAGAATACAGAATGGGAAGATGTAGACTATATGATTGTTGACCTTCCCCCAGGAACGGGTGACACTCAACTTACCCTCTCACAAAAGATTCCGGTAAACGGTGCGGTGATTGTAACTACCCCTCAAGATATAGCACTTATTGACGCGCAGAAAGGTCTTGCCATGTTTGAAAAAGTCAACATTCCGATTCTTGGTATTGTCGAGAACATGTCAATCCATATCTGCTCTAAATGTAATCACGCTGAAGAGATTTTTGGTCATGGCGGCGGCAAGCATATGGCCGATAACTCGAAGACCAATTTCTTGGGAGCATTACCCCTACAATTGGATATCAGAACCGACGTTGATGAAGGCACTCCGAGTGTTGTTAAAGACCCTGAAAGTCAGGTCACAGCAATGTATCAAGAGATTGCCCGCAAGGTGGCCGGAACACTTTCACTCAAGAATGAGTCCGTTGGCGCCTTTCCTAAGATTACGATAGAGTAGTGAGAGTTTAGTGATTCTCTGAGACCTGGTTGATGGTGTATTTAGGTATTTCAATCACTATGTCTTCTTCAGCAACAATTGCCTGACAAGAAAGCCTAGAGTCTGGATCTAAGCCCCAAGCCTTATCGAGAAGATCGTCCTCAATCTCATCTGACTCCTCGATCGAGTCAAAACCTTCACGAACGTAGACGTGGCAGGTTGTACACGCGTTTGACATTTCACAGGCGTGCTCGATTTCTATGCCGTTATCAAGTAGCGCTCTGCAAACGCTAGTCCCAGAATCTGCTTCAATCACAGTGCCATCAGGGCAATAATTTTCATTAGGAAGGATAATTATTTGCGGCATGCTAATATTTTATAGTTATTCGTTAAATTCATCAATACTACGCCCTTTCATTGCGCTCATAATGGATTGATTCATCCTCATCTCAACAAACTTTGCGCTCACCTTTTCAAGTTCTAAAGTTCCTTCTTTAATCTTCAAAGGGTCATCAGATTCAACTAGCGAGGATAGGTTGTCTCTAGCACTCAATATAGTCTTAAGCATTGTCTTATCTAAGATTGATTTGTCAGCCTCAAGTGCGGCGTCAATCGCCTCAATCGTCCTATTTGCATCAACCCTTTGCTCTTGAAGCTGCCTTAGCAATATATCTTCCTGTGCAAAAACAACCGAATCTTTTAACATTGTCTCCATATCTTGATCACTCAGTCCATAGGAAGGCTTGATTGTAATTTCAGACTTAACGCCTGACGTCTCCTCTTTTGCAGAGACCGACAGTAATCCATCAGCATCCACCTGAAACTCGACCAGTATACGGGCACGTCCTGCAGCCATAGGAGGAATCCCTTTGAGCTCGAACCGCCCCAGTGATCGACAGTCCTTTGTCAGTTCTCTCTCACCTTGATAGACATGAATTC
>CABXIU010000034.1 GCA_902512305.1 uncultured Gammaproteobacteria bacterium
CCATTACTAAAACCACCATTACGAGCATTACTACAACTGTAAATACACTTAATTCACCCGTACCAACCATGCTAAGAGTATTGCCAAATGAGGCCGGTAATCCGGCAACAATTCCCGCAAAAATAATCATTGAAATACCATTACCAATGCCTTTTTCACTAATTTGCTCACCAAGCCACATTAAGAATAATGTTCCCGTTGTTAAAGTAACCACAGTAACAAAGCTAAAGGTTAAGCCTGGGTTAGTGACCAATGCAACTCCGCCGCCTGTTTGAGACTGAAGTGCTATTGAAATGCCATAAGATTGGAAAACTGCTAAAAGCACTGTTCCCATACGGGTGTACTGAGTTATTGTTCTTCTTCCACGGTCGCCCTCTTTCTTTAACTGTTCAAACCTTGGAACAACAGATGTCATAAGGTTCATAATAATTGACGAGGAAATGTAAGGCATAATTCCTAAGGTAAAGATAGATAACCTCTCTAATGCACCCCCAGAGAACATATTCATCATGCCCAGAATGCCCGTTCTGTTATCTTCTACAAGAGATGCAAGCGCAGTCTGTGATATGAAAGGGATCACAATATGTGTTCCCAGTCTGAAAACAATTAAAGCACCAATTAAGTAAAAGATGCGTTTTAAAAGATCTTCACTCATAAATTACTCACTTACAGTTCCTTTTGCAGCTTCAATTGCTGACTTAGCACCCTTAGTGGGCTTTATTCCAACCAAATTAATTGCGCGATTAACCTCTCCAGAGAGAATAACCTTTACTCTTGAAATATTTTTAGTAACAAGATTATGTTTCTTAAGAACATCAATATTGATATCCGTTTCAGTTAATTTATCAAGTTGAGACAGAGTTACCTGAGAAGTAATAGAAGATACTCTTGAGGTAAATCCAACCTTAGGCAATCTCCTTTGAAGTGGCATTTGGCCTCCTTCAAATCCAATCTTTGTGAATCCACCTGAACGTGATTTTTGTCCTTTATGCCCTCTGCCAGATGTTTTTCCCATTCCAGAACCCATTCCTCTCCCAACACGTTTTCTAAGATTCTTCTCACCTAACGCAGGCTTTAATGTATTTAGATTCATTTTTTAACCCTCAACTTTTAATAAGTAAGAAACCTTGTTGATCATGCCTCTTACTTCTGGCGTGTCTTCAAGTTCAACGGTATGGTTGATTCTTTTCAAACCTAGACCAGTTATAGTTGCACGATGCTTTGGCAATCTACCATAAAAACTTTTAATTAGAGTAACGCTCACAGTTTTCTTTTTAGGAGCAACCTTTTTCACAGCTGCATTTTTTGTTTCTACTGCTTTAGTAGGCTCAACTTTTGTTTCTACTCCTCTCTTAGTAGCTGCTGCTTTCTTAGGAGTTGCTGCTTTCTTAGGAGCTGCTACTTTCTTAGGAGCTGCTGCTTTCTTAGGAGTTGTTTTCTTCTCTAATTTATCCTCAGCCATCATACTTCTCCCAAAATTTGTTCAACAGTTTTGCCACGTTTTGCAGCAACAATTTGTGGTGATGACATTTTAGTAAGACCATCAACAGTGGCTCTGACTACACTAATCGGGTTACGAGTTCCGTTACACTTAGCCAATATATTGTGAACACCTACAGCCTCCAATACACTTCTCATTGGTCCACCAGCAATAACTCCAGTTCCCTCTGAAGCTGGCTGCATATAAACTTTAGCAGCACCAACTGAAGAAGTTATTGGGTAATGAAGTGTCCCATTAATTAATGGAACTGGCTTCATTGACCTTTTAGCTTTATCCATTGCCTTTTGAATAGCCAAAGGAACTTCACGAGCTTTACCAGTACCATAGCCGACTTTACCATTTCCATCGCCAACGACTACTAAAGCAGAAAAGCCAAAAATTCTACCCCCCTTTACAACTTTCACTACGCGGCGAATATTAACCAACTTTTCAATGAATTCACTCTCTTCTTTGTAATTATTTCTATTTTTTTCAGCCATTCTTTAAACCTTAAGTTCTTTTTATTTAAAAATCTAATCCGCCTTCTCTTGCTGCCTCAGCAAGTGCTTTAACTCGACCATGGTATTTAAAACCTGAGCGATCAAATGCGACCTTAGAAACTTTAGCTTTCTTAGCAGCTTGTGCTATTAAATTTCCAACCTTAGAAGCAG